>NZ_JBQVQL010000001.1:0-142639 GCF_052440005.1 Phreatobacter sp.
GTGCGGCACTGGGCGCGGGACGCCTGGGCCAAGGAGGCGACCTCGCTCCTGGCGACGCGGGCGCCGGAGCGGTCCGCCGCCGACCGGGACCGCATGCGCCGGACGGCGATCCTCGTGACGACGGTTCTGCTGCTCCTGTTCGGGGCGCTCGCTCTCGGCCCGTCCTGGCTGGCGCTGCTGGCCGGTGGCGGCGTAGGGCTTCTGGTCGCGGCCTGGGTGCTCATCCGCGTCAGCGCGGCGCTTGTCAGGCCACGCCGCCTGCCGCGGGTCCCGCTCAGCAAGGCAGAGCTGCCGCGCTACACGGTCCTCTGCGCCCTCTACCGCGAGGAGGCTGCGGCGGCGGGCCTGCTCGCGGCACTGGCCGCCCTCGACTATCCCCGCGCCCGTCTCGACATCAAACTGGTGCTGGAGGCGGACGATCCCCAGACCCTGGCCGCAGTGCGCCGCGCGCCGCCCGACCCGGCGGTGGAGGTCATCGTTGTGCCGAGGCTCGGCCCGCGCACCAAGCCGAAGGCGCTGATGATGGCGCTGCCCTTCGCGACGGGCGATCTCGTCGTCGTCTACGACGCCGAGGACAGGCCCGCTCGCGGCCAGTTGCGCGAGGCGGCCGAGACCTTCGCCGCGGCCGATGGCCGCCTCGGCTGCCTCCAGGCGCCCCTGACCATCGTCAACGCGAGGGCGAGCCTCCTCACGCGCTTCTTCGCCGCAGAGTACGACGCACTGTTCGGCGTGCTGCTGCCGGCCATGGCGCGGTTCGGCTGGCCGATCCCGCTCGGCGGAACGTCGAACCATTTCCGCCGCGAGGCTCTGGAGGAGAGCCTCGGCTGGGACCCCTACAACGTCACCGAGGACGCCGATCTCGGGTTCCGCCTTGCCCGCAACGGCTGGCGCGTCGGCACCATCTCCACCCCCACGGGCGAGGAGGCGCCGGCGAAGCCCGGCCCGTGGCTTCGCCAGCGCAGCCGCTGGTTCAAGGGCTGGATGCAGACCCTCGCCGTTCTCCTCCACAGCCCGCGACGCCTCGCGGCCGAACTCGGCTGGCCCGTCATCCTGGTGCTGGTGGCGACGCTCGCGGGGTCGCTCGGCTCCGCCCTGGTGCACCTGACCTGCCTCGTCGCGTTCCTCGTCGCCTGGCTGGTCGGCGGGCCCCCGTCGTGGCTCGGCCTCGGGGCGGCGGTGTTCGCCCTCGGCTATGCCGGCAGCCTCGCCTACAAGGCCACGGGGCTCGTGCGGGCGGGCCGGCCGGGCCTTCTGCCCTGGCTGCCTCTGCTGCCCTTCGTCTGGCTCTTCATGGGCCTTGCGGCACTGAAGGCGGTCGTCGATCTCTGGCGCCGGCCCTTCCATTGGGAGAAGACCCCGCACGGCACCGGGGACCCCTCGGCCGCTGCCGAGCGACCGGAGAGGCCGCCGCAGGCGCTGGAGCGGATCGTCGTCCTTTCGGAAGCCGCCCTCGCCACCGGGCGGCACAGCCCGCGCGAGGTCGCCGCCGCGTTGCGCCGCCAGTGCCTGCGCTGGAGCCGGGAAGGGACCTCGCCGGCCCTGCTCGCGGTCGTTGAAGCCTATGGCCGCGAGGTGGAGAGCCGCGGCCGCGCCCCCTGAGATCAGCCGATCGAGGGACGCCGGAATGCCCGCCGACGCCTTGTCACGGTCCGGTCTTTGAGGCGACAAGGGCGCCCTCGCAGGGATTGTCGAAGGAGACGGCGGATGAGCGAACTGGACCAGCCGGTCACGGTACGGCCCTCCGACCGCCACAGTGCCTTTCACCGCCTGATCGGCTGGGAGGTGGTGGAATGGACCGACGGGCGGGCGGTGATGACCTGCCCGGTGCGCGAGGAGTTCATGAACCGCGGCGGCGGACTCCACGGCGGGCTCGTCGCGACCCTGATGGATTCGGCCGGCGGCTATGCCGCGCTCGGCGGCCCGCCGAAGGACCCGGAGGCCGTCGACGGCCGCGGCGTGACCCTGTCTCTGACGGTCAACTATCTCGGCACGGCGCGGGACGGCGTGCTGACGGTCACCGCCACCCGGACGGGCGGCGGCCGCAGCGTCGCCTTCGTGTCGATCCGTGTCGAGGACGACAAGGGCACCATCATCGCCGACGGGGTCGGGACGTTCCGGCGGTTCTCCGGCGAGCGCTGAGGCCTACGCGGCCGGGTCGAACTCCGCCGGCGCGAAGCGATAGCTGGTCGAGCAGTACTCGCAGGTGACCGTGATGGCGCCGTCCTCGACCATGTCCCGCCGCTCCTCCGACGTGAAGCTCGAGACGATGCCGGAGATGCGCTCGCGCGAGCAGGTGCAGTGCTCCTTCACGTCCTGGGCCTCGAAGACGCGCACGCCTCGCTCGTGGAAGAGGCGGAACAGCAGCCGCTCCGGCGACAGCGTGCGGTCGACCAGTTCGTCGTCCTCGATGGTGTCCGTGAGGGCGCGCGCCTCGGCCCAGGCCTCGTGCGGCTCGGGGAGGATGGTGCCCTCCGGGGCGTCGCCGGGAGAGAGGTCGCGGTGGCCTTCGCCGCCGGCCTGCGGCAGGTGCTGGACCATCAGGCCGCCGGCCCGCCAGGCGTGACGCATGCCGTCGTCTCCCGCCACATATTCCTCCGCCGCAGCGAGGCGCACGCGGGTGTCGATCTGCTCGGACTGGCGGAAGTACTGGTCGGCCGCCTGTTCGAGGCCTTGCCCGTCAAGGGAGACGATGCCCTGGTAGCGCTGCATGTCGCCGCCCTGGTCGATGGTCATGACGAGCTGGCCCGTCCCGAGCAGGGCCGCGGGCTCGGCCCGTCCGGCGGCGATCGCCGCCTCCACCGCCTCGGCGTCATAGCGGGCGAGCGCCCGCACGCGGTCCGGCGTCGCGACGTCGACGACCACCATGCGGACGGGCCCGTCGGACTGGGTCTGCAGGATCAGCCGGCCGTCGAACTTCAGGCCTGAGCCGAGCAGCAGGGTGAGCGCGGTCGCCTCCGCCAGAACGCGGGCGACGGGCGCGGGATAGCCGTGGCGGTCGATCATGGTCGACACCGAGCGGCCGAGGCGGATGACGCGGCCGCGCAGATCGATCTCGTCGACCTGGAAGGGCACGACGATGTCGTCTGCACCGCCGGTGATATCAGGGATCATGGACATCGCGCCTATATGAAGTCTCGCGCGCGCAATTGCGAGAGGCGGGGCGGGAGATCTGGCCGGCATCGGCACGTTTCACTTTGCCGTGAGCAATGGGCCGCGGAAAGGTGAGCGGACTCAATCTCTTGGGATCATGATACCGTTGCGCCGCGGTCACACATGCGGCCGAAACGTGACTTTCTGTTGCACCGCGTCGGCCGCTGCCATTGCGTGGCGCGGCCCGATGACGCTCTATCGTTGCGCCCAAGTGCCGACGGTTTGAGCAGCCGGCCCGCGGTCACCCGCTACGTCCATTCCATCTCGCCAAGGTGCATTTCATGCGGCGCTTCCTGTCCATCCTCGCCACAGCGGTCGCGCTGGCCCTCTCGGGCGCCGCCGCTACTGCCCAGACGGTCAATTTCGGCCACGGCGACCAGATCATTTTCGATCCGGCCACCAACGCCCCCATGCGCATCGCGCCGCGCACCGACGGCGGGCCGCGCCCGGGCGCCGGCGTCTCCGCCATTCCGCGCGAAACCGTCGCCTTCACCGGCCGCTATGCGCCGGGCACCATCGTCATCAACACGCAGGAGCGCCGCCTGTATCTCGTCCAGGCCGGCGGCACCGCGATCCGCTACGGCGTCGGCGTCGGCCGCCCGGGCTTCTCCTGGGGCGGCAACCAGACGATCACCCGCAAGGCAGAGTGGCCGGATTGGCGCCCGCCGGCCCAGATGCTGCGTCGCCGTCCCGACCTGCCGCGCTTCATGGCCGGCGGCCCCGACAATCCTCTCGGCGCCCGCGCCCTCTATCTCGGCTCCTCGCTCTACCGTATCCACGGCTCCAACGAGCCGCACACGATCGGCACCGCCGTGTCCTCGGGCTGCTTCCGCCTGACCAACGACGACGTGACGGACCTCTACAGCCGGGTGCGGGTGGGTACGCGGGTCGTCGTCCTGCGCTGAGCGGGTCGACTTTGAGAGCTCTGTAGGGGCCGGCGGAAACGCCGGCTCTTTTGCTTTTGGTCGCGCCGGGAAGCATATCCCGCGACCTGGCGCACGCCTGTCCTCCTCGGGTTGGCTTTGTCGGCGCGAACCCCCATTTTGGGCGGGAACCGAATCGGAACATCCGAGGCCCATGACCGACCCCTCCGCCCCGCGCCAGCCCAGTCTCGCCGAGAGGGCCATGGCCGCGCGCGGCAACCAGGCGGCGGCCGGCTATCTCGCCGGCCTCAACCCCGAACAGCAGGCCGCCGTCGAAACGCTCGACGGGCCGGTGCTGGTGCTCGCCGGGGCCGGAACCGGCAAGACGCGGGTGCTGACCACCCGCATCGCCCATATCCTCAACCAGCGCCGGGCCTTCCCCTCCGAAATCCTCGCGGTGACCTTCACCAACAAGGCGGCGCGCGAGATGAAGGAGCGCATCGCCCATCTCGTCGGCGAGGCGGTGGAGGGCATGCCCTGGCTCGGCACCTTCCACGCGACCGGCGTCAAGATCCTGCGCCGTCATGCCGAACTCGCCGGCCTGAAGCCCGGCTTCACCATCCTGGACACCGACGACCAGATCCGCCTGCTGAAGCAGCTGATCCAGGCGGAGGACATCGACGAGAAGCGCTGGCCGGCCCGCGTCCTCGCCTCCGCCATCGACGGCTGGAAGAACCGCGCGCTGACCCCCGACAAGGTGCCGGCCGGGGAGGCCGCCGCCTATGCCAACGGGCTCGGCCTCAAGCTCTACGCCGACTACCAGGCGCGGCTGAAGGTGCTGAACGCGGTCGATTTCGGGGACCTGCTGCTGGAGGTCATCCGCCTGTTCCGCGAGAATGCGGGCGTGCTCGCGGAGTACCAGCGCAAGTTCAAGTTCATCCTCGTCGACGAGTACCAGGACACGAACGTCGCCCAGTATCTCTGGCTCCGCCTCCTCGCCCAGCGGCAGGAAGGACGGCCTCAGAACATCTGCTGCGTCGGCGACGACGACCAGTCGATCTATGGCTGGCGCGGCGCGGAGGTCGACAACATCCTGCGCTTCGACAAGGACTTTCCCGGCGCGACCGTCATCCGCCTCGAGCGTAACTACCGCTCGACGGGGCATATCCTCGCCGCCGCCGCCCATCTCATCGCCCATAACGAGGGGCGCCTCGGCAAGACGCTGTTCACCGACGGCGAGGACGGGGCGAAGCCGACGCTGACCTCGGTCTGGGACTCGGAGGAGGAGGCGCGCTCCATCGGCGAGGAGCTGGAGCAGCTGCAGCGCCAGGGCCACCTCCTGAACGAGGCGGCTATCCTCGTGCGCGCCTCGTTCCAGATGCGCGAGTTCGAGGACCGCTTCATCACCATCGGCCTGCCCTACCGGGTGATCGGCGGGCCTCGCTTCTACGAGCGGCTCGAGATCCGCGATGCGCTCGCCTACCTGCGCTGCGTCGCGCAGGCCTCGGACGACCTCGCCTTCGAGCGCATCGTCAACACGCCGAAGCGCGGCCTCGGCGATGCGACGCTGCAGCAGCTCCACGATCACGCGCGCGCGCAAGGTGTGCCGCTGATGCAGGCGGCCCGCGTGCTCACCGAGACGGAGGAGATGAAGCCGAAGGCGCGGCGGGCGCTGAAGGACCTCATCGACAATTTCGACCGCTGGGCCGGCCAGATCGAGGCCATGCCGCATGCAGAACTCGCCCAGCTCGTGCTGGACGAGAGCGGCTATACGGAGATGTGGCAGAAGGACAAGACGGCGGAGGGCGCCGGGCGCCTCGAGAACCTCAAGGAGCTGGTGCGCTCGATGGAGGAGTTCGAGAACCTCGCCGGCTTCCTCGAGCACATCGCGCTCGTCACCGAGGCGCGGGGCGAGGGCGAGACGGAGGATGCCGTCTCGATCATGACCCTGCATTCGGCCAAGGGGCTGGAATTCGAGACGGTGTTCCTGCCCGGCTGGGAGGAGGGACTGTTTCCCCACCAGCGCTCCCTCGACGAGAACGGCCGCGCCGGCCTCGAGGAGGAGCGGCGCCTCGCCTATGTCGGCATCACCCGGGCGCGGCGGCGCGCGAAGATCTATTTCGCCGGCAACAGGCGCATTCACGGCCTGTGGCAGTCGACGGTGCCGAGCCGGTTCGTCAACGACCTGCCGCCGGACCACGTGGAAATCTCCGAGGGGCTGGGGACCTCCGGCTACGGCGGCATGGGCCGCGGCGGCTTCGGCCAGAGCCGCTTCGACAAGGTCGAGAGCTTCTCCTCCACCTATTCAACCCCCGGCTGGCAGCGGGCGCAGGCGCAGAAGTCGCTCAACGATGCGCAGGCGCGCTTCACGGGTCGCACCGGCAGCCAGGCCTTCGGTTCGACCTACGCGGAGGGGCGCGGCGGCTTCCAGGGCCGGCTCACCGACCGCTCGGGGAGCGGGCGCACCATCGATGGCGAACTCGTCGCGAAGTCGACGGGCGAGCCCTCGCGCTACCAGCCCGGCGACCGGGTGTTCCACCTGAAGTTCGGCTATGGCGACGTGGTGTCGGCCGAGGGCAACAAGCTCACGGTGCAGTTCGACAAGGCCGGCGAGAAGAAGGTAGTGGACAGTTTCGTCCAGGCGGCGTGAGACCTAGCGCGCCTTCTGCTCGATGACGCCGTACCAGCCGAGGCCGGCATAGGTCTCGTAGCCCGGCGTCAGGTGGAAGGCGGTGGTGGTGCCGCCGCCATCGACGCTGAAACCGGCCTTCTGGCCCCCCGTGTCGAAGCGGATGGTCTCGCTGAGCACGCCGCGCCCGTCTGAACTCGCTATCACGCGCTTGCGGGCATCGACGAGCATGACGCGGCTGCGGCCCGCCTCTTCCTCCGAGAGGCGGACGCCCTGGACGATGGCGCGGGCCTGGGGCTCCCAGTCGAAATGGATGGCGAGGACGCCCAGCGGCATGCCGTGGGTGGCGCCGCCGGCGCGGACCGCCGTGGCATAGGTGGCAACCTCGGCGTCATGCAACAGGGGAGACCGCGTCACGTCCGCCACGGCATAGTCGTCACCCGTGGCGAGCCCCATGGATTTGGCGAACCAGGGCTCGTTGCGGGCCGATTGGCCTGCGACGGCGAACCGCTCCGGCCTGCCGTTCGCCACGACCCGGCCCTCGCGGTCGCACAGCCAGATGTCGAGATAGACGGTGTAGGCGCCGAGGATCACCCCGAGGCGGCGCGAGGCATAGGACGCCCGCTCGGCGGAAGGCTCCGTCAGAGCCTCCACCACGGCCGAGTCGGTCGCCCACCAGCGCACGTCGCAGGTGCGCTCGTAGAGATTGCGGTCCATGAGCTCGATGGCGTTGAGGGCGAGGTCGACGAGGCGCTGCCCCGCGGCCTGGCTGCTCATGGCCAGCGTCATACTCTCGAGGCCGTCCATCTGCCGGGAAAGCTCCGCGGAAAACTGCTGGGCGATGGCGCCGACCCGCGTGGAGATCTCGCGCACCTCGGCAGCCACAACCGAGAAGCCGCGGCCGTTCTCGCCGGCCCGCGCCGACTCGATCAGGGCATTGAGGGCGAGCATCCGCAGCCCGCCGGTGATCTTGTGGATCTCGTCGATCCTGGCACTGGTCGTGCCCTTCACGTCACGCGTGGCGGCGAGGATCGTGTCGAGGGAAGGCGCCGTGCCGGCAGCCGTTGCGAGAGCGGTCATCGATAGGTCTCCTGGCACGGAAGGTCGGCTATCGAAGTTAGCAATGCGTAAATTGACGCTACGTCATACCGCCGGCAACATATTGATACCACTGCGCTTTTTGAGTTGCATACAATTTGTGCAGGAAGTTTAGCTCAAAGATTACGTAACGGAAGATGTGTCGTATCAATTGTTGCATTCTGTGAGGTTGATGACATTGGCCCGGCGGGCAGGTATCACGCCCCATGCTCGAAGGACTGCACCCCGTGTCACCGACCCATCTCATGCGCCTCGAAACCTCTGAGCGTGCGGCTCGGAAGGTGGGTGACCTCATCGGCGAGATGTTCGATCCGGCCGAGACAGCTGTTGCCGCCTTCGAGGCGCCCGACGGCCAGATCTGGCTCGTTGAGGTGTTCTTTCGCGACGCCCCCGACGAGGAGCACGTGCGCTCTCTCGTGCGCGCCACCGCCGGCGATGCGGTGGCGGCCTGCGTCACCTTCCACGCCATCGAGTCCCGCGACTGGGTCCGCACCTCTCTCGACGGGCTGAAGCCCGTCCAGGCCGGTCGCTTCACCGTTTTCGGCTCGCATGACCGCGACAAGGTCGCGCCCAACGCCATCCCCATCGAGATCGAGGCTGCGCTGGCCTTCGGCACCGGCCATCACGGCACCACCCTCGGCTGTCTGCGCGCCATCGACCGGCTCGCCAAGGCCGGCCGCGCCTTCCGGCCGCTGGATGTCGGCACCGGCACGGGCGTGCTGGCCATCGCCGCCGGTCTGCGCCACCGCGTGCCGGTCCTCGCCTCCGACATCGACCGCGTGTCGGTGGTCGCGGCGCACGAGAACGCCGTGCTCAACAAGGCGCGTGGCTATGTGCAGGTGATCCACGCGGCAGGCCTCAAGGACGCCCGGTTTCGTCGCGGCGCGCCCTACGATCTCATCCTTGCCAACATCCTGCCGCGGCCGCTGGTCGGGCTGGCGACGGACCTCGTCCGCCTCGTCGCCCCCGGCGGCACGGTCGTGCTGTCGGGCATCATCCCGCCCCACGCCAATCTCGTCGTCTCCGCCTATCGCGACCGCGGCCTCAGACTGGTCATGCGCGAGACGATCGAGGGCTGGGTGACGCTGACCATGCGGCGGGGGCGCTGAGGGCCCGGGCCCTCAGGCTTTCTTCGTCCCCGCCGGCTTCTCGGCGACCGAGCGGTCCGAGCCGGCCTTTGAGGCTTCCGCGTCGCCCGGCCAGGGCTTTCCCGGATTCTGCAGCTCGAAAATTCGCCGCGCCGTCCGCGCGACGGCTGCCTCGTCGTCCTTGTCGGCCATGATGGTCTCCTCGCCCTGTCGTCGCGCGGGGGATGCCCGCTCCGCCGGTCCGGCAGCTTGCCCCGCCGCGGCGCCGGTGATCAACTCCGCCGCCGTCAATCGGGTCCGTCCCATGCGCATCGTCCGCCGCATCGTCAAATGGTTCACCGCCGCCGTCATGCTCGTCGTGGCCGCCGTGCTCGGAGTGGGCCTCTGGTACACCCGGGCAGTCGAGCCGCAGGTCTCCGGCGCCATCACGCTGCCCGGCTTCGAGAAGCCGGTTGAGATCGTCCGCGACTCCGAGGGCGTGCCGCACATCTTCGCCGCCAGCGAGCAGGACGCGACCGCCGCGCTCGGCTTCGTCCATGCGCAGGACCGGCTGTGGCAGATGGAGATGAACCGGCGGATCGCCAACGGCCGGCTCGCCGAGATCGTCGGGCCGCCGGGGCTGGAGACCGACCGTTTTCTGCGCACCATCGGCATCCGGCGCTCGGCCGAGGCGATTTTCGCCAATCTCGATGCCGAGACACGGGTCTCGCTCGCCGCCTATGCGCGCGGCGTCAACGCCTATCTGACGACGCGTAGCGGGCCGCTGCCGCCGGAGTTCCAGATGCTGCGCGCGCCCGCCCCCGAGCCCTGGTCGCCGGTCGATTCCATCGGCTGGTCGCTGATCATGGCGCTCGATCTCGGCGGCAACCTCAATGCCGAACTCACCCGCCTGCAGCTCGCCCAGCGTGGCCTCTCCATGCGGCAGATCGGCGAGTTCCTGCCGCCCTATCCCGGCGAGGCCCATCCGGACCTGCCGGACTACGGCGCGCTCTACCGCTCGCTCGGCGGCGAGACCCGCCGCGCCGCCGCGCTGATCCGGCCCTTCGAGCTCGGCATCGAGGGCGTGGGGTCCAACAACTGGGTGGTGTCGGGCGCGCGCTCCGAGACGGGGAAGCCGCTGCTCGCCAACGATCCGCATCTCGGCCTGTCGGCACCGGCTCTGTGGTATTTCGCGCGGCTGACGTCCCCGGCCGGCACCGTCATCGGCGCCACCATGCCGGCCGTGCCGAGCGTCGTCCTCGGCCGCAACGACCGGATCGCCTGGGGCTTCACCAATACCGGTCCGGACGTGCAGGACCTCTTCATCGAGCGCGTCGATCCGGCCGATCCGCTGCGCTACCAGACGCCGGAGGGCTGGGCCCGCTTCGACACCGCGCGCGAGGTCATCGCCGTGCGGGGCGCGCCGGACGAGGTGCTGACCGTCCGCATCTCGCGCCACGGTCCGGTGATCTCGGACGGAGCGTCCCGCGGGGCCACCGTCGGTGCGCCACAGGGCCATGCCCTCGCCCTGCAATGGACGGCGCTCAGCCCTGACAACCTCACCGTCCAGGCCTTCGCCCGGCTCAACAAGGCCCGCGACTGGCCGGAATTCCTCGCCGCGGCGCGCCAGTACGACGCGCCCCAGCAGAACATGGTCTATGCCGACGTCGACGGAAACATCGGCTTCGTCGCCGCCGGGCGCGTGCCGGTGCGCAAGGCGGAGAACGACCTGAAGGGCCTGTTCCCGGCGCCGGGATGGGACGCACGTTACGATTGGGCGGGGTTCATTCCCTTCGAGGAACTCCCGCAGGAGTTCAACCCCGCCCGCGGTTTCCGCATCACCGCCAACGAGAAGATCACGCCGGACGGCTATCCCCACCACATCACGTCGGAATGGGCGACGCCGCACCGTGCCGACCGCATCGCGGAACTGCTCGGCGCGCGCGAGCGGCATTCGCCGGCGAGCTTCCGGCAGATGCAGGCGGACCACCGCTCGGCGGCGGTGCGCGAGATCCTGCCGCTGCTCCTCGCCGCCCATCCGCGCGGCGAGGAAGAGCGCCGGCGGCAGACGCCGCAGCGGGTGCGCAAGGTCGTGGCGGCGCTCGCCGGCTTCGACGGCACCATGGCGGTGGAGCGGGCCGAGCCGCTGGTCGTCACCGCCTGGCTGCGCGAGCTGACCCGCCTCGTCTATGCCGACGAACTCGGGCCGAACCTCTTCCCCGTCCTGTGGGACCAGCGGCAGCAGTTCATGATGGCCGTGCTGGCGGACAAGAACGGACAGGGGGCCTGGTGCCGCGGCACGGAGGCGGCAGGCGAGCCCTCGACCTGCCCGGCGCTGGTGTCGCGGGCGCTCGACCTCGCGCTTGCCGATCTCGAGCGGCGCCATGGTGCGGACTGGCGCGCCTGGCGCTGGGGCACCGCGCACGACGCGCGCTCCGAGCATCGACCGTTCTCGCGGGTGCCGGCGCTCGCCGCGCTGTTCGACGTGCGGGTGCCGGTCCCCGGCGACACCTACACGGTGAACGTCAACCGCCACACGATCCGCAACGAGGCCGAACCCTTCGTCTCGCGCCACTCCGCCTCGCTCCGGGCGATCTACGACATGGCCGATCCGGAGCGCTCGCTGTTCATGCATTCCACGGGACAGTCGGGCCTGCCGACCTCGCGGCTCTACCGCAACCTCGCGGAGCGCTGGGCCGCGGTGGAGTTTCTGCCCATGCGCACGCGGCGCAGCGACATCGAGAAGGGCGCCATCGGCACGCTGACCATCACGCCGCGCTGAAGCGATCCCGGTACATTTGAAACGGAGGCGCGCCGCTGCCGAAACGCAGCTGAAGACCGGCAGGTCTAGAAGCGCTCATCGCCTGCCGGAGAACGACCATGACGCGCTTTGCATCGCATGCCCGCCGCACCGCCTTCGCCGCCGCCGTCTGCGCGCTGATGGCGGCCGCCAGCCCGGCCCTTGCCATCAATGCGGTCTGCGAGGTGCTGCCGACCTCGGACGGCTTCGCGGCGCTGCGGGCCGGCCCCTCGGCCGACGCGCGGATGATCGCCCGCATGAAGACCGGACATAGCGTCCACCTGCGCGCCCGCAACCAGGGCGAGGTGATCCGCTCCGGCCCGTGGACGCAGGTCATCTACTGGCCGAACGGCGAGCTCTTCACGCCGGGACAGCCGGAATTCCGTTCCGGCAAGATCGGCTGGGTCGCCCAGCGCCTCATCGGCGATTGCGGCTAGGCCGCCGCGGCACCCTTCGGATAGCGCGCGCTCGGCGTGCGCATGGTGACGAGCTCCTCGGCCGCCGTCGGGTGGACGGCCATGGTCGCGTCGAAATCGGCCTTGGTGGCGCCCATCTTCACCGCGATTCCGGCGAGCTGGATCATCTCGCCCGCGTCCGGTCCGCAGATGTGGACGCCGAGGACCTTGTCGGTCTCGCCGTCGACCACGAGCTTCATCAGCATGCGCGTGTCGCGGCCGGAGAGCGTGTGCTTCATCGGCCGGAAGGTCGCCTTGTAGATGTCGAGGGCGCAGCCCGACAGCCGCGCCTGCTCCTCCGACAGGCCGACCGTGCCGATCTCCGGCTCGGAGAAGACGGCAGTCGGGATGATGGCGTGGTCGGCCGTCCAGCGCTTGCCGCCGAACACCGTGTCGGCGAAGGCGTGGCCCTCGCGGATCGCCACCGGCGTCAGGTTCACCTGGTCGGTGACGTCGCCCACCGCATAGATCGAGGGCACGGAGGTGCGGCTCTCCGCATCGACGATGACCTCGCCGTCGGCGCCGAGCGCGACGCCGGCCTCCGCGAGCCCGAGGCCCGCGGTGTTGGCCTTGCGGCCGATCGCCATCAGCACCTGGTCGGCCTCGATCGGCGCATGGCCGTTCTTGAACGAGACCTCGATGCCGCCGGCGGTCTTCGTCAGGCCGGTGAAGACCTCGCCCATGACGAGGCGGATGCCCTTCTTCTGGTACTCGGCCGTCAGGTGGTCGCGCACGTCCTCGTCGAAGCCGCGCAGGATCTTGCCGCCGCGATAGACGAGGGTGACCTCCGAGCCGAGCCCGGCGAAGACGCCGGCGAACTCCACGGCGATGTAGCCGCCGCCGGCGATGACGATCCGCTTCGGCTGCTCGGGCAGGTGGAAGACCTCGTTGGAGGAGATGGCGAGCTCGCGGCCGGGCAGGGTGTCGTCCGTGGAGGGACGCCCGCCGGTCGCCACCAGGATGGTGCGGGCGGTGACGGTTCGGCCGTCAGCGAGGCGGACAGCGTTGGGTCCGGCGACGGTGGCACGCTGGGCGACGATCTCGACGCCCGCCTTGACGAGGTTGGCACCGTAGATGCCCTCGAGCCGACCGATTTCCTTGTCCTTGGCGGCGATGAAGGTCGGCCAGTCAAAGGTGGCCGGGCCCACCGTCCAGCCGAAGCCGGCGGCGTCCTCGAAATGCTCGTGATACTGCGAGGCGTAGACCATCAGCTTCTTCGGCACGCAGCCGCGGATGACGCAGGTGCCGCCCATCCGGTATTCCTCGGCCAGCATCACCTTGGCCCCATGGGTCGCGGCAATGCGCGCGGCACGCACGCCGCCCGAACCGCCACCGATCACGAAGAGGTCGACGTCGAAGGTCATGGCAAGTCCTCGGCTGGAAGCGGCACGGCGCGCGGATGCGTCGAGATGGGTTTCGGCTAGCGCTTATCACAGGCCCGACGGCACACAAATGCGCGAGCTGCGCCCGTGCCGGGCGGTGCGGGCATCCGCAGTCCTCGCTATGGCGGCGGGCCGGCGGCAATGCGAAAGTCCGGACAACGTCTCGGGAGGACGACCATGACATCACTGACCCGGCGCGAGGCCGTCGCCCTCGGGACCGCCATCCTCACTGTTGCCGCCACCGGATCGGCCCGCGCGCAGGCACCCGGCGAGGTGAAGATCATGGCGCCGGCAGCCCCCGGCGGCGGCTGGGACCAGACTGCCCGTGTCATGCAGGGCGTCCTGACCTCGGAGCGCATCGTCCGCTCCGCCCAGGTGACCAATGTGGCCGGCGCCGGCGGGACCATCGGCATCGCCCAGTTCGTCAACGGCGCTCGCGCCGATCCGACGGCGCTGATGGTCTCGGGCTTCGTGATGGTAGGCGCCATCCTGATGAACAAGGCGCCGGTGACGCTGGACGCCGTCACGCCCATCGCCCGGCTCACCGGCGAGTGGCAGGCGCTGGTGGTGGCGCAGAACTCGCCGATCAAGTCGGTGCAGGACCTCGCCGCCGCCCTCAAGGCGGACGTGGGCAAGGTCAGCTGGGGCGGCGGGTCGGCGGGCGGCGTCGACCACATCACCGCGGCGATGTTCGCCGGTCTCGCCGGCGCGGACGGCTCGAAGGTGAACTACATCGCCCATTCCGGCGGGGGGGAGGCGCTGGCCGCCATCCTCTCGGGGCGCGTGACCGTAGGGGTCGGCGGCGGCAGCGAGTTCGAGCAGCACGTCAAGGGCCGCCGCATGCGCTGGATCGGCCTGACCGCGCCGAAGGGCACCGCGGGCCTCGCCGGGCCGACACTTGCCGAACAGGGTTTCGCGCTCGAGCTGCAGAACTGGCGCGGGGTCTTCGCCGGGCCCGGCATCAGCGCCGCGCAGCGGGCGGGCCTCGCGGAGGTGGTGGAGAAGATGGCGAAGTCCAAGGCCTGGGCCGACCAGCTCGCCGCCAAGGGCTGGCAGGACACCTATCTCGCCGGAGAGGCCTTCGAGGGCTTCCTGAAGGAGGAGATCGCGCGGGTCGCCGGCGTGCTGCGCCAGCTCGGCCTCGTCGCTGCATGATCCCGGAGGACCGGTCCCCTGCTGCCGCCGCCGACCGGCCGGTCGTCGCCGTCGGCCTCGGCCTGATCGCCGTGGCAGCGGTGGTCGTCTGGCAGTCCTGGGCCCTGCGCGCCAGCTTCGGCAACCAGACCCTCGGGCCGCAGATGATGCCTTTCCTCGTCGGAGGCCTCCTGCTGCTCTTCGGCGTGCTGACGATCCTTGCCGGGCTTCGCGGCGCGGCGCCGCCGCGCGAGGAGGCGGACTGGACGGCGGTCGCCTGGATCGCCGGGGGACTGGCGGTGATGATCCTGCTGATCCGCACCGCCGGGTTCGTCCCCGCCTGCGCCGTCCTCTTCGCAGCGACCGCCCGGGCCTTCGGCTCGCGCCGCCCGGCCGTCGACCTCGCCATCGGCGCGGCCATGGGCCTCGTCGTCTACCTCTTCTTCGTGCGCCTCCTCGGCCTCACCCTGCCCTCGGGCCTCACCGAAAGCTGGATCTGACCGGCATGGAAACCCTGGGCCTCCTCGGCAACGGCCTCGCCATCGCCGTTCAGCCGATGAACCTCCTCTTCGCGCTGATCGGGGTCATCCTCGGCACGGCCGTGGGCGTGCTGCCGGGCATCGGCCCGGCCATGACGGTGGCGCTGCTACTGCCGATCACCTTCAAGATGGACCCGGCGGGCTCGCTCATCATGTTCGCCGGCATCTACTACGGCGGCATGTATGGCGGGTCGACCACCTCCATCCTGCTCAACACGCCCGGGGAAAGCGCCTCGATCGTCACGGCGCTGGAGGGCAACAAGATGGCGAAGGCCGGCCGCGGCGGCCCGGCGCTTGCCACTGCCGCCATCGGCTCCTTCGTGGCGGGGACGATCGCGACCGCCCTCCTCACCGTCTTCGCGCCCTATCTCGCCGAGATCGCCATCGCCTTCGGTCCGGAGGACTATTTCGCGCTGATGCTGGTGGCCTTCGTCACGGTCTCGGCGACCTTCGGCTCGTCGCGCCTCAGGGGCCTGACGTCGCTTGCCATCGGCCTCGCGCTCGGCCTCGTCGGCATCGATAAGCTGACGGGCCAGGCACGGCTCGCCTTCGGCATTCCCGACCTCCTGGACGGGCTCGAGGTCACTACCGTGGCGGTCGCCATGTTCGCCGTCGGCGAGGCCATGGCGGTCGCATCGCAGAAGGGGGCGGCGGCGCAGGGCCATGTCGAGGCGATCCGCGGATCGCTGTGGATGACGAAGGAAGACTGGAAGCGCTCGTGGATGCCCTGGCTGCGCGGCACCGCCTTCGGCTTTCCCATCGGCGCCCTGCCGGCCGGCGGGGCGGAGGTGCCGACCTTCCTGTCCTATGCGACGGAGAAGCGGCTGTCGAAGCACCCGGAGGAGTTCGGCCACGGCGCGATCGAGGGCGTGGCCGGACCGGAAGCGGCCAACAACGCCTCGGCGGCGGGCACGCTCGTGCCCTTGCTCACCCTCGGCATCCCCACGTCGGCGACCGCGGCGATCATGCTGGCGGGGTTCCAGCAGTATAATCTCCAGCCGGGGCCGCTGCTCTTCGTCACTTCGGCCGACGTGGTGTGGGGGCTGATCGCCTCGCTGTTCATCGCCAACGCCATGCTGATCGTGCTCAACCTGCCCCTCGTCGGCCTGTGGGTCAGGCTCCTCTCGATCCCCAGGCCCTGGCTCTATGGCGGCATCCTGGTCTTCGCCGCGGTGGGCGTTCTGGCCGCCAAGGGCTCGCCCGTCGAACTGACGCTGGTGCTGGTCCTGGGCCTCCTCGCCTTCGGCATGCGGCGGTTCGACTATCCCATCGCGCCCGTGGTGGTGGGGATGATCCTCGGGCCCATGGCGGAGACGCAGCTCCGGCGCGCGCTGCAGATCGCGGGTGGCGACCCGATGGTGCTGCTGCAGAGCCCGATCTCGGCCGGGCTCATCGCGGTGGCCGTCCTTGCTCTGCTCGGGCCGATGCTCTGGTCCCGCCTCGGCTGGCGCATGAAGGCCGACGAGGACTGAACACCGGCCCCAACGAAAAACGCGCCGGCCGGAGCCGACGCGTTTCGCATGACGAGGGGCCTGAAGTAGGCCCGACCGCTCAGAGACGGATGCCGCGCTTGGCGAACTCCTCGCGGAAGCGGGCGACGATGTCGCGGGTGACGATCTGGCTCCACTGCTGCGAGCGGCCGAAGGTCTCCTCCATGATGGAGGGGATGGTGCGCACCAGCTTCTGGCCATCGGCCGACTGGTAGAAGGCCTGGATGCGGCGGAGCTCGTCCACCGTGAAGCGCTGGGCGTAGGCGATGGCGATGCCCTGGATCAGCTCGTTGACGCGCGGCTGGAACTCCGCCTTCAGCTGGTCGCCGACCTCGTTGAACTGGCGGCCGAGATCGGGATTGGTCGGCAGGAAGAGCGACTTCGCCTGCTCGACGAAGGCGGGAATGACGTTCTCGAAGGAGGACGAGGCACCCGACAGCTCGACGACCTGGCGGGCGAGGGCGACGTGATCGGCCGGCGGCATGGGGGCCGCGGCGGGCGCCTGCGGGGCTGCCTGGGCGAGGGGTGCCGGCGGCCGCTGGGTCTGCGCCGTGGCGGCGGTGGCGATCAGGGCGCTGGCCGCGAGGGCTGCTGCAAACGAACGGGCGAACATCGGGATCACTCCTCGGGAAGTCTTGGGGCCGCGCCTGAGGGAGGCGGCTCGCTTGTCAGACACGTCCTACGACCTCTGCGCCGCCAGGGGAAGCGATGATCGCGAGAGACGCCAGACCAATGAACAGGCCGTGCTCGACCACACCGGGCACGGAGTGAAGGCGGGAGCCGAGCAGCGGGGGATCGGGGATCCGCGCGCAGGCCGCATCGAGGATCATGTGACCGCCGTCCGTGACGAAAACATGGCCGTCGGCCTTCCGCCGCAGCGTGAGCGGGGCGGGGCAGCCCGAGGCCTCGAGCACCCGGGCAATGGCGCGCTCGGTGGCGCCGAGGCCGAAGGCGTTGACTTCGATGGGCAGGGGAAAGCGTCCCAGCGCCTCGACGCGCTTGGAGGCGTCGGCGATGACGATCATCCGCCCGGAGGCCGCCGCGACGATCTTCTCGCGCAGCAGCGCCCCGCCGCCGCCCTTGATCAGGTTCAGGGCCGGGTCGATCTCGTCGGCGCCGTCGATGGTGATGTCGAGTTCTGGCGTCTCGTCCAGGGTCGTCAGCGGCACGCCGAGCCGCTCGGCCTGGGCGCGGGTGACCTCGGAGGTCGGCACGCCGACGACCTTCAGTCCCTCCCGCACGCGCTCGGCCAGGAGGTCGACGAAATGCTTCGCCGTGGAGCCGGTGCCGAGGCCGAGGCGCATGCCGTCCTTGACATAGGTCAGGGCCCGGGCGGCGGCGTCACGCTTGAGGGCTTCGGGATCGGTCATGGCGAAAGGCCTCGATGGGGTCTTGCGAGAGGTCGCAGTAGCCCGCCGACGCAGCGAGGTCCAGCCTCCGCGGCGTGCGGGCGCAGGATCCAATGAACGGGGGTGGCCGTACAGGGCTTCCCGTTAACCTCACTCACCTACCTTCGGTTCACCCTCTTCAAGCGTACCCCAGGTCCATGCTGTCCCGCATTCTCACCGCTTCGCTGTCCCTCGGCCTGGCCACTCTTCCTGCCGCATCCCAGAGCCTGCCCGAAGCCGCGCGCGGCTGGACGGTCACGCTCGGCGGCACCGTCACCGCGGTCCCCCTGTGGATGGGGTCGAGCCGGCTCGGGCCGATGATCATGCCACGCCTGTCGCTGAGGGCCCCCGGTGCGCCGGAGCGCTTCTCCTCCTTCGACGACGGCATCGCGCCCGCCATCGTCGATCTCGGATGGCTGCGCCTCGGGCCGAACGCCAGCCTGGTGGGGGCGCGGCGCGCGAGCGACGACGCAAGACTCGCCGGGCTCGCCGAGGTCGGCTTCACGGTGGAGGCCGGCGCCTTCGCCGAACTTTTCCCCGTCGAGTGGCTGCGGCTCCGGGCGGCGGTGCGGCACGGCATCGGCGGCCACGCCGCCCTCGTCGGCAATGCGGGGGCCGACGTCATCTGGCGGCCGGCGCCGCGCTGGACCGTCTCGGCGGGGCCGCGCACCTTCTTCGGCAGCGACGGCTATGCCTCGCGTTACTTCTCGGTGTCGGCCGCCGAAAGCCTCGCCTCCGGCCTTGGCCCCTACCAGGCGCGCGGCGGGCTGATGAAGTACGGCGCGGTGGCGCAGGTGTCCTACCGCTTCGACGCAGGCTGGACCGTCACCGGCTTCGCCGCCTACGACCGGCTCGCGGGCAGTGCCGCTGCCGCCCCGCTGGTCACCCAGCGCGGCAGCGCCAACCAGGTGACGGTCGGCTCGAGCTTGACCTATTCCTTCACGCTGGGGCAGTAGCGGGCTTCAGAAGTCCACCACGTCCAGCTTCGGCATGGCAGTGGGGTTCAGCACGGCCATGTCCGGGGCCGGCACGGGCTCGCCGGAATCGCGGAAGCGGTTGACGATCGGATAGCGCCGGTCGCGGCCGAAATTGCGCGCCGTCACCTTCACGCCGGGGGCAGCCTGGCGGCGCTTGTATTCGGCGATGTTCAGGAGCCGCTCGACCTTTTTGACGGTCTCGGCCTCGAAGCCCTCCGCGACGATCGAGGCGACGGAGGCCTCGCGCTCCACCAGCCGCTCCAGGATGGCATCAAGGACGTCGTAGGGCGGCAGCGAGTCCTGATCCTTCTGGTTCTCGCGCAACTCGGCGGTGGGCGGCTTGACGATGATGTTGACCGGGATCACCTCGCCGTCGGGGCCGAGCGCGCCTGCCGGCTTCCAGCGGTTGCGCAGGGCGGAGAGGCGGAAGACCTCGGACTTGTAGAGGTCCTTCACCGGATTGTAGCCGCCGTTCATGTCGCCGTAGATGGTGGCATAGCCCACCGACATCTCGCTCTTGTTGCCGGTGGTCACCACCATGGCGCCGAACTTGTTGGAGATGGACATGAGGATGGTGCCGCGGGCGCGGCTCTGCAGGTTCTCTTCCGTGATGTCGCGGCTCGTGCCCTGGAACAGCGGGGCGAGCGTCGCCTCCAGCCCCTCGACCGCCGCGGCGATCGACACCACGTCGTAGCGCACGCCGAGGGCTTTGGCGCAGTCGAAGGCGTCCTTCAGCGAATCCGCCGCCGTGTAGCGGTAGGGCAGCATGACGCAATGGACGCGGTCGGGCCCCAGGGCATCGACGGCCATGGCGGCGCAGATGGCCGAGTCGATACCGCCGGAGAGGCCGAGCACCACGCCGGGGAAGCGGTTCTTCTCGACATAGTCGCGCAGGCCAAGGACGCAGGCGGCGTAATTGGCCTCGTCGCCGGTGTCGTGCCCGTGGATCGGGCCGGAAAAGCGCCAGGTGCCCCCCTCGCGCGTGGCGCGGACGAGCGCGACGGTCTCGGCGAAGGCGGGAAGCTGCATGGCGAGCGACCGGTCGGCGTTGACGGCGAGCGAGGCGCCGTCGAAGACCAGTTCGTCCTGGCCGCCGACCTGGTTGACGTAGAGCAGGGGCAGGCCGCTCTCGCCGATGCGCGCGACGATGGTGCTCATGCGCTCGTCGTAGACGCTCTCGCGATAGGGCGAGCCGTTGGGCACGATCAGCATCTCGGCGCCGGTCTCCGAGAGCGTCTCGACCACCTCCTCGCCCCAGATGTCCTCGCAGATGGGCACGCCGATGCGCACGCCGCGGACGTTGACCGGGCCGGGGAGGGGGCCCGGCGCGAAGACGCGCTTCTCGTCGAAGACCGAGTAGTTCGGCAGGTCGACCTTGAAGCGGATCGCCTGGATGAGACCGGCATCGGCATGAACGAGGGCGTTGTAGACCCTGCCGCCCTCGGCCCAGGGCGTGGTGACGAGGACGGCGGGACCGCCGTCGGCAGTGTCGCGCGCCAAGGCCTCGGTCGCCTGGCGGCAGGCGGCCTGGAAGGCCGGCTTCAGCACCAGGTCCTCGGGCGGGTAGCCGGAGATGAAGAGTTCCGAGAAGACGAGGAGGTCGGCGCCCGCCGCCGCCGCGTCGGCGCGCGCCGCCCGCGCCTTGGCGAGATTGCCCGTGACGTCCCCCATGACGGGGTTGAGCTGGGCCACGGCGATGAGCAGCGAGGAGGGCGTCTGGGTCATGAGGGAGATGTAACGCGCGGGCGGCGCGTTCTCAATGCGTCGGCGGCAGGGCCGGCCGGCGCGAGGCGCGGCCGGGGCAGGGGTTTCGATCTGCAACAGGATGCAACCTGTTGCGCTTAACCGGGCAGTAACCTTGATGATTCATGAATGCTCCTATCGAGCCTGGCTTCACGCCGCCGGGGCTCACGAGGAGGCCGGCATGACGGCGCGTTCGAAATTCATCACGGGTGTGGCGGTGCTGACGGCGTCGCTGGCCATGACGGTCGCCGGCCGTGCAGCCGACATGGCGCTGCGCGGATCGCTGCCCGTCCACGAGGATTCCGGCCCGAACTGGACGGGCGTCTATGGCGGTGTCCATGGCGGCATCGGCAGCATGACGGCCGACACCCAGGCCATGGCGCGGCGCGAGGCCGAGCGGCTGCTCAACGGCCTCTACTACCTCAACCCGACGGCGGGCGTTGCCGCTCCGACCTTCATCAACGTCGATCCCGTTCGCGGCACTCCGGTCATGTTCGGCGTCTTCGCCGGCTACCAGGCGCAGTTCGAGGACGCGGTCATCGGCTTCGAGGTCGACTACAACCGCATCGCCCGCGGTGGCGGCGGGTCGCGGACCTGGACCCAGCCCTTCGCGGTCCTCTACGCGCAGACCGGCTTCACCGACGCCTTCTCGCAGAGCACGACGGTGAGGGCCTCGCTGACCGACTATTTCACCGCGCGTCTGCGCGCCGGCTGGGCCTATGGCCGCGTCATGCCCTACATGACCGCCGGCCTCGCCATCGCCCGCGGCAATACGTCCGTTTCCTACCAGGCCGGCTATGAGCGGATCGACACCGACGCTGGCGATGCCGTCGACTGGACGCAGGCCTATGGCGACCTGGTCAATTCGACGCGGGCCTCCAACGGGGTGATCGGCTTCGGCTTCGCCCTGGGCACCGGCGTCGAGGCGCTGATCACCAACAACATCTTCGCCCGCGCCGAATACCAGTACCTGCGCATCCCCTCGCTCGGCGGCGTGCCGGTCACGCTGCACGCGGTCCGCGCCGGCGTCGGCATCAAGTACTGAGGCACACCCGTCTCCAACGAAGAAGGCCCGCCCCGGGAACCGGAGCGGGCCTTTGATCATGGAATGACGCAGATCGGCCTACTCGGCCGCCTCGCGCACGGCGGGGCTGCGGTTCAGCCGCTGGCGCTTCAGCATCTCCGCCACCTTGAAGGACACCTCCAGCGCCTGCTCCGCGTTGAGCCGCGGGTCGCAGTAGGTATGGTAGCGGTCCGACAGGTCGAGGTCGGTGATGGCTGCCCGCCCGCCGGTGCACTCCGTTACGTTCTTGCCGGTCATCTCCAGGTGGATGCCGCCGGCATAGGTGCCCTCGGCCTCGTGAATGGCGAAGAAGCGCTCGATCTCGCCCATGACGAGGTCGAAGGGACGCGTCTTGTAGCCGCTGGCCGCCTTGATCGTGTTGCCGTGCATCGGGTCGCAGGACCAGACGACGGTGCGGCCCTCCTTCTCCACGGCGCGGATCAGGGCGGGCAGGTGCTTCTCGACCTTGTCGGCGCCGAAGCGGCAGATCAGCGTGATGCGGCCGGCCTTGTCCTCGGGGTTCAGCACGTCGATGAGCTTCAGGAGGCCGTCGGCGTCGAGGCTCGGGCCGCACTTGAAGGCGATCGGGTTCTTGATGCCGCGGAAATACTCGACATGGGCATGGTCTGGCTGGCGGGTACGGTCGCCGATCCAGAGCTTGTGGCCGGAGGTGGCATACCAGTCGCCGGAGGTGGAATCGACGCGGGTCAGCGCCTCCTCGTAGCCGAGCAGCAGCGCCTCGTGGCTCGTGTAGAGCTCGGTGGTGCGCATCTCCGGGTGGGCTTCGGGGTCGATGCCGCAGGCCCGCATGAAGTCGAGAGCTTCCTCGATCCGCTCCGCCAGATGCCGGTATTTGTCGTTGGCCGGCGTGTCCTTGACGAAGCCGAGCATCCACTTCATCGCGTTGTCGAGATTGGCATAGCCGCCATAGGCGAAGGCGCGCAGCAGGTTCAGCGTCGCCGCCGACTGCCGGTAGGCCATGGCCTGGCGCATCGGATCCGGCTCGCGCGATTCCGCCGTGAAGGCGATGTCGTTGATGATGTCGCCCCGGTAGGAGGGCAACGTCACGCCGTCGATCGTCTCGGTGTCGGCCGAGCGCGGCTTGGCGAACTGCCCGGCGACGCGGCCGACCTTCACCACCGGCATGCCGCCGGCATAGGTCATCACCACGGCCATCTGCAGGAAAGCGCGGAAGAAGTCGCGGATGTTGTCGGCGCCGTGCTCGCCGAAGCTCTCGGCGCAGTCGCCGCCCTGCAGCAGGAAGGCCTCGCCCTTTGCGACTTTCGCGAGGGCCTTCTTGAGGTTGCGCGCCTCACCCGCAAAAACGAGCGGCGGAAAGCCCGACAGGCGCTTCTCGACCTCCGACAGCGCCGCCTGGTCCTTGTAGACCGGCACCTGCAGGATCGGCTTCGACCGCCAGCTCGACGGGCTCCAACGCTCGCCCATGACACTTCATCCTCTCGGCCACTCGCGCGAAAACCGCTCCGCGCGGAAAAGTGATCCCTCGCCCGGCGGCATGGCCGCGAAAAGGGCAGGGACCGGCGCTTATACACGAGTGGAGGCCCGGCGGCGAGCCGGTCGGACGGGGGCTGCTGCTCCGCACGCGCCGCGGAGCCCGTTTGAGACTGCGCGACCGCCTGGCGCGTTGCTTTGGTGCCCTGCCTGCTGTACCCCGCTCATCGGCCCTGACACGAGGCTCGACATGACATTCTCCCTGCGAAACGCCCTCTTTTCGGCCGTCGCCGCTTCGGCACTGATCCTCGCCATGCCCGTCCGGGCGCAGGCGCCCCACGCTATCGAGGTGAGCGTCGACGAGGCTGCCTGCCTCGCCGCTCCCGTGCCGGCCTGCACGGCCGAACTCGCCCTCAAGGCGGCTTCCGCCGAGCCCGAGGGCTGGGCGGCGACCGCCGCCTTCGAGGCTTTCCTGCAGAGCGATCCGGACCTGGCGGCCCGCGAGCGGTGGATGGCGCGCTACGAGGCCTGGGCGAAGATCGCCACGGTGGACGGCATCAAGGAGCGCATCGTACCGGTGCGTGCCGAGCACCTCGCCCGCAAGGGTGACTTCGCCGGCGCCTATCGCGAGCTCGGCCTCGACCAGCCGCAGCCCTCGGCCCTCTCGGAGCCGTCGATCCTCATCCTCGACGAGGCGCGCGCCGGCCGGATCGCCGACGCGCTGCCGCGCATCGACCGTCTCGTGGAGAGCGACAGCCGCGACGAGTTGCGGCTCGAGATGCTGGAGGTCGCGCTCGCGCGCGAACCGGCCGTCGCCGACACCGTGGCCGGCCAGATCAAGGACCGCTTCTCCCGCCGCATGGCGCAGGCCCTGCAGGCCGGCGCTCGCGGCGACATGGCCATCGCCCGCTCCATCGACGAATGGGCGCGCGGTGCGCGCGCCAACCAGACCGCGCCCTTCGACGATCCGGACACCGCCCGGCGCGACAGCTGGGACATGGTGCTGCGGGGCGCCGTGGCCGGGGGCAATCTCGACGGCTTCCGCAAGGCGCTGGCCGCCCGGCCCGCCTTCAACTCGGCGGCCGACGCGGAATCGGCGAGCCGCATCCTCCGCATCCTGATGCGCGAGGGTCGTGCCGACTGGATCCGCGCTTTCGGACCGGCGCTGAAGCTGCCCGAGGACGAGACCGTCTCGGTGGACGAGGATATCGGCCCGATGCGCACGCTACCCGCCGACAAGCTGGCGGCGGTGGCAGACGCGGCGGAGGCCACGGGAAGGGTGCGCGGCACCATCGTCGACACCGCGGTCGAGATGCTGGTGGCACGGGGCGCGGTCACCGAGGCGCGCGAGGTCTTCGTCCGGCTCGGTCGGATCGACGAGCTCAACCGTGTGACCTTCGACCAGGAGCGCATCGGCGTCGTCTTCGAGACGCTCTGGCGGGCCGTCGTCGGCCGCGGCCCGAAGGAGGCTGTCGACGCCATGGCGGCACGCATCACCTCGGAAGGGGCGAAGGCCTATATCGCCCGGGTGGCGGGGCTGGAGCAGCGCATGCGCGAGATCGCCGCGGGCAACAAGGGCGAGGAGCCGGCGGACGACGAATGGGCGATCATGCTCGACATCGCCGTCGCCTCGGGTGACTCGGCGCTGATGACGAAGGTCGCGGCGGCGATGAAGGATCCGGGCCTGCGCTCCACCGCCTTCGTCCAGGTGACGAAGAACATGTGGGAGCGCGCCGCGCGCTGACCTCCAACCAAGGGCTGGAGCAGGCCAGGTCCGTTACCGTCATGCCCGGACGAGGCCGGGCATGACGCCAGCGACGGCGCTGAACGCCCTTATCCCTGCAGGCTCGCCCACATCTCGCGGTCGCGCTGGTCGGTCCAGATGACCGGCCACTCGATTCCACTGGCCTCGTCGTAGGCGCGGGAGACGTTGAAGGGCAGGCAGTGCTCGTAGATGGCGAAGGACGCGAATTTCGGGTCCATGGCCGTGCGGCAGGCGTCGAAGGCCTGCTTCAGCGTCAGGCCTTTCGCGACGCTGTCGGCGACGGAGCCGTAGAGCGTCGAGAGGAAGTCGCGCGTCAGGCGGATGCCGTCGGCCACCATGGCGGGGGTCGTCAGCGCCGCGCCGCGGCCCGGCACCACGGCCCTCGGCGCCAGCGCCTCGATGGCGTCGAGCGTCTTCGGCCAGTCCCTGAAGTGGGCGTCGCCGCAGTAGCAGGCCGAGTGGTATTCTACGAGGTCGCCGGTGAAGGCGACGGCCGAATCCGGCACCCAGGCGACGGTGTCGCCGGCGGTGTGGCCGCGGCCGAGATGCATCAGCTTCACCTCGCGGCTGCCGAGCCAGATGGTCATCTCCTGCCCGAAGGTGACATCGGGCCAGGTGAGGCCGGGCGGAATGGATTCGGCTCCGGGAAAGAGGCGGGGGAAGCGGCCGATCTCGCTCGCCTTGTCCTGCTCGCCACGTTCGACGATGAGCCCGCGTGTCGCGTCTGAGGCAATGACGGTGGCGCCCTCGTAGGCGGAGGCGCCGAGGACGCGGACCGCGTGGTAGTGCGAGAGCAGAACGTAGCGGATCGGCTTGTCGGTGACCTGGCGCACGCGCGCGATGACGTCCGCGGCCATGGCCGGGGTCGCCTGGGCGTCGACGACCATGCAGCCATCGTCGCCGACGATGATGCCGGAATTGGGATCACCCTCGGCCGTGTAGGCGTAGAGGCCCTCGCCGAGCGCGTCGAAGGACACGGTCTTGGGGCCGAGATCTGCGGTTGATGCGAAGGATATGGACATGAAAAGGCTCCTGCGGAGGGCGCGCGCGGCGCCGCTCAGTCGTGGTGCTTGCGGACGATCTGGTCGATGGCGCCGAAGATCGAATGGCCGCCCGCATCCTTCATCTCGATGCGCACGGCATCGCCGAAGCGCATGAAGGGCGTCTTCGGTGCGCCGTCGCGGATGGTCTCCACCGTGCGCATCTCGGCGATGCAGACATAGCCGAGGCCGCCCTCGGCGATGGGCTTGCCGGGGCCGCCGTCGGCGTCGCGGTTGGAGACGGTGCCGGAACCGACGATGGTTCCTGCGGAGAGGCCGCGCGTCTTCGCCGCGTGCGCGATGAGCGTGCCGAAGTCGAAGGTCATGTCGACGCCCGCCTGGGGCCGGCCGAAGGGCTCGCCGTTGAAATAGGCCAGCAACGGCAGGTTCAGCTTGCCTTCGACCCAGGCCGCCCCAAGCTCGTCGGGGGTGACGGCGACCGGCGAGAAGGCGGTGGAGGGCTTCGACTGAAAGAAGCCGAATCCCTTGGCGAGTTCGGGGGCGATGAGATTCCGGAGGCTGACGTCGTTGGCGATCATGACGAGGCGGATCAGGCCGCGCGCCTCGTGCGGCGTCACGCCCATCGGCACGTCGCCGGTGACGACCGCCACCTCACCCTCGAAATCGATGCCATGGGCCTCGTCAGGCAGGGTGATCGGATCGCGGGGACCGAGGAAGGTATCGGAGCCGCCCTGATACATGAGCGGGTCGGTCCAGAAGGACGGCATCATTTCGGCGCCGCGCGCCTGGCGCACCAGCGCGACGTGGTTCACGTAGGCCGAGCCGTCGGCCCACTGGTAGGCGCGGGGCAAGGGGCTGGCGCAATCGTGCTCGTGGAAGCGGAAGGAGGGCACGGAGCCGAGCTCGAGCTGCTCGGAGAGATCGACGAGGCGGGGATGCAGCCGCTCCCAGTCGTCCAGTGCCGCCTGCAGGGTCGATACAACCGGGAAGGCATCGGTTGCCCGGGTCAGGTCTCTCGAGACGACGACGAGCCGGCCATCGCGGCCGTGCTTGAGGGATGCGAGCTTCATGGCACTTCTTCCCGGAAAATCGGTTCTGTGTCCGGGCTTGCCTGCCCGGTCCGGCATCAAAGCCTGTTGCGGATCGCTTGACCAGCGCCTTGCGACATCCCGCCACCCAAGCGGGTTGTCTTATCTTTGTCGCGTTGCGAAACGGTTCGCCAAGCGATACGCTCCGTCAATGGACTGCAAGCGATTCCTTGTCCAAGGCCTTTTACTGTATTGACGCTCTTCCATAGGGAGCACACATGGACGCCCGTCTAGCGGACAAGTCCTCCATTTCCGATGCCAAGCTCGAGCTGGACTCGTTCCTGCCCTACCGGCTGAACGTCCTCGCCAATGTCGTCAGCCAGGCCCTTTCCGGGATCTATGCCGAGCGCTATGGCCTCGGCATTCCGGAATGGCGCGTCATCGCCACCCTGGGGCAGTTCGGCTCGGCGACGGCGAAGGAGATCGGCGCCCACAGCCACATGCACAAGACGAAGGTGTCGCGCGCCGTGGCCAGCCTGACGCGGCGGCGTCTGGTCCAGCGCCGCATCAACCGCCAGGACCTGCGCGAGGCCTTCCTGTCGCTGACGCGTGAGGGACAGCTGATCTACGGCGACCTCGTGCCGGTGGCCCAGCGCTTCGCCGCCGACCTCAGCGAGGGGTTCACCCCGCACGAACGCGACCAGCTCGATCGCCTTCTGACCCGGCTCACCGAGCGGAGCCGGCGCATGCTGGACGCGGAGGACGTGCCCCAGCCGGTCTGCGACTGAGGCGCGACGTCACAGGCTGCGGGCGAAGCCGGCGACGGCGGCATTGAAGGCCGCCGGGTTCTCCAGGTGCGGGGCATGGCCGGCGGCCGCGATCGTCACCGAGCTTCCGTGCGGCGCGGTCTGCGCGAGCCAGCCGGCGACCGCCGGGCGGTAGAGCAGGCTCTCGGCCCCGGCGACGGCGAGAAGCGGGACGGGCAGCTTCGCAACGGTGTCCCGGTGGTCGGCCCTCACCAGCGAGCGCCACAGCGCGGCCATGACGGCAGGGTCGCCCGCAGCGATCGCTGCGGTCGCAGCGGCGACCCGGGGCGATATCTCCTCCCCGGCTGCGAACATGGCGCGCGCGATCTTCGGTGCGTAGAGCGGCCAGTTGCCCTCCATGCGGTCCGCCGCCTGCAGTGCGGCGCCGAGGTCCTGTCCGCCGGCGAGGCCGTGCGGCCAGTCCGGCGCGTTGGCGACTTTCGGGCTCATGTCGACGATCACGAGGCCGGCGATGCCGTGCGCGCCGCGGCGGGCGAGGTGGTCGAGGGCGACGGTGGCGCCCATAGACCAGCCGACGAGGATCGCGCCGTCGAGAGCCGTCTGCGCCAGCAGGTCGCCCAGCGCATCGGCGAGGCCCGCCATGCTCGCCGGCGTCGCTCCGAGCGCTCGGTGGCCGTGGCCGGGCTGGTCGGGCGCCAGCACGCGGAAGCCTTCGCGGGCGAGGCCCTCCTGCCCGGCGAAGAAGGTGCGGTCCACCGACCAGCCGTGGAGGAAGACGAGGGGGCGCCCTGTGCCGATGTCGGTGAGCGTCGCGCCGGGCGGTGACGGCCGGGTCATCCCCGGTCCCCGGTGACGAGCGTCCGCAGGACGTGCTTCTGGATCTTGCCCGCCGCAGTGCGCGGGAAATCCTCGACGAGGGTGATGTGGCGGGGAACCTTATAGCCGGCGAGTCGCGCGCGCGCATGGGCCCGAATCTCCTCCACCGTCGCCGCCGCACCCGGGCGCAGCAGGATCACGGCATGGCCGACCTCCCCCCAGACGGGATCGGCGACGCCGAGAACGGCGGCCTCCAGCACGGCGGGATGGGCGTGGAGCACGATCTCCACCTCGGCCGGATAGACGTTCTCCCCGCCCGAGATGAACATGTCCTTGATGCGGTCGACGACGTAGTAGTACCCGTCCGCGTCCTGCCGGCCGACGTCCCCCGAGCGCAGCCAGCCGCCGGGTGCAAAGGCCCTCGCCGTTGCCTCGGGCTGGTTGAAGTAGCCCGGGGTGATGCCTGGGCCGCGGAACAGCAGTTCGCCCGCCTCGCCGGGCGCCACGTCCTCGTCGCGGAAGTCGACGATGCGCACCTCGGCGAGGATCTGCGGCTTGCCGACCGAACCGATCTTCACCGCGGCATGAGCCGGGTCCATCAGGAAGAGGGTCGGGCCCGTCTCGGTCATCCCCATGCCGTTGCAGACGGTGACCCCGCGGGCGGCGAAGGCGCGTAGCATGGGTTCCGAGATCGGGGCGCCGCCGCAGCCCCAGTGGCGGACGGACGAGAGATCCGCCGTCGCGAAGGCGGGATGAAGGCTCAGCGCCTGATAGACGGCGGGAACGCCGAAGAAGAGCGAAAGCCTGCCGCGACCGATGAGGTCGAAGACGGCGCCGGGCTCGAACTTCGGGATGATGCGCGAGGTGCCGCCGGCGATGAAGAGAGGCAGGGCGTGCAGGTTGATGCCGGCGGTGTGGAACAGGGGCAGGTAGTTCAGGGTGTCGTCGCCGGCGCCCATTCCGGTGGCCTGCTGGATGTTGACGGCATTGGCGAGGCACATGCCCGGTGTCTGGATCACCGCCTTTGGCCGGCCCGTCGTCCCGGAGGTGTAGAGGAGGTACCAGATACGGTCCGTCTCCCAGGGAGGCGGTGTGCCGGGAACGGGGTCCACCGCTGAACGCCCCTCCTCGTAGCCGGCGAAGGAGAGGATCGGCACCAGCCCTTGCAGTTCCGCCGCCAAAGGCGCCGTCGCCTCGTCCGCCAGCAGGAGACGCGCGCCGCAGTCGGCGAGGATGGGGCGGAGCTCGGCGGGGGTCAGGCGCCAGTTGAGCGGCACGAGGACAAGCCCGGCCCTGGCGCAGGCGAAGAGGAGTTCGAAGAAGGTCGTGCCGTTGTGGCAGAGCACGGCGACGCGGTCGCCGGCCTCGAGGCCGCGCACGGAAAGGAACGCGGCACCCCGCCCGACGCACTCGTCCATCTCCGCGAAGGTCACCGATCGACCGGAGGCCACCTCCTCGAAGGCGACGGCGCCGGGGGAGAGCTCGGCGCGGCGGCGGCAGAGATCGGGGATCGTCTTCATCGGTGACCTCGCGCGGCGGGCTGGCGGCGGTGTCAGGCCTCGGCGCGCCTCGCGGCGCGCGGGCCGATGCCGTGGGCGACGAAATCGTAGGCCGCTTCCGCCGCCGCATCGAGTGGTCGGTCCTGGTCATAGATGGCGTAGCGCCGGCCGACCATGTCGGTGACGCCCATGAGGGCCCAGGCCCGCACCTCGGCGTGGCCCGGTGCGATCTCGCCGCGGGCTTCGGCCTCCTCGAGCCCCACCCGATAGCCGGCGGCGAATTCCTCGTAGTAGGCGCGGTGGATGGCGGGATCGACGAACTGGGATTCGGCGACGACCCGGTAGAGGTTGGGGTTGTCGCGGACGAACTGCAGGAAGGCGCGGATGCCCAGCCGCTCGGCCTGCATCCGGTCGCCCGCGCCGGCCGTGGCGAGGGTCAGGTGATGGCGAAGGCGCCGGCCCATACGCAGGACCAGTTCCCGCAGCACCTCCTCCTTGGAGCGGAAGTAGAGGTAGAACGTGCCTTGCGCGACGGCGGCCTCTGCCGTGATCGTGGCGATGGAGGCATCGGAAAAACCGCGGGCGCCGATCTCGCGTTCGGCGGCGTCGAGGATCTTCTGGCGCGTGCGCTCGCCGCGCTGGGTCTTGGGCGCCGGCAGGGGCCCTGCCGGATGGAGGTTGCTCATGGCCTGTCCGTGGCGTTTTCCCGTCATCGGCCCGTCGCCACCCGGCTTCAGACCGCTTCCCGCTTGACGCGTTTGTGGGACGAAGCTAGCGTCACATGAAACATGACTCAAGTGTCAGTTTTAGAATATGGATCAGGGAGGATCCCATGCTGAGGAAAACGCTGGCGGTGGCCGCCGCCTCGCTCGCAATGGCCGTGACGTCCTTCGCCGGCAGCGCCGCCGCGCAGACGCGGGACGTGAAGATCTGCCTCATCGCCGGCCGCACCGGCCCGCTGGAAGCCTATGCGAAGCAGACCGAGGTCGGCTTCATGATGGGGCTCGAATATCTGACCCGCGGCACCAACACGGTCGCCGGCATGCGCATCCAGGTCCTCGTCAAGGATGACCAGCTGCGCCCCGATCGCGGCAAGGCGTTGCTGGAGGAGTGCTACAACGACGACGGCGCGGCGCTCGCCGTCGGCACGACCGGCTCGCCGGTTGCGCTCGCCATGCTGCCCGTCGCGGAAGAGGCCAAGAAGATCCTCATCGTCGAGCCGGCGGTGGCGGACTCGATCACCGGCCCGCGCTGGAACCGCTACATCTTCCGCACGGGGCGTTCGTCCTACCAGGACGCGCTGGCGGCCGCCGCCTCGATCCCCGAGAACGAGGACGTTTTCATCGGCATGATGGGCCTCGACACCGCCTTCGGGCGTGACGGCGTCGCGGCCTACAAGGCGGCGCTCGCCGCCATCCGGCCGCGCGCCCGCATCGTCGCGGAGGAGTTCGCCGCCGGCAACACCGCCGACTTCACCCCCTTCGCCGAGCGCCTGTTCGCCGCGCTGAAGGACCGGCCCGGCAAGCGCATCATCGGCTTCATCTGGGCCGGCGCGCATCCGATGGCGAAGTTCGTCGACATGAAGCCGGAGCGCTTCAACATCGCCCTCGCTCCCGGCGGCAACATCCTTCCCGCCATGAACGCCTGGAAGGCCTTCGCCGGCACCGAGGGCGGCATCTACTACTACTACGACTTCCCCCGGAACCCGCTGAACGACTGGCTGAAGGCCGAGTACCAGAAGCGCCACAACGCGCCGCCTGACTTCTTCGTGGCGGGCGGTTTTGCCGCGGCGGCCGCGGTGGTGGCCGCTCTCGAGAAGGCCGGCTCGACCGATACCGAGAAGCTGATCGCCGCCATGGAGGGCATGACCTTCCAGACGCCGAAGGGACCGATGACCTTCCGCGCCGAGGATCACCAGGCGCTGCAGGAGATGTATCACTTCCGCATCCGCCCCAACGGCCGCGACAACGACATGCTCGACCTGGTGCGGACCATCCCCGCCTCCGAGATGCCGCTGCCGATCACCAACGGCCGGCGCACCAACTGACGCGAACAGGGCCGCGGCCGGGGACATCTCCGGCCGCGCCCTCCTTCGATGCCCGCGCGTGGCGCTATCGGGCGCACTCTCATCGTGCCGCGCCGATCGGTTGATTTCTCTCGCCCGCCAACAAAGCCACATCGCTCATGCCGCCCGTTCTCGAAACCCGCGACCTGACCATCCGCTTCGGCGGCCACGTCGCCGTCGACGGCGTGTCCTGCGCCTTCCATGCAGGGACGCTGACCGCCATCGTCGGGCCGAACGGGGCCGGAAAGACCACCTATTTCAACCTGATGTCCGGCCAGCTGGTCGCGACATCCGGCCAGACGCTGCTCGACGGCGAGGACATCTCCGCCCTCGGCGCCGCCGGGCGGGCGCAGCGCGGCATCGGCCGGGCCTTCCAGATCACCAATCTCTTTCCCAACCTGACAGTGGGGGAGAACGTGCGCCTCGCCGCGCAGGCGCGCGGGCGCGCGAAGGCGAGCCTTCTCTCCCTGTGGTCGAGCCACCGCGACTGGATCGCCAAGGCGGACCACTATCTCGAGGAGGTGAACCTCTCCGGCGTGCGCGACACGCTCGCCGCCGCCCTGCCGCACGGCGACAAGCGCAAGCTGGAGGTGGCGATCATGATGGCGCTGGAGCCGCAGGTCTTCATGTTCGACGAGCCGACGGCCGGCATGAGCGTGGACGAGGTGCCCGTCATCCTCGACCTCATCCGCAAGCTGAAGGCGGACGGCAGCAAGACCATCCTCCTGGTGGAGCACAAGATGGACGTCGTCCGCTCCCTCGCCGACCGCATCGTGGTGCTGCACAACGGCCGGCTGGTCGCCGACGGCGAGCCGGCCGCGGTGATCGCCTCGCCGGTGGTCCAGGAGGCCTATCTCGGCCAGGCGCCGAAGGCGGCGGAGGCGACCCATGGCTGAGCCGCTGCTGACCCTCGAGGGCGTCCACACCCATATTGGCCAGTACCACATCCTCCAGGGCGTCGATCTCGTCCTGCCGAAGGGCGGCATGACCGTGCTGCTCGGGCGCAACGGCGCCGGCAAGACGACGACCCTGCGCACCATCATGGGCCTGTGGAAGCCGTCACGCGGCACGGTGACCTTCGAGGGCCGTCCCATCGGCGGCCTTCCCACCCCCGACATCGCGCAGGCCGGCATCGCCTATGTGCCGGAGACCATGGCGGTCTTCGCCGACCTGACGGTGGCGGAGAACATGGTGCTGGCGGCGCGCTCCGGGCCCGTCGATCCGGCGCGGCTCGACTGGATCTTCGGCCTGTTCCCGGCGCTGAAGAAGTTCTGGCAGTTCCCCGCCGGCGTCCTCTCCGGCGGGCAGAAGCAGATGCTGGCCATCGCCCGCGCCATCGCCGAGCCGCGCACCCTGATCCTCATCGACGAGCCGACCAAGGGCATCGCGCCCGCCATCATCGAGGCGATGATCACGGCCTTCGCCGAACTGAAGCGCGAGACCACGATCCTGCTGGTGGAGCAGAACTTCCGCTTCGCCGCGAGCCTCGGCGACCACGTGGCGGTGATGGACGACGGACGCATCGTCCATCGCGGCGCCATGGCCGATCTTGCCCGCGACGAGGCCCTGCAGCAGCGGCTGCTGGGGCTCTCCCTCGACACGCATCAGTGAGGCCTCCATGACCGCTGCACCTGCCCCGGCCTCCCCGTCCGACTCGCTTCCCACCATCCGGCACGATTATCTGCCGATCCTGCTGCCGGTGGCGCTCTCCGCCCTGGCGCTGCCCTTCGTCGGCAATCCCACGACCTGGGTGACGCTGACCGTGGCGGCGCTCGCCATGGGCATGATGATCTTCGTCATCGCCTCGGGCCTCACCCTCGTCTTCGGGCTGATGGACGTGCTGAACTTCGGCCACGGCGCCTTCATCGCTGTGGGCGCCTACATCGCCCTTTCCGTCCTGGCGCTGCTGTCGGGCTGGGTGCAGGCGGATTCGCTGGCCTGGAACCTCATGGCACTGGGGCTCGCCGTCACCGTGGCGATGATCGGCACCGGCCTCCTCGGCCTCGCCTTCGAGCGGGTGATCGTCCGGCCGGTCTACGGCCAGCACCTCAAGCAGATCCTCATCACCATGGGCGGGCTCATCGTCGCCGAGCAGCTCATCCACGTGATCTGGGGCGGCGACCAGAAGGCCATGGCGCTGCCGGCGGCGCTCCGCGGCGCAGTGGTCATCGGGGAGGTCGCCATCGAGCGCTTCCGCATCCTCACGGTGGCGGTGGGCCTCGTCGTCTTCACGGCCATGCTGCTCGTGCTCAACCGCACCCGCATCGGGCTGCTCATCCGGGCCGGGGTCGAGAACGCGGAGATGGTCGAGGCGCTCGGCTATCGCATCCGCCGGCTCTTCATCGGCGTCTTCGCGGTGGGGTCGGCGCTCGCCGGCCTCGGCGGGGTGCTCTGGGCCCTCTACCGGGAGACGCTCACCGCGGCGATCGGCGGCGACGTGATGGTGCTGGTCTTCATCGTCATCATCATCGGCGGGCTCGGCTCGGTGGGCGGCTGCTTCATCGGCGCCATTCTGGTGGCGATGATGGCCAACTACACCGCCTTTCTGCTGCCGAAGGTGGCGCTCGCCTCCAACATCCTCCTGATGGTGGCGATCCTGATGTGGCGGCCGCAGGGCCTCTATCCCGTGGCGAAGAGGTGAGGGCGATGCTGAACACGCTCCTGTCCGGCGACTATCCGCGCAGCCGCATCCTCACCGGCGTCCTCCTCGCCATCGTGCTCGGCCTCGCCTTCGCGCCCTTCCTCTTCTCCGGGGCGGCCGCCATCAATACCGCGGCGAAGGTCTGCATCTTCATCGTCCTGGTGGCGAGCTACGATCTGCTGCTCGGCTATACCGGGATCGTCTCCTTCGCCCACACCATGTTTTTCGGCATCGGCGGCTACGGCGTCGGCCTCGGCCTCTACGCCTTCGGGGCGAGCTGGGGCGTCCTCGCGCTCGGCATCCTCATCGCCCTTCTGGTCGGCGTGGTGCTCGCCTTCCTCATCGGGCTCCTGTCGCTGCGCGTGCGGGCGATCTTCTACGCCATGATCACGCTCGCGGTGGCCTCCGCCTTCCTCATCCTCGCCACCCAGTTCTCCGAGTATACGGGCGGCGAGGACGGCCGCTCCTTCTCGGTGCCGCAGGTGCTGCGACCGGGCTACCGCCTCCTTGAGCAGCCGCTGTTCGGCACTGTGATCAACGGCCGCGTGCTCGCCTACTACCTCGTCTTCGCCATGGCGGTGACGCTGTTCCTGCTGGCCCTCAGGGTGGTCAACTCGCCCTTCGGCCGGGTGCTCCAGGCGATCCGTGAAAACGACATGCGCGCCGAGGCGCTCGGCTATCGCGTCGTCTACTATCGAACCGTCGCCAATTGCCTCGCCGCCGGCATGGCCGTCCTCGCCGGCGCCATGAGCGCGATCTGGCTGCGCTACACCGGGCCCGACACGACGCTCTCCTTCGCGATCATGCTGGACATCCTGCTGATGGTGGTCATCGGCGGCATGGGAACGCTCTACGGTGCCGTGGTGGGCGCGACGCTGTTCATCGTGGCGCAGAACTACCTGCAGAAGCTGATGGGCACCGCCTCCGCCGCGACCGAGGGTCTGCCGCTGCTGCCGAAGCTTCTGCATCCCGACCGCTGGCTGCTGCTGCTCGGAATCCTCTTCGTGCTCAGCGTCTATTTCTTCCCGACGGGCATCGTCGGCCGGCTGCGCGGCAAGTCGGGCTGACCCGTCGCAACACGGTCCACAACGGGCCGGGAACCAGAGGCCGCCACACGGGTTTTCCGGGCATCGCATTCCCGAGGAGGACCGCGGCGATGAACTGGGATCGTGTCGAAGGCAACTGGAAGCAGCTCAAGGGCAACATCAAGGAGCAGTGGGGCAAGCTGACCGACGACGACCTCGACGTCATCGCCGGCCGCCGCGACCAGCTCGAGGGCAAGCTCCAGGAGCGCTACGGCTACGCCAAGGACCAGGCGAGCAGCGAGATCGATACCTGGTACAACGGCCGCAACTGGCTGCCCTGATCCTCACAGACCGAGAAGTAGGCCTCTGGTCCACGCCTCGTGGCAGGAGCGTCCAAGCCCGTCAGGCTCGCCTGGCGGGCTTTCTCCATTCACGACGACCGTCTGTTAAGCGACCGGTCCTATGACACCACAAAGGCCTTGACGCACGCCTGATAAGTGATAAATATCCAAAATCATCAGTCGTAATTCAAAAGGTATCATGACAAGCCGGGCCCGCTTCACCGCTGACGAGACGCGCGAGCGCATCCTCGCTGTCGCCGAGGAGCATTTCCGGCGCGTCGGTTACGCCAAGACGGCGATTGCGGACCTCGCCAGCGAGCTCGGCATGAGCCCGGCGAACGTCTATCGGTTCTTCCCCTCGAAATCGGCCATCTGCGAAGAGATCGCGCGGCGGCTGCTGGATACCTGCCACGAGTCGCTGCGGGAGATCGCGGGGGAGCGCAGCATCCCCGCCGAGGAGCGTCTCGCCCGCATGGCCATGACGCTGCACCAGTTCAACAAGGCCCAGTTCTTCGACGAGCGGCGGCTCTACGACATGGTCGAGGCCGCGATGACCGAGAACTGGCACGTGGTCAAAGCCCATCTCGAGGCGCTCGTGGTCCTCTTCTCGGAGGTGATCCGCGACGGCATGGCCGCCGGCGCCTTCGTCGTCCGGGATCCGGTTGAGGCCGCACTCTCCTTCAAGCAGTGCCACGCCAGCGTTTTCCACCCGACCCTGATCGCCCATTGCGCGCTCGACAACGACCTCGACGAACAGACGAGTCGCCTGACGCAGTTCGCCATCCGCGCCCTGAAAGCCTGAGGACCACGTCATGTCCATCGCTACCGGCTCTCGCCTCCTCCCCGCCCTGGCCTGCGGTGTGATCGCCCTGGCGCTCGCCGCCTGCACCGACGGCAATGCCCGCACCGACGCCAAGCCTCAGGAGGCAGCCCCGCGCGCCGTCCGCGCCGAGACGGTGGAGTTCAAGCCGCGGGTGCGGGAGCGCAGCTTCGTCGGCACGGTGCGGCCGCGCATCGAGAGCGACCTCAGCTTCCGGGTGAACGGCAAGGTGTCGGAGCGCCTGGTCCAGCAGGGCCAGCGTGTTGTGTCGGGCCAGCCGCTCGCCCGGCTCGACGCGACCGACCTCAACCTCCAGATGCAGCAGTCGGTGGCCGAACTCCAGGCGGCGGAGGTGAACCTCGCCGCGTCGGTCGCCCAGGACAAGCGGACCCAGGACCTGCGCGCCGCCGGCTGGGCGACCCAGGCCACCCTCGACACCCAGCTCGCCAAGACCGCCGACGCCCGCAGCCGCGTCGACCGCGCCAAGCGCGCCCTCGACCTCGCCGCCAACCAGCTCGCCTATGCGACGCTGGTCGCCGACAGCGACGGCATCGTGACCGCCACCCTGGTCGAGCCCGGCCAGGTGGTGCTGTCGGGCACGGCCATCGTGCGGCTCGCCCGCTCCGGCGAGCGCGAGGCGGTGGTGGCCATTCCCGAGGCTCTGATGGAAGACGTGCGGCGGTCCACCTCCGCCCGGGTCTCCCTGTGGTCGAACGCTGAGAAGACCTACTCCGCCACCCTGCGCGAACTCGCCGCTTCGGCCGATGTCGCAACCCGGACCTTCCAGGCCCGATACACCATCCAGGACGCCGACGACGGCGTGGTCATCGGTATGACCGCGACCGTCACGGCTGGCGAGCCCGCGTCCGCCCGCGTGGCTCGCCTCCCCATCTCCGCGCTCTACTCCGAAGGGCGCGGCACCTCGGTCTTCGTCGTCGAGGAGGCCTCCGGCAAGCTGACGCTGAAGCCGGTGACCGTCGCCGGCTACGACGGCCGCGACGTGCTCATCTCCGACGGCATTACCGACGGCGAGAAGGTCGTGACGCTCGGCGTGCACAAGCTCGATGCGAGCCAGCGCGTGCGCATCGTCGACGGCCGCTGAGCCCTCAACCGAATACGACGGTCCGCCCGGCCCGACGGAAACCTTCGACCCGACCCTCCGAGCGGAGTGACCACCCATGTCCGCCCACGACAGCCATGACGCGACCCTGACCAGCGGAAACTGGTCGCACTGGGCGGTTACGCACCGGTCCCTCGTCCTCTTCGCGATCCTCGTCGTCATCGCGAGCGGCGTGATCTCCTACATGCGGCTCGGGCAGGCGGAGGATCCCTCCTTCACCATCAAGGTGGTGACGATCACCATCGCCTGGCCGGGCGCCACCGCCCGGGAGATGCAGGACCAGGTGGCCGAGCGGATCGAGAAGAAGCTGCAGGAACTGCCCTATTTCGACAAGGCGCAGACCTACACGAAGCCCGGCTTCTCGGCGATCCAGATGACCTTCCGGGACAACACGCCGCCCCGCGACGTGGCGCAGCTCTTCTACCAGGTGCGCAAGAAGCTGGACGACCTGAAGTCCGACCTGCCGAGCGGCGTGATCGGGCCCGCCGTCAACGACGAGTTCGGCGACGTCGACTCGGTGCTCTACACCCTGACCGGCGACGGCGCCTCCTATGCGGACCTCAAGGCCATCGCCGAGCGGCTGAAAAGCCACATGCTGCGGGTGCCCAACGTCACCAAGGTCAACATCTACGGCGCCCAGGACGAGCGCATCTTCGTCGAGTTCAGCCATGCCAAGCTGGCGACGCTTGGCGTGTCCGTCTCCACCATCTTCGACAGCCTGCAGAAGCAGAATGCCGTGACGCCCGCCGGCACGATCGATACCGGCTCGGCCCGCATACCGCTGCGCGTCACCGGCGCCCTCGACGGGGTGGAGGCGGTGGCCGCCATTCCCGTCGACGTCAACGGCCGCATCTTCCGGCTTGGGGACATCGCCACGATCTCGCGCGGTTTCGTCGATCCGCCCACCTACCTGATCCGGCAGGAAGGCCAGCAGGCGCTGCTCGTCGGCGTCGTCATGCAGAAGGGCGCCAACATCACGGCCCTCGGCGAGGAACTGGACAGGGCCCGCGAGTCGTTCCGCGCCCAGCTTCCGGTGGGCATCGAGATGGGCCAGATCGCCGATCAGCCGCACGTGGTGCGCGAGGCGGTGTCCGAGTTCAAGACCTCCTTCGTGGAGGCGCTGGCCATCGTGCTCTTCGTCTCCTTCGTCTCCCTCGGCCTGCGGACCGGCATCATCGTCGCTCTGTCCGTGCCGCTGGTGCTCGCGGTCGTCTTCACGATCATGTACCTGTTCGGCATCGACCTGCACCGCATCTCTCTCGGGGCGCTGATCATCGCGCTCGGCCTCCTGGTCGACGACGCCATCATCGCGGTCGAGATGATGGTGGTGAAGATGGAGCAGGGCTGGGACCGCATCTCGGCCGCGGCCTACGCCTGGACCTCCACGGCCTTCCCGATGCTGACGGGCACCCTCGTCACCGCCATCGGCTTCCTCCCCGTCGGGCTCGCCAATTCCTCGACCGGTGAATATGCCGGCTCGATCTTCTGGGTCGTCGGTCTGGCGCTGATCGTCTCGTGGTTCGTGGCCGTGCTGTTCACGCCCTATCTCGGCTACGTGATGCTGCCGGATTTCCGGGCCCTGGAAGAGCGCAAGTACCAGCGCGCCGTGAAGCGGGCGGAAAAGCGCGGAAAGCCGATCCCGCCGAAGCCGGACCACACCGACGCGCACGCGCTCTACAACACGCCGACCTACCAGATGCTGCGCCGTGTCGTGCGCTGGTCGATCGACCACAAGTTCGTGGTGGTCCTCGCCACCGTCGCGATCTTCGCCGGCTCGCTCGTCGCCTTCACCCGCGTGCAGCAGCAGTTCTTCCCGATTTCCGGGCGCCTGGAGCTTTTCTTCGAGATGCGCCAGCCGCAGGGCTCGTCGATTTCCGCGTCGCTGGACACCGCCAAGCGGGCCGAGGCCCTGCTCAAGGGCGACGATGACATCCGCACCTATACGACCTATGTCGGCCAGGGCAGCCCGCGCTTCTGGCTCGGCCTCAACCCGCAGCTGCCGGACGAGTCCTTCTCGCAGATCGTCATCCAGGCGAAGACCCTCGAGGGCCGCGAGCGAGTCAAGGCGCGCCTGGAGAAGGCGGTGGCGGAGGGCGCCCTGTCGGAAGCCCGCGTGCGCGTCGACCGCTTCAGCTTCGGCCCGCCGGTCGGCTTTCCGGTCCAGTTCCGTGTCGTCGGCAGCGAGACGCAGGCTGTCCGCGACCTCGCCGTCAAGGTGCGCGAGATCATGCGCGCCAATCCCAGCACCCGCGATCCGCATCTCGACTGGAACGAGCAGTCGCCGTCCGTCAGGCTCGTGGTGGATCAGGACCGCGCCCGCTCGCTGGGCCTCAACGTGCAGGACGTCGCCCAGACACTGCAGACGCTTCTCACCGGCGTGACCGTCACGACCATGCGCGACCGCACGGAGAAGGTCGAGATCGTTGCCCGTGCCGTACCGAACGAACGCGTCGATCTCGGCCGTATCGGCGATCTCACCATCATCGCCCGGGGCGGCGTGCCGGTGCCGCTCGCCCAGGTCGCCCGCATGGAATACAATCAGGAGGATCCGATCCTCTGGCGGCGGAATCGCGAGCTGTCGATCACGGTCAGGGCCGACGTCGCCGACGGTGTCCAGCCGGCGGTGGTGTCCGGCCAGATCGAGGAGGCGCTCAAGGACCTCAAGGCCTCGCTGCCGCCCGGCCTGCGCATCGAGGTGGGCGGCTCGGTGGAGGAATCGAGCAAGGCCAACGCCTCGCTCGCCGCGCTCTTCCCCGTCATGGCGCTCGGCATGCTGACCGTGCTGATGATCCAGCTCCAGTCCTTCTCGCGGCTGCTGCTGGTCTTCTGCACGGCGCCGCTCGGGCTGATCGGTGCCTCGCTCGGCCTCAACCTGCTCAACGCACCCTTCGGCTTCGTCGCCCTGCTCGGGCTGATCGCGCTGGCCGGCATGATCATGCGCAACACGGTCATCCTGGTGCAGCAGATCGACGAGAACAGGGAGGAGGGCCTTTCGCTCTACGACGCCATCGTCGAGGCGACCGTCCACCGCTCGCGCCCGGTGGTCCTCACCGCCATGGCGGCGATCCTCGCCATGGTCCCGCTGGCGCGCTCGCTGTTCTGGGGCCCGATGGCGATCACCATCGGCGGCGGCCTCTTCGCCGCGACGCTCCTGACCATCCTGTTCCTGCCGGCGCTCTATGCCCTCTGGTTCCGCGTGCGGAAGCCCGAGCCCAAGGCCGAGGGCGCCGCCGACGTCAACACGCCGCCCGCGGGGGCCCTTCCGCTCGCCGCGGAGTGACCGCGGCGGGCCTGGTCTCGCTCTGTCAGGGCGCGAAGATCAGGAAGACGTAGGTCGCGAAGAGAACGAGGTGCACGAGGCCGGCCAGGATGTTCGTGCGCCCGCCGCCGAAGGTCACGATGCTGACGCCGAAGGTGAGGACCAGCAGGACGACGTGGCTGCTGTCGAGCCCGAGGCTCAGGGGCTGGGAGAGGACGATCGCCACGGCGCCGACCGCGGGGATGGTCAGTCCGATCGTCGCAAGCGAGGAGCCGAGGGCGAGGTTGATGCTCTTCTGCAGCTGATTGCGGCGCGCCGCGCGCAGGGCCGCAAGGCTTTCCGGCAGCAGGACCATCATGGCCACCAGCAGGCCGATCACGGCGATCGGCGCGCCGACCGCCGCGACGCCGATCTTTACCGTCTCGGCGAAGTGCTTGGCGAGCAGCACCACGCTCACGAGGGCCGCAACGAGCAGCACGACGCTCGTCGCAACGTCCCTGTTCGAAGGCATGTGGGCGTTCTCGTCCGGCGTCGACAGGCCGTCGTCGGACAGGAAATAGTCCCGGTGGCGCACGGTCTGCACGTAGAGGAACATGCCGTAGAGCACGACGGTTATGGCGGCGATGAAGGCGAGCTGGACGATCGCGTAGGCGCCGCCCGGCGCGCTGGTCGTGTAGTTCGGCAGGATGAGCGTGAGCGTCGCCAGCGGCATGAGCACGACGAGGTAGGCGCGCGCACCGGAGATGTGGAAGCCCTGCTCGCCGTGACGCAGGCCGCCGAGGACGATGCAGAGGCCGACCAAGCCGTTGCACACCACCATGATCACGCCGAGGATCGTGTCGCGGGCCAGGGTCGGCGAGCCGTCGCCTGCGAGCATGATCGAGATGATCAGCGAGACCTCGATCACCATGACCGCGATGGTCAGCACCAGCGTCCCAAAGGGCTCGCCGGTGCGGTGGGCGACGACGTCGGCATGGTGGACCGCGGCGAATACGGCAGCGCCGAGGATTGCGAATTCGACGATGGGCCAGACGGTCGCAGAGGCGGGAATTGCCTTCACGACACCGGGGACGGCTGTGGCCAGAATAGCGACCGCGAGGGCGACGAGGGGCGTGGCGAAGGCGGTCGGGTGGCGTCTGGCCGGCATGCATCCTGTCCATGTGCTGGGGTGAACCGGCTCAGGTCCGCCGCCGGCCATCAGCAACGCACCAGGACAGGAAGCGATACAATCGCCGGCATGCGGCGTGTCGCCGCTGTTCAGTCACCCGCCGCCTGGCGCATCGCGGCAATGTCCGCGAGCGAGGGCAGGCTCGCCTCGTTGCCGAGGTGCTGGACGGAGTGGGCCGAGGCCGCCCGCGCGAAGCGGAAGTGCTCCTCCCAGTCGCCTTCGGGGTTGGTGAGATAGGCGTAGCAGTAGGCGCCGTGGAAGATGTCACCGGCGCCATTGGTGTCGACCACTTTGGCGCGCGGCACCTTCAGCGCGGCCATCTCGCGCTTCTCGCCCTTCGCGTCGATCCAGACGACGCCACGCTCGCCCAGGGTCACGGCGCCAATGCGGCAGCCTCGGGCGTTGAGATAGGTCAGCATCTCCGTCGGGGTCAGCTCCATCTGCTCGCAGAGCCGTTCCGCCACCACGGCGACATCGATGAACTCGAGGAGCTCGTGGGTGTTGGAGCGCAGGCCCCCGCCGTCCAGCGAGGTCAGGATGCCCTTCTCGCGGCAGGCCTTCGCATAGGCGATGGCCGCATCGGGCTGGTGCCCGTCGAGATGCAGCACCCGACAGCCGTCGAGATGGAGCGTCGGAAAGGGATGCAGATAGGCGTCGTCGCGGGCGCGGAGGATCGCGCGCTTGCCGTTGTTGGGAATGACGAAGGAAAGCGAGGAGCGCTTCACCGGCCGGGGATGGAGGTTGACCTCGTAGCGGGCGGCCATGTCGGAGAACATGCGGCCGAGCCAGTCGTTGGCGTGGGAGGTGAGGAGGTCCGGCTTCACCCCGAGCTTGGCGCAGGCGAAGGCGGCGGTGACGGCGTTGCCGCCGAAGGAGACCGAATAGTCCTTCGCGACGACCTTGTCGTCGCCGGTGGGAATGGTGTCCGCCAGAAGCGTGACGTCGATGTAGGTCTGTCCGATGAAGAGTGCATCCATGCCCGATGGTCCCAAGGCTTTCCGGCCGATCTGTGGTCGGGGACCAACCCGGTCGACCCCGCACCTGGTTCCATGCGCGGGGGGCAGGCGGGGATGCGCGAGGGCCTAGAGAAAATCCTCGCGCAGGGGCGTGAAGGTGTCGACGAGCTCTCCCGCCTCCAGCGCGACGACGGAATGGACGACGTCGGTGGGCACGATGAAGCTGTCGCCGGCGGAGAGGGTCGCGGTGCGCTCGCCGATCGTCACCGCGAAACGGCCGTGCGCGACCAGCGTGCACTGGATGTGCGGGTGGCGGTGCGGCGCCCCGACGGCGCCCTTCTCGAAGACGACGCGCACCATCATGACGCTCTCGTCATAGGTGAGGATCTTGCGCTTCAAGCCGCCGCCGAGATCGGTCCAGGGCGCCTCGCCGTCGGTGAGGAAGATGTCGGTGCCGCGGCTCATCGCAGCGCCCCCATCGGCACCATGTCCATGTCGGTGAAATCCTGGTTGTCACCGCCCATGGCCCAGATGAAGGAATAGGCGGAGGTGCCGCAGCCCGAATGGATCGACCAGGGGGGCGAGATGATTGCCTGCTCGTTCCCGACAACGAGATGACGGGTCTCCTCCGGTTCGCCCATGAGATGGAGGACGCGCGCGTCGGTGCCGAGCCCGAAATAGAGATAGGCCTCGCAGCGCCGGTCGTGGACGTGGCTCGGCATGGTGTTCCAGACATTGCCCGGCTTCAGCGTGGTCAGGCCCATGACGAGCTGGCAGGACTCGACCCGGCCGGGAATGATGTACTGGCGCAGCGTGCGGGTGTTGGCCTGTTCCTGGCTGCCGAGTTCGAGAGCGTTGGCGTCGGCCTCACGCACCAGGACCGTGGCGTGGCGGGCATGGGCCGGCGTCGAGAACAGGTAGAACTTGGCCGGGTTCTGCGGATCGTCGGAATGGAAGGCCACGTCGACCGTCCCCATCCCGACATAGAGCATGTCCCTGAGGTTCACCTGGAAGGCCTTGCCGTCGCAGATGACCCGGCCGGGCCCGCCGATGTTGCAGATGCCGAGTTCGCGCCGGGCGAGGAAGGTCGCCTGTCCCAGCGCCTTGTGGGTCTCCAGCGCGAGGGGCCCGTTCACCGGCATGGCACCGCCGACGACGATGCGGTCGACGTGGCTGTAGGTGAGCTCCACGGCATCGGGGCGGAACAGGTCCTCCACGAGAAAATGGGCGCGGAGCGCGGTGGTGTCGTACTGCCTCGCGGCTTGCGGATGCGAGGCCTGGCGGACGGCGATGGGCATGGCGAACCTTTCGGCGGACGGTCAGCGGAAGAGGGCGGGGAGCCAGAGCGAGAAGGCGGGCACGTAGGTGATCAGCAGCAGCACCGCGACCGAGGCGCCGTAGAAGGGCCAGATGGTCTTCATGCTCTCGCCGATCGACACCTTGCCGATGGCGCAGGCGACGAACTGCACCGAGCCTACCGGCGGCGTGTTGAGGCCGATGCCGGCGTTGAGGATGAGGATGACGCCGAAATGGATGGGGTCGACGCCGAAGGCCTTCACCACCGGCAGCAGGATGGGCGTGAGGATGATGATCATCGGCGCCATGTCCATGAAGGTGCCGAGGAAGAGGAGGATGACGTTGATCAGCAGCAGCATCATCACGGGGTCGTCGGTGATGCTCTTCATGAAGGCGACGGTCTGGGCCGGCACCTGCAGGAAGGCCATGAGCCAGCCGAAGGCCGCCGCCGTGCCGATGACGAGGAGGACCATGGCGGTGGTGCGCACGGCGCCGAGCGTCGCCTCGACGAAGTCGGTCCAGCTCAGCTGGCGATAGACGAGGGCCGTGACGAAGAGGGCATAGACCACGGCGACGCAGGAGCTCTCGGTGGCGGTGAAGACGCCGGAGCGAACGCCGCCGAAGATGATGGCGATGAGGACGAGGCCGGGCGCGGCCACGACCAGGGCCCGCGTCACCATCAGCCAGCCGGGGAAGGTTCCCGTCGGATAGCCGCGCCGGCGCGCCACCACGTAGGCGGCGATCATGAGCGCGCCCGCGAGCATCAGGCCGGGCACGATCCCGGCGGTGAAGAGGTCGGCGATGGACAGGTTCCCGCCCGCCGCCAGCGAGTAGATGATCATGTTGTGCGAGGGCGGGATCAGCAGCGCGATGATCGCCGCATTGGCCGTGACGTTGACGGCGTAGTCGGCGTCGTAGCCGCGCTTCACCATCTGCGGGATCATCAGGCCGCCGACCGCCGAGGCGTCCGCCACGGCCGACCCGGAAATTCCGCCGAACATGGTTGAGGTGAGCACGTTCACCTGGCCGAGGCCGCCGCGCAGGTGGCCGACGAGGGAGGCGGCGAAGGCGATCAGGCGTTCGGCGATGCCGCCGCGGATCATCAGGTCGCCGGAATAGATGAAGAAGGGGATCGCCATCATCGCGAAGGCGTTCATGCCGGAATTCATCTGCTGGAAGACGACGACCGGGGGCACGTCCATCCAGAGGACGGTCGCGAGCGATGCGACGCCGAGGCAGAAGGCGATCGGCATGCCGATGAGAAGCAGCAGCGCGAAGGTGCCGAAGAGAATGGCGAGTTCCATGGGATGCGTGCTTCCGCTCAGATCTCTTCGGGGCCGTGGGCGATGGGCGCGGCGGTCTCGTCGGTTCCCGTGATCACCATCAGCAGGCGTTCCGCCGAGAACAGCGTGATCAGGGCGCCGCCCACCGCGATGGGGACGTAATCCCAACCCTGGCTGATGCCGATCATCGGCGTCATGGCGCTCCAGGTGCCGGCGGCGAGCTGGGTTCCGTAGCCGAGCATGGCGAGTCCGAAGGCGATGAGTAGCACCTCGGTGATGATCTTCAGCACGAAGCGCAGCGGCGGCGGCGAGGCTGCGAGCCCGATCTCGAAGCCGATATGCCCCCGCTCGCGCACGCCCGTGGCCGCACCCAGCAGGATGAACCAGCTCATCAGGAGGAGAACTGCCGGCTCGGTCCAGGTCGGCGTGTCGTTGAGAACGTAGCGGCCGAAGATGCTCCAGAAGACCAGAACCGTCATGGCGACGAGGCCGACGCCGGCGACGAGCAGCGCGGCGCGGCTGAGGATGGCCGTGAGAGGCCGCAGGCTTGCGGTGAAGGCATGCATCGGGGAAGGCTTTCGCCGGAGAGAGCGGAGGAGAAGGCCCGCCGCTCTGTGCGGCGGGCTTCGTCGCGGGCGGGGCGTCAGGTGACCGCCTGGATGCGCGCCACCAGTTCCTTCATCTTCGCGTCGGTGACGAAGCGGTCGTAGACCGGCTTCATCGCGTCGATGAAGGGCTGCTTCTCGACGGTATTGATCACCGCGCCACCGGCACGAACCTTGGCCTCCGACGCCTTTTCGCGGGCGTCCCAGAGCTCGCGCATCTTGGCGACCGATTCCTTCGCGGCGGCCCGGACCAGCGCCTGGTCGGCGGCGTTGAACTTGTCGAAGGAGCGCTTCGACATGACCAGCACCTCGGGGCTGAGCGAGTGCTCGGTGAGCGAGTAGTACTTGGCGACCTCGAAGTGGCGGGTCGATTCGTAGCTCGGCCAGTTGTTCTCGGCGCCGTCGATGACGCCTGTCTGGAGGCTGGTGAAGACCTCGCCGAAGGGCATGGGGGTCGCGTTGGCGCCGAGCGCCTGGACGAGGGCGACGAACATGTCCGACTGCTGGACGCGGATCTTCATGCCGCGCATGTCGGCGGGCGTCGTGATGGCGCGCTTGGAATTGTAGAAGGAACGCGAGCCCGAATCGTAGAAGGCGAGGCCGACGAGACCGTGAGCGGTGAAGTCGCCGAGGATCTGGTCGCCCACGGCTCCGTCCATCACCTTCCGCATGTGGGCGACGGAGCGGAAGATGAAAGGCAGGGAGGGGATGTTGGTGGAGGCGATCAGGTTGTTGAACGGCGCCATGTTGATGCGGTTCATGTCGATGACGCCGAACCGGGTCTGGTCGATCGTGTCCTTCTCCTGGCCGAGCTGGGCGGAGTGGAAGACGTTGATCTTGATGCGGCCGTTGGTGCGCTGCTCGAGGAGCTGGCCCATGAACTTGACGGCATCGATGGTCGGGTAGCCGTCGGGGTGGATGTCGGTCGATCGCAGGGTGACGGTGGCCTGTGCGGCCGCAGGGCGGCCAAGAACGGCGGGGCCGGCGACGAGGGCGCCGGCGGTGGACACGAAGGTGCGGCGTGTCAGCATGGAGATCCTCCCGGGTGGAAACGGTGTTCCCTTCTTGGCGGGGAACGTCTCGACCGGAGCCTTGCGAAATGCGGGCTTCCCGGTCGCGACCAAGTCTAGTATGCACTTGTATGGAAGTTCAAGAGGAAACGGGGCGCCGGAACGATGACCATCGCACTCCTCGAAACACCGCCGCCGCGCATGCAGGAGAGCGCCGCTGCCCGGGTCGAGCGCGAACTGCGCGCGAGCATCATCGACCTGACCATCCGGCCGGGCGAGAGGCTGTCGGAATCGGAGATCGCCGAGCGCTTCCAGGTGTCGCGGCAGCCGGTCCGCGAGGCCTTCATCGCGCTGATGCGGCAGGGCCTTGTGGACGTGCAGCCGCAGCGCGGAACGGTGGTGGTGAAGCTGTCCGTGCGCCGCATGCTCGACGCCCGTTTCATCCGCGAGGCGATCGAGGTCGCGATCGTGCGGCGCGCCTGCGAGCGCTTCGACGCCCACTACCGCGATCGCGCGGCCTCGCTGATCGAGGCTCAGGAGACCGCGGCGCGGGCTGGGGACCATCTCGGCTTCCAGCGGCTCGACAGCCTGTTCCACATCACCCTCGCCGAGGGAGCGGACTGCGCCGAGGCCTGGAGCGCGGTCGAGATGCAGAAGGCGCACATGGATCGCGTCTGTGCCCTGACGCTGCACTCACCCGGCTCGATGGGTCCCCTGGTGGACCAGCACCGGGCGATCCTGAACGCGATCGAGGAAGGCGACGGGGAGCGTGCGGTGGCGGCGATGAGCCATCACCTCTCCGAGATTCTCCGGGCGGTGGCGGGGCTGGACCTCGCCCACGCCGAGCTCTTCGAATAGCGGGATATCAGCGGCCGGTCGCCCGCTCCCGCGCGGCATGGGAGCCGGCCGGAGGCGGCGCGGGGATCGACGAGCCCCAGGAGCGGGGTCCCTGCGGCAACGCCTGCCGGCGGCGGCCGAAGAAGCGCTGGAACAGCGCGGCCGAGCCGAGGATCAGCGCCATGCCGATCAGCCAGGTAACCGCGACGGCGGAGACGCCGAGCCCGTGCACGCGCGCGGCGATCCAGGCGAAGGTGAAGGGTTCGGGAGGAAAGCCCGGGACGGTGCCATAGCTCGACGCGCCGGCGCCCACCGTGTCGACCACGGCATAGGCCACCAGGGAAAAGATCGACCACATGGCGGCGCCGGCCAGGGCTCCCCACCAGACGATCCGTGTCATCGCGCCATTCCTCCCTGCAGGTCCCGAGAAAACGATCGGGCTGCATGTGGGGTTCCCGCCCGGTGGCGCAAGGGTCAGGTGGTCAGCGGAAGAGCCTGTCGAGGAACCCGCCGCCCGGCTGCGGGCGGACCACGGCGCTGCGGTCCTCGGCCTCGGCGGGCCGCTGCGGGCGACGCTGGCCGCCGGGATCGACCCTGGACATGGTCATGGGCTGGTCGATGGTCTCGCCGGGCAGGATGCGGCCGGGCGCGTCGTAGGAGCGCCAGTTTCCGGGCAGGTCGACGATGGCCTGGCCGCGATGGGCCTCCGCCATGACCCTGTTCCAGACGTCGACGGGCAGGCCGCCGCCGGTCAGGCGCCGCGTCGGCGCGCCGTCGTCGTTGCCGAGCCAGACGCCTGCGACGAAGCGTCCCGTATAGCCCACGAACCAGGCGTCGCGGAATTCCTGGCTGGTGCCGGTCTTGCCGGCGACGATCCACCCCGGCAGGCGCACCGTGCGCGCCGTTCCGGAGACGGTGGTCTGGTTCATCATGGCGTTCATCATGGCGACGTGGCGCGGCTCCACCACGTGGCCGTTGTTCATCGGCTGGCGCTGGAAGAGCACGCGTCCGTTGGTAGTACGGATGCGCGTGATGACGTGAGGAATGACGCCCGTGCCGCCGTTGGCGAAGGGTGCATAGGCGCCGACGAGCTCGAGCACACTCACTTCCGACGTGCCGAGCGCGATGGAGGGATTGGCCGCCAGCGCCGAGCCGATACCGAGCTTCTGGGCGGTGCGCACGACGGCGCGCGGGCCCACCTCCTGGCCGAGGCGGACGGCGACCGTGTTCAGCGAGGAAGCGAGGGCCGTCGTCAGGCTGACCTCGCCCCGATAGTCGCGGGTATAGTTTTCCGGCCGCCAGCCGGAGACGGCGACGGGCGCGTCGTTGCGCGTCGTGTCGGGCGTCAGGCCGCGCTCCAGGGCGGCGAGATAGACGAAGGGCTTGAAGGCCGAGCCAGGTTGCCGGCGGGCGGCGACCGCCCGGTTGAACTGGCTCTGGCCATAGTCGCGGCCACCGACCAGGGCGCGGACCGCGCCGTCGCGGTCGAGCACGACCACGGCGCCCTGGCCGACGCCGTAGCGCTGGCCGCCGCGTGACAGGGCCTCGACGAGGGCCACCTCGGCCGCCTGCTGCACCGGGCCGACGATGGTGGTTTCGACCGTGAGGTCGGTCTCGACCTTGCCGACATAGTCGTCGATCAGGTCCATGATCCAGTCGGCGACATAGTTGATGGAGCCGCCGGGAATGGCTCTGCTCGCCTGGGCCGGGTTGGAGCGGGCGGTGCGCGCCTGCGCCTCGGTGATGTAGCCCTGGTCGGCCATGGCGGCGAGCACGAGCTGGGCGCGCGCCTGGGCCGCCTCCGGGTTGCGGGTCGGGGCGAGGCGTGACGGCGCCTTGACGAGGCCCGCGATGACGGCGGCCTCCTGAAGCGTCAGGGCGGTGGCGGGCTTGTCGTAGTAGCGGCGGGCGGCCGCCTCGATGCCGTAGGCGCCGGCGCCGAAATAGACGCGGTTCAGGTAGAGCTCGAGGATCTGGTCCTTGGAATAGTTGTGCTCCAGCCAGAGGGCGAGCAGGGCCTCCTGCACCTTGCGGCCGAGGGTGCGGTCGGGGTTGAGGAACAGGTTCTTGGCGAGCTGCTGGCTCAGCGTCGAGCCGCCCTGCTGGACGCCGCGATTGGTGACGTTGGTGACGACGGCGCGGGCGAGGCCCACCACGTCGAGGCCGAAATGCGAGTAGAACCGGCGGTCCTCGATGGCGATGAGCGCCTGGGAGACGTGTTTCGGCAGGCTCTTGAGCTGGATCGCGGCGCCGCCGGTATCGCCGCGGTTGGCGAGTTCGGTGCCGTCGGCGGCGAGGATGGCGATGTTCGGCGGCCGCGGCGGCACCTCCAGCGTGTGGGTCGGAGGCAAATGGGCGGCATACCAGGCGACGATGCCGGCGACGACGATGAGGCCCCAGATGGAGAGGGTCGCGCCCCAGATCACCAGCGTGCCGAAGAAGCCCCGGCGCTTGCGGCGGCGCGGCTTGTCGTCCCGGTCACGGCGGCCCGGCGCGGGACGGCGGCCGCGGGGAGGCTCGTCGTCCTCGACGGCTTCGTGGCGGCGGGTCCGGGCGGGTTTCGGCGGCTTCGCCGGTTCGGCGACGCGCACCCACGGACGATCCTCGCGCGTGGCCCGCAGGTCCGCTCCCCCGCGTCCCGTGCCGAAGCTCGGTTCGATCCGCTCGCCCTTGCTACCGCGCCGCGCCATGCCCCGCCTGGTCCGCCCCCTCGTGTGCTGATGCCTCTCCTCAGGGGTAAAGCCGGCGCGATGAAGGGGGGGTTAAGGCGATTTTGCGGAGGGCCTTCATCGTTCGGCAGGGTTAACGGGCGGCGCCTGCAGTGCAACCTGGATGTTCATCGGCGCCCTCCACGCACCTCAGGATGAGGAGGGCGGTGTCCTGGACAGTGCTCCGGGAGGCGCCGGGCTCGATCTTCTTGCGACAGCGGTGCCATCCACCGCCCCCCTCATTCTGAGGTGCGAGGGCAGAGCCCGAGCCTCGAAGGACCCACGTCCTGCCTGCGGCTCGCCCCCCGGTGCCTGAAAGCGGCTCAGCGCGCCGCCTCATCCTCCAGCACACCGGTGAGGACCTTGCGGATCGCCGTCTGGCGCTGGGCCGACTGGATCTTCGCCCCCATGAGGTCGGTGACGTAGAACACGTCCACGGCGCGCTCGCCGAAGGTCGCGACATAGGCCGAGGCGATGTTGAGGCTGTGGCGCGAGAGCGCCGAGGTGAGGTCGTGGAGGAGGCCGGGGCGATCGAGGCCGGAGACCTCGATCACCGTGTAGCGCGTCGACCAGGTGTTGTTGATGGCGACGTCCGGCGCGATGCGGAAGGTGCGCGAGCGGTGGCGTGCCGGCGACTTCTTGGCGGCCGCGGCCACCGCCTCGCCGACCTTCATCTCGCCACGCAGGGCCTTCTCGATGGCGTCGGCGATGCGCCCGGCGCGGCGCTCCTCGTCCTCGTCGCGGTCGAAGGCGCGGGTGATCGAGATGGTGTCGAGGGCAAGCCCGTCGGTGGTGGTGTAGATCTGCGCCCCGACGATGTTGGCGCCCGTGGCGGCGCAGGCTCCGGCGATGATCGAGAGAAGCCTCGGGTGGTCGGGAGCGAGCACGGTGAGGTGGATGACCCCCTGGCCGGGCACCAGGTCGATGCGGGTCGCGAGCGAGCGGCCCGCGGCCTCGGCCTCGATCAGGAAGCGGGCGTGCTCGACCTTGGTGGCGAGGTCGACCTTCAGCCAGTAGGCGGCGTAGTGCCGGCCGACATAGGTCTCCAGCGCATCGCCCGACAGCGCCGGCAGGCGCTCCGGAACGGCGCGGCGGAACTCCTCCTGGGCGATCTCGACGCGCCGCGAGCGGTTGACCTCGGAGAAGCCGCCGGTGACCACCGGCTCGGTCTCGTAATAGAGCGTCCGCAGGAGCTGGCTCTTCCAGCCGTTCCAGACGCCGGGACCCACCGCCATGATGTCGGCGGTGGTGAGGATGAGCATGAGCTTCATTCGCTCCAGCGACTGCACCACGTTGGCGAAGGTCTCGATGGTCTTGCGCTCGGCGAGGTCGCGCGACTGGGCGATGGTGGACATGACGAGGTGCTGCTCGACGAGCCAGGCCACCGTCTCCGTCTCCAGCGCGTTGAGGCCGAAGCGCGGGCAGAGCTTGCGGGCGATCTTGGCGCCGGCGGTCGAGTGATCCTCCGGGCGGCCCTTGGCGATGTCGTGCAGGAACAGCGCGACATAGAGGAGGTCGCGGTTGCGCGGCTGGATCGTCTTGACCAGGTCAGCGGCGAGGCCGAGGCCCGGGTCGCCGCCGCGCTCGATCTGCTGGAGGATGCCGATGCAGCGCAGCAGGTGCTCGTCCACCGTGTAGTGGTGGTACATGTTGAACTGCATCATTGCCACGACGCGGCCGAAATCCGGCACGAAGCGGCCGAGCAGGCCCGCCTCGTTCATGCGGCGAAGGACGATCTCCGGCGTGTTCGCCGAGGTGAGGATCGACAGGAAGAGCTGGTTGGCGGCGGGATCGTTGCGCAGCTTGTCGTCGACGAGCTTCAGCGAGCGCGTCAGCAGGCGGATGGCGTCCGGGTGGAAGGCGAGGTTGTAGCGGTCGGCCAGCCAGAACATGCGGATGAGATTGACGGGGTCGCGGGCGAAGGCCTGGTCGTCGGCCACCGTGATGCGGTCATGGTCGATCTGGAAATCCGGGCTCTCCTTGAAGCCGCGGCGCGACTTCGGCCTGAGGCGCGCGATGAAGCGGTCGAGGACGGGGGCCGGCTTCTCGTGCCGCTCTTCCAGTTCCGCGCAGAGGATGGCGGTGAGGTCGCCGACGTCCTTGGCGATGAGGAAGTAGTGCTTCATGAACCGCTCGACATCGACGAGGCCGTTGTGGCCGCGATAGCCGAGCCGGGGGGCGAGTTCCCGCTGGAGGTCGAAGGACAGGCGCTCTTCGGAGCGGCCGGTGAGGAAGTGCAGGTGGCAGCGCACGGTCCACAGGAAGGTCTCGCAGCGCCGGAACATCTGCGCCTCGCGGCGGGTGAAGACGCCCTTCTTGGCGAGTTCCTCGTCGGTCTTTACGCGGTAAGCGTAGCGCGCGATCCAGAACAGGGTGTGGAGGTCGCGCAGGCCTCCCTTTCCGTCCTTGACGTTCGGCTCGACGAGATAGCGGGACTGGCCGGTCTTGCGATGGCGCTCGTCGCGTTCGGCGAGTTTGGCGGCGACGAACTCGGGCACCGTGCCCCTCACCACCTCCGCGTCGAAGCGCTTTTCCAACTCGCCGAAGAGCTGGGCGTCGCCGTGGATGTAGCGCGCCTCGAGGAGCGCCGTGCGGATGGTGAAGTCGGTGCGCGCTTGGCGGATGCACTCGTCCACCGAGCGGGTAGCGTGGCCGACCTTCAGGCCCATGTCCCAAAGGCAGTAGAGCATGGCCTCGGCGACGCTCTCGCCCCAGGCGGTTTGCTTGTAGGGCAGGAGGAACAGGAGATCGATGTCCGAGCCGGGCGCCAGCATGCCGCGCCCGTAGCCGCCGGTGGCGACGATGGCCATGCGCTCGCCGGAGGAGGGATTCTCCGAAGGGTAGAGCTGGTCCATGATCCAGCCCGAGAGGGCGCGGATCACGTCATCCTGGAAATGCGACAGCGCCTCGGCGCAGGCGCGTCCGTCCGAGGTGGCAATGAGGCGCTCCTCGGCGATCCGCCGCGCTTCGCCGAGGCGCCGCTTCAGAACCTGGACGACCTCGGCCCGCGCCTCGCCCGTCTTGCCGGCGGCGACGGCGATCGCCGCGAGGTCCGCGGCGAGGACGGCGGCCTCCACCAGGGGGCCGCGGTTGGCGGCCTGCCGGGCGGCGCGGGTTTCGGGCAGCGAGGAATCCATGGCGTGTCTTCAGTGACGCTCGAAAGCGCGGACCATACGCGCAATGGCGGGGGGATGCGAGGCGGCCGGCCGGCGAGGGTGCAAGGCTGCCGTGCCTAGAGGCCGGCCGCGCCGCCGTCGGCGCGCGGGTCGTGGGCCCCCGACAGCGACATGTCGGTGTGCAGCGTCACGCCGCCGGCGTGGCCCATCGTGTCGGACCAGCCCTCGTCGAGCATCGCGGTCTGGTGCCCCATCGAGCCGAGCTTGCGCACCAGGTCCTCGTCGAAGCGGCTCTCGAAGCGCAGGCTGGTGACGGACGAACCCCAGGTGCGGCCGAGGAGCCAGCGAGGCGCGTCGAGGGCCTCCTCCAGCGGCATCCCGTGGCGCACGTGGCGCTCGAAGATCTGGGCCTGGGTCTGCGGCTGGCCCTCGCCGCCCATGGTGCCATAGGAGAAGACCCGCCCATCGGCGAGCTGTGCCATGGCGGGGTTGAGCGTGTGGAAGGGCCGCCGGCCCGGCTCCAGCGGGTTCAGCGCCTTCGGATCGAGGACGAAGCTGGCGCCGCGGTTCTGCATGAGGAAGCCCGTCGATTTCGACACGCAGCCGGAGCCGAATTCCCAGTAGATCGACTGGATGTAGGAGACGACGCGGCCCTCCGAATCGGCGGCGCCCATCCAGATGGTGTCGCCGGGAGCGGCCCGGTGCGGCCAGGGCAGGGCGCGGTCGAGAGCGATGGCGCCCGCCTCTGTCCGCAGCGCCTCGGTGCGCAGGTGGTCGAGCGGGTTGCCGTCGAGCCGGTCGTAGTCGGTGACGAAGCGGTCGCGCACCAGGAAGGCGCGCTTGGTCGCCTCGACGATGCGGTGCACGAAGGCCACCGTGTCCTGTCGCACCGGGCCGTGCATGGCCTCGAGCTGGTCGAGGATGCCGAGGATCATCAGCGAGGCGAGACCCTGGGTCGGCGGCGGCATGTTGTGGACCGTGCCGAGGGAGTGCGCGAGGGACAGCGGCGTGCGCTCCACGGCGTAATAGGCCTGCAGGTCGGCGCGGGTGACGGGGGAGCCCATCTCCTCGAGGTCGCGGGCGAGTTCGCGGGCGATGTCGCCGCGGTAGGCGTCCTGGAAGCCGGAGCGGGCGAGGTGCTCGAGCGAATCGGCAAGCGCCGGCTGCCGCATCAGCGCGCCCTCGGCGGGCGGCTTGCCGCCGACGAGGAAGGTCTCCGCGAAGCCCGGGCAGTCCTTCAGCTCGTAGAGCTTGTCGACGGTCAGGCTGGCCTGGGAGCGGCTGACCTTGTAGCCCTCGCGTGCGGCGCGGATGGCGGGCTCCAGCATGACGGAGCGCGGCAGGGTTCCGCCGGAAGCCTTGGCCATGGCGTTGGCAAGGCGCCAGCCGCCGACGGCGCCCGGCACGGTGAGGGCCGCCAGCGGTCCGCGCGCGGGGATCTCATAGTGCCCCTTGTCGAGATAGGACTTGAGCGTCGCCCGCTCGCCCGCGAAGCCGCAGGCCTCGATGCCGTGGACGCGGCGGCTCGGCTGGTGGATCAGCCAGAACCCGTCGCCGCCGACATGGGTCATGTGCGGATAGACCGCCGCGATGGTGGCCGCCGCGGCGATCATCGCCTCGATGGCATTGCCGCCCTCGGCGAGGATCTGCCGGCCCGCCTCGGCGGCGGCGTGAGGCGCGGCGACGACGCCGCGCGAGAAGGGACCCTGAGCCATCTATGCATTCTCCATGGCGGCACGATAGACGATGCGCCCGGGACATTGAATCGGCAAAGGGACGGATCGTGCAGCGGCGGTGGAGGGTCAGATCGCCATGCTGCGGTGCAGGGCGTCGCGGTCCACCTGGCCCTTCAGCCCCTCGACCACGACGCGGCCGCGCTCCATGACGTAGAAGCGGTCGCCGAGCGCCTCGGCGAAGTCGAGATACTGCTCGACCAGCAGGATGCCGATGTTGCCCTTGCCGCGCAGGTAGTCGATGGCGCGGCCGATATCCTTGATGATCGAGGGCTGGATGCCCTCCGTCGGCTCGTCCAGCACGATGAGGCGCGGGCGGGTGACGAGGGCCCGGCCGATGGCGAGCTGCTGCTGCTGGCCGCCGGAGAGGTCGCCGCCGCGTCGGCCGAGCATCTCCTTGAGCACGGGGAAGAGCGAGAAGATGTCGTCGGGGATGGTGCGGTCGGCGCGCTTCAGCGGTGCGAAGCCGGTCTCGAGGTTCTCCTTGACCGTCAGCAGCGGGAAGATCTCGCGTCCCTGGGGCACATAGGCGATGCCGCGGCGTGCCCGCTCGAAGGGCGGCATGCGGGTGATGTCGCGGCCCTCCCACAGGATCTCGCCGCCCGAGATCGGCTGATGGCCGATGATGGCGCGCATCAGCGAGGTCTTGCCGACGCCGTTGCGGCCGAGCACGCAGGTGACCTTGCCCGGCTCGACAACGACCGAGACGTCGCGCAGGGCCTGGGCCGCGCCGTAGTGCAGGTCGACGTTCTTCACTTCAAGCATGGTCACCGCCCAAGATAGACCTCGATCACCCGTTCGTCGGAGCTGACCTGGTCGAGCGTTCCCTCCGCGAGGACCGAGCCCTCGTGCAGGCAGGTCACCTTCACGCCGAGCTCGCGGATGAACCCCATGTCGTGCTCGACCACCACGACGGAATGGGTCTTCGCGATGTCCTTGAGGAGATCGGCGGTGGCGCCGGTCTCGACGTCGGTCATGCCGGCTGCCGGCTCGTCGACGAGGAGGAGCTTGGGGTCCTGCGCCAGCAGCATGCCGATCTCCAGCCACTGCTTCTGGCCGTGGGAGAGGTCGCCCGCGAGGCGCTTCCTGTGGTCGCCGAGGCGGACGATGCCGAGGAGCTCGTCCACCCGGCGCCAGATCTCGGCGGAGTGGCGCGAGAACAGCGTGCCGAAGACGGTGCGGTCGGCCTTCACCGCCATCTCGATATTGTCCTCCACCGTGTGCATCTCGAAGACGGTCGGCTTCTGGAACTTCCGGCCGATGCCGAGATTGGCAATGGCCGTCTCGTCGAGCTGGGTAAGGTCGACCTGGCCGTCGAAGATGACGTCGCCGGTGTCCGGTTTGGTCTTGCCGGTGATGATATCCATCATCGTCGTCTTGCCGGCCCCGTTCGGGCCGATGATGGCGCGCATCTCGCCGGGGGCGATGATGAGCGAGAGATTGTTGATGGCGCGAAAGCCGTCGAAGCTCACCGACACGCCGTCGAGATAGAGCAGCGACTGGGTCACCACCTGCGGCCGCTCGATGGCCTGGACCGGATCGGCGGGAAGCTGGGTTTCCATCGGATCGATCAACATGGGGCCCATCCTCACTCGGCCGGCTGGCGGGCTGGCGAGGCGGCCGGCGGCTCGCGGCGCTCGCCGCGGCGTTTCCACCAGTCGGTGAAGGTGCCGAGGATGCCCTTGGGCAGGAACAGGGTCACAAAGATGAAGAGGCCGCCGAGGGCGAAGAGCCAGCCCTGCGGGAAGGCGCCGGTGAACCAGCTCTTGGCGAAGTTGACGAGGCCGGCCCCGAGGGCTGCGCCGACCAGCGTGCCGCGTCCGCCCACCGCCACCCAGACGATGGTCTCGATGGAATTGGCGGGGGAGAATTCGCTGGGATTGATGATGCCGACCTGCGGCACGTAGAGCGCTCCAGCGATGCCCGCCATGACCGCCGAGACGGTCCAGACGAAGAGCTTGAAGTTCTCCACCCGGTAGCCGAGGAAGCGGGTGCGCGCCTCGGCGTCGCGGATGGCGATGAGGATCTTGCCGGCCTTCGAGGTGACGATGGCGCGGGCGACCAGATAGCCCGTCATCAGGGCGAGGACCGAGAGCGAGAAGAGCACCGCGCGCGTCACCTGGCTCTGGATGTTGAAGCCGAGGATGTCCTTGAAGTCGGTGAGGCCGTTGTTGCCGCCGAAGCCCATGTCGTTCCGGAAGAAGGCGAGCATGAGCGCATAGGTCAGTGCCTGGGTGATGATGGAGAGATAGACGCCGGTGACGCGCGAGCGGAATGCGAACCAGCCGAAGACGAAGGCGAGGAGGCCGGGGACGAGGGCCACCATGAGCATGGCATAGGGGAAGGAGGAAAAGCCCCACCAGGTGACCGGCAACTCCGTCCAGTTCAGGAAGACCATGAAGTCGGGCAGGACCGGGTGGGAGTAGACGCCGCGCGGGCCGATCTGCCGCATCAGGTACATGCCCATGGCGTAGCCGCCGAGGGCGAAGAAGGCGCCGTGGCCGAGGGAGAGGATGCCGCAATAGCCCCAGACCAGATCGACCGCGAGGGCGAGCAGGGCATAGGTCATGTACTTGCCCCAGAGCCCCACGGCCGTGTTCGACACGTGGAACATGGAGCCAGGCGGCACGGCGAGGTTCAGCACCGGCACGAGGACAGCGGCAATGCCGAGCAGGACCAGGAAGACCCAGCCGGCACGGTCGATCTTCTCGAAGAGGAAGCGGGTCAGCATCATTCCACCGCCCGGCCCTTGAGGGCGAAGAGGCCCCTGGGACGCTTCTGGATGAACAGGATGATGAAGACGAGGAGCAGGATCTTGCCCAGCACCGCGCCGGCATAGGGTTCGAGGAACTTGTTGGCGATGCCCAGCGTCATGGCGCCGACGAGGGTGCCCCAGAGATTGCCCACCCCGCCGAAGACCACGACCATGAAGCTGTCGATGATGTAGCCCTGGCCGAGGTTGGGCGAGACGTTGTCGATCTGGCTCAGCGCGACGCCGGCGAGGCCGGCGATGCCCGAGCCGAGGCCGAAGGTGAAGGCGTCGACCCAGTTGGTGCGGATGCCCATGGCGCCGGCCATGCGGCGGTTCTGCGTGACGGCGCGGGTCTGCAGGCCGAAGGGCGTGCGCTTCAGGAAGAGCAGCAGCGCGGCGAAGACCATGGCGGCGAAGATGATGATGGCGAGGCGGTTGGCGGTGATGGCGAGGTGGCCGACCTCGAAGGAGCCGGACATCCAGGAGGGCGTCGTCACCTCGCGGTTGGTGGGGCCGAACCAGGAGCGCACCGCCTGCTGGAGCACGAGGCTGACGCCCCAGGTGGCGAGCAGCGTTTCAAGGGCCCGCCCGTAGAGATGGCGGATGATGAGCCGCTCGATGGCGACGCCGATGGCGCCGGCGACGAGGAAGGCCATGGGCAGGGCGATGAAGAGCGAGGCATCCATGAGGCCGGGAGCGACCGACCGGATGGTCTGCTGCACGACGAAGGTCGTGTAGGCGCCGATCATCACCATCTCGCCGTGGGCCATGTTGATGACGCCCATGACGCCGAAGGTGATGGCGAGGCCGATGGCGGCGAGGAGCAGGACCGAGCCGAGGGAGATGCCGTACCAGACGTTCTGGCCGGCCTCCCAGACCGCCAGAGTCCGGCGGATGGCGACGGAGGCGCTCTCGGCCGCCTCCCGCACCCGCGGCGGCGCATCGGCCGGCAGCGAGCCGAGCATGGCGAGCGCGTCCTGGTCGCCGCGGCGCTGGATGATGCCGATGGCGGCGATGCGGTCGGCTTCGGCGGCTTGCGGGTTGGCGACGAGAATGGCGGCGCGCGCCTCTTCCATCAGCGTCTTGATACGGGCGTCGCGCTCCTGGCCGATGGCGGTCTCCAGCGCGGCGAGGGCCGTGCCGTCACGCGACTTGAACACCGCCTCGGCGGCGCTGGTGCGGCGGGCCGGGTCGGGATGGAGGAGGGAGAGGGCGCCGACGGCCGCATCGATGGCGCGGCGGACATTGTTGTTGAGGCGAACCGGGCGGGTGGCGCCGACGTCGGAGGCGGGCTCGCCGGTGAGGGCGGAGACGAAGGATCCGTCGGGGCGGCGGATGAAGACGGTGCGGTCGGCCTGCCGGTAGACGAGGCGACCGTCGCGCAGCGCCTCGATGACGGGGGCGGCGCGCGGCGAGCCGGAGGTGGCGAGCCCGTTCACCGCACCGACGATGTCGTTGAAGCCCTCGGTGGCGAAGCGCTGGACGAGAGGTCCGGCGTCCTGCGCCCGGAGGGGGCTGGCGAAGAGCATGAGGGCGGCGAAGACCGCCGTGACGAGGGCAAGCTGCCAGGGGCGTCGGATGGTCTGGTTCAAGCTCGGCCCTCGTTCCGAAGCACTGCGGGGGATCACGAGGGCGCGCCGCGGACGGCGCGCCCTCCGGTTCGTCGGGACGAGAGACTCAGCGCTGGGCGCCGCCGCAACGTCCGGTGCGGACGTTGAAGTTGCCGCAGCTCATCGGCGGACGGTGGTCGGCGATGAGGTCGCGCGAACCCTCGAGGTGGGGCGACCATTCCTGCGCCACCACGGTGCCCGGGGTCTGCCAGACCGTCTGGATCTGGCCGTTCTCCTGGATCTCGCCGATCAGGACCGGCTTGGTGATGTGGTGGTTCGGCATCATGGTGGAGATGCCGCCCGACAGGTTCGGCACGGCGATGCCGATCATGGCGCGGCGGACCGCGGTCGGATCGGTGGTGCCGGCGGCCTCTACGGCCTTCACCCACATGGCGAAGCCGATGACATGGGCCTCCATGGGGTCGTTGGTCACGGCCCGCTCGTTCTTCTTGAAGGCGCGCCAGCGGGCGATGAAGTCGCGGTTGGCCGGGTTGTCGACGGACTGGAAGTAGTTCCAGGCGGCGAGGTGGCCGACGAGCGGCTTGGTGTCGATGCCGGCGAGCTCTTCCTCACCCACGGAGAAGGCGACGACCGGGATGTCGGTGGCCTTCACGCCCTGGTTGCCGAGCTCCTTGTAGAAGGGAACGTTGGCGTCGCCGTTGACGGTGGAGACCACCGCGGTCTTCACGCCGGTCGAGCCGAAGCGCTTGATGGCCGCGACGCGGGTCTGCCAGTCGGAGTGACCGAAGGGGGTGTAGTTGACCGAGATGTCCTCGGCCTTGATGCCCTTGGAGAGCAGATAGGCCTCGAGGATGCGGTTGGTGGTGCGGGGATAGACGTAGTCCGTGCCTTCCAGCACGAAGCGCTTCACGCCCTCGGCGAGGAGATAGTCGATGGCGGGGATGGCCTGCTGGTTCGGGGCGGCGCCGGTGTAGAAGATGTTCGGCGAGGATTCCTCACCCTCGTACTGCACGGGGTAGAAGAGGATCGAGTTCAGCTCCTCGAAGACCGGCAGGACCGACTTGCGCGACACCGAGGTCCAGCAGCCGAAGGTCACCGCGACCTTGTGCTGGGCGATCAGCTCGCGGGCCTTCTCGGCGAAGAGCGGCCAGTTCGAGGCCGGGTCCACCACGACGGCTTCCAGCTTCTTGCCGAGAACGCCGCCGCGCTTGTTCTGCTCCTCGATGAGCATGAGCATCACGTCCTTCAGCGTCGTCTCGCTGATGGCCATGGTGCCGGAGAGCGAATGCAGGATGCCGACCTTGATCGTCTCCTGCGCCTTGGCCGGCGCGGCGAGGACGCCGGCTGCCATAGCGGCGCCGGCGACGAGGCCGAGCACTTTTGATTTGAGGTTCAACATGGAGAGTTCCCGTTACTGGTTCCGCCTCGGGCCTCGGCAGCCAGACCATTGCCCGATGGCCAAAGTGCTGTCGCAACAGCCGTGCCAGCGTCGGTTGTGGGGACCAATCCTTTGACTCTGTTTTCGAATCATCCCGGACCCTGCCGCAGGGGCATGTCGTACCCGCTGTCGTCGCCCGGACCGCGATGCAATACGCCTAAAAAATAGGCAACAGCGATTGCCTCCGATTGCGGCAGATGCAACGGTCTCCCGCGACGGTGGGATTAGCGAATGGGAAGGGGTTGCCGCGCTAGGGTTCGCGCCGGTGCGGCACCGGCCGCTCACCGGGATTGGTCATGGTTTCGCCCGCCCTCGCAGCCCAGGGACATGGTCAGGAGGCCGCCGGCCCGGCGAGCCCCGCCCGCGCGCGTCTCCTCGACATCGACACGGCCAAAGGGATCGGCATCGTGCTCGTCGTGGTGGGCCACGTCGTCTCCCAGCAGGTGCCAGCGGGCCACGAGTGGTACCAGCAGCTGAAGACGGCGATCTATCTCTTCCACATGCCGTTCTTCATGTATCTGAGCGGCTACGTGCTCGGTTATGCCGGCAGCGACCGCAGCGAGGGCGCCGGCCGTTTCATCGCCCGGCGGGCGGACCGCCTGCTCCTGCCCTTCTTCGCCTTCGGGCTGCTGATCATCGCGGGGAAGGTCGTCTTCTCCCAGATCGTCCACGTCGACAACACGCAGGACAGCCTCCTCGCCTATCTCGACGGGCTCTTCATCCATACGAGCCGCAGCCCGGCGACCTCCGTCTGGTATCTCTACGCCGCCTTCGTCTATGCGCTGCTCTTCCGCTTCGTGGTGGTGCCCTTCCCGCGCACGCTGCCGGTGCTCATCGCCGCCGGGCTGGTGCTGACCCAGCTGGAGGTGGAGAGCCTCCTCTACGCCGACCGGGTGCTGCGCCATGCCGCCTTCTTCTTCATCGGCGTCTGGGTGGGTCAGCGCCGCGGCGTGATGGCGGAGTTGCTGGCGCGCCGGGGGTGGATCGCGGTCGCATTCTTCGCCGCGCTGCTCGGCCTCGCACAGTGGCTGGCGAGCCCGCTCACCGGCCTCGCCGTGGCGCTGGCGTCGATCCCCGCCCTGCATTTCGCGGCGACCCGGCTCGCCGCGGCGAACGATCCGGTCTTCCTGTTCTTCGGCCGCTACACCATGGCCATCTATCTCTTCAACACGATCTGCATCGGCCTGGTGAAGGGCTTCGGCTTTCTCGTGGTGAAGTGGGACGGCAACGCCTTCTATGCCTATTTTCTGGTCCTGACCCTCGCCGGCCTCTTCCTGCCGGTGCTGATCCGCCTCGTCGTCGAGCGCGTGACGCCCGGCCTCGCCCGCTACATCAAGTAGGCTGGACGGCCGCTCCCAGCCGCGCCATTGAGGCTTCGTTAACCATGATCGCGTCACCTGCCTCCATGGGGCGGAGATCGCGGAGGACGAGATGAGCACGGGTCAGGCCGCGGCCGAGCCTGCCGCTCCGGCGAAGCGCAGCTGGCGCGAGGCGGCGGGGGTCTATCTGCGCCGCGACGTCCTCGTTGTGCTGTTCCTCGGCTTTTCCGCCGGCCTGCCGCTGGCGCTCTCCGGCTCCACCCTGCTGGTCTGGATGGCCGAGAGTTCGGTGAACCTCTCCACCATCGGCCTCTTTGCCCTGGTCGGCACGCCCTACACGATCAAGTTCCTCTGGGCGCCGGTGGTGGACGCGCTCGACATTCCCATCCTGTGCCGCCTGTTCGGCCGCCGCCGCGGCTGGCTGATCTTCAGCCAGATCATGCTGATGGCGGCGATCGTCTTCCTCGGCTTCCAGAACCCCGACGTCTCGCCCTTCATGATCGCGCTCGGCGCGGTGCTGGTGGCGCTCGCCTCGGCGACGCAGGACATCGTCATCGACACCTATCGCGTCGAGAAGCTCGATGTGTCGGAACAGGCCGCCGGCGTCGGCGCCTATGTCGCCGCCTACCGGATCGGCATGCTCGTCTCGACGGCGGGGGCGCTGTTCATCGTCTCCTTCTTCGAGAAGGTGCAGGGCTTCGACAAGGCGACCGCCTGGACCTTCGGCTACATCGTGATGGCGGCCTTCGTCGCGGTCGGGATGGTGACGACGCTGATGGCCCGCGAGCCCGCACGCTCCCAGGAGGCGGCCAAGGTCCTCACCGGCGAGAACCAGCTCGCGCGGGTCTGGAAGGCCGCTGTCGGCGCCTTTTCGGAATTTCTCACCCGCGACGCCGCCCTCGCGGTGCTGGCCTTCGTCATCCTGTTCAAGCTCTGCGACGCCTTCGTCGGCGCCATGACCGGCCCCTTCGTCATCCGCGGCATGGGCTACACGCGGGAAGAATATGCCGCCATCGTCAAGGGCCTCGGGCTCGCCGCGACCCTCGCGGGCGGCTTTGCCGGCGGCTTCGTCGCGCGCGGCCTCGACCTGCGCACCAGCCTCTGGCTCGCCGCCTTCCTGCAGATGGGCTCGAACCTCGTCTTCGCGCTGCAGGCGGTGGTGCCGGCGAGCTATGGGATGCTCGCCTTCGTCATCGTTGCCGAGAACTTCACCGGCGCCATCGGCACGGTCATCTTCGTCGCCTATCTCTCCGCGCTATGCCAGTCACCGCTGCACACCGCGACGCAATATGCGCTGCTCTCGGCCCTCTCGGCGGTGGGGCGCACCTATATCTCGGCGCCTGCCGGGTTCGTTGCCGCCGAGACCGGCTGGTTCTGGTTCTTCGTGCTCTCCTGCCTCACCGCGCTGCCGAGCCTCGCCCTCCTCTGGTGGCTACAGAGCCGCGGCCATTTCGAGGCCCTGATCCGGCCGACGGGCAAGCTCTCGGCCGACGACTGATGCTTCCCCCGGCCTTCCGCTCCTCGGGGGACCTTCTCGCCGACCGCCGCTACGACTACGCCATGGCGGCGAAGGCGGACGGCGATCTCGCCGCCGCGGCCGACCTTCTCGTGCAGGCCCTGGAGATTGCGCCTGGCTGGGCCGCCGGCTGGTTCACCCTCGGCGAGGTGGAGGCGGCGCGCGGCGCCGTCGAACCTGCGGCGCAGGCCTTGCGGCGGGCGCTCGCCATCGACCCCGCCGACACGCTCGGCGCGCGGCTGATCCTTGCCCGGCTTGGGCTGGGCGATCCCGTGGGGGCGATGAGCCCCGCCTATGTCACCGCCCTCTACGAGGACTACGCGCCGCGCTTCGAGGAGGCGCTGCGCCGCCGTCTCTCCTACCGCGGGCCGGAAAAGCTGCTCGACGCGGTGACGCGCGCCTGTGCGGCGGCGGGCCTGCCGCTGCGCTTCGGGACCATGCTGGATCTCGGCTGCGGCACAGGCCTCGCCGGAGAGGTTTTTGCGCCGGTCGCCGGCTTCATCGACGGTGTCGACCTGTCGGAGCGTATGGCTGCGCAGGCGCGCCGCAGGAGTGCCTATCGCAGCGTCGAAGTCGGCGACCTCGGCGCCTTCCTTGGCGCACGGGACGGCGCCTCGGCCGATCTCGTGGTCGCCGCCGACGTCTTCATCTACTGCGCCGACATCGCGGCGATCCTCGGCGAGGCCGGGCGCGTCCTCTCGCCCGGCGGCCTCTGCACCTTCACGGTGGAAACCCATGGCGGGGATGGCGTCGTGCTGGGCGCTGCCTTGCGCTACGCCCATGGCGAAGCAACGGTGCGGGCCTCGCTCGCCGCGGGCGGGCTGCATCCGCTGCTGGTCGAACCGGCGGCGATCCGCAACGAGGCCGGCGAGCCCGTTCCGGGGCTCGCGGTGGTGGCGGCAAAGGGATGAGTCGTTGACCGCGGCGCGATTGCCGGTCACAGCCTGTCGCCCATGAACTATCGCCACGCCTTTCACGCCGGAAACCCGGCCGACGTCATCAAGCACGCGGTGCTCGCCTCCATCCTCGCGCACATGATGCAGAAGGAGCCGCCGATCCGTGTTGTTGATACCCATGCCGGCATCGGCCGCTACGACCTCACCTCCGATCCGGCGGAGCGGACGGGCGAATGGGTGGAGGGCATCGGCCGCCTGTGGGGCAAGGAGCTGCCCGAGGCGCTGGCGGATTTCCTCGACCCCTATCTCGACGTCGTCGCGAGGCTCAACCCCGACGGGCGGCTGACCCATTATCCCGGCAGCCCGGAGATCGCGCGGCTGATGACCCGGGCGACCGACGGGCTCACCTTCTGCGAGCTGCATCCGGAGGATTCGCGCACGCTCGCAGCGCTCTATGCGCGGGAGAAGCGGGCGAAGGTCATCGAGATCGACGGCTGGCTGGCGCCCAAGGCCTTCCTGCCGCCAAAGGAGACCCGCGGGCTCATCCTGATCGATCCGCCCTTCGAGCGGCGCGGCGACTACGACCGCTTGGCCGAGGCGCTGGCCCAGGGCGTGCGCCGGTTCGCCACCGGCGTCTTCGTGCTCTGGTATCCGGTGAAGGACCCGGTCGAGGTGAAACGCTTCCACCGGATGATCGCCGAGCTCGCGATTCCGAAATGCCTCACCATCGAGGCGACCTGGCGCGTCGTGGACGGACAGCGGCTGTCGGGCGCCGGTCTCGTGACCGTCAACGCGCCCTACACGCTCGCGCCTCAAATCCGCGCGGCCGGTCAGTTGCTGTGGAACGCCCTGAACGTTCCCGCGGGCCGGCTTCTCGTGTCCGGCGACGCGTCCTGATCCGAGCTTACGGGTCGGTGCGCAGGTTCATCTGCTTGGCTGTGTCGACGACGAAGAGCGCGAGAGCCGCGCCGACGCCGAGACCGATGAGGATGATGGCCAGGTCTGCAATGCCGATGTCGATCATCATGACATACCCCTAAGGCTCGGGTGACGGTCGTCATCCGCTGCACCGGCCGTCGGGAGGCCTGCGGCTGACGATCGAGGGGTATGGTTCCGTGATTTGTGCGTCGCAGCAATACTGTCGTGGCTATGCTGCAATGCAATAACAAGATGACTCTGCGGAACTCCCTAGCGCCTGCCGTCGCCCCCGGCGGCCAATGCCCGGAGCGCCGCCTTGAAGTTTGGATGCAACAGCTTAACGAAGAGTTCACCCTTCAGCCTCATGTTGCTGACCCTTTTGCACTCGCCATAGAAGCTCCGCCCCATGGGCGACAGGCCGCTTTCCTCGAAGGGCACCTCGGGCGGCGGGGGTACGCCCATCAGTTCCGCCGCATAGGCGATGACGTCCTGGGGCGGCGAGGGCTCGTCGTCGGTGACGTTGACGATGCCGTCATAGCCGCGGGCGAAGCTCGCCAGCACGGCCTGGGCGATGTCGTCCACGTGGATGCGGTTGAAGACCTGGCCCGGCTTGATGATTCGCCGGGCCGTGCCGCGGGCGAGGTTGACGAGCGCGTTCTGTCCCGGCCCGTAGATGCCGGAGAGGCGCAGGATGGCCACCGGCACGCCATGCGCCGCGCCATAGGCTGCCCAGGCGCGCTCCGCCTCCAGCCTCTCGAAGCTGCGGGGGCTCGCGGGCCGCGGCTCGGTGGTCTCGTCGACCCAGCCGCCGGCGTGGTCGCCATAGACGCCGACGGTGGAGAGATAGGCGACGGATTTCGGCGGATGGGCGGCCAGCACGCCGGCACAGGCCTTCAGGACGGGATCGCCGGAGGCGTCGGGCGGCGCCGAGACCAGAATGTGGTCCGCCGTGGCGACGGCTTCTGCGAGGGCCTCCGGCATGGTGGCGCCGTCGAAGGGCAGCACGGTCACGTCGCGTCCCTCCACGGGGGCGGCGGAGAGGGCAGCGGCACGCTCGGGCGCGCGCACGGTGGCGGTGATGCGGGTGATTCCGGGCGGTGTGGCCCGGACGACCGCGCGCGAGGAGTAGCCGAGGCCGAAGATGAGGAGATGCGTCATGGATGGGCTTGCCGTTGATGTCCTGGCGAAGCTTACGGGCTCTGCCGCCATTCGGCGAGCACGTCCGGATCTGTTTCACCGCCGGGAGGGGAGGCGGGAAGGCGGCCGGGGTCGAGCCGCCTGAGCGCCCAGACGGCTGCGCCGCGCACGACCGGCGCGGGGTCGGCGAGGAGATCCGCGGCGACGGGCGCCAGGCCGGTTTCCCCGCTGTTGCCGATGGCGATCAGGACATTGCGCACGAAGCGATCGCGGCCGATGCGCTTCACGGGGCTCTTCGTAAACAAGGCCCGGAAGGCGGCGTCGTCGAGCTGCGCCAGGTCGGCGAGGGCAGGACGTTTCAGGTGCTCGCGCGCCGCGAGCTTCATGTTCCGGCCGGTCTCGGCGAACTTGTTCCACGGACAGACGGCGAGGCAGTCGTCGCAGCCGTAGATGCGGTTGCCCATGGCGGTGCGGAATTCCCTGGGGATCGGACCCTTGTGCTCGATGGTGAGGTAGCTGATGCAGCGCCGCGCATCGAGGGCATAGGGGCGTGGGAAGGCGTCCGTGGGGCAGGCCGACAGGCACGCCGTGCAGGAGCCGCAATGGTCCCGCTCGGGCGCGTCGGGGGCGATCTCCAGGGTGGTCATGACGGCGCCGAGGAAGAGCCAGGAGCCGAAATCGCGGGAGACGAGATTGGTGTGCTTGCCCTGCCACCCGAGGCCGGCGGCCGCCGCCAGCGGCTTTTCCATGAGGGGCGCCGTGTCGACGAAGACCTTGAGCTCGCAGCCGGTCTCCTCCACCAGCCAGCGGGCGAGGGCCTTGAGCCGGGCCTTGATGATCTCGTGATAGTCGTCGCCGCGGGCATAGACAGAGATGAGGCCGCTGGCGGGGTCCTCGAGCCCGTCGAGCGGGTTCTCGTCCGGCCCGTAGTTGACGCCGAGCATGATGAGAGTGCGCCCCTCCGGCCACATGGCGTTGGGGTGGGAGCGGCGCTCCAGAGTCTCGGCCATCCAGTCCATGGAGCCGTGGCGTCCGGCCGCGACGGCCTCGGCCAGGCGCGGGCCGGCTTCGGCGATGGCGTCAGGCCGGGTGAAGCCGACGGCATCGAAACCCTCGGCGCGCGCCTGTGCCGCGATGGCCTCCCTCAGGGCGGAGGGATCGCTCAGAAGTCGAGATCGGCGTAGCTCGCGCTCGGCTGCATGCCGACCACGCGGTCGTTCAGCAGGGTGCGGAAGGACGGCCGGGACTTCACCCGCGCGTACCAGTCCCTCGCCGCCGCGTCGTCGTTCCACGGAACCTCGCCCAGATAGTCCACCACCGAGAGATGCGCGGCGGCCGCCAGATCGGCGTAACTCATGGTGGGGCCGGCGAGCCAGTCGTTGCGCGCGGCGAGCCAGCCTACATAGGCCAGATGATAGCGGATATTGGCGCGCGCCGCGCGCAGCGCCGTCGTGTTGGGCGCACCGCCGCCATATTCGGCCGGGATGAAGCGCTTGTCGATCTTCTCCTCGACCAGCGGTCCCGAGACCTCCTCGAAAAACTTGCCGTGGAACCAGCGCATCAGCCGGCGCACCTCGATGCGGTGAGCGATGCTCTCCGGCATCAGGCGGCGACCGGCGGGAAGGGTGTCGGTGTCGTCGAGCCAGCCGGCGACGCCGTCGGGGCCGGGAATGGCGACGCCGTCCGCCAGTTCCAGCACGGGCGTCGTGCCTTCGGGATTGATCCTGAGGAAATCGGTGCGCCGCTCCCAGGGCCTCTCCTCGACCAGGTCCGCCTCGAAACCCCGCTCGGTGAGCACGAGGCGCACGAAGCGGGAATGCGGGCAGAAGTAGCGATGATGGAGGATCAGTCCCATGCGCTCCAGACCTGAAGGGCCCGCAATCGAGGGCCCCGATATGGTTTTTCGATGACAATGCGGGAGGCGGGTGCATAGCGCCATGAGGGCGGCGAAACAACCGGCGGATTCAGCGGAGAGCCTTCACGATCCGTCATGGTTGATGGAGCGTGAACGCCGCCTCCCGCTCCGGGCCTCAGCATTTTCACGGAGGCGCATGCTTAACCGGACATGAAGACAGTCGCGCCTATGACACGAGCAGAGGCCGGCGTTCCGGCCGTTGTGAGGCGACCGGGGTCATCATGGACATCGTCAATCTGGCCAAGGCGCTGGTCCTCGGCGTGGTGGAGGGGGCGACCGAGTTCATTCCGGTCTCCTCCACCGGCCATCTCATTCTGATCGGCCATTTCCTCGGCTTCGAGTCGACGGGCAAGACCTTCGAGGTGCTGATTCAGCTCGGCGCCATCCTCGCGATCCTGCTGGTCTATTTCTCCCGCCTGCTCGGCGTCGTGCTGTGCCTGCCGACCGATGCCTGGGCGCGGCGCTTCGTCGTCTCCGTCATCGTCGCCTTCCTTCCGGCCGCGGCACTCGGGGCGGTGCTGCACAGCCGCATCAAGGCACTGTTCGAGCGGCCGGACCTCGTCTGCGTCGCCCTCATCCTCGGCGGCATCGTGCTGCTGGTCGTCGACCGGCTGAAGCTCGAGGCGCGGGAGGACAACGCCTTCCGCTTCTCGCCCTGGCTGGCGCTGAAGATCGGCCTGTGCCAGTGCGCCGCGCTCTTTCCCGGCGTCTCGCGCTCGGGTGCAACGATCGTCGGCGCGCTGCTCATGGGCACGACCAAGCGCGCCGCGGCCGAGTTCTCCTTCTTCCTCGCCATGCCGACCATGGCGGGGGCCTTCGCCTACGATCTCTACAAGAACTACCGGGTGCTGGACTTTTCCGACGTCACGACGATCGGCGTCGGCTTCGTCGCCGCCTTCATCTCCGGGCTCTTCGTCGTGCGCTTCCTGCTCGATTACGTCAGCCGCCACGGCTTCACGCTCTTCGCGGTGTGGCGGATCGTCGTCGGCTCGGCGGGCCTCGCCGGGCTCTACCTGATGCGCTGAGGCCGGTCAGGCGACCGGGGCGGTGAACTGCCCCTGCCTTCGGAACCGCCACAGATAGGTCGGCACCACCGCCTCCACCGACTGGGCGTGAATACCGAGACCGTCCAGCGTCCGGCCCTCCGCCTTCGCCGTCTCGCCGACGACGTTGTCGTGGCGCAGCAGTTCCACCTGATCCTCGGTCAGCAGCGGCTTCGGCAGGAGCTGGAGGACCTTGGCCTGCAGCGTCGCGAGGCCAAAGGACAGCGGCACCAGCAAGCGCTTGCGCTGGGTCGTCGCCAGCACGAACTCCATCAGGTCGCGGAAGCTCTTCACGGCGGGACCGCCGAGCTCATAGACCGCCCCGGGCTTCGTCCGGCCATCCACGGCGGCCATCACGGCCTCGGCGACGTCGCCGACGAAGACCGGCTGGAACTTCGTCTCGCCGCCGCCGACGAGGGGGAGGACCGGCGACATCTGCGCCATGCCGGCGAAGCGGTTGAAGAAGTCGTCCTCGGGGCCGAACACGATGGAGGGCCTGAGGATCACCGCGTCCGGCACCTCCTGCAGCACGGCGGCCTCGCCGGCCGCCTTGGTGCGGGCATAGACCGACTCGCTCTCGGCATCGGCGCCGATGGCGGAGATGTGGATCAGGCGGGCGCCGGCCTCGGCCGCGGCCCGTGCCACGGTCGCCGCGCCACGCGCCTGGACGGAATCGAATTTCTGCCGGCCGGTCTCGTAGAGGATGCCGACGCAGTTGATGACGATCTCGGAGCCGGCCGCCGCCTGGCGCACCGAATCCGGGTAGCGCAGGTTTGCCTGGACGGCGTGGATCTGGCCGACCATGCCGAGCGGCTGCAGGTGGCCGGCGAGATCGGGGCGGCGGACGGCGACGCGGATGCGGAAGCCGCGCCTGGCGAGGGCGCGGACGATGTGCCGCCCGACGAATCCCGAGCCGCCGAAGACGGTGACGAGCCGGTCGTAGGTCTGCATCGCGATAGCCTCTCGCAGTCACGGGGAACGGGCCGTGATTAGTGCATTTCAAAGGTGAGGTACAGGGGCCGCGCCGCGGGCCGGGGGCGCGATCGGCTCATCCCCACCAGGCGATGACGCCGGCTGCCGCGGCCCAGACGGCGGCATAGCGCAGGGTGCGTGCGAAGCCGGTGATCAGCACCGTTGGCAGGGCGGGATAGCGGGCCATGCCGGCGACCAGCGTGACGGGATCGCCGATCACCGGCATCCAGCACAACAGCAGGGTGGCCCAGCCCCAGCGCGTGAAGAGCCGCGTGGCGCGGGCGAAGCTCTCCGGTGGCAGGCGGAAGCGCCGCATCCAGGCATGGCCGCGCTCGCTGTCGGCACCCCGGGCGATCTGCGTGCCTATCCACCAGCTGGTCATGCCGCCAGCCGTGTTGGCCAGAGCCGCCACGACGAACAGCGCCCAGGGATCGGCGGTGCCCGCCGCCAGTAGCGCAACGAAGACGGCCTCGGACCCTCCGGGCAGAAGGGTGGCGGCGGAAAAGGCGGCGAGCGCCATGGTGGTCAGCGTGGCGAGGTCGGCGACCACGGGGCGCTCCGGGTTAACCCTCGCCTCATGCCATGGCAGGGCGAGCTTGCACAGTGGGCCGGGGGGCCGTTTAATACGGGTCCGAAACGAGTTCCTCCCGCGTCTCCCGGTTGCGTTCCCCATGGCCGTCGCGTTGCGCCCGTCCCAGGCGATGAAGCTGATGCACGACGTGTCGCTGGCCCTGGTGCGCGACGGCGAGCCCGACCTGTCGTCGCGCCAGCTCGCCATCCTGCTGACCATCTATCTCGAGCCGCCGCCGCACCATGTGCGCGATCTCGCCAGGAAACTCGGCGTCACCAAGCCGGTCATCACCCGGGCTCTCGACAGCATGGGCAAGCTCGAGCTCGTCTCGCGCCGCCGCGACGAGAACGATCGCCGCGACGTGGTGATCCAGCGCACGGTGAAGGGCGCGCTCGCCGTCGAGAGGCTGGGAGACCTCGTCGCCCGCCAGGCTGGCCTGCTGCCGCCCTGAGCCGTTAACCGCCGCCGTGATAGCATTCGACCCATGACCTTCGCCCTGCCGCCCGGCCTCGACCGCCGCCTCACCCCCGCCCGCGCCGACCTCGCCGCCGCCCACCTGAAGGGACAGGTGGAGAGCGCCCGCTTCGTCGAGGGGCGGCCCATGCGCGTCGAGCTCCCGCTGGTGCCGCTCGCTCCCTCCCGGCTGATGAACGCCGCGCGCGACAGCGAGCTGCTGCTCGGCGAGGAGGTCACGGTCTATGACGAGGACGGCGGCTTCGCCTATGTGCAGTCCGACCGCGACGGCTATGTCGGTTATGCCATCGCCGGCGCTTTCCGGCCGCGGCGGGGACCTGCCACGCACAGGGTGAAGGTGGCGCGCACCCATCTCTATCCGGGGCCCAGCATCAAGCTGCCGCCGAACTGGGCGGTCCATCGCAACAGCCTCCTGACCATCGAGCGCGAGACCAGCGAATTCGCCGTCACCGACACCGGCGCGCACGTCATCGCCGCCCATCTCGCCCCCATCGGCGAGGTCGAGAAGGATTTCGTCGCGGTGGCGGAGACCTATCTCGGCACGCCCTACCTCTGGGCCGGCAGGACCACGTTCGGCATCGACTGCTCGGGCCTCGTGCAGACGGCGTTCGAGGCCTGCGGCACACCCGTGCCGCGCGACACCGACATGCAGGAGAAGGCGATCGGAACGCCGCTTCCGTTCGCCGGCGACGTGGCGGCGCTCTCCCGCGGCGATCTCGTGTTCTGGAAGGGCCATGTCGGCATCGTGTCGGGCCCCGACGAACTCCTCCACGCCAACGGTCACCACATGATGGTGGTGAAGGAGTCGCTGAGCGGAGCCATCGCCCGCATCCGCGACAAGTCCTACGGTGAGGTCACCAGCGTGCGGCGGCCCTGACCGTCAGCTGCAGACCGGCTTGTCGCAATCGCGGACAGCGGCGACGATCCGCTCCATCGTCGGTCGTCCGGGCCAGCCGATGACGGCGGTGCCGGCGACCAGCCAGGATGGCGTCGCGGCAAGGTTGCTGGCATTGGCGAGGCGCACCGCCCGAGCCACGACCTGACCGGTTTCGGTGCGGTCGGCCATCTCCTCCACCTTCGCCCGGTCGAGACCCATGTCGGCGGCGAGCTCCAGGGCGCGGCGGCCGTCGAGAACGCCGCGGATCCTCATCGAGGCCTCGTGGAAGGCGCGGGCCTTGTCCGTGCCGCCGAGCAGCTTCACGGCGAATTCCACCCGTGCTGCCAGGACGGAGGCGAGGCCGAGGCTCGGCGCGTTGATCACCGTGACGGCGAGTTCGCGGTCGCGGGCGATCATCTGCTTCATCTCGCCCACGGCCGTGCGGCAATAGGGGCAGTTGGAGTCGTAGACCTCGATCAGCGTCAGATCGGCCTGTCGGGCGCCGAAGGTGACGGCGTTCTCCAGCGCCATGATCTCGGTCTGCAGCTCGATGGGCACGCGGAAATTCTGGATCGGCCGGCCGGCCTCGTCCTTCAGCGGATACCAGCCCTCCTGGGCGCCGAGCGGATGCAGGCCGGCGAGCCCGGCCAGGGCGGCGACGCCCCCGAGGGCGACGGAACGGCGCGTGATGGCCATGGACGGTCTCCGACATGCGATCGGCCGCACCATCGTGGTGCGGCCGTCCCATGGACAATCAAGCCTGCGTGACGGCAGGCCCGCCCGACGCGAAAATCGTCAGGCGGCCTTCACCGTCTCGATGAACCGCGCAACCTCGCGCTGCAGGATCTCGCTCTCGCGGGAGAGGGACTGGGCGGAGCTGAGCACCTGGCTCGAGGCCGAGCCGGTCTCGGCGGCGCCGCTGTTGACGCTGGCGATGTTGCTCGCGACCTCGGCGGTGCCCTGCGCGGCTTCCTGGACGTTGCGGGAGATCTCCTGCGTCGCCGCGCCCTGTTCCTCCACCGCTGCGGCGATGGCCGCGGCGATGCCGGCGAGATGGTCGATGGTCGAGCCGATCTCCTTGATGGCGGACACCGAGTCCTGCGTCGCCGCCTGCATGGTGGCGATCTGGGCGCCGATCTCCTCGGTGGCCTTCGCCGTCTGGGTGGCGAGCTGCTTGACCTCGGAGGCGACGACCGCGAAGCCCTTGCCGGCCTCGCCGGCGCGGGCCGCCTCGATGGTCGCGTTGAGGGCGAGGAGATTGGTCTGCTCGGCGATGGCGGTGATCAGCTTCACCACGTCGCCGATGCGGCCGGCGGCAAGGGAGAGCTCGGCGATGCGCTGGTCGGCCTTCTCGGCCTGCTTGACCGCCTCGCCCGACATGCGGCTGGATTCCTCCACCTGACGGCCGATCTCGCTGACCGAGCTCGCCATCTCCTCGGCGGCGCCGGCCACCGACTGGACATTGGCCGAGGCCTCGTCGGAGGCGGAGGCGACGACGGCGGCGAGGCCCTGGGTGTTCTCGGCAGTCTTCGACAGGCTGGTGGCGGCGGCCTCCAGCTCCGCGGAGGCGCGTGAGACGGTCTGGACGATGCCGCCCACCGTGCCCTGGAAGGCGTCGGCGAGCTGGAGCATGGCGGCGCGGCGCTCGGCGGCGAGGCGCGCTTCCGCGGCGCCCTGCTCGCTCCTCAGCCGCTCGGCCTCGAGCATGTTGTCCTTGAAGGTCTGCATGGCGCCGGCAAGGGCGCCGATCTCGTCACGGCGCGAGGCGAAGCGGCTCTCCACCGTCGTGTCGCCATTGGCGAGACGCAACATGGAGTCCTTGATCTCGGTCAGCGGTCCGATGACCCGGCGCGACACGAGGACGAGAGCGCCGATGGCGAAGGCGAGCGCGAGGCCGAGGGCCGTCACCTGCATGACGAAGCTGCGGAACGCGGCCGTGCGGGAGGCGTCCGCATGGCTGCGGGCGGTGTCCAGGGCGGCGTCGGCGGCGGCCAGGATGGTGCCGAGCTTGGGGACCGCCATCAGCGACCACTGATTGGCCGTGAATGCGGGCTGCTGCTTGTTGATCAGCGCGTTGAGCGTCGCCAGGCGGACCTTGCCGAACTCGGGATCGAGGAAGCCGCTGCGGGCCTGCTGGAGGGCGGCGTTGAAGCTCGGCGGCAGGGCAAGGCTCGCCGCCAGCTGCTCGACGCCGGCCCAGGCGGTCTCCATGCGCGTCGTCAGGACGGTGTAGCCGACCAGCGGGTTCTCGGGCAGCGGCAGGCCGGCCAGCGGGTTGGAGATGAAGACCGAGGTATCGCCGGCCGCCTGGCGGGCAATCCAGGCGTTCTGCTTGATCTCCATGAGCTGGTCGATCAGCGAGTCATCGAGCTTGATCAGCTTGGTCAGCTCGCCGGACAGGCGGTCGAGGAGGTTGATCGCGCCGTCGGTGAGGTTGAAGTACTCGTCGGCGATGCCAGCCCGGCGCTGCGCCTTCGGCTGGGCCATGGCGCGGGCCGTCTCCGCCTGCATCTCGTCGATACGCTTGATCGTCTGGTCAAGCTGGGAGATCGCGGCGGCGGCGCCGGGATACTCGATGGTCCGCAGCGTGGCGAGCGCCGCGCGCAGCGCCGGCATCTCCGCCTCGCGGTGCGGCGCGATGGTGCGCGGCACGGTCGGGTGGACGTCGTCCAGGATCAGGGCGCGCCGCGAATTCGACCGGTCGACGCGCAGATTGTGGAGCGCGGTGAACATGTGGGTCGTGGTATCGACCACCGCCGCGATGCGCTCAGACTTGCGATACTGGGTCCAGGACGACCACGCCCCGTACGACAGCTGGGCGACCAGCACCAGCGCGAGGACGGACACAACGGCCCTGACGAGGCCGCTGACGGTGAGGCGATTGAGCACGGGTGATCTCCGGGACGACGGCGTATTGCCGATCACCATCTGAGACCTGCGTAAATTTACTCCTAAGGTATTATGTGGCGCTCAGAAAAAACCGTTCTGGAACGGCATCTTAGCTTACCTTAGGGAAATTTGTATCAATAGCCGTGCGCGGGGTCGACGACGTTCACCAGCGGCTGGCCGTCCATATGCGCCTTGATCTGGGCCGCGACATAGGCGGCGATGGCCGGCGGCGAGGAGATCGCCGAATTGTGCGGCGTCACCGTCACGTGCGGGTGCGACCAGAGCGGGCTGTCCTCGGGCAGGGGCTCCGTCTGGAAGACGTCCAGGATCGCCGTGCCGAGGGTGCCGCTCTCGAGGGCTGCGAGGATGTCCGCCTCGTTCTGCAGGCCGCCGCGGCCGACATTGATCAGCACGGGTCCGCCGATGGCCTCCGCCTTCGGCAGCCTGGAAAAGAGCTTCGCGTCGAGGATTCCCGCGGTGTCGGCCGTCAGCGGCATCATTGCGACGAGGATGTCGGAGGCGGCGACGAGCGCGTCGAGGCCCTCCGCCCCGTGGTGCATGGCGACGCCCGCAACCGCCTTCGGCCGGCGGCTCCAGCCGGCGACCTGGAAGCCCATGGTCTTCAGCTTGGCGGCGGCGTCCTGGCCGAGCACGCCCATGCCGAGCAGGCCGACGCGGATGTCGCTGGCCTGCGGCTGGTCGCGCAGGTCGATCCATTTGCGCTCGCGCTGGAAGCCGTCATAGACGCGCACGCGTCGCAGGGCCATCAGGCAGTGCATGACGACATATTCGGACATGCGCGTGGTGAGGTCGGGATCGACGACACGGACCACCGGCACGCCCTCAGGCAGCCGCCGGTCCTTGAACAGGTGGTCGACGCCGGCGCCGAGGGAGAAGATTGCGTCGAGCAGCGGCAGGTCTGCAAAGGTGCCCTCGGGCTGCTTCCAGGCCGCGGCATAGCGCACGGCGCGGCGGTCGAAGATCTCCCCCGGCAGGACCACCTGCCAGCCGGGGAGCACCGCCTGGAAACGGGCGCGCCAGGGTTCCGGGTCCCAGGCGCCGGTACCGAGAAGCAGCGTATTCACGTCGACGGTCTCTCATGCGTTGTGGCGGCGAGGTCGAAGGCCGCCGCGAAAAGTGCCTTGGTGTAATCGTTCTGCGGCGCCTTGAACACCCGCTCGGCCGCACCGCTCTCCACCACCTTGCCGCCCTTCATGACGATGATGTCGTCGGCGAGCGCGGAGACGACCTTCAGGTCGTGGGAGATGAAGAGATAGGTGAGGTTCCGCTTCGCCTGAAGGTCGCGCAGCAGGTCGACGATCTGCGCCTGCACGATGCGGTCGAGGGCCGAGGTTGGCTCGTCGAGCAGGACGAAGGTCGGCTCCAGCACCATGGCGCGGGCGATGGCGATGCGCTGGCGCTGGCCGCCGGAGAATTCGTGCGGGTAGCGGTGGCGGCTTTCCGGGTCGATGCCGACATCGCGGAGGGCGGCGACGACCCGCGCATCGCGCTCCCCGGCGTCGAGGCCCGGGTGGTGGACGGCGAGGCCCTCGGCGACGATCTCGGCCACCGACATGCGCGGCGACAGCGAGCCGTAGGGATCCTGGAAGACCACCTGCATGAATCGCCGGTTCGGACGCATCGCCTTGAACCCCAGCCCCTGGATCGGCCGGCCCATGAAGACGATCGGCCCGTCAGAAGCGATGAGACGGAGCAGGGCGAGGCCGAGCGTCGTCTTGCCCGAGCCGGATTCCCCGACGATGCCGAGGGTGTGGCCCTCGCGAACGGCGACCGAGATGCCGTCGACCGCCTTGATGTGGCCGACGGTGCGGCGCAGGAGGCCGCGCCTGATCGGGAACCAGACCTTGAGATCGTCGGCCTGCATGATGGTGCCGGCCTCGGGGCGCGTGGTGCGGGTGCGGCGCTGCGGCTCAGCCGCCATCAACGCGACGGTGTAGGGGTCCTGCGGCCGCTCGAAGATGTCGGCGACGGCTCCCTGCTCGACGATGTGGCCGCTCTTCATGACGCAGACGCGGTCGGCGAGGCGGCGGACGATGCCGAGATCGTGGGTGATGAACAGGATCGCCATGCCGAGCTCGCTCTGCAGGTCCTTCAACAGGGCGAGGATCTGCGCCTGCACGGTCACGTCGAGGGCGGTGGTCGGCTCGTCGGCGATGAGCAGGTCCGGCTCATTGGCGAGCGCCATGGCGATCATGACGCGCTGGCGCTGGCCACCGGAGAGCTGGTGCGGATAGGCGTCGAGCCGGCCGGCGGGATCGGGAATGCCCACCTTGCCGAGGAGCTCGATGGTGCGCGTGCGGGCGGCCTCGGCCGTCATGCCACGGTGCAGGATCAGCGTCTCGGCCACCTGCTGCCCGATCGTGTGCAGCGGATTGAGCGAGGTCATCGGCTCCTGGAAGATGATGGTGACGGCATTGCCGCGCACCCGCCGCATCGCGGCCTCGTCGGCGGCCAGCAGGTCCTCGCCCTTGAAGAGGATTCGGCCCGAGGGGTGAGACGCGGCGGGATAGGGCAGGAGCTTCATCACCGAGAGCGCCGAGACGGACTTGCCCGAACCGGATTCGCCGACGATGGCGACCGTCTCGCCGCGGTGGACGTCGAAGGAGACCCGGTCGACGGCGAGCGAGGCCCGGCCGCCCTGGGTGAAGGCGACGGAGAGGTCCTGGACGGAGAGGAGGGGCGTGTCTGCGGTCATGGGATGGCCGTCAAGTATCGGTCGACGTCGACGTCGTTGTCCGGATCGATGACGAATGGCGCGTCGGCGATCCGCAACCGGCGGTCGCCAGACACGAAGACATCGCAGTCGGCCTTCTCCGCCGAGGCGAGATGGACCGCATCGGGAAGCTTCAGGGCCGGCCAACGGGCGCGCAGCCGCGCGGCGGACGTCAGAACGTCTACGCTGACGTCGATCAGGGTGATGGGCACCATCTGGCCGGCGAACAGGTCCTGGTAGGTCATGACCAGCCCGTCTTCCTGGTCGCGCATCGGTACGACGAGGACCTCGCCGAATGTCAGCCAGCTTGTGACGACAGAGATCCGGCCAGCCCCTGCCAAGTCCCACAGGCGCTCATGCCCCGACAGCGTGTGGCCGGGGCTTTCGACGATGCGGATGAGAAAGTTTGCGTCGAGATAGGCCAGGGTCACGTCAGATCGGCCCGCCGTCCCGAATGCGACGGACGCGCTCCACGGCTTCCTCGGTCGAGCGGACGCGCTTGAATCCGAGCTTGTCCACCCGCTCCCGCAGACGCTGTGAAGCGGTCGTCGCGGCGGCGACTTCCTGCACGATCTCGACGGGGCGTGCCGGGTCGAGACCCGCCCGCAGATGCTCCGGCAGGTCGGCAACCGAGACGATCTTCCTGACGACCTCGTTCATGCCCGGACCCTATCACGATCTCACGCGAAGGTCTTGCGCGGGTCGAAGGCGTCGCGCACCGCCTCACCGACGAAAATGAGCAGCGAGAGCATGACGGCGAGGGTGCAGAAGCCCGTCAGCGCCAGCCAGGGCGCCTGCAGGTTCGACTTGCCCTGCTGCAGGAGCTCGCCGAGCGAGGGCGAGCCGACCGGCAGTCCGAAGCCGAGGAAGTCGAGGGCGGTGAGGGTCATGACGCTGCCCGACAGGACGAAGGGCATGAAGGTGATGGTGGCCACCATGGCGTTGGGCAGGAGGTGGCGGACCATGATGGTGGAGGAGGCGATGCCCAGCGCCCGGGCGGCGTTGACATATTCGAAGTTGCGGGCGCGCAGGAACTCGGCGCGCACGACGGCGACCAGCGTCACCCAGGAGAACAGCAGCAGGATGCCGAGGAGCACGAAGAAGCTCGGCGCCAGCACCGAGGAGATGATGAGCAGGAGGTAGAGAGAGGGAATGGCGGTCCAGATCTCGATGAAGCGCTGGAACAGGAGATCGGTCCAGCCGCCGAAATAGCCCTGGACGGCGCCGGCGGCGATGCCGACCAGCGACGAGATGATGGTCAGGGCGAGGCCGAAGAGAACCGAAATGCGGAAGCCGTAGATGACGCGGGCGAGCACGTCGCGGCCCTGGTCGTCGGTGCCGAGCCAGTTCCAGTTGCCGAGCTCGCAGTAGCTCGCCCCTTGCGGTCGCTCGCCGCGCGGTTTCGCGCGTGCCGCCGCGCAATCGGGAAGCCGCTCGCGCTGGGCCCATGTCGGGGCCGAGGGGAACGGCGTCACCGGGTCCTTCACCGTGGAGGCGTAGTTGTGCCGCACCAGCGGCCAGAGGATGAAGGCCTGCTTCGCGTCGAAATGGTCGAGCAGGAAGGGGTCCTTGTAGTCCGCCGGCGTCTCGAACTCGCCGCCGAGCTGGTTCTCCGAATAGCTGACGAGCGCGGGGAAGAAGTTCTGCCCCTCGAGCCGGATGAAGAGCGGCCGGTCGTTGGCGATGAGCTCGGCGAAGAGGGTCACCGCGAACAGGACCAGGAAGAGCCTGAGGCTCCACAGGCCGCGCCGGTTGGCGCGGAAATTGGCGAGGCGGCGCTGGTTGAGCGGCGACAGGAAGGGGCGCGGCGGTGCGGCGGCGGCCTCCCGCAGGACGGCGGTGCTCATCGTCAGACCTCCCGCGCCTCGAAGTCGATGCGCGGATCGACCCAGGTGTACATGAGGTCCGAGATGAGGTTCACCACGAGGCCGACGAGGGAGAAGATGAAGAGCGTGGCGAAGACGACGGGATAGTCGCGGTTGAGCACGCTCTCGAAGCCGAGGAGGCCGAGCCCGTCGAGGGAGAAGATCGTCTCGATCAGCAGCGACCCGGTGAAGAAGGCATGGACGAAGGCGCCGGGAAAGCCCGCGATGACGATGAGCATGGCGTTGCGGAAGACGTGGCCGTAGAGCACCTGGGTCTCGTCCAGGCCCTTGGCGCGGGCGGTCATCACGTACTGCTTGCGGATCTCGTCGAGGAAGGAGTTCTTGGTCAGCAGCGTCATGGTCGCGAAGGCGCCGAGCGCCATGGCGGTGAGCGGCAGGGCGAGGTGCCAGAGATAGTCGAGCAGCTTCTGGCCGAGGCTCAGCTCCGCCCAGTTGTCCGACCACAGGCCGCGCAGCGGGAACCAGTCGAGGAAAGACCCACCGGCGAAGAGCACGATCAGCAGGATGGCGAAGAGGAAGCCGGGGATCGCATAGCCGATGATGATGATCGCCGAGGTCCATACGTCGAAGCGCGAGCCGTCCTTCATCGCCTTGCGGATGCCGAGCGGGATGGAGACGAGATAGGTCAGCAGCGTCAGCCAGAGCCCGAGCGAGATGGACACGGGGAGCTTCTCGCCGATGAGCTGCAGCACCGAGACGTCGCGGAAATAGCTCTTGCCGAAGTCGAAGCGGGCGTAGTTCCAGATCATCAGAAGGAAGCGCTCGTGGGCCGGCTTGTCGAAGCCGAACTGCTTCTCGAGCTGGGCGATGAACTGCGGGTCGAGCCCCTGAGCGCCGCGATAAGTGCTGTTGGCGGCCTCCGCCGCGGTTGCCTGGGCAGCATCGGCGCCACCGCCGGAGACGCGCTGCGTCGCCGACACGTCGTTGCCGGTGAGCTGGGCGATGACGCGCTCCACCGGCCCGCCCGGCGCGAACTGCACCACGAGGAAGGAGATCAGCATGATCCCAAGGATGGTGGGGATCATGAGGAGGATGCGCCGGATGATGTAGGTCAGCATGGCGGCAGACTCGTGCGTGCGGAGTCTGCCGTCAATAGCCGCCGTCAGACGCCGTGGGCGTTCTGCTCGCAGAAGCGGATGCGGTTGCCGAAGGGGTCGCTCACCGTCACCTCCAACCCCCAGTCCATCTGCTCGAGCCCGGGCCGGTTGTAGCGGTACTGTTTCGCCCGCAGCTCCGCGTGGAACTCCCGGATGCCGCTCATCCGGACGAAGCAGGTCGCCCCGGGGCTGGCGTCGCCGTGGTGCTCGGTGAGGTGGATCAGCAGATCGCCGCGCGAGAGCTGCATATAGAGCGGAGCCGAGGGGTGGGCGCGGTAGTCCCAGTCGACGGCGAGGCCGAGGAAGTCGCAGTAGAACTCGCGCGCCTTGGCCTCGTCGAAGGAGCGGATGACGGGAATGGCGGGGCGGATGGCGATGCCCGGAGGCTCGCCGCCGGGCGCCGGATCCACCCGAGCCGACAGGGTGTTCCAATCGGCGAGGCCGAACTGTTTCGCCACCAGTTCGAGGGCGAGGGCATGGGGAATGTGGATCGACCGGGCGGAGAGCTCCTCGCGGAGCGACCTGGCCATGGCCTTGGCATCACGGAACGAACGCATCGTTGCCGATCCTTCTCACATGTTCAGGCGATCGGGGTCAGGGCTCGCATTGCCGACGCTTCGCCTGTCCGCGGAGGGATCGGGAAGAGCGTTCGGTCGTCGATACGTTCACCGGACCCTGGGACGGGCGCGAGCGGCAGGCCGTATCAGCCTGGCGCCTGTCTAGCCGCGCTCCGGGCCGCATGCAACAGCCTCCGGGCGATGCGTCAGCATCGACCGGCGGCGAGCCTCGAAGGAGGGGCTTGCCGGGCTGCAGGGCGCCCGTTCACCCCACCGCCAGCGTGCCGATGGCCATGGTCACAGCGGCTTGCGTCGGGTCGATCACGGGGATGCCCAGCGCGTCCTCCAGCGGCTTCCTGTGCCGCGCCATGCCGGCGCAGCCCATGACGATGGCGCCGGCGCCGTCGAGGTCCTTCAGCTCGCGGCCGATGGTGATCATGCGGGCAAGGGTGCCGTCGCCCGAGGCGGTCTCGGCCACCGACATCTCCAGCGGCCGTTCGCCGGCGAGGCGTTCCATCAGCCCCATCTGGCGGAGATAGCGGATGTGGCGGGGAATGGAGCGCGACTTGATGGCGATGACGCCGAAGCGGTCGGCGCGGGAGAGGGCGGTCAGCACACCGCATTCGGCGATGCCGAAGACCGGTCGGCTGGTACCCTCGCGGGCGACGAAGAGGCCGGGATCGGAATAACAGGCGATGATGAAGGCGTCGGCGTCGTTGGTGGATTCCACCTTGCGGCGCAGCGGCAGGGTGACGCTCTCCACATGCTCCTGCGTCTCGACGCCGAAGGGTCCCTCGGCCAGCGTCTCGCAGACGATCTCCGGCCCGTCGGCATAGGTCAGTGGCTTCACCGCCTGGCGCAGGCCCTCGGTGACGGCCTCGTTGGAATTGGGGTTGATGACGAGGATACGGGGTCTGCGTGCCATGAGGTTCCGCTTCGGCTCTGGGTCGGTCTATTGTCGGGCCGGAAATTTCTCCCGTCCAGCCGGAGCACGACATGCCTGCCTCGCCCTTCGACCTCGTCATCCGCGGCGGAACCGTCGGGGCGGCGAGCGGACGCTATACGGCCGATGTCGGCATCCGCGACGGCAAGGTGGCGGCGATCGGCCTCGGCCTCGATGCCGGCGCCCGCGAGATCGACGCGACGGGCAAGTTCGTGCTGCCGGGCGGCATCGACACCCACACCCATATCGAGCAGGTTTCCGCCGGCGGGCTGCTCAACGCCGACACCTTCGAGAGCGCCACCACATCGGCGGCCTTCGGCGGCAACACGTCGGTCATCTCGTTCGCCGCCCAGCACCGCGGCAAGGACCTGCGCAAGGTCGTCGACGACTATGCGGTGCTCGCCGCGCGGGGCTCGCTCATCGACTACGCCTTCCACCTGATCGTGGCGAACCCCGACGAGAAGACCATCACCAAGGACCTGCCCGAGCTGATCGGCGAGGGCCACGCCTCGGTGAAGATCTTCATGACCTACGACCTCATCAAGGTCGACGACGAGCCGCTCCTCGACGTGCTGCTGACCGCTCGCGAGAACGGGGCGCTGGTCTGCGTCCATGCCGAGAACCACGGCATGATTTCCTGGATGGGCAAGCGGCTGGTGAAGAAAGGCTATGTGGCGCCGAAGTACCACGCCATCAGCCACCCGCGCGGTTCGGAATCGGAAGCCTTCACGCGGCTCGTCGCGCTGTCGGAACTGATCGACCAGCCGATCATGATCTTCCACGTCTCCACCGCGGAGGGCGCGAAGGTCGTGCGCGACGCGCGGGCGCAGGGCCTGAAGGTCTTTGCCGAGACCTGCCCGCAATACCTGTTCATGACGCGCCACGACCTCGACAAGCCGGGCATGGAGGGCGCCAAGTGGATGTGCTCGCCGCCGCCGCGCGAGAAGGAAGACCAGGACGCGCTCTGGCAGGCCCTTGCCCTCGGCGACCTGCAGACCGTGACCTCCGACCACGCGCCCTACCGCTTCGACGAGACGGGCAAGCTCTCGGCAGGTCCGGACGCCAACTTCAAGGCCATCGCCAATGGCCTTCCCGGCCTCGAGGTGCGCCTGCCGCTGATGTTCGACGCCATGGTCTCGCAGGGCCGGCCGGAATTCTCGGGCCGCGGCCTCGAGGCCTTCGTCGCGCTGACCGCGACGCAGCCCGCCTCCATCTACAACCTGCCGGGCAAGGGCCAGATCGCGCCCGGCTTCGACGCCGACATCGCCATCTGGGACCCGCAGAAGTCGGTGACCATCACCGATGCCCTGATGCACGACCTGACCGGCTATACCCCCTTTGCCGGCCGCACCGTGCAGGGCTGGCCGGAGACGGTGCTGGTGCGCGGGCGCGAGGTGGTCTCTGCCGGCGCGCTCGCCGGCAAGCCGGGCGATGGCCGCTGGATGAAGCGCACCGGCGGCTGGGCCGCCGCACCCACCGGCAAGCTCACCGCCGACATGGACCCGGCGCGGAACTTCGGCGCGAAGGTGCTGTGAGCGCAGTCTGGACGCCTCCACAGCAGATCAGCGTGAAGGTTCTGGGGCTCGCCCGGCGCGGCGAGCGACTGCTGGCCGCCGAGGTCACGGGGTCGGACGGCCGGGTCAAGGGCATCAGGCCGCTGGGCGGCTCCATCGATTTCGGGGAGACCCGCGAAGAGGCTCTGCATCGCGAGTTTCGCGAGGAACTCGGCTGCGCCATCGTGATCCGTGGGCCGTGGCATGCCCTGGAGAACCTGTTCCGGCATGAAGGGGCGATCGGCCACGAGATCGTCTTCGTGGCCGAGATCGACCTTCTGGATGAGGCGCTCCACGCGGCCGGACCGATCACCTTCACCGAATCGACCGGCGAGGCCTGCCGGGCCGATTGGTACAGTCTCGCCGATCTCGCGGCCCGTGGATGGGACCTCTATCCGGTGGGGCTCGCCGAGATCCTGTGACGGCGCGGATGCCGATACGGTGCCATCTCAACTCGCCACCGTTCTCGTCCTGAGGTGCGAGCGGCAGCGCGCCTCGAAGGACGCACTGCGGCCGGGCAGGGTCGTGTGCGGCGGCCTCTCGCATCCACCCTTGCCGACATTCTTCCGCACCGCCACATTGCGCCGATGACCCAGAGCACCGACAACCCGTTCTTCCGCCCCTGGACCACGCCGTTCGGGATCGCGCCCTTCACCGAGATCACGATCGACGACTATCGCCCTGCCTTCGAGCGGGCGCTGGCGGAGCATCGCGCCGAGGTGGAGGCGATCGCCACCAATCCGGACGCGCCGAGCTTCGCCAATACGATCGACGCGCTGGAGACCGGCGGCCACGCGCTCGACCGGCTGTGCGGCGTCTTCTACAACCTCGCCGGGTCTGACGCGACGGAGGCCATCCAGGCGATCCAGCGCGAGATGGCACCGCTGCTGGCGCAGCATTCCAACGCCATCACCCTCGACGCCCGGCTTTTCGCCCGCGTCCGGGCGCTCCATGAGCGACGCGACCACCTCGGGCTGAGCTCCGAGCAGATGCGGGTGCTGGAGAAGACCTACAAGAACTTCGTGCGTGGCGGTGCGGCCCTCGACGCCGAGGGCAAGGAGCGCATGCGCGCGGTCACCGAGCGCCTCGCCACCCTCGGCACGGCCTTCGGGCAGAACGTGCTGAAGGACGAATCCTCGTGGTCCCTCGACCTGTCGGAGGCCGACGTCGCGGGCCTGCCGGACTTCCTCAAGGCGGCGCTGGCCCAGGCAGCCAAGGACCGCGGCCGCGAGGGCTACGTGATGACCCTCGGCCGCTCCATGGTCGAGCCCTTCCTGACCCTGTCGCCGCGCCGGGACCTGCGCGAGACGGTGTTCAAGGCCTGGGTGAAGCGCGGCGAGATGGGCGGAGAGACGGACAACCGCGCCATCGTCGCGGAGACCGTGAGGCTGCGTATCGAGCGGGCGAAGCTGCTGGGCTATCCGACCTTCGCCGCCTTCAAGCTCGACGAGACCATGGCCAAGACGCCGGATGCCGTGCGCGCCCTGCTGGAGCGCGTCTGGAGCCGGGCCGTGGTGCGCGCCGGCGAGGAGAAGGCGGATCTGTCCGCCATCGCCCGCGGGGAGGGCATGAACGAGGCGATCCAGCCCTGGGACTGGCGCTTCTATGCCGAGAAGGTGCGCCAGAAGCGCTACGCCATCGATGAGGCGGCGCTGAAACCCTATTTCCAGCTCGACCGGATGATCGAGGCGGCCTTCGCCGTGGCGACGAAACTGTTCGGCGTCACCTTCCGCCGCCGCGACGACGTGCCGGTCTACCACCCCGACGTGCGCGCCTACGAGGTGCTGCGCGGGGGCGAGCATGTCGGCCTCTTCCTCGGCGACTATTTCGCGAGGTCCACCAAGCGCTCGGGTGCTTGGATGAGCGCCTTCCGCAGCCAGGAGAAGCTGTCGGGTCCCGTGCGGCCGATCATCGTCAACGTGATGAACTTCGCCAAACCCCCGCAGGGCCAGCCCGCTCTCCTCTCCTTCGACGATGCGCGCACCCTGTTCCACGAGTTCGGTCACGGGCTGCACGGCCTCCTGTCGGACGTCACCTATCCGCTGCTGTCCGGCACCTCGGTGGCGCGCGACTTCGTCGAGTTCCCCTCCCAGCTCTACGAACACTGGCTGGAGCGCCGCGAGGTGCTGTCCGAGTTCGCCGTCCATGCCGAGACCGGCGAGGCCATGCCGCAGGCGCTGATCGACAAGCTCACCGCCGCCCGCACCTTCAACCAAGGCTGCGCGACGGTGGAATATGTCTCCTCAGCCCTGGTCGATCTCGGCTTCCACTCGCTGGATGCGGCGGAGGGGATCGACCCCATCGCCTTCGAGGCCGAAGAGCTGAAGCGCATCGGCATGCCCGAGGGGCTGGTCATGCGCCACCGCACGCCGCATTTCGCCCATGTGTTCTCGGGCGACGGCTACTCGGCAGGCTACTACAGCTACATGTGGTCGGAGGTGCTGGACGCCGACGGCTTCTCGGCCTTCGAGGAGACGGGCGACCCGTTCGATCCGGTCCTCGCCCGGCGTCTCGGCGATTATGTCTACGCCGCCGGCAACAGCCGCGATCCGATGGAGGCCTATGTGGCCTTCCGCGGCCGCGAGCCGGATCCGGAGGCGTTGCTGGTGAAGCGGGGGCTGGCGACGGCGGCGTGAGCCGGCGCCTCGCCTATTGCCGCATCTCGACCGCGCCGCCGAGCGGCGCGTTCCAGCCGGCCGCGGTCTCGCGGACCCAGGAGACGTAGTCCTTCACGGGCACGAAGATCGGCGTCGAGGTGCACTCGCGGCCGGGATCGGTGGTGCCGCCCTTCAGCACGCCGACCACCGTGAAAGTGCGGCCGGTGCGCCGATAGACGGGCCCGCCGGAATCTCCCACGCACATCCCGGGGCGCTGCTGGCCGTCCTCGCCGGTGAGGCCTGCGAAGCCGCGGCCGGGAACGCTCGGCTCCGAAGTGCGCATCAGGGCCTCGCGCAGGACGCCGTCGCGCGAGCGCGACCGCTCCGTCGAGCCGAAGCCGGCGATGATCAGTTCCTCGCCCGTGGGCCGTCCTGCGAACCAGGCGACGCCCCATCCGGACGGGGGCAGGGCAGCGGGCCGCGCATCGGCGCCGAAGGGGCGGGCCACCTGGATCAGGCCGACGTCGTCGGAGGCGAAGCCATGGCGGGGGTCGAAGCCGGGATGGGCGGCGGTGCGCTTCACCGCCACCGCGACGCGGCGGAAGGAGCGGTCGAGGTAGCGCACCCGGTAACGGCCGCCGGCCGAGACGCAGTGCGCCGCCGTCAGGACCAGGTCGGCCCCGACGATGGCGCCGGTGCAGATGCCCTCCGGCGTCTCGATGAGGACGGTGGAGCGGCGGGTGCCGTTGGGGTCGCGGGCAGGCTCGCCGCGCATGACCGCGGCCGCCTCGCCGACGCCGGCGAGAAGGGCGACAGCCGCGAGTGCTGCGATCGCCCGTCGGGGACTAACGATACCGAGCCGCACCATGAAACACCTCTTCAGGTCGCGCCCCCCGGCCCCTTCGCCGGTCTGCTCATCCTTAACAGACCCCTGCGTCAGGCCCCGTGTCAATCGGTGGTTGCCGCACCGCATCTTTTTTCCCGCGCGGGCGTCGATGCCAGGGCGCCGGCGGGCGAGGTCGCCGTCGATCCGTCAGCCTCATTGCGGCCTTGTGTTGTGGCGGGCAAGGGGCGACAATTCGTCCGAGGCGGCGCGCCAGAAAGCCGCAGTGAGGCAACACCGGGGTGAGCGGCGTGGACACCGCACTTTCGACCTATCGTATCGTCATCGCCGACGACCATCCCCTGTTTCGCGGCGCCCTGCGGGAGGCCGTGGCCGGCCTGCCGCGCCAGCTCACCATCGCGGAGGCGGGCTCCTTCGCCGAGATGCAAGAGATCGTCGGCGCCGATCCGGACGTCGACCTCGTGCTCCTCGACCTGACCATGCCGGGCGTCAAGGGCTTCTCCGGGCTCATGTACCTGCGGGCCCAGCACCCCGGCGTGCCCGTGGTCATCGTCTCCGCCACCGAGGATCCGGACGTCATCCGCCGCTGTTTCGAATTCGGCGCTTCGGGCTTCATCCGCAAGACGCTGGGCACGGAGGAGATGCGCCAGGCGGTGCAGACCGTGCTGGACGGCGGCAGCTTCGTGCCCTCCGACGTCGATCTGTCGGCGAGCCGGGACTCGGAGAGCGCCAAGCTCGCCGCTCGCCTCGCGAGCCTGACGCCGCAGCAGGTGCGGGTGCTGATGATGCTGTCGGAGGGGCTCCTCAACAAGCAGATCGCCTACGAGCTCTCCGTCTCCGAGGCGACGGTCAAGGCCCATGTCTCGGCCATCCTGACCAAGCTCGGGGTCGACAGCCGCACCCAGGCGGTCATCGCCGCCTCGAAGATCGCCGGCGAGGGCTGGCCGGGGCAGGCGCTGAACGGCTGAACGGTTCCCGCCGCCCGTTTCGCGCAAAACCGTTTGCCATCGGGTAACGACCTCACGAGGTCTGCTCGCCCCGGTCGTATTCGGGCAAGGGGATCGCGTCATCGTCCTCTCTCGCGCGGCGTGGGTCCGCGGCAGGGAGATGTGCGATGCGCATGGGTGTCTTGACCGCCGTCGTGGGGGCCGTGGTTCTCGCGGGCCTGGTGCGGGCACAGCCGCTGCGCCTGGCTCCGGAAATGCTTCCGATGGTTCTGGCGCCCTTCGTCCAACCGGGCGCGTCGGTCGGAACGATACGGCAGCGCACCCCGCCCGCCTTCCGCCACCTGGACGCCAACGGCGACGGACGGGTCGACGCGGCCGATCTCGCCCTGCACGACGCCTCGTACCTGGCGGCCGTGCGTGCGGCGGCCGCCAGCCGGATGATGCAGGCCGATCTCGACGGCGACGGTTTCGTGACCGAAGCCGAGCTCGCGACGAAGCTCGCCTTCGAGCAGCGCCTTCTCGACGGTCCCCGGCGCGCGCAGGTGGAAAGGCAGCGGGCGGAAAGCCTGCGCCAGTGGACCGCAGCCGACAAGGACGGCGATCGTCGCGTCAGCTGGAGCGAGGCCGCCGCGGCGGTGCCCCAGCGACCGGCCGCGACCTTCCCGGGCACCGCTCAGGTGGGTGGTCTGCTGGCGGCGGTCGGCCGAACCGGCGGCGCTCTCACGGAGGAGGAGTTCACGACCCTCGTGGAGACGGCGGTGCGGACGGTCGATACGGACGGTAACGGCACGATCTCCCAGGAGGAGTTCGCCGCCTATCAGCGGCAGGCCTCCGAGGTGCGCCGACGATCCGCGCCGACGCAGGCCGGGCCGGCCTGCAACCTGCCACGGGCGAGCGAGGCCGCCGAAGTGATGTTGATCTCCGGTTACGAGGGTGACGCCCTCTCCACCGCGACCATCGGATCGCAGGACGTGGTGACCCGCACCGCGGCCATCCATGTCGCGCCCGGTCGCCAACCGCTCTACCTCGTGCTCGCGACCCACACGCCGACGATCTGGCGCTTCACCGGCGCCGTCGACCGGCTGGAGCGCGTCGTCCTGTCGTCGAACAGAGCCGCGGCCCCCCAGGCGGCGCCTCTCGTAGGGGCGGTCGGTCTTTCGGCTGACCGGGTCACCTTCGTCGCACGCGTGAACTGTCTGCGGTATTTTTCGGAGCTTCCCTCCGGACAGGCGGCCGTGGCGGCTGCGGTGGTGCGGGCCGAAACGGGCAAGGAGCCGGGCGTCGTGGCGGGCCGCTACGCCATCTCCCTCGTCGACCTGGCGTCGGGGACGTTCAGGAGCGCGGCGCCGCCGCCCAGCGAGGAAATCATTCGCGAGTGGGCGGGATCGCCCGGATCCGACGCGCCCGCCGGCACGGCGGCGATCGCTGCGGTGCGCCGCGAGTTCGACCGGTTCTACGGCGGCGGGCTCGTGCGGATCGACCCGGCGCAGACAGTCTCCAGCCTGCCGGCCGCGCCCTATGAGGTGCTCCCTGCGCAGGCTGGCCTGATGCAACTGCTGATGCGCGGCGCGCTGGGCACGAACGGCTCCCGGGAGTTCCTGATCCGCGAGCGCATCCGGTTTCCCGCCGGGCTGCACGGCGGGCATTCCGTCCGTTTCCTCCTGCTGCGCGGCGTGCCGGTGCCGGAGGGCAGTCCCGGCCATTCCTGCGTCATCAGCGAAGAGACGGGTGCGACCACCAATGGCGGGCCCCGCTGCTGAGCGCAGGTGGGCCTCCGGCGGCCTTCCGCCTATCGCCTGATGACGACGACCTCGAGATAGTCGCTGGGGATCACGACCGTGCCGTCGTCGGCGACATTGGCCCTCCCAACGAGGGCGAGGAGGTCGGCGGCGAGCGCCGCCTGGCCCTCGGCCGGCAGGGCGCCGAAGGCCTTGAGCACGGGGCCGTACCAGGTGCGGAACACGTCCAGCCAATGGGCCGGCGAACGGTAGCGGAAAGCGAAGGTGCGCTCGGCGATCCGCACCTCGCCCTCGGCGCCGAACAGCGTCTCCAGCCGTGCGGGCGTGCCCCACAGGGCTGGCGAGGGCGCGCCGGCCGGCGGCGGAACATGGCTGCCGATCACCTTGAACACCTGTCCGATGAAACCCGACGGCGTCCAGTTGGCGAGGCCGATCCGACCGCCAGGCTTGCAGACACGGACGAGTTCCGCCGCCGCCTTCTCCTGATCGGGTGTGAACATCACGCCAAAGGTGGAGATCACCGCGTCGAAGGCGCCGTCCGCATAGGGAAGGTTCTCGGCGTCTGCCGTCTCGGTGCGGATGGTCATGCCTTCCGCGACGGCGCGCAGGTGGGCCTTCTGCAGCAGGTCGGGGACATAGTCGGTCGCGGTGACGTCGCACCAGCGGCGGGCCGCTGCCAGGGACGCGTTGCCGTTGCCGGCGGCGACGTCGAGAACCGTGCTGCCGGCGCGCAGATCCATCGCCTCGCAGAGCGTCTCACCGACGATCTGCAGCGTGGTTCCCACCACCGCATAGTCTCCCGACGACCAGGCGGCCTGCTGCCGGGTCTTCAACGCGGCGAGGTCGAGCACGACGGGCTGGGTCAATGTCGCTTGCATGATGGCGGTCCTCCGGACGGATGCGACGGTGATGGTGCGTCGCGCCTCAGAAGGCCGTGCCCTCGGCCGGGCCGCCTAGTGTAGAAACTGGAGTGCTCCGGTACAGATTATGGAGCGGCCGGGCAGGCGCCGGCATAGGAGCTGCGCACCATCCAGGCGGAGATGGTGCGGCTGAGCTCGGGCGCGCCGACTAGGGTGATCCTCTCGCGCGCCACTTCCGCCGCAAGGCTGGACAGGCCCATCCAGGCCGAGGTCATGGCCTTCAGGTCGGCGGTGACGAACAGGTCGACCGCATGGCCCGGGTCGGTGGAGCACAGGTCCACGGGCCGGTCGGGCTTGGCGACGAGCCAGTAGTTGCGCTCCTCGCGCGGCAATTCGGGATAGACGAACTGGATGACGCTGCGCCGGTCTGGCGGGAGGGCGCCGACCTCGATCTTGCGGCGCATGTTCCACATCAGGAGGCGCGCATCGAGCTTCTCGAGCGTGACGTCGGCGTCGAGGTTGCGGTGCGCCCATTGCCCGAAGGCATGGACGATCGGCTCGAGCTCCCGGGCGACGGCGGTCGTGGTGTAATGGATCTCGCCGGTCGCCGCGTTCTTCTCGCGCAGCACCAGTCCGCGCTGCTCCATGTCCTTGAGCCGCTTCGACATCAGGGTCGGCGACATGCCGGGGACGCCGCGGCGGATCTCGTTGAAGCGGGTCGAGCCTGCCCACATCTCGCAGAGCAGGAGAAGGGTCCAGCGCGGTTCGAGCAGTTCGCAGGCCTTCGCCACCGGACAGAACTGGTTGTAGCCGTCGCGGGTCATGGTGTGCTCCCGCCCGGAGGCTGCGCCCTAAACGACCGCAAGTCGAGGCCCGGGTGGTGGCGTCGCACCGGGCGGTCCCCATCCCGCGTTCGGCGGATGGCTGGCCTGTGCCTTCGCGCTTGCCACCCTCAGACAGCTCCTACCACAATGCCCGACCGCCCCGGTGGAGGGCGGATCCAAGACAATTCGGGAGGATATGATGCCTGGTCTTCAGTCCAGACGCGACGCACTGTCTTTGGGCCTCGGATTCGCCGCCGCGGCGGCCCTGCCGGCGGGCTCCGCCGTCGCGCGGGCGCCCAAGCTCAACAGCCAGGCGCCCTATTTCTACCGCTTCGGTTTCGGCGAGGCGGAGGTCTCCGTCGTCTCCGACGGGCCGCTGCCGCTCGGCGATCCTTCCGAGTCCTTCCTCGGCGTGCCGAAGGAGGAAATCCGCGCCATGCTGAGCCGGAATTTCCTCAATCCCACCGCCGTGACGCTGGAGCAGAACATCCCGGTGGTGAATTTCGGCGACCGGCTCGTGCTGTTCGACACCGGCATGGGCACATCCCAGGCCTTCGGCCCGACGACGGGGCGGCTCATCAAGTCGCTGGGCGAAGCAGGCATTCGCCCCGGCGACATCGACGCCATCTGCTGTTCCCATGCCCATATCGACCACATCGGCGGCATCGTCGGTGCCGACGGCAAGCCGCTCTTCCCCAATGCCGAGGTCTGGCTGGCGCAGTCCGACTTCGACTTCTGGACCGACGAGGGCAAGCTCGGCTCGCCGGCCAAGGCCTTCGTCGAGCACGCCCGCAGGAACCTCCTGCCGGTGCGCGACCGCATCAAGTTCTTCCGCGACGGGCAGGAGTTCCTCCCCGGCATCCAGGCGATCGCCGCGCCCGGCCATACGGTCGGCCACACGATCTTCATGATCTCCTCGGCGGGAAAGCAGTTCTGCTTCATGGGGGACCTCACCCATCACCAGATCCTGCTGCTCGAGAAGCCGCTGATGGAGTTCGCCTACGACAGCGATCCCAAGCAGTCGGCGCAGACGCGCGTCAGGCTTCTCACCATGCTGGCGGAGAAGCAGGTGCCGGTGATGTCCTATCACTTCCCCTGGCCGGGCTTCGGCCACCTGGCGAAGGCCGGCGACGGCTTCCGCTACTTCGCCGAGCCGATGCAGATGGTCAGGTGAAGACCGGGGCGGCGAGGGGTGTGAGCGCGCCTCGCCGTCACAGCTCCCGCGCCTGGAAGGTGTTGCAGCTCGACACCTGGCCGCTCCTGAGGCCGGTCATGAACCAGCGCTGGCGCTGGGCCGAGGAGCCGTGGGTGAAGCTGTCGGGCACCACATAGCCCTGGGAGCGGCGCTGCAGCATGTCGTCGCCGATGGCGGCGGCGGCCTGCATGGCCTGGCGCACGTCCGCTTCGTCGATGAAGCGGTACTGCTGCTGGGTGTGGTAGGCCCAGACGCCGGCGAAACAGTCGGCCTGGAGCTCGACGCGCACCTGCAGCGCGTTGCTGTCGCGCTCGCTGCCCGAGGCGCGCTGGGCCTGCTGCACGCGGGTCAGCACGCCCATCAGGTTCTGCACGTGGTGGCCGACCTCGTGGGCGACGACATAGGCATAGGCGAAGCGACAGGCATTGTCGCCGCCGGTGCAGCCGCGGAACTTCGTCGCGAGCTCGCGGAAGAATGAGGTGTCGAGATACACCTTGTTGTCGTTCGGGCAGTAGAAGGGGCCCATCTCCGACTGGGCGGCTCCGCAGCCCGAACGGGTGCGGGCGTTGAACATGACGAGGCCCGGCGCCTGATAGCGGCGGCCCGCCTCCTGGAAGATCTTCTGCCAGGCGTCCTCGGTGGAGCCGAGGACGGCGGCGACGAAATCGCCCATCTGGTCGGTGGGACGGCCGCCCTGCCGGGCGGGAGCCTGCTGCTCCACCTGGCGCTGGCTGCCGCGGGTGACGGCCTCGTAGCCGCCGACGAGGACAGCCGGATTGATGCCGGTGATGTAGGAGATGAGGCCGACGACGATCATGCCGCCGATGCCGATGCCGGCGGGGCCGCCGGGAACGCCGCCACCGCCACCCCCGCCGCGACGATCTTCGATGTTGTCGGAACGGCGCAGATCTTCCCAACGCATGGTGTCAACCCCTCACATGCGGCGATCATGCCGCTGCGGTCCGGGAGGTGCAACTCCCGGCGCGGGCGCGGGTTTCACGGCTGCGTCCCCCGTTGCGGGACGCCATGTTTACCAATCGGTGACAGAATAATTCGGCAGTCGAGGCCGTGGTTTAAGTGTCCCTTTACTCTACCGGGCCAATCTCGCGGGCGTTGCGACACCCTAGTTTTGCGTATCGAGTGCCGCCTGATGCTGTTGACGTCGAACGGAACTGCCCGATCTGGTGACCGCGTACGGGCGGTCCGTTCGCCTTCGCTCGCCCCGGACCAGGGGCTCGGCCTCTCGGGCCGGATCATCCTCGGCGATTGCATCGCCGCGCTGAACGACCTGCCGGCGGCCTCCGTCGACATGGTCTTCGCCGACCCGCCCTACAATCTCCAGCTGCAGGGCGAACTGCACCGCCCCGACGACAGCCGCGTCGACGCGGTGACCGACGACTGGGACCAGTTCGAGAGCTTCGCCGCCTACGACGCGTTCACGCGCGCCTGGCTCACCGCCGCCCGGCGGGTGCTGAAGCCGAACGGCTCCCTCTGGGTGATCGGCTCCTACCACAACATCTTCCGCGTCGGCACGGCGCTGCAGGACCTCGGGTTCTGGGTGCTCAACGACGTCATCTGGCGCAAGGCGAACCCGATGCCGAACTTCCGCGGCCGCCGGTTCACCAACGCCCACGAGACGCTGATCTGGGCCTCGCGCGACGCCAAGGCCCGCTACACCTTCAACTACGAGGCACTGAAGGCCGGCAACGAGGACGTCCAGGTCCGCTCGGACTGGTTCATCCCGCTGTGCACTGGCGAGGAGCGCCTCAAGGACGAGGCCGGCCGCAAGGTCCATCCGACGCAGAAGCCGGAGGCGCTGATCGCCCGGGTGCTGCTCGCCTCGTCCAAGCCCGGGGACGTCGTCCTCGATCCTTTCTTCGGCTCCGGGACTACCGGGGCCGTTGCCAAGCGCCTCGGCCGCCGGTTCATCGGGATCGAACGCGATCCCGCCTATGCGAGAGCGGCCGAGGCGCGTATTTTGTCCGTGGAGCCGCTGGCGGAGGCCTCGCTCGCCGCCTTCACCACCGCGCGGGAGGCGCCGCGTGTCGCCTTCGCCTCGCTTGTCGAGCGCGGCATGGTGGCGCCGGGAACGGTGCTGACCGACGAGAAGGGCCGTTTCCAGGCCATCGTCCGCCCCGACGGCTCGCTGATGGCGGGGCCGCAGGTCGGCTCCATCCACAAGATCGGCGCGCTCGTCCAAGGCGCCCAGGCGTGCAACGGCTGGACCTTCTGGCACGTCAACGACAACGGCCGCCTGTCGCCGATCGACGCTCTTCGCGCGCGCATCCGCGAGGAGATGGGCGCCTCCTGACCCGCATCGCCCGATCGACCTGACGCCGATCAAGGCGGGACCCCATATGGTCCTGCTAGGATCACCTTCTGTGTGGTCCGGAAGGCTTGCGATGAAACTGCGCTCCTGGTTGATCCTGCTGCTGATCGCGGCCGCCATCGGCGGTGCTGTCTTCTGGCGCTATGGCCGTGGGGCCGAGATCCAGCTGCAGGCCGTCGGGCGCGGCACGGCCGCCGAGATCGTCTACGCGACCGGCGTCGTGGAGCCGGTACGCTGGGCCAAGATGGCCTCCATGGCGCGCGAGCGCATCGTCGCCCACTGTTCCTGCGAGGGGCAGACGGTGAAGGAGGGGGACATGCTCGCCCGCCTCGACGACCGGGAGGTGCGCGCCAATCTCGCCGAGCAGCATGCCCGCCTTGCGCTCGCCCAGCGCGAGGTGGACCGGGTGAGCCAGCTCATGCAGCGCGGCGTCTCCACCCAGCAGGCCTATGACAAGGCCACCGCCGACCTCGCGCAGATGCGCGCCCTGGTCGCGGCCACCAACGAACGGCTGGGAAACTACCAGATCCTCGCGCCGCGCGACGGCGTCGTGCTGCGGCAGGACGGCGAGGTCGGCGAGATCGCTGACGTCGGCCAGATCCTCTTCCGTGTCGGCGACCCGCGCCCTCTCCAGGTGACCGCCGACGTCGCGGAGGAGGACATTCCCCGCGTCAGGACCGGCCAGGCGGTGCTGCTGCGCACCGATGCCTTCCGGGACCGGCCTCTCGCCGGCACGGTGCGCGACATCACGCCGATGGGTGACACGGCGACCAAGACCTTCCGCATCCGCATCGCCCTGCCCGACGACACGCCGCTGCATTTCGGCATGTCGGTGGAGGCCAACATCGTCGCCCGCGAGGCGAAGGACGTGCTGCTGGTGCCGAACGAGGCGATCATCGGCGGCGCCGTCTTCACGGTCGATTCCGGACGCATCGTGCGCCGCCCGGTGCAGACCGGCATCCGCGGCACGCGGCTGACCGAGGTCCGCTCCGGTATCGCCGAGGGCGACCGCATTGCGGTGCCGGCCGAGGCGCGCTGGCGCGGCGGCGAGCGCGTGCGGGTCAGCCCATGAACCTCGTCGTCGACATCGCCTGGACGCATATCGCGGCGCGCCTCCGCCAGACGGTCGTCGCCGTGCTAGGCGTCGCCATCGGCGTCGGCTTCTCCATCATGATGGCGGCCCTGATGCAGGGCTCGCAGGATGATTTCGTCCGCACCCTCGTCAATGCCATGCCGCACGTCGCCATCAACGACGAGCGGCGCGAGGCGCCGCGCCAGCCGGCGGAGGAGGCCTTCGACGCGGCGCAGATCCGCGGCCTCACGCCGGCGACGCGACGGCGCGGCATCAACAATCCGATCGCGACCATCGCGGCGCTGGAGAGCTGGGTGCCCGGTGCGGTGACGCCTTCGGTCCAGGCGCGCGGCATCCTGCGCTACGGCGGCAAGGACGTGACCTCGGTCATCGTCGGCATCGACCCGGTGCGCGAGCCCCGCGTGTCGCAGCTCGTCAACCACCTCCGGCAGGGCTCGCTCCCGGCCCTCTACCGCGCCACCAACGCCATCATCCTTGGTGACCGGCTGGCCGAGAAACTCGGGGCCCGCATGGGCTCGAACATCTCCATGTCGGCCGGGACGGGAAAGGTGATGACCGGCCAGGTGGTCGGCATCTTCCGGTCCGGTGTCAGGGCGGTGGACGAGGGCACGTCCTATGTCCTCATCAAGACGGCGCAGATCCTCGCCGAGCAGACCGGCCTCATCAACGAGATCCGCATCCGCCTCAACGACCCGATGAGCGCCAGAGCGGTGGCCGACCGGATCATCGCCGACACGGGGCTTAAGACGATCTCGTGGCAGGAGGCCAACGAGGACCTCATGTCGGCCTTCGTCGTCCGCAACATCATCATGTACACGGTGGTGGGCGCCATCCTTCTGGTCGCCTCCTTCGGCACCTACAACATCATCTCGACCATCACCTTCGAGAAGAGCCGCGACATCGCGATCATGAAGTCGCTGGGGCTGACGCAGTCCACCGTCCGGCGCATCTTCATCCTCGAGGGTCTCGTCATCGGCCTCGCCGGTGCGATCGCCGGATCTGTGCTCGGCTTCGCGCTGACGCAGCTCATGCTGTCCATCGAGATCCGCACCGGCTTCACCGACGCCACCCGGCTGCCGCTGATCGTGGCGCCGCTGCACTACGCGATCGCCGGGGGCATTGCCCTCGCCTCGTCCGCCATCGCCGGCTTCTTTCCGGCGCGCAAGGCTGCCCGGGTCCATCCCGTCGAGATCATCCGGGGCGCGACGTGACCGGCCCCCTTATCGAGACGCACAAGGCGACCCGTATCCTGGCCGGAACCGTGCCGGTGACCCTGGTCGCCGACATCGACCTCGCCATCCACGAAAAGCAGTTCGTGGCGATCACCGGGCCTTCCGGCTCCGGCAAGTCCTCTCTCCTCTATCTCCTCGGCCTTCTCGACGTGCCGACCAGCGGCGAGGTGCTGGTGAGGGGCGAGGATACCAGCCTGCTCCACGACGACGACCGCGCCAGGATCCGGCTGGAGACGCTGGGCTTCATCTTCCAGTTCCACTTCCTGCTGCCGGAGTTCACCACCACGCAGAACGTCATGCTGCCGATGCGGGCGCTCGGAAAACTGACGGCCCGGCAGATGAAGGAGCGGGCGGAGGGGCTTTTGGCCTCCCTCGGCCTCGAGGACCACCTCGCCAAGCGGCCCGACCAGCTCTCGGGCGGTCAGCGCCAGCGGGTGGCGGTGGCACGGGCACTCGCCAACGATCCGCCCGTCATCCTCGCCGACGAGCCCACCGGCAGCCTCGATTCGAAATCCTCCGAGCAGGTGTTCCAGATCCTGCGCGACCTCGTCGACCGTGACGGGCGTTCCGTGGTGGCGGTGACCCATGCCATCGACCTCGCCGAGCGGATGGACCGCCGCGTCCACCTCGTGGACGGGCGGATCGTGTCCGACGAGATGCGCGCCGGGGCGCCGGTGCGAGAGCCGGCCTGAGGGCCGCCGGCATGATGGCGCCACGGTTCGCGGCTAGTCGGGCAGGGCTGAACAGGAGGTTTCCATGCGTCTCGCCCTCTTCTCCACCGCCGTCGCGGCCGCGCTCCTCGTCGCGGCTCCGGGCCCGTCGGGCAGTGCTTCGGCGCAGCAGCCGCCGCGAGCGACAGGCCCCTCCCATCCCGCCTTCCAGGCGGCGATGCGGCGTTGCCGTCGCGAACTGCCGGTAGCGCGGCGCTTCATTGGCCTGCCGCGGGAGACGGTCGAGGCGCGCTACCGCGCCCCGCGTGCCCTGATCGTGCGCTACTGCGCGGTCTGCACCCGCGACTACCGGCCGAACCGCCTGACATTCGGCCTGGACGAGCGGAGCATCGTCCGCGGTGCCTCCTGCGGCTGACGCCTAGCGGTAGAGCACCGAGGGCAGCCACAGCGCGATGCCGGGGAAGGTGTAGACCACCACCATGCAGCCGACGACGATGAAGATGAAGGGCATCACGCCGGAGAAGATCTGGTTGATGGTCACGTGCGGCGGCGCGACCCCCTTCAGGTAGAAGGGCGCCATGGCCACAGGTGGCGACAGGAACGACGTCTGGATGTTCAGGGCAATGAGGATGCCGAAGAACAGCGGGTCGATCTTGAACGTCTCGAGGAGCGGCAGGAAGATCGGCACGAAGATCACGATGATCTCCGTCCATTCCAGCGGCCAGCCCAGCACGAAGATGATCACCTGCGCCAGGATCATGAACATGGTCGGCGACAGGTTGAGCATGGCCACGAAGGCCTTGATCGGCTCGTGCCCGCCGAGGATGGCGAAGATCGACGAGAAGATGAAGGAGCCGACGAAGAGCCAGCAGACCATGGCCGAGGTGCGGGCGGTGAGGAACACCGATTCCTTCAGCTTGACGAAGCTGATGGAGCGGTAGGCGGCGGCCAGCAGGACCGAGCCCATCGCGCCGACGGCGGCGGCCTCGGTCGGCGTGGCGATACCGAAGAAGATGGCGCCGAGGACCGACATGATGAGCAGGGTCAGCGGGAAGAAGCTGCGCGCCAGTTCCTTGAACACCGCTTTTCCGAGGATCAGCAGCAGCACGAAGCCGATGGCGCCGGCGCCGAGGATCACGTGGGGCAGCCTGTCGGGAACGGTGTAGTCGATCTCGCGTGGTGTCGCGCCGGCCGGCGTGGTCATGACGCGGAACATGTTCAGCAGCCATTCCAGACCGTAGACCACCGCATAGGCGACCGGCACGGCGAGCAGGATGATGGCCACGTACTTCACCAGCGCCATCTTGTCCTTCTCGAAGTCGAAGCCCAGCGGCATGCGCTGTTCCTTCGGCAGCTTCGGCGCCAGCGACGGGTTCATCATGCAGCGGACGATGACGTAGAGGATGTAGAGCGTGGCAAGCAGCAGGCCGGGCAGGAAGGCGCCGGCATAGAGCTTCGGCACCGAAACGCCGGCCGTGGCACCGTAGAGGATCAGCATGACGCTCGGCGGAATGAGAATGCCGAGACAACCTCCGGCGCAGACCACGCCCGCGGACAGGCGCTCGTCATAGCCGGCGCGCAGCATGGCGGGGAAGGCGAGCAGACCCATCAGCGTGACCACCGCGCCGACGATGCCGGTGGCGGTGGCGAAGATGGTGCAGGTGACGAGCGTCGTCACGGCGAGCGAGCCAGGCAGTCCGCCGATGGCGAGCTGCACCGAGTTGAACAACCGGTCGAGGATGTTCGCCCGCTCGATGATGTAGCCCATGAAGATGAAGAGCGGGATGGCGACGAGGACGTCGTTGGTCATCACCGAATAAGTGCGCTGGACCACGAGGGCGAAGACGATGTCGCCCTGCGCCGCGTAGCCGAACATCACGCCGAGCGCCATCAGGGTGAAGGCGATGGGGAAGCCGAGCATGATGAAGATGACGAAGAGGACGAGCATGAGCACGCCCAGTTCGGGATTTCCGATGGTGATGCCGAACATCAGGCGGCCCCTTTCGTCTTGGCCGCCTCGGCCTGCTCGAGAATGATCTTTTCGGTCTCCTCCACGTCGTGAAGGCGCGGAGGCCAGTCGCCGGTGCGGATGCACAGCACGCAGCGCACAACCTCGGCGAGGCCCTGGATCAGCATGAGGCCGCCAACGAGGGGAATGAGCGACTTGAAGGGGAAGACGTAGGGGCCGTTCGGCGAGTTCGCCGAACGCTCGAAGATGAACCAGGAGAAGTTGGCGAAGGTGAAGCCGGCGTAGCAGAGCGCGAGGATGCCGGGAAAATAGAAAATGAAGTAGAGGGCGAGGTCGAGCTTCGCCTGGGTCCGCGGCGGCCATTCCCGGTAGAGGAAGTCACCGCGCACATGGCCGTTGCGGGCGAGCGCATAGGGCCCTGCCAGCATGAACAGCACGCCGTAGAGCATGTAGCTCACGTCGAAGGCCCACATGGTCGGGGCCTGCAGGATATAGCGGGCGAAGACCTCGTAGCAGATCGCGAGGGTCAGGACGACGATGGACCAGGCGGCCGTCTTGCCGATGATCGTGGAGACGTCGTCAACGGCGAGAAGCAGGGCCATCAGCCGGTCGGTACCGGCGCGGCGCATCATCAGCCAGAGGATCGCAGCGCAGGCCAGCACCCAGCTGCCGAGCAGCATGGAGAGAAAAAGCGGATTGGGCGCCATCGGTATGTCCAGGCACGGTGCAGGAAGGGATGGCGACCAGCGCCGCCGACGACGGGGAGGCGGCGGTGGTCCGCCGCCTCCGCGCGCTGCGGATCAGGAACCGCCGAAGAAGTGCGTGTAGGACATCTCGCGGGACGGGGTGTTGACCCGCTCGTATCCGACCGTGCGCTGGGCCCAGGCGCGCTGGCTGTCGATCACCTTCTTGAAGAAGGGGTTCTCGGCCGAGAGGCGCGCCACGACCTTGTCCCAGGCCTCGAGCTGGGCCTTCAGGATAGCGTCCGGCGTCTTGATGACGTTGACGCCACGGCCGCGCAGGGCGGCGAGGTCCTTGGAGTAGCGGTCGAGCGCCTTCCAGTACATGTCGGAGGAGGCGGACTCGGCGGCGTACTTGAGGATCGCCTTCTGCTCGGCGCCCATGGCGTCGTACTTGGCCTTGTTGAAGATCACCTCGAAGGCCTCGGCCGACTGGTGATAGCTCTGCAGCATGTAGGTCTTCGACACGTCGGCGAAGCCGAGGATCGAGTCCGAGCTCGGATTGTTGAACTCGGCGCCGTCGATGAGGCCGCGCTCCAGGGCAGGCACGATCTCGCCGCCGGCGAGGATGGTGACCGCCGAGCCGAGCTCGTTGAACAGGTCCGCGGCGAGGCCCACGGTGCGGTACTTGAGGCCCCGAAGGTCGCTCGCCTGGGTCAGCTCGCGCTTGAACCAGCCGAGCGGCTGGCACGGCATCGGGCCGGTGAGGAAGCCGACGACGTTGACGCGGGTGATCTGGGTCAGCAGCTCGTTGTAGAGGTCGTAGCCGCCGCCGTAGTTCATCCAGCCGAGGAAGTTATGGGCGTCCCAGCCATAGGCGGGCGGGGTGCCGAACAGGGAATAGGCCTTGTTCTTGCCGAACCAGTAGGCGGTGACGCCGTGGCCGCCGTCGAGAATGCCGGCATGGACCGCGTCCTGGAGCTGGAAGGCGGGAACGACGGCGCCGGCCGCGAGCACCTCGAGGCGCAGGCGCCCGCCGGAGATGGCGTTCACCCGGGTGGCGTAGTCGTTGCAGAACTCGTGGAAGATGTCGCGCTGCGGCCAGGTGGACTGGAAACGCAGCGCCACGGTCTGGGCGTTGGACACGTTCGGGGCGGCGACGGTGGCCGCGGCGGTGGCGCCGGCGAGAGCGAGAAAGCGGCGGCGGTCGGACTTCGGCGTCGCCGAAGCAGGGGTGTCAGTCATGGGGCGTCTCCTCTTGCGACGTCATGCCCTTATGGACGGGCGCGTTTAGTGTCGCTGGGAGCAGAGACTGATGCACTGCGTCAAAAGGTCAAGTGCAAGCTTCGACGCAGCCACCCCTGTCTTGTGTCCCGGCCGCACAGGACTTTCTCCGTCCTGGACAGGAAACGGCTGGCTGCCGGCTGGGGCCGGTATCGTGGTGGTGGCGCGGATGACCATCGAGACGGGCGCCGCGCCGCGCGCCTTCCGTAACGGATCCCTGTGCGGGGATCAGACTTCCGTGCGGCCTGCTCGCGCCGGGCTTTCTCCCGCCAGGTCGCGTGACGGGCGGCACCAACGAAAAGGGGCGCCTCGCGGCGCCCCTTCCGACAATGAGCCTGGATGGCTGGATCAGAAATCCATGCCGCCCGCGCGCGCCGGGCTTGCCCGACTCGCGCCGCTTCAAGCCATGGGCGGCACCAACGAAAAGGGGCGCCTCGCGGCGCCCCTTCCGACAATGAGCCTGGATGGCTGGATCAGAAATCCATGCCGCCCATGCCGCCGCCGCCGGGCATGGCCGGAGCAGAGGATTCCTTCTTCGGCGACTCGGCGATCATCGCACCCGTGGTGATGAGCAGCGAGGACACCGAAGCGGCGTTCTGGAGAGCGGTGCGCACGACCTTCATCGGGTCGACGATGCCGGCCTCGAACATGTCGACATACTCTTCGGTCTGGGCGTTGAAGCCGAAGGTGGGCGACTTGTTCTCGAGCACCTTGCCGACGACGATCGAGCCCTCGACACCGGCGTTCTCGGCGATCTGGCGGATCGGAGCCTCGATGGCCTTGAGCACGATGTTGATGCCGGCCTGAACGTCGGCGTTCTCCGACTTCAGCTTGGCGACCGCCATCTTGGCACGCAGGAGAGCGATGCCGCCGCCGGGGACGATGCCCTCGAGGACAGCCGCGCGGGTCGCGTTGAGAGCGTCGTCAACGCGGTCCTTCTTCTCCTTCACCTCGACCTCGGTCGAGCCGCCGACCTTGATCACGGCAACGCCACCGGCGAGCTTCGCGAGGCGCTCCTGCAGCTTCTCACGGTCGTAGTCCGAGGTGGTCTCCTCGATCTGCGCCTTGATCTGGCCGATGCGGGCCTCGATGTCCTTCTTCTTGCCGGCGCCGTCGACGACCGTCGTCTTCTCCTTCTCGATCAGCACCTTCTTGGCGCGGCCGAGCATGGCGAGGGTGACGTTCTCCAGCTTGATGCCGAGGTCTTCGGAGATGACCTGGCCGCCGGTGAGGATCGCGATGTCCTCCAGCATGGCCTTGCGGCGGTCACCAAAGCCCGGCGCCTTCACGGCGGCAACCTTCAGGCCGCCACGCAGCTTGTTGACGACGAGCGTGGCGAGAGCCTCGCCCTCGACGTCCTCGGCGACGATGATCAGCGGCTTGCCGGTCTGCACGACGGCCTCGAGAACCGGCAGCATGGCCTGGAGGCCAGCGAGCTTCTTCTCGTGGATCAGGATGTAGGCGTCCTCGAGGTCGGCCACCATCTTGTCGGCGTTGGTGATGAAGTAGGGCGAGAGGTAGCCGCGGTCGAACTGCATGCCCTCGACGATGTCCACCTCGGTGTCCAGCGACTTGGCTTCCTCGACGGTGATGACACCCTCGTTGCCGACCTTCTGCATCGCGTTGGCGATCATCTCGCCGATCAGCGCGTCACCGTTGGCGGAGATGGTGCCGACCTGGGCGACTTCGGCCGAGGACTTCACCTTCTTGGCCGACTTCTCGAGCGCCTTGACGACCTCGAGAACGGCGATATCGACGCCGCGCTTCAGATCCATCGGGTTCATGCCGGCGGCGACGAACTTGGCGCCTTCCTTCACGATGGCCTGGGCGAGCACGGTGGCGGTGGTGGTGCCGTCGCCGCCGAGGTCGTTGGTCTTGGAGGCGACCTCACGGACCATCTGGGCGCCCATGTTCTCGAACTTGTCGGCGAGCTCGATCTCCTTGGCGACGGTGACGCCGTCCTTGGTGATGCGCGGGGCGCCGAAGCTCTTCTCGATGACGACGTTGCGACCCTTCGGGCCGAGCGTGACCTTCACGGCCTCGGCGAGGATGTCGACGCCGCGCAGCATCTTCTCGCGCGCGTCCTGGCCGAATTTCACGTCCTTGGCAGCCATTGTGGCTTACTCCTGTCGGAATGAATGGAATGGGTGGGGAGGAGCGGTTCGCGACTTACTTCGCGATCACGCCCATGATGTCGCTCTCCTTCATGATGAGGAGGTCGACACCGTCGATCTTCACTTCGGTGCCCGACCACTTGCCGAACAGCACCTTGTCGCCCTTCTTGACGTCGAGCGGGACGAGCTTGCCGGCCTCGTCGCGGCCACCCGGGCCAACCGCCAGGATTTCACCCTCCTGCGGCTTCTCCTTGGCGGTATCCGGGATGATGATGCCACCCTTGGTCTTCTCTTCGCCCTCGAGGCGGCGGACGACCACGCGGTCGTGCAGCGGACGGAACTTCATGGATCTGGTGTCCCTGACATGAGCGGCCCCCGGGGCCGCGGAAATGTTTGGCGGCCCGTCGGCCGGGGCTGTTAGCACTCACCTCACGTGACTGCTAATGCCCGCCGTCGAGATAGTCCGGGAGGTATCGGGAGTCAAGGACCGAACGATCTATGGTTAAACGGGCAGCCCGACCCCACATGTCTTGACGCGGGACCTCTCGCGCCGGATCGTGACACCATGACGACGGTGACCAGCCAGATGCACAAGCCCACACCCGCCTCCGGGCCGGCGCCCTGCGGCGCTCCCGACGAGGCGACGGTCAACCGCATCGCCAGGTCCTGCATCTGCTACCAGACGCGGATGACGGCCCATGCCGTGACGCGCGCCTACAACCGGGCACTCGCCCCCCTCGGGCTCGAGGTGACCCAGTTCAACATCCTCGCCGCCCTGGCGGTGGCGAAGACCAACTCGGTGACGGCGCTGTCGGAGGCGCTCGCCCTCGACCGGACGACGATGACGCGCAATCTGAAGCGGCTGGAGGCGGCGGGTCTCGTCAGCGTCTCCACCGGCCAGGGACGGGCGGTGCGCCCGGCGCTGACGGAAGGGGGCGCCGCGCTGCTCTCGGCCGCCATCCCCCTGTGGGAATCCGAGCACGTGAAGATGGAGGAGGCGGTGGGTGCCGACGTCTGGGGCCGCACCCGGGACGGGCTCCGTGCCATCCGTCGATCCGTGACGGACGGTCGCTGCGGCTGACCGCCGGCACCGGGCAGCAGTCCGCAATCGTTTGAGTGTTTCTTAAGTGCCGTTGGGTCAGGGTGCTGGTGGTATTTTGCTGCCGCCGGAGACCTGTGTGACGCCCTCCTCGTCCCTCACCCATATCCGCGACGCCTGGGAGGGCTGGCGCAAGGACGTGCCCAACGAGCCTGCTTCCGAGGGGCGGATCCGCGCGGCGCAGATCCATGCGGTGGCGCGGTTCTCGCCGCTGACCATGGCGGCCAACCTGATCAACGCCGGCGTCGTCGTCTTCCTGGTGCGGGAGGAGGCCAACCCCTTCGTTCTCGCCGCCTGGGCGCTCACCATCCTGGCGGTGGTGGCGACGACGACCCGGGCGTGGTTCCTGCGGCGCGGCCGGAAGCCGCGGATGCACGCCTCGGCCCGCGCGATCCGCCGGGCCACCTATCACGCCGCGGCCCTGGCGGCGCTCTGGGCCGTCGTCCCGGTCCTCTGGTTCGGAAGCGTCTCGGCCGAGGACCAGCTGGTCATCGCCTGCCTCGTCACCGGCATGATCTGTGCCGGTGGCTTCGCGCTGGCGACCATTCCCTCGGCCGCCTACGCCTATGTCGGCATCCTCGCGGCCGGATCGGTGGCTGCACTGCTTGAGACCGGCAACGGCTACGTCATCTTCCTCACCCTGCTGCTGCTCGCCTATGCCTGGATCGTCGTGCAGAGCGTCGCCAACTCCTCGCGTCTGTTCAGCGAGCGGTTCCGGGCCGAGGCGAGCCTGAAGGAACGCGGCGAGATCATCGAGCTGCTGCTGAACGAGTTCGAGCAGCACGGATCGGACTGGCTCTTCGACACCGACGCCGGGTTCGCCGTGGTGCAGCACTCCGCCCGCTTCGGCGAGGTCGCGGGGGTCGACGGCCAGTCGCTGGTCGGGCGGCGCATCGTCGACATGGCCGATGAGGAGACCGGCCAGGCCCTGCGCCTCGCCATCGCGAAGCGGCAGCCCTTCCGCGACCTCGACATCCAGGTGGAGATCGCCGGCGAGCCGCGCTGGTGGTCGCTGACCGCCAAGCCGCTCGTCGACGAATCCGGCTGGCACGTCGGCTGGCGCGGGGTCGGTTCCGACATCACCGACCGCAAGCTGGCGAGCCAGAAAGTGGTCTGGATGGCCCGCACCGACATGCTCACGGGGCTGCCGAACCGCACCCGCTTCCGCGAGCTGGCGGCGCTTCGTCTCGAAACGGCGCGGCGCAACGGCAACAGCTTCGCGCTGGCCTGCCTCGACCTCGACCAGTTCAAGGCGGTGAACGACACGCTGGGCCATCCCGTCGGCGACGCCCTTCTGATGGCGGTGTCGCGCGACCTCGGCGACCTCGCCGAGCAGGGCGTGGTGTTCGGCCGCTTCGGCGGCGACGAGTTCGGCATGGTGATGAGTGATTTCGCCCGCCGCGCCGACGTGATCGAGCTCGCCCGGCGCATCATCGCCCGCATCAGCCGCTCCCGGACCATCGACGGCGCGCGCATCACAGTGGGCGCCAGCATGGGCATCGCCTTCGGATCGGGCGAAAACGATACGGTCGACGACCTCATCCGCAATGCCGACCTCGCGCTCTACCGGGCGAAGGACAACGGCCGCGGCGTGGTGGCGGTCTTCGACGACACGATGCACCAGGAGGCCGAGGAGCGTCGGCTGCTGCAGGAGGACCTGCGCGCGGCCCTCGACGGCAACCAGCTGCGGCTCGCCTACCAGCCGATCATCGACATCCGCGCCGGCGCCATCGTCGGCTTCGAGGCGCTCCTGCGCTGGCAGCACCCGCAACGTGGTCTTCTCTCGCCGGACGCCTTCATTCCCATCGCCGAGGAGTCGGGCCTGATCGAGCCCATCGGCGCCTGGGTGCTGAAGCGCGCCTGCCTCGACGCCGCCGCCTGGCCGAAGCCGATCCGGGTGGCGGTGAACATCTCCCCGGCCCAGTTCGGGTCCGCCATGCTGCTCAGCCACGTGGCCCAGGCGCTGGCGGCCAGCCATCTGCCGGCGGACCGGCTGGAAGTCGAGATCACCGAAGCCCTGTTCATGAACCAGATGGCTGAGAGCGGCCGCTTCCTCGCCGACATGCGCACGCTCGGCATCCGCATCGCGCTCGACGATTTCGGAACCGGCTTCTCCTCGCTCGGTTACCTCACGCGCTTCCCCATCCAGAAGCTGAAGATCGACCGTTCCTTCGTGTCCGGCTCGGCCGATCCGGAGAACCGCAGGGCGGTGGTCGAGGCCATCGTCGGCATCGCGACGAGCCTCGGCTTCGTCACCACCGCCGAGGGCGTGGAGACGGCGGCCGATCTCGCCTGGGTGCGCGAACTCGGCTGCGACCAGGCCCAGGGCTACTATTTCGCGCGGACCCTGTCGGCCGAAGCCGTGTCCGGCTTCATCGCCGGATTTGCCGACGAGTTCGGCGGGGTCGGCAGCCAGGCGGCGGCCTGAGCCCCGGCCGCCCCGTTGACCCCCACGGTTCCGCCTCGTATCGTGCAATTACACGATGCGATCCCTGGAGACCGACCATGACTGCCGCTGCCCCCGCTCCCGCCCTGCGCTACGGCGTCGTCGACATGGCGGAGGCCACGGGGCAGGACGGCATCGATTTTCTGCGCGGCATGCTGGAGCAGCGCTATCCGGCGCCGCCCATCGCACGGTCGATGGGCTTCATCCTGACGGAAGTCGCGCCGGGCCTTGCCGTGTTCGAGGGCACGCCCACCGCCGACTTCTTCAACCCGCTCGGAACCATCCACGGCGGCTGGACGGCAACGATCCTCGACTCGGCCCTCGGCTGCTGCGTCCACACGCTGGTCAAGGCGGGGCAGGGCTATACGACCGTCGAGATGAAGGTGAACTACGTCCGGGCACTGATGCCGCAGACCGGGCTCGTGCGCTGCGAGGGCAAGGTGGTCCATGCGGGATCGCGCATCGCCACGTCGGAGGCGCGCCTCGTCGACGGGAAGGGCCGGCTCATCGCCCATGCCACCGAGACCTGCATGATCTTCGAGGCACGGGTGCCCGCGGCGTCATAAAGACCGTCGCCGGCATCGTCTTCGTCATGGCCGGGACGAGCCCGTCCGTGACGCGACATCCGTCGCGCCTTGGTGCCGCATTCCGCAGATCGCGGAGGGTGCGGGTCGGGCCATCGTCAGGTCCGTGACCGCCGCATGGCGGTGAGGCAGGCGAAGATGATGAGCGCGGCGCCGGCCCAGGTCGTCCAGGCGGGCACTTCCGAGAAAGCGAGATAGCCGAGGCCGGCGCTCCAGATGAGGGCGGTGTATTCGATGACGCCGAGCGGCCCGGCGGCGGCATGCTTGAAGGCCCAGGCCATGCAGAGGTGGCCGGCGAGCCCGAAGGCGCCGATGCCGAGGAAGATCCACCAGGACCGCGCCTCCGGCACCTCCCAGACGACCCAGGCGAAGGGGGCGATGATGAGGAGGGGGAAGAGGTTCTGGAACAGGATGATGAGGCCGAAGGGATCGGTCTGGGCGCGCTTTCTCAGCAGCACGAGATTGGCGGCATAGGCCAGCGCCGAGGACACCGCTGCGGCGATGCCGAGGACGCGGATCAGATCGAACTCCCCGCCGCCGACCTTGCCGGCGACGATGATCGCCATGCCGACGAAGCCGACGAGAATGGCGATGAGCACCGGCTTCTGGATCGCCTCCTTGAGGATCAGCGAGGCGAGCACCGCGAGGAACAGCGGCGACAGGAAGGCCAGCGTGATCGCCTCGGCCAGCGGCAGGGTGGCGAGCGCGTAGAAGAACAGGAAGGCGGTGATGGTGACGAGCACGCCGCGCAGGAGATGGGCGCGCACCATCTCGCCGCTCGGGGCCGGAGGCCTCGTCCACAGGAAGAAGGCGATCGCCCAGGGCATGCCGCAGGCATAGCGCATGAAGACGATCTGGGCCGTCGGATGGGCATTGGCCACGCCCTTGATCAGCGCGTCCATCACCGACAGCAGGAAGATGCCGAGGGCGGCGACGATGAAGGGCGCGAAGCGGTGGCCGGCGAAGGTCGAGGGGGTCATGGCCACCACAGGGCGCGCGATGCGTCGAAGAGGAGCTTGGTGCCGGCGAGGCCGACGAGGACATAGCAGAGCGTGAAGAGCTGCTGGCGGGGCAGGGCGTCGTGGAGGCGCCGGCCAACGAGGACGCCGATCGGCACGACCGGTGCGAGGGCGAGCGCCTTGACGAAGACGCCGGGCTCGCCGAGGCCGGAATAGACGTAGCCGGGCAGCTTCACGACGTTGCCGACGGTGAAGATGGCCACTGTGGTGGCGGCATATTCGGTCTTCGTCAGCCCGCGCCGCAGCAGATACATGGCCATGGGCGGCCCGCCGGCATGGGCGATGTAGGTGGTGAAGCCGGCGCCGGCCCCGGCCGCATTGGCGAGCAGCGGCGAGACGGGCAGCACCTTCACGGCAGCGCCGCGTCGCATGAAATAGTCGAGGGTGAAAGCGAGCGTGATCAGCGCGATGCCCAAGGCGACCCAGCGGCGGTCGACATATTCGAAGACGAGGAAGCCGAGGAGGAGCCCGCCGAGGAAGCCCGGCATGATCCAGGTGAGGTCCGCCTTCGACCAGGCCGTGCGCGGGAAGGACGCCAGGGCGAAGACGTCCATGAAGGCGACCAGCAGTGCTGTGACGATGGCCGCCTGGATCGGATCCATGACGAGTGCCAGTAGCGGAATGCCGAGAATGGCGAGGCCGCCGCCGAAGGCGCCCTTGCCGAGCCCCATGAGGAAGGTGGCGAGGCCGCCGACGGCGTAGAAGGTCCAGTCTGCGGGGAGGCCTGCAAGGGTCATGGATTCGCGCTCGGGGTCCGTTGCTCTAGCGGGCCCGCGCCCCGCCGCATAGGGCAGGGGTCCCCGTCGTGGCAGCAGGCCACGAAAAAAGAGCCGCCGCGGGGCACGCGGCGGCTCGAGGTTGTCAGGGAAGCGAACGCGAGGGGACGGCTTCTTCCCGGACAGGCTGTGGGTCGTGAAGGGCGCGGGCGCGCCCTCACATGGAGGGAACGGTGCGCGACAGGGCGGCGCCGACGTCGGGCACCAGCGGCGGACCGCTGAGCTGGCGGGCCGTACCGAGGCCGGAGCGGCGGCCCTGGCGCTCGCTTGCACGGGCGGCGATCACCTGCGTGGGATCGCCGAAATACCCGGCCGCCGTGGCGTCTCGAAGGTCGCTCCGCGTCAGGCCGAGGTCATGGAGCGTGCGCTCGTCCATGTCGCAGAGGGCGGCGTAGCTCTCGCGGGCCTCGCGCCAATTGCGGAAAGCCACGATCTGGCGGCGCACGACAGCGGCCACCGAGAGGACGGTGGACGAAAGGGTGGCGGCGAACATCGGCATGGGGGCTCTCCTCGGCGGGTCGGACGTCGGCACGCCTGTCCCCTCGCCGGCGTCGGGTGACGCAAACGTCCGGGTGTGTCACCCGGTCCACGGGGGCATGTGCCGATGAGGACAGAATGTCACAGGCCAATTGATCATTGAAGCGAATGTTTTTAATCTCTATCATCAGCGTTGATGATGTGACGTCTCGGGGGCGCGCCAATGGCCATTCTTCTCGATATCGACCAGCTGCGCACGTTCATGGCCATAGCCGACACCGGCAGCTTCACCCGCGCCGCGGACGTGGTGTTCAAGACCCAGTCGGCCGTTTCCATGCAGATGAAGCGGCTGGAGGAGCGGATCGGCAAATCCCTGTTCGAGCGCGACGGCCGCGCCTCGCGCCTTACCGAGGACGGCGAACGGCTGCTCGACTATGCCCGCCGCATCGTCAAGCTGAACCTCGAGGCGGTTTCCGCCTTCGCCACCGCCGAGCTGACGGGCCGCGTGCGCCTCGGCGTTCCCGACGACTATGCCGACCGCTACCTGCCGGAGATCCTGGCGCGCTTCTCGCGGTCCAACCCCCGTGCCGAGGTCACCGTCATTTGCGAGCCGTCGTCCATGCTCGCCGAGCGGATCCAGGCGAACGAGCTCGACATCGCCATCATCACCCACACGCCGCAGAAGGGCCCGGCGCTGGTCTTCCGCCGCGAGCAGCTCCTGTGGGTCGCGTCCGCCCGCTCCTCCGTGCACTGCGACGACCCCGTGCCGCTCGCGGTCGGGCGGCCGACCTGCGACTGGCGCCGCGCCGCCACCGAGCGGCTGGAGGGGGCCGGGCGCTCCTACCGCATCCTCTATGCCAGCTGGAACGCAGCCGCCGTCGGTGCGGCGGTCATGGCGGGCCTCGCTGTTTCGGTGCTGCCGGAATCGGCGCTCCGGCCCGGCATGCGGGTGCTGCAGCCCTCGGACGGCTTCCCGGCGCTGCCCTCGGTCAGTGTCGCGCTGCTGCGCAATCCGCATGAGATGTCCCAGCTCGCCGAGGCGCTGGCGGATCACGTGGTGTCGAGCCTCGACAACCTCACGGAGCACGCCCAGGCGGCGGAGTGAGGAGGGGAGGCGTGCGGTGCGGTGGACTTGCCACCGCCTTCGCCGCGTCATGCCCGGGCTCGTCCCGGGCATCCACGACTTGAACACCACGGTCACAAGAGAATGCGTGGATGCCCGGCACAAGGCCGGGCATGACGCACAGGTGGTGGGGCAGGCAATCGCCTGCACCCATGAAGTGCGTCCTTCGAGGCTCGTCACCGGACGATGCTGACGCATCGCCGGGGCCTCGCACCTGAGGATGAGGATCGTGGTGACCGGCATCAGCGTGGTGGGCCGCTCGACCACATCCGCGTCATCCAGCCGAAGTGCAAGTCACCACCCACCTCATCCTGAGGTGCGAGGGCCAAGCCCGAGCCTCGAAAGGCGCACTTCGCCGATGCAGGGTGCCGTCGCGCACGGTTCAACCCCGGGCAACCGGACAGTCAGACAGCCCGCCAGCCTCAGTACGCCTGTTCCTCGAAGACCCGGTCGATCTGGCCCTGCCAGGGACCGAGATATTTCTCGATCAGCGCCTCGGCGGCGGTGCGGCCGTCGTCGACGATGGCCTGGATCGGATCGAGATAGCGCGTCTCGTCGCAGCCGTTCATGTCGAGCCGGTCGCGGCGGCGCAGGCCCGTGCGGGCCAGCGTCAGCATCTCGCGGGCGAGTTCGCCCACCGTCAGGCCGCGGATCTCCGCCTTGAAGCCGAGCTTCGGTACGTCGTCGCGCAGCTTCTGCCGCTCTTCCGCCGTCCAGTCCTTGACGAGGTCCCAGGCGGCGTCGAGCACGCCGTCATCGTAGAGCAGGCCGACGAAGAGCGCGGGCAGCGCCACGATCCGCGACAGGGGGCCTGAATCGGCACCGCGCATCTCGAGATAGCGCTTGAGACGGACCTCCGGGAAGATGGTGCCGACATGGTTCACCCAGTCGGAGAGCACGGCCCGCTCGCCGGGGGCCGCCGGGTTCTTCCCCGCCAGGAGGTCGCGGAAGGAGGAGCCGGCGACGTCGATATAGGTGTCGCCGCGCTTGATGAAATACATCGGGACGTCGAGGGCGTAGTCGACATAGCGCTCGAAGCTCATGCCGTCCTCGAAGGCGAAGGGCAGCATGCCGGCGCGGTTGTTGTCGGTGTCCATCCAGACGGCCGAGCGGAAGGAGAGGTAGCCGTTGAGCTTGCCCTCGGTGAAGGGCGAATTAGCGAAGATGGCGGTGGCCACCGGCTGCCAGGCGAGCGACACACGCAGCTTCTTGACCATGTCGGCTTCCGAGGCGAAGTCGAGGTTCGCCTGCACGGTCGAGGTCCGGTACATCATGTCGAGGCCGAGCGTGCCGACCTTCGGCATGTAGCGCGTCATGATCTGGTAGCGCGACTTCGGCATGACCGGCGTCTCGGCCCGGGTCCATTTCGGGCTCATGCCGAGGCCGAGGAAGCCGATGCCCATGGGGTCGGCGATCTCGCGCACCTGGGCGAAATGGGCGTGGGCCTCCATGCAGGTCTGGTGCAGCGTTTCAAGCGGCGCGCCGGAGAGTTCGAACTGGCCGCCCGGCTCCAGCGAGATGGCGCCGCCGCCGGTGACGTCGGCGAGGCCGATGATGTTCTCGCCGTCGAGGATCGGCTCCCAGCCGAGAAGTCCCTCCATCCCCTCGAGGATGGCGCGGATGCCGCGCGGCCCCTCATAGGGCACCGGGCTGTTGTCGTTGCGGTAGAAGCCGAACTTCTCGTGCTCGGTCCCGACGCGGAACCTGTCCTTCGGTTTGACGCCCTTTTCGATCCAGGCGACCAGTTCGTCGCGGGATTCGATGGGCGTCAGGTCGACTGTATCGCGGGCCATGCAGGGGTCCTGATGCGGATGCGAAGGCGAGGGGCGGGGAGCAAAGCACGCCGCTCCGGCCCGGCATAGTCCGGGGAGATAGCGTTCGACAGGCGGTTACGGAAGGGGCTGGGCCACCGTTACGCCCGGCTGCCGACACATTGCCGCCATGCCGCCCCTGCGCATCCCGACGGTATTCCGATGTCTTGCCAAGCGTTTGGACCGGTTTTTCGCGGCTCTTGCGGCTGCGGCGGGGCGGGTCCGGGCGGCCATGCTATCCTGCCGGTCGATTCGTCCGGAGGAGCCTCGTGTCCATGCGTTCGCCCGTTTCGATCCCGGTCCTCGCCGCGCTCGCCCTCTTCGCCGCCCTCCCCGCCGCGGCCCAGACCCAGCAGGTGACGCCCACCCAGCAGGCGCCGGACCGGGTCGCGCCCGCCCCGCTCGGCCCGACGCCGACCGACATCTCCGCCGAGGCGCGCCGCGCACAGGAGGCCGCCGCCGCAGGCCGGGCGGTGGAGGCGCTGGACGCCCTCGACGAGGCGGCCATCGCCATTTCCGAGAAGATGCCGCTGACGATCCGCCGTGCCACCTTCGTCGCCGAGGAGCCGCAGGGCTACGGCGTCTTCAACCCGCGGGATTCCACGAGCTTCGAAATCGGCCAGCCGCTGCTCGTCTATGCCGAGCTGGCGGGGCAGGGCTGGCGGCGCTCCGGCGACATCTTCCGCACCGACCTGGTGCTCGATTTCGAGCTGCGCCGCGCCGACGGCCAGTCGCTGGTGGCCCAGCAGGCCTTCAACACGATCGCCACAGCCAGCCGCCGCCGCAACCGCGAGTTCTTCCTCTATGTGACCTATTCCTTCTCCGGCCTCGAACCCGGGGACTATGTGGTGCGCACCACGGTGCGCGACCGGGCGGGGAACAAGCAGACCGCCTTCGATCTCACCTTCGCGGTCCGCCGGTGAGGCTTGCCGGCCTCGTCCTGGGGGGACTGATCGCCGCCGGCCCCGTGCTGGCGCAGGACTTTCCCGGCTTTGCGCGGCAGGCGGCGGGCGGCGGCCACGCCGTGATGGAGGTGGCGCAGCCCCACCCGGTGCGGCTGCCGGGCGTCGTCACCACCCGCTTCGAGCTCAGGGCGGGCGAGTGCGGCGCGCCCTGTCCGGCCGATACGGAACGGGCGGAACTCAGCGAGGCGGGCCCCGGCATCGCGCCGGGCACAGAGGCCTTCACCGCGCTCTCCCTCTTCATCCCGCGCGGCACGACGGCGACGCCCGGGATCACCGTGACGCTCGCAAAGCTCGTGCAGGGCGAGCGCGTGCTTCTCGCACTGGACTGGCGGGAGGCGGGCCTCGTCGCCTCGGGGCCTGCGGCCGGCGGCGAGGTGGTGGTGGTGCCGGCGAACGCCCTCACCCAGCGCTGGCACGACGTCTTGATCGACCAACGCTGGTCGGCCGGGGCTGACGGCCGCCTCGCCCTCTGGGTCAACGGCCAGCGCCTGGTGCAGCGCACGGGCGCGAATGCCGCAGCGGGCGGTCCCGTGCGGCTCGTGCACGGCCTCTCCCGCGCGCCGGTCTCGGCCTGGACGGCGCGGTTCGGCGCCCGCACGCCCACCCAGGTGGTCTATTTCGCCCATGTCCGGCGCGACCCCGACCGGGCCGCGGTCGACATCGACCTGAGGGTGCGCTAGCAAGCCGCCTCACGTTACTGCCGGAAGACCGCCATGTCCGAGACCCCGAAGAAGAAGCCCGGCACGCTCGCCCGCCTGCCGCGCGGCTTCGTCGACCGCGACGCCGCCGAGATCGCCGGCGTCAACGCCATGCTGGACACCATCCGCGGGGTCTACGAGCTCTACGGCTTCGAGGCGGTGGAGACCCCGGCCATCGAGTTCACCGATGCGCTCGGCAAGTTCCTGCCCGACCAGGACCGGCCGAACGAGGGCGTCTTCTCCTTCCAGGACGACGACGAGCAGTGGCTGTCGCTGCGCTACGACCTCACCGCGCCGCTCGCCCGCTATGTCGCCGAGCATTTCGACGCGCTGCCCAAGCCCTATCGCAGCTATCGCGCCGGCTATGTCTTCCGCAACGAGAAGCCGGGACCGGGCCGCTTCCGCCAGTTCATGCAGTTCGATGCCGACACGGTGGGCTCGGCCTCGCCCGCGGCCGATGCCGAGATCTGCATGATGGCGGCCGACACGATGGAGAAGCTCGGCATCGCCCGCGGCGACTACGTCGTGCGCGTCAACAACCGCAAGGTGCTCGACGGACTACTTGAGGCGGTTGACCTCGGCGGACCGGAGAATGCGGGACGTCGGCTGACAGTGCTGCGGGCTATCGACAAGCTCGATAAATTCGGTCCCGAAGGCGTGAAGCTGCTGTTGGGTGCCGGGCGCAAGGACGAGAGTGGCGACTTCACCAAGGGCGCGGGCTTATCGCCGGAAGCAGCGGACCATGTAATCGGTTTCCTGCAGACAGAGACCTATCACAATCCCAGCGCTGCCATTGTTCCTCGCGACAATCCAGAACTCGCGGGAATGAAGGGGGGCATTATGTTCTCTGCTCCAACGAATGCGCTTTTTTCCAACGCCCTTTGGTTGAACGAGACTTTCCAGGAGGGCTTACGTGAGCTGAACGAAATCCGCTATTTGGTTGAACGAGCTGGCTACGGTGCGGATCGTATCAAAGTAGATATGGGCATCGTTCGCGGCCTCGAGTACTACACCGGCCCGGTCTACGAGGTGGAGCTGACCTTCCCCGTCACCAACGACGACGGCCAGGTGGTGCGCTTCGGCTCGGTCGCCGGCGGTGGGCGCTATGACGGGCTCGTCGCCCGTTTCCGCGGCGAGGAGGTGCCGGCCACCGGCTTCTCCATCGGCGTCTCGCGCCTCGCGGCGGCCCTGAAGTCCCTCGGCAAGCTCGGGGCGGAAAAGCCCGTCGGTCCGGTCGTCGTCCTCGTCATGGACCGCGACCAGATCGCGCACTATCAGGGCATTGTCTCAGACCTCCGGAAAGCCGATCCGCCCATTCGCGCGGAGATGTATCTCGGTTCCTCAGGCATGAAGGCGCAGATGAAATATGCCGACCGCCGCAACGCGCCGGCCGTGATCATCCAGGGGTCCAACGAGCGCGACCATCCCGATGGCGAGATGGTCATGATCAAGGACCTCGTCGCCGGCGCCGAGGCCGCCAAGACCATCACCGACAATGCCGAATGGCGCGCCTCCCGCCCGGCGCAGTTCGCGGCGAAGCGCGGCGAACTGGTGGAGAAGATCCGGGAGCTGCTCGCAGGGCGGTGAGGGGTCAGGCCGGTTTGGCGCACTGCACCGCCGGAGTGCGTCCTTCGAGGCTCGCGCCGGACCATGCTGACGCATGGCCGGGGCTCGCACCTCAGGATGAGGATGGGGGGTGCGTTGCGCGCCGGGTGCCACGCGTCAGGCTTGCCCGATGCCGTAAGCCGACCGTCCTCATCCTGAGGTGCGAGCGACAGCGAGCCTCGAAGGACGCACTTGCGCAGTGCAGATCGCCAGTTCAGCTGCAGTTCTCGAACGTGCCCAATCTCTACCCGAACAGCGTCACGCTGTCAAGGACAATAATCCTATTTGCCGCCCCTCACCCATCCCGCCGGCCATAGGTCGGCAGAGACCAGCCGTGGCGGATGGCGAGACCGCGGATGGCGAAGACCACGACGAAACCGACGAGGTCGTCGAGGTCCGGCGAGACGAAGCGGTTCGCCAGGGCGAAGGCGACGGCGCCGGCCAGCGAGGCCGTGACATAGACGTCGCGGCGCAGCGCCAGCGGCACGTCGCCGGCGAGGATGTCGCGGATGATGCCGCCGAAGGTCGCCGTGACGACGCCGAGCAGCACGGCGGAGATGGCCGGCGCGCCGGCCTCCAGCGCCTTGGCGGTGCCGGTCACGGTGAAGAGCGCGAGGCCGAGGGCGTCCGCCCAGAGGATGACGCGGGTGCGGCCCTCCCGTTCGAAGTGATGGGCGGAGACGAAGGCTGCGAGCGAGACCGCCGCGCAGATGATCACCACCGCGGGGTCGAGGATCCATGGCACCGGCCTGACGCCGAGGAGGACGTCGCGCAGGGTGCCGCCGCCGATGCCGGTGACGGTGCCGAGCAGGACGAAGCCGAAGGGGTCCATCTGCTTGCGCGCCGCCACCAGGGCGCCGGTGAGGGCGAAGACCGCGACCCCTGCCCATTCCAGCCAGGGCAGGAGCCCGGTCATGGCGGTCAGGCGTCGTCGGAGGCGGCGGCCTGCGGGGCGGCCTTCGGACCGCCGGTGGAGACGCCGACGAGGGCCGGGCGCAGCACGCGCTCGCCGATGACGAAGCCGGCCTGAACGGTCTGCACCACGGTGCCCTTCGGCACCTCGGCGTTGGGGATCTCGAACATGGCCTGGTGCAGGTTCGGGTCGAACTTCTGCCCGTCCGGCGCGATCTTCTTCACGCCGTGCTTCTCGAGGGTCTTCAGGAGCTCGCGCTCTGTGAGGTCGATGCCCTCCATGAAGGCCTTGAGCGGACCTTCGGCGGGGCGGGCCTCCTCGGGGAGGGTCTCGAAGGCGCGGCGCATGTTGTCGGCGACGTTCAGCATGTCCCGGGCGAAGGAGGTGACGCCATAGGTGCGGGCGTCGGCCACCTCGCGCTCGGTGCGCTTCCTCAGGTTCTCCATCTCCGCGAGGGTGCGGAGCATGCGGTCCTTCATGTCGCGCGCCTCGGCCTGGGCGGCGGCGAGCAGGGCGGGGCCGGCATCGGCCAGCGTCTCCACGGTCTCGCCGGCCTCGGCGGTCTGGTCGGCCTCGTCGATCGGCACTTCGTCGTGCCCGTTCTTCGGGTTGGTCATGGCATCTCGCCTGTGATGGAAAAGGGTGGCCCGGATATCGAGCCTCCGGCGCCCAAAATCAAGGTTGAAGGCGGCAGGCGGTCAGGCCGCGGTGACGGCTGCGAGGATGTCGCGGCCGCTCATCGCCGCGCCGGGCCGCCGGCCCGAGACGAGCCTGACCATGGCCGCGTTGCGCGGCGCCGTGAGACCTGCGGCCGCCGCGAGGCGCACCACGGCGCCGCAGAGGTCGTCGATCTCGGTCGGCCGTCCCGCGGCGAGGTCGTCGGCCATGGAGGAGCGGGCTGTCGGCGCGATCGTCAGCATGGACGCGGCGATGCGGGAAAAGGCGAAGGTCGGCAGGCGCAGGATGGTCGGGATGAGGCGTGGCGGAGCGGCGCCGATCTTCGCGGGCCGGATGCCGGCGGCCTTCATCACAGCGAGCGCCTCGTCCTGCAGGGCGGCGAGGGCGCGGCGGCAGTCGCGGTCCATCAGTTCGGCGCGCAGCGGGAGGCCGGAGAGGGCGTTGACCGGGTTGTTGAGGTTGAGGAGCAGCTTGCCCCATTGCACCGGTACCATGTCGGCGACGAGGGTAAGCCGCAGGCCCGCCGCGGCGAAGAGCGGCGCGAGGGCGCGGGTCACCGCATGGTCCTCGGCGTGCAGTTCGCCGGACGTGGTCTGCCGGGCGACGAGCCGGCCGCTCTCGTCCCTGTCTAGGGTGACGTTGAACGGCACCATGGCGGCGAGAGCCTGGAGGTCCCGCGCCGCGGCGCGGATGCGGCCGATATTGTCGACGCCGTTCTGGAGCGACAGGACCGGGGTGCCGGGCGCGAAGGCCGCGCCGGCTTCGGCCGCCGCCTCGGCGGTCGCACCGCCCTTGGTGCAGAGGAGGAGGACGGGGTCCGCGCCGTCCATGGTCGCCGCCTCGGCGGCCGCCGCGGCGAGGCGAAAGCGGTCGGGACACAGGAGGCGGGTGGCGCCCTCGAGATCCGTGACGGCGAGGCCATGGGCCGCGAGATCGGCCGAGCGCCGGCCACGGGCGACGAAGGTGACGTCCGCCCCCGCTGCGGCGAGGGCGCCGCCCACCCGGCATCCGATGGCGCCGGCTCCGATCACCACGAAGCGCTGCGCCATCCCGGCCTCCGTCAGGCGCCGAGGGGAGGGCGGGGCAGGCCCTCCCGCAGATGGGCGGCCGCCAGGGTGTTCGCCATCAGGAGGGCGATGGTCATCGGCCCGACGCCGCCCGGCACCGGGGTGATGGCGGCGGCGTGGACAGCCGCCTCCTCGGTCGCGACGTCGCCGACGAGGCGCGTCTTGCCCTCGCCCTTCTCGGGGGCGGGAATGCGGTTGATGCCGACGTCGATGACGACCGCGCCGGACTTCACCCAGTCGCCGCGTACCATCTCGGGCCGTCCCACAGCCGCCACCAGGATGTCTGCCGTGCGGCAGAGGGCGGGCAGGTCGGCGGTGCGGGAATGGGCGATGGTGACGGTGGCGTCGCGCTGGAGCAGGAGCTGGGCGACCGGCTTGCCGACGATGTTGGAGCGGCCGACGACGACGGCGTGCTTACCGGCGAGGGAGGGGCCGAGCACGCTCTCGACGAGGATCACCGAGCCAGCGGGGGTGCAGGGCACGAGCGCCTTCTCGGCGGCGCCCGAGCCGAGCAGGCCGACATTGATGGGGTGAAATCCGTCGACGTCCTTGGCCGGGTCGATGGCGAGGAGGACGCGGTCAGTGTCGATGCCCTTCGGCAGCGGCAGCTGCACGAGGATGCCGTCGATGCCCGGATCGGCGTTGAGCTTCGCGACGATCGCGAGAAGGTCCGCCTCGCCCGTCGTCACGGGGAGCGTGTGCTGCTCGGAGCGGAAGCCGGCGGCCTCGGCCTCGCGGCCCTTGTTGCGCACATAGACCTGGCTCGCGGGGTCCTCGCCCACCAGCACCACGGCGAGGCCGGGAGGGCGGCCCTTGGCGGCGGCGAAGGCGGCGGCGCGCTCCTTCACATCGGCGAGAAGGCGGGTGGCGACGGCCTTGCCGTCGATGCGGATGGCGGCCACCGCCGTCAGACCCGCATCGGCATGAGCACGTAGAGGGCCCCCGGCCCGGCGGGGTCGTGGATGAGGGTGGGCGAGCCCGGATCGGCCAGCTTCAGCTCGATGGTGTCGCCGTCGATCTGGCTGGTGATGTCGAGCAGGTAGCGCGAGTTGAAGCCAATATCGATGCCGTCGGCCTCGTAGGAGACCTCCAGCTCTTCCGTCGCGCTGCCGGAATCGGGGTTAGTCACCGACAAGGTCAGCTTGCCGTCGCCGGCCGAGAGCTTCACGGCCCGGCCGCGCTCGGAAGAGACGGTTGAGACACGGTCGACGGCCGCGGCGAACTCGCCCTTCTCGACGGTGAGGATCTTGTCGTTGGCCAGCGGAATGACGCGGGCATAATCCGGGAAGGTGCCGTCGATCAGCTTGGAGGTCAGCACCGTCTCGCCGAAGCGGAAGCGCACCTTGGCGGTGGAGAGCTCGACCGTGACGCTCGCGTCCGGCGTGTCGGCGAGGCGCTGGACCTCGGCCACGGTCTTGCGGGGCACGATGACGCCCGGCATGCCGGCGGCACCGGCGGGCGCCTCGAACTCCACCTGGGCGAGGCGGTGACCGTCGGTGGCGACGGCGCGGATCAGGCTCTGGCCGCCCTTCTCCACCACGTGGAGGAAGATGCCGTTGAGATAGTAGCGCGTCTCCTCGGTGGAGATGGCGAACTGCGTCTTGTCGATGAGCCGCTTCAGGTGGCCGGCGGGCAGCTGGAAGCTGTGCGACATGTCGCCTGCGGCGATGTCCGGGAAATCGCTCTCGGGGATGGTCTGCAGGGTGAAGCGCGAGCGTCCCGCCTTGACGGCCAGGGTGCCCTTGTCGCCGATCATCTCGAGCTGGATCTGCGAGCCGTCGGGGAGCTTGCGGACGATGTCGTAGATCATGTGGGCGGGGACCGTGGTGCCGCCGGCAGTCGCGACCTCGGCGGGCAGGGTCTCCACCACCTCGATGTCGAGGTCGGTCGCCTTGAGCCGGAGGGAGGCGCCGTCCGCCTTCATCAGCACGTTCGACAGAACGGGGATGGTGTTGCGCCGTTCGACGACCCGGTGGACGTGGCCGAGGGATTTCAGGAGCTGGGCCCGCTCGACGGTGACCTTCATCAATGCTGCTCCAAACGACTCGAGGAGGCGCAGGCGATCCCACGCCCCGAAAACAAGGGGCGTCAGTCAACCCCGCGGCGCAACATGATGCAAGGGCAAGGCCAGCCGCCGTGGGGCTATCCACGGCCTTTTCCGTGTTCCCGGGCGCCGTGGGACCGCGCGCGGCCCGAAACCGGCGATCGCGCCTTGCCTTCGCGGCCCCGAGGCCCGATCTATCGGGGATAGCGCCGGCTTCTCGACGGAGAGACCCCATGCCCACGATCCGCACCCGCCTCAGCGCCGGCCTCGCCGCCGCGGCCCTCGTCCTCGGCACTGCGCTGGCGGCGCTCCCCGTGCAGGCCCAGTTCAACGATGGGGGCGGCCTCGGCGGCGGCCGCGGGGACATCGATTCCCGCAACAACCGCCTCACCGTCTCCATCCGTGTCGTGACGGTGGGGAGTTTCTGCGTCAGGGCGGTGGAGGCGGTGGGCTACGACCCGCGCCTCAACCAGCGGCTCTTCCGCATCGGCTTCGATTCCGGACCCATGACGTCGGTGGGGGTCACGGCCTACGAGAACGCCTTCTCGAGCGCTCGCACCGAGGGAGATGCGGCGGCCGCGCTCGCCGCTGCCCAGCGGGACGCGCAGCCCTATCGCCGCGGCCCGGGCCAGTGCTGACGGCTCGCCGCCTCAATCGTTGAGGCGGCGCTTCAGGGCTTCCACTTCCTCGCTCAAGGCCGGATCCTGGCCGACAAGGCCCTCGATCTTGCGCACGGCGTGCAGCACGGTCGTGTGGTCGCGGCCGCCGAAGCGCCGGCCGATCTCGGGCAGCGAACGCAGGGTCATGGTCTTGGCCAGATACATGGCGATCTGGCGCGGGCGGACCACGGTGGCGGTGCGCCGGGAGGACAGGATGTCCGAGCGGCTGACGTTGTAGTGCTGCGCCACGATCTTCTGGATGTCCTCGATCTTCACCCGCTTCGGCTCGGCGATGCGGACGAGGTCACGGATGGAGCGCTCGGCCATCTCGATGGTCACAGGCTGGTTGGTGAGGCGGTTGGTGGCGATCAGCCGGTTGAAGGCGCCGTCGAGGTCGCGGCCGTTCTGGGTCACGTTCTTGGCGACGTAGCTCATCACCGTCGGCGGCACGTCGAAGCCGGGGTGCTGGGCCCGGGCATGGGCGAGCTTCTGCTTGAGGATATCGAAGCGCAGGTTCTCGTCCAGCGCGCCGATCTCCACGGTCAGGCCGCCGGCGAGGCGCGAGCGGACCCGCTCGTCGAGGTTCTCGAGGTCGGAGGGCGGCCGGTCGCCGGCGACGACGATCTGGCGGCCGGCGTCGATCAGCGCGTTCAGCGTGTGGCAGAACTCGGCCTGGGTCTGCTTGCCCTGCAGGAACTGGAGGTCGTCGATGATGAGGAGATCGATGTTGCGCAGCGCCTCCTTGAAGGCGATGGCGGTCTGGTTCTTCAGGGCGGCGACGAAGCCGAAGGTGAATTTCTCCGCCGTCAGATAGAGCACCCGCCGGCCGCCTGCCTGCGCGGTGCCGGCCACGGCCTGCAGCAGGTGCGTCTTGCCGAGGCCGACGCCGGCATGGATATAGAGCGGGTTGAACAGCACCGCGTCGGACGGCCGCGACTGCGCGACCTGGAGGGCTGCGGCGCGGGCGAGCGTGTTGGAGCGGCCCTGCACGAAGGTCTCGAAGGTCAGGCGCGGGTCGAGCGGCGAGCCGCCGAGCGTGTTCTGGGCCGCCGAGAGGTGAGTCCCGTCATGGCGCTGCGGCGCCGGGGCGGGGGCAGCCGGGCGGGCCGCCTCCTCGACGGGACGCGGGCGGGACACGGTGCGGGCACCGGCCGCCGTGCGGACGATGACCTCGATGGCCACGGGCTGACCGGCTTCCTCGGACCAGCGGGCGATGATGCGGTCCTTGTAGTGATGGTCGATCCAGCTCTTCAGGAAGCGCGTGGGCACGGACAGGCGGACCGCGTCGGTCTCCGCCAGATCGATCTCGATGCTCTTGAACCAGCTCGAGAAAACATCCTCACCGAGTTCGGCGCGCAGACGCCGCCCGACGCGCTCCCAGATCGCTCCTGCACGCATGGAATCGCTCATCGTATCGGTCTTGCCTTCGGTCGGTTCGCGGACACGTTCGGAAGTGGCAAACACGATGGTCTCCAGTCAAAAAGTCCGGTGGATGAAATTTCAGGGGGTGGGTACGCGGGGATCACGCCAGATCGTGATGAGGCCGGCAGCCCTCAGGGCTGGACCCAGGGCAGGCCCGCGGCCTTCCAGCCGGCCTTCGTGCCGCGATGTCCCTGCTCGTCATGCGGGCCCTCGAAGCCGCCGCTGACGTTGTAGCAGCGGGAATGGCCCGCCGCGGTCATGGCAATGGCGGCAGCCTTCGAACGGATGCCGGACCGGCAGAGGAAATAGAGCGGGGCATCCTTCGGGACACCGCGCTCGGCCAGCTTGGCGGCGAGAGCGGTCGCGAAATCCGGGTTGACGCCCATCGCGGGAAATACCTGCCATTCGATGCGGATCGGCTCGCGCCCGACAGCCTTCAGGTCAGGTGCACCGATATAGGCCCACTCCGCCGTCGTGCGGACGTCGACCAACTGGGCGGCGGCGTCCTGCATCAGGGCGTCGAGGCTGTCCTGTGGTGTGACGTCGCCGGCATAACCGGCCTCTTGCACATGCGACATTGTCCACCCACGCGTCCACATCATGGCCGCGCGCCTCAGTTGTTTCAAAGTTGTTCAGCTCAGAGGGGTGCCCCGGCTGCAGTGGGTCGACCGCAGCCCGAAATCTTCACCTCCGGCTTCAGGCCGAATACTGAAGCGGCTGAAGGAGTGAATTGGCCTCGACTGAGGCAAAACTCTCCCATGCCCGATGTTGCGGGCGCCGCGCGTCAGCTCTTCCATGAAGCCCGAGGTGGCCCCCCCGAGTGACCCGATTGATACACAGGGGCTTCGGACCCGGCAACGGAATTCCATTAATAAATGGTTAAGGCCGGTCGCTTGACTCCCCCCGGGATTTGGGTTTGCGGAGACCGGCTTTTCAAGCCCCTGATGAATCGGCCAATTTCAAATCGGCCCTGTCGGGACCCCGGCTGACTCCGGCCTGGGGAGGCGGCCGGGAGGGGGAGCGGCGGACACGCGGTCGCCGCATTTCGGGGCCGGAACGATTCCGTCCCCCGGCTAACCAACTGGAATCTGAATTGTTTTCCTGACGTGCCTTTAGCCGGTTCAGGGTCGCCCTCCCTGCCACGGAAGGGGGCGTGATAAAAAAAGGAGGTTGACGGCCTTCTGTTGCCGAATCGCAACGGCTCCCCTGCGTCACCCTCGTCTCCCGCTGCGCCAACGAAAAAGCCCGGCGCGAGGCCGGGCTTTCGGAACGATGTCGCAGCGCGCTGGGGCGCCGGCGGGAAGGGCTCAGGCGCCGATCTTGGCGATGCGGGTCGCGAGACGCGAGACCTTGCGGGAAGCGGTGTTCTTGTGGAGCACGCCCTTCTGGGCGGCCCGCATGATCTCCGGCTGCGCGGCCTGGAAGGCGGCGGAGGCGGCGGTCTTGTCGCCGGAGGCAATGGCGTCCTCGAGCTTGCGCAGGAAGGTGCGCATGCGCGAGCGGCGCGCCTGGTTGACTGCGGTGCGCCGCGCGATGACGCGGGCGGCCTTCTTCGCGGATGCCGTATTGGCCATGGGTCTTGTCCCGGCGGCTGGCCCCGGCTTGGCCGGGGCACGAGAAAACGAGAGCGGCGGCACGGGGCCGCCACGGATCGGCGTGTATAGTCGCGTGGTTTCGGCGCGTCAACCGCGCAACGGGCCCATCTGCGAAATTCGCACGGGTCCGCCGGCCTTGGCCGGACTAGAAGGTGAGCCCCGCTCGCGATCGCCCCCGAGGCCCGATGACATCCAAGCCGCAGCGCAGCTTCGTCCTCGTCGTGTTCTGGATGGCTGGAACGCTCCTGTCCTTCTCCGCCATCGCCTTGTCGATCCGGGCGCTGCACGGCACGCTCACCGTGTTCGAGATCCTCGCCCTGCGCAACATCGGCGGCCTCGTCATTCTCGCGGCGATGATGGTGGCGGCGCCGGACGCAGGCCAGCGCATCCGGCCGACGAGTCCCGGCATCCACGTCATGCGCAACACGATCCACTTCGGCGGACAGGCGCTGTGGGCCTACGGGCTGACCGTGCTGCCGCTCGCCACCGTCTTCGCCATCGAGTTCACGACGCCGACCTGGGTGGCCATCTTCGCGGTGCTCTTCCTCGGCGAGCGGATGACGGCGGCGCGCGCCGCGGCGCTGGTGTTCGGCTTCCTCGGCGTGCTCGTCATCCTGCGCCCGGGCTTCGACAGCTTCCGCCCGGAGGCGCTGGCGGTGGCGGCGGCGGCCATCTGCTTCGGCGTGCAGCAGACGACGACGAAGTTCCTGACCGCGACCAACTCGACCTGGACCATCATGTTCTGGATGAACGTCATCCAGCTGCCGCTGAACCTCGCCGCCAACATGGTGGTCGGCGAGCCGGCCTTCTTCCTCGGCAAGCTCGCGCTCTCCCAGTGGCTGCCGCTGCTCGGCATCGGGGTCTGCGGCTTCACCGCGCACTACTGCCTCACCAACGCTTTCCGGCACGGCGACGCCATCGTGGTGACGCCCATCGACTTCCTGCGGGTGCCGCTCATCGGCCTCATCGGCTGGCTGGTCTATGGCGAGCAGCCCGAGGCCGCCGTGCTGCTCGGCGCCGCCATCGTGGTGGCGGGCGTGCTGATCAACATCTACGCGGAATCGCGCACGCGCACGTGAGTCTCTCCACAAGCCCCGTTTCGGGACGGGGTCGTTAACGGCACGGCGGATGGCGTGGGGAAACCCCGTGGATCGTCGGCAAGAACGGCCCCTTCGACACCGATTGTTTGACCGGACGGAAGCGGAACACCGGGAGGTCGGCGATTCGGTCATGCTCCGTTCCCGGCCCGTTGCAGGGGTTAACGCCATCGGCCGAACGGCGCGGTTCCTGACTTCACGCTTGCGTCCGACCCCCCGGATCAGCTAGTCAGAACCACCAGCGGCCCTGGAGCCGCCTTTGTCCGAGGATCGTCCGTGCCGATCGTCCGTGCGCCCGCACCGATCAGCCTTCGCGCTTTCAGCGCCACGCCCTCGCTTTCCCTCCTTCTGCTTATCCGCCCCTGAGCACCGGCAGGGCCATATGGCCTTGGCGCTCAGGGGATCACGCCACCGCAACCCGCAACCGGGGGCCTGCGAAGTGAGGCGCTGAACGCCGCCGCGGCCCGCAGCAAGGACGAGACCCATGACCAACACCACCAGCCCGTCCCCCAAGGACCGCGTCGTCATCTTCGACACCACCCTGCGCGACGGCGAGCAGTGCCCCGGCGCCACCATGACGCTGGAGGAGAAGCTCCAGGTCGCCGACGTCCTCGACGAGATGGGCGTCGACATCATCGAGGCGGGCTTCCCCATCGCCTCCATCGGCGACTTCGAGGCGGTCGTCGCCGTCGCCAAGCGGGTGAAGAACGCCGTCGTCACCGGCCTCGCCCGGGCCGGCATGAACGACATCGACCGTGCCGGCGAGGCGGTACGCCATGCCCGCCGTCCGCGCATCCACACCTTTCTGTCGACCTCGCCGGTGCACATGAAGCACAAGCTGCAGAAGTCGCCGGACGAGGTCCTGGCCATGGTGGTGGCCTCCGTCACCCGCGCCCGCAACCTGGTCGACGACGTGGAATGGTCGGCCGAGGACGGCACCCGCACCGAGCACGACTTCCTCTGCCGCTGCGTGGAAGCGGCGATCAAGGCCGGCGCCACCACCATCAACAGCCCCGACACGGTCGGCTACACCGCGCCGCACGAGTACAAGGCCCTGTTCGAGATGGTGCGCGCCCGCGTGCCGAACGCCGACAAGGCGGTGTTCTCGGTCCATTGCCACAACGATCTCGGCATGGCCGTGGCCAATTCCATCGCCGGCGTCGAGGGCGGCGCGCGGCAGATCGAGTGCACGATCAACGGTATCGGCGAGCGGGCCGGCAACGCGGCGCTGGAAGAGATCGTCATGGCGATCCGGACGCGCAACGACATCTTCCCCTATGAGACCGGCATCGACACGAAAATGCTGACGCGGGCCTCCAAGCTCGTCTCGACGGTCACCTCGTTCCCGGTCCAGTACAACAAGGCCATCGTCGGGCGGAACGCCTTCGCCCACGAGAGCGGCATCCACCAGGACGGGATGCTGAAGAACACCCAGACCTACGAGATCATGACGCCGGATTCGGTCGGCGTGAAATCGACCTCGCTGGTCATGGGCAAGCACTCGGGGCGCAACGCCTTCAAGGACAAGCTGAAGCACCTCGGCTACCAGCTGTCCGACAACCAGCTGGAAGACGCCTTCGTGCGCTTCAAGGAGCTCGCCGACCGCAAGAAGGTGATCTACGACGAGGACATCGAGGCGCTGGTGGACGAGAAGATCGCCCATAGCCAGGACCGCATGAAGGTCATGTCGCTGCTGGTGGTGGCCGGCACGATGGGGCCGCAGGCCGCCACCCTGACCCTCGACCTCGACGGCGTCCACAAGACCGTCCAGGCCTCGGGCAACGGGCCGGTCGACGCGGTGTTCAACGCCATCAAGGCGATCGTGCCGCACGAGGCGGTGCTGGAACTCTATCAGGTGCATGCCGTTACCCAGGGGACGGATGCACAGGCGGAGGTTTCGGTGCGGCTGCAGGCGGACGGCAACACGTTTACCGGCAAGGGCGCGGACCCGGACACGCTCGTGTCCTCGGCCAAGGCCTATCTGTCGGCGCTGAACAAGCTGATCGCCAAGCGCGAGCGCCTGCATCCGCAGCACGGCATCGTCGCCGCGGAGTAAGCACCACAGCATGCGCATCGGCATCGACCTCGGCGGTACCAAGATCGAGATTCTGGCCCTGGACGACCAGGGCCGGGAGCTCATGCGCCGCCGGGTATCGACCCCGCGCCACGACTACGGCGCCATCGTCGCGGCCATCGCCGGCCTCGTCACCGGCGTGGAGGCCGAGCTCGGTCTGGCCGGCACGGTGGGGGTCGGCATTCCCGGCTCCCTGTCGCCCGCCACCGGGCTCATCAAGAACGCCAACACCACCGTCCTCATCGGCCATCCGCTCGACAAGGACCTCGCAGCCGCCCTCGGCCGCGAGGTGCGGCTCGAGAACGACGCCAATTGCTTCGCCCTCTCGGAGGCCGTCGACGGCGCTGCCGCCGGGGCCGGGGTGGTGTTCGGCCTGATCATCGGGACCGGTGCAGGATCCGGCATCGTCATCGACGGCAAGGTGCTGCGCGGCCGCCATCTCATCGGCGGCGAGTTCGGGCACAATCCGCTTCCCTGGCCGACTGTCGACGAGGTCGTAGAGGCGCCGTCCTGCTATTGCGGGCAGAAGGGCTGTCTCGAGACCTGGGTCTCGGGCACGGGCTTCGCCGACGACTACCGCCGCGCCACGGGATCGCCCGTCCCGGCCCCCGAGATCGTCGCCATGGCGGCGGCCGGCGACGCGGTGGCCCGCGCGTCCTACGAACGCTACGTGTCGCGCCTAGCCCGCGGCCTCGCCCAGGTCGTCAATCTCATCGACCCCGACGTCGTCGTGGTGGGCGGCGGCATGAGCAACGTTCCCTCGCTCTATGCCGACCTGCCGCCGGCCATGGTGCCCTATGTCTTCTCCGACGCCTGCACCACGCCCATCGTCAAGGCGGTGCATGGCGACTCCTCCGGCGTGCGCGGCGCAGCCTGGCTCTGGCCCGCCGCTAACCCTGCCGCGTGACGGTGCATTGCGCCCGACGAAAAAGTTGGCGGGCGTTCTGGACAGGGCCCCCGGTGTCTGGTAGTCACCCGGCTCCCGCGCAGCCCCTCGGGCTTGCGGGCGTGGGTGATTAGCTCAGTTGGTAGAGCAGCTGACTCTTAATCAGCGGGTCGAAGGTTCGAGTCCTTCATCACCCACCATTCGAACCCTAGCATCTGTGCGTGACCGCAAGCTGGGTTCTGACTGACGGCCGCCTTCCCATAGTAGTTTGTTGCCTCTACCCGAGACGTGTGCGTGCCCTCTGGTTGGCGCGTTATCCGAATTCGCGATCCTCAAAGTATAATGGACTTATCGCAGTGCGGATGGCCCGCAGTATATCTTCAATTTTTGTATCATTCTCATGAGATATATCGAGCGTTAGTAACGTCCCTTTCCGAGTTGTGTTCAACGTTCTTCCATGTAGCGTGGAGCCGATGAAAAGCTCTGATCCCGCTTCTTTTGAAAAGAAAGGGCTGCGCATCTTTCCTTTCAAGCTATTTTTCCGTGCCGCTTTTGCAAGATCGCGTTGGTGGGCTACTGAGTGCCTTATCGCTACCCAATGAGCGAAGTGTTTGCCCATCAGTCGTTTCGCTTCCGCCAATGGGGCGGACCCTAGAAGCCCCGAGCTTGCTAAGGCTTCGTCCAAATCCTCAATCGTCGTGCCGATATCATGCAAGGTCATTGCGGCCTCGTTGGCGGCGGCTCGTAGCCAAGAGCTATAAACACTGCGAGCAGCAACAAAAGCGTCGCGGCTTGCCCTATAAAGTTCGTAAGAGTGCCGAATGTCTTCTGGGTTGCCCTTTGCGGCTGCGGCTTGGGCAATGAGGCTCTCTGTGTGGTCGAATAGAAGAACACAATGGGTAAATTTGTCCGCCGAGCTTGTTAGGCTCGCAAGAAGCGAGAACAGCGGCATGTCTAGTTCTTTATGAGCACCCAACTTACGAGGATCGATTGGTGGAAATCTGGTGTGTGACAAAGCGACCTCGCAGAAGATTTGGGGTGATTAATTCAGCTCCAAGGCAACATCATATCGGACGCGTCGGTCGCGTTGACCCCCTCTGTCGGGGCTGTTACTTCAGAAAATCCTGAAAATTCAGACGGGCGACCCATGAACCTGCCGCCGCTCATCCAGGCCTTCGTGCTGCATTTCGGCGAGATGGGGTCGCGCTGGGGCATCAACCGCACCGTCGGCCAGGTTTATGCCGTCATCTTCCTCGCCAACCGGCCGGTCTGTGCCGACGATCTCGTGGACGCGGTCGGCGTCGCGCGGTCGAACGTCGCCATGGCGCTGAAGGAGCTGCAGAGCTGGGAGCTCATCCGGCTGAAGCACGTGCCCGGCGAGCGCCGCGACTTCTACACGACCCTCGACGACATCTGGGCCATCGTCCGCAAGCTGGTGGAGCAGCGCAAGCGCCGCGAGATCGACCCGACCCTGACCGTGCTGCGGGAGCTTCTGATGCAGAGCCCGGCCTCCGAGGAGGAGCGCTTCGCCCAGGAGCGGATGCAGGAGATGCACGGGGTGATCGAGCTTCTCACCGGCTGGTACGACGACATCGAAAGGCTGGAGACGGAGCGGCTGGTGCAACTGCTCAGCCTCGGCTCGAAGATCGTCAAGGCGCTGGAGTGGAAGGACAAACTCTTCGTCGGGAAGGGTGGCCGCGGCCGGGCGAAGGGCGCGCCGGCCGGCGAGGGAGGCCCCGGCGACGCACCGCAGGGCAAGTCCTGACGCGCGCCGGCCCGGTTCTGATGAATTGACGTCCCGCTGCAAGTGTGAATCAATCTCCCGATATTGATTCTCAGGGATTTATTGCGCCATGCTTCTCAAGCCGTTGAATCCCGACAGCGGCGGCAGGATCGAGCACAGCATTGTCGCGTCCTGGCCCGGTTTTGTCGCAAGGACCAGCCGGCGGAAGACAGACTACAGCATCAGCTATGCCAGCCATCCGTCCGAACATTACCTCGCACTGCATCATTTCTCGCGGCGCGAGGGTGAGACACGGGTCGACGGCCTGCCCGGTTCCTCGCTGAGCGACCTGCGCGGCAAGCTGACCCAGATCCCGGCAGGCTGCGGCGCACAGGGCTGGACGGTGGGTCCCTCGAACGAGGGCCACGTGACCATGATGTTCTTCGATCCGGGCCAGCTCACCTCCGATATCGGCCGGATGTATGCCTCCGCCAGCGTGCGGCCGAAGCTCTATTTCGAGGATCCGGATCTGATCGACGCCATGACGCGGCTGGACCGCGTGCTGACCGACGGCGACGGTCTTACCGATCTCTATGCGGAATCCATCGGCCTGTTCATCGCCGCGCGGGTGCTGGAACTGTCGCGGCTGGACCAGGCGCCGGAGAGAACGGCGCTCGGCACAAGGTCGCGCATGGCGATGCTGGACGACTATCTGCGCGCCAATATCGGCAGCCCGGTTTCCATCGACGACCTGGCGCAGCTCGCGGGCCTCTCCCGCTTCCACCTGATCCGCTCGTTCCGGGACGCTTTCGGAGCGACGCCCTACCAGTATTTCCTGCGGCTCAGGATGAACGAGGCGCGGCGGCTGCTGACCGCGACCAGCCTGCCGGTGGCGCAGGTGGCGACCAAGGTGGGCTTTTCCAGCAGCACCCAGTTCGTGAAGATGTTCCGCGCCATGGAGGGCGTCACGCCCGGCAGCATCCGCCAGCGTTGAGCGGGCTCAGCCGGACTGCCGGCCGACGGTGACGTCGCCCGCTGCCGGGCCGGGATGGCGGATCAGCCGGATGCGCTTGGCTAGCAGCAGCAGGGCGTGCCAATGGATCGCCGCCGTGACCTTCAGCGTGAGCAGCGGGTGGGTCGCGAGCAGGCGCAGCAGGTTGCCGTCGGTCAGGTCCCGCCGTTCCCCGGCCAGCGATGCGAAGAGCATCGGCCCGTCCCCGTCGCTCGCGGCGATCTGCAGCGCGACGTCGTCACCCGGCGGCACGAGGCGGAAGCGATAGGCCATGTCGCGGGTCAGGAAAGGCGAAACGTGGAAGGCCTTGGCGCTGTCCTGCACGATGGGGCGGGCCTCGCCTTCCGCGGCGATCAGGTAGGAATGGATCTCGCCGAAGGTGTTGTGCACCTCGTAGATCGTCGCTGCGAGCGCGCCGTCCGGCCGGTGGCAGAAGAAGACGCTGATCGGATTGAACCCGTAGCCGAGCACGCGCGGCATGGTGAGGAGGCGGATGGCGCCGCCGCCGGTGTCGATGCCGGCCTCGGCCAGTCGCGCCTCGATCTGCGGCCTAAGCGGCCGGCCGGAGCGGTCGCCGTAGTCGGCGGTGCGGAAGGAAAAGAGGTTGCGGCGGTCGCGCGAGAAGACCTTCAGGCGGCGGTCGAGCGTGTCGATCTCGTCGACGTCAAGCAGCATCCAGAAGACGCGGTAGGACAGCGCATGGGGGCGCGGCCGGATGCGGCGATGCTCCACCCGGCCGACATAGAGCGCCGAGGCGGGGGCGGTCACGCCACCTCCGTCAGGGGGAGGGCCGGCGGGCGGCGCACGATGCGGCCGGAATCGTCCGCGACCGACCAGGGCCGCTTGAGGCCACCGAGGTCCTCGGCGACGGCGAGGCCCGCCTGCAGCCCGTCCTCGTGGAAGCCGGCGCCGAAATGGGCGCCGCAATACCAGGTGTTGCGCAGGCCCTGCAGCGACCACAGGCGCGACTGCGCGGCGATGGCGGCGCTGTCGAAGAGCGGGTGCTCGTAGGTCTCTGTGCGCAGCACGGTCTCCTCCCGCGGCGGCCGCGGAGGATTGAGCGTCACGAAGAACTGCTTGTCCATCGGCAGGTGCTGCAGCCGGTTCATCCAGTAGGTGACGGCGCAAGGCTCGTCCGGTACGCGGCGGTCGCCGATGTGGTTCCAGCTCGACCAGGCCGCACGGCGGCGGGGCATCAGCGCCTCGTCGGTGTGGAGCACCGCGACGTTGCGGCTGTAGCGGAAGGCGCCGAGCAGGGCGCGCTCCTCTGCGGAGGGATCGGCCAGCATGGCGAGCGCCTCCTTGGCATGGGTCGCTACCACGACCTGGTCGAAGCGGCGGGACCAGCCATCCTCGCCGTCGAGGATGACCCCGTCGGACAGGCGCCGGATGCGGGCGACCGGCATGTTGGAGCAGACCTCGCCGGAGAAGGCTTCCATCAGCTTCGCCACATAGGCGCGGCTGCCGCCGGTGACGGTGCGCCAGGCGGGGCGGCCCGACAGCTTCAGGAGCCCGTGATTGTCGTGGAAGCGGATGAAGGCGCTGGCCGGGTAGGAGAGGATTTCGGCGCAGGGCGCGGACCAGATGGCGCCGGCCATGGGCAGCAGGTGGTCGTCGCGGAAGGCAGTGCCGTAGCGGCCGGCCTTCAGGTAGTCACCGAGCGAGATCGGATCGTTCTCCAGCTCCGCCGCGTCGCGCGTGGCGCTGCGGTAGAAGCGCAGGAGGTCCTGCAGCATCGACCAGAAGCGCGGGCTGACGATGTTGCGGCGCTGGGCGAAGAGGCCGGCGAGGCCCGTCCCGGCATATTCGAGGCGGCCGCCGTCGAGGGAGACGGCGAAGGACATCTCGGTGGCGAGCGAGGGCACGTCGAGATGGTCGAGGAGGGCGCAGAAGTTCGGGTAGGTCGCCTCATTGAAGACGATGAAGCCGGTGTCGACTGCGACGTTCTGGCCGCGGGCGCCTGGCACCGTGACGGTGTTGGCATGGCCGCCGAGCCGGCCGTCGCGCTCGTAGAGCGTCACGTCATGGGCCTGCGACAGGAGCCAGGCTGCGGACAGGCCGGAAACGCCACTCCCCACCACCGCGATGCGCTGCTGCCGACCACCACCCGATTGCATGCCGTATTCCTGCATTCCGTTGTCTTGGTTATGTCTACGCCAGCGAAAGCCCGCCGGTTCAGCCTAAGGGGCCGCATCCGAAAAGGAAGCACCGCGACTGATCCGGTGCCGCGGATGCCGCGTAGAGGGCGACATGATGGTTGCTCTTGCGATACATTCTGAAATGTCGGTCCCGCTCTCCCGCGGGCCGCGCAGACGTGCCGGTGCCGCCCTGATGGATGCCAATGCCCTGATCCAGTCGATTGCCCAATCGTCCGACAGGCAAGCGTTCGTCAAACTGTTCGACCATTTCGCGCCGCGGGTGAAAGCCCTGCTGATGCGCCAGGGCACCCCGGCGGACCTCGCCGAGGAGCTCGCGCAGGAAACGCTGCTGATGGTCTGGCGGAAGGCGGCGCTGTTCGACCCCACGCGTGCGGGGGCCTCGACCTGGATTGCGGCGATCGCCCGCAATCTGCGGATCGACGCCGCCCGGCGCGAGAAGCGGTCGCGCCTGCCGGACGTCCTCGACATTCTCCAGGGTGAGGAGCCCGAGCAGCCAGACCAGGTCTTCGACGGGAGCGAACGCGACTCCCGTGTCAGGGCCGCCCTCACCTCCCTGTCCCCCGATCAGCTTCGAGTCGTCCAATTGGCATTCATGGAAGGTCTCAGTCATCAGGACGTGGCCAAACGCCTGTCCATCCCGCTCGGCACCGTCAAGTCGCGCCTGCGCCTCGCGATGGCGCGAATGCGCGGCTCCCTGGAGGATCTGCGATGAGCATGTCCCATCGTCCGTCCGACGAAACCCTGGCGGCCTTCGCCGCCGGCCGCCTCGACGAGGGGCTGGCGCTGGTCGTCGCCGCCCATGTCGAGATCAATCCGCAGACGCGGCGTGATCTCGCGGACATCGACGCGCTCAGCGGCGCCTTCCTCGACGAGATCGAGCCCGAGCCCATGGGCGTCGACGCGCGCAGCCTGTCGATCGCGATGCCGCCGCGTCCCGCCGAGCGGCCGAAGCGTCCGGCCGCGCCGCATGACGCCGCCGGTCTTGCCGTGCTCGCCCCCTACACGCTGGGACGCTGGCAGAGCGTCGGCCGCGGCGTGGCGTTGCGCCGCGTCGAGGTGCCGAGCTCCGAAGCGCGCGTCTTCATGCTGCGGGCCCAGCCGGGCACCCGCCTGCCTGCGCACCGCCATACCGGGGCGGAGTGGACCACGATCGTCGCGGGTGCCTACCAGCACGAATACGGTCGCTATGCCGCCGGTGATTTCGACGAGGCCGACGACCGCCACGCCCATACCCCCGTGGTCGACCCGCGGGAGGGCTGCACCTGCATCGTCGCGCTCACCGGCAACGTCCGTTTCGAGGGGATGATCGGACGCCTGCTGCAGCCCTTCGTCCGCCTGTGACGGGATTGTCGTTCCTCGCCGCCCTGGTCTTCATCGTCGCCGCCATGAGCGTGATCATGGCGGCGGCCTGGCTGATCGAGAAGCGGACCGGCAATTCCGGCTGGATCGACGTCACCTGGACCTTCGGCGTCGGCGGCACGGCGCTTGCCGCCGCTCTGCTGCCCTTCGGCGCAGGGCCGTGGGAACGGCGCCTGCTCGTCGGTGCCATGGCGCTCGCCTGGGCGCTGAGGCTCGGCCTGCACATCGCCGGCCGGACGCGCGGGATCACCGACGACGCGCGCTACGCCAAGCTCAGGCAGGACTGGGGGGCCGACGCCTCCTGGCAGATGTTCCGCTTCCTGCAGATCCAGGCGGCGGCGAGCGTGCCGCTGGCGCTCGGCATCGTGCTCGCCGCCCACCGGCCGGCACCGCTCGGCTGGCAGGATGCGCTGGGGATCGCGGTCTTCGCTGCGGGCTGGGCGGGCGGTGCCATCGCCGACCGGCAGCTCGCCGCCTTCGTCGCCGACAAGAACAAGCGCGGTCCGATCTGCGACGTCGGCCTGTGGCGCTACTCGCGCCATCCCAACTACTTCTTCGAATGCGTGCTCTGGGCCTCCTACGCGGTCATGGCGCTCGCCTGGAGCGGCCATCCCTTCGGCTGGTTCGCGCTGCTCGCGCCCGCCTTCATGACGCTGCTCCTCACCCGCATCTCCGGCATTCCTCCGCTCGAGGAGCACATGCTGCGCAAGCACGGCGCCGCCTTTGCCGACTACCAGGCGCGCACCAGCGCCTTCATCCCCTGGCCGCCGGGCAAGACGAAAGGCTGAACGCGGTGTCCCTTCTCGCAGGCCTCATTGCCTGGGGCGAACGCGCCCCTGTCCCCGATGCGCTGACCCGCGCCGCCATCGCCTGGCTGGTCGGGCGGACCGACCGGAACCTGTCTTCCGCCACCGCGGCCGACGACGTGGCCTTCGCCGCCTCCATGGCGGGCTATCCCGTGGCGGTGCACACCGACGCCGCCAATGCCCAGCATTACGAGCTTCCGCCGGACTTCTTCGTCCGGACCCTCGGTCCGCAGCGGAAATATTCGTGCTGCTACTACGAGGGCCCCGAGACCACCCTCGCCGAGGCGGAGACGCGGGCACTCGACCTCACCATGGATCATGCCGGCCTCGCCGACGGCCAGCGCATCCTGGAGCTCGGTTGCGGCTGGGGCTCGCTCTCCCTCGCCATGGCCCGCCGCTTTCCCCGCGCCTCGATCACCGGCGTGTCGAATTCGCACGGCCAGCGCCGCTTCATCGAGGCCGAGGCGGCCCGCCTGGGGCTCGCGAACCTCACCATCGTCACCGCCGACATGAACGGTTTCGCGCCCGAGGGCCGCTTCGACCGGATCGTTTCGGTGGAGATGTTCGAGCACATGGCGAACTGGCGCGACCTGCTCACGCGTGCCGCCGGCTGGCTGGAGGCGGACGGGCGGATGTTCATCCACGTCTTCACCCACCGCACGGGCTCCTATCGCTTCGACAGCGCCGACAAGACCGACTGGATCGCCCAGCACTTCTTCACCGGCGGGCTCATGCCCTCACACGGCCTCATCCGCCGGTTCGACGATCTCTTCACGGTCGAGGAGGAATGGCGCTGGAGCGGCGAGCACTATCGCCGCACCGCCGAGGACTGGCTGGCCCTGTTCGATTCCCGGCTCGACGAGATCGATCCGATCCTCGCGCGTGTCTACGGCACCGACCAGCTCGCCCTGTGGCGGCGGCGCTGGCGGCTGTTCTTCCTCGCCACCAGCGGGCTGTTCGGCCATGCCGGGGGGCAGAGCTGGGGCATCAGCCACTACCGCCTGAAGCCGGTGCGCTGAGAAGCGCCTAGATCCAGCCCGCCGAGGCGAGGAGCCGCAGGGCGGCATAGGCGCCGCCGGCGACGAGGGCTGTCGCCACCGCGCCATAGACGATGTCCACCAGCGTGAGCGTCAGCGTCCAGACGCGCAGGGTGGCATAGTTGGTCAGGTCGTAGGTCGCATAGGCGAGGAGCCCGAGAAAGCCACCATTGACCAGCGCCATCTGCAGCGAGCCCGCCGCGTAGGCCGGCAGCACGGCGAAGTGGACGACGCCGACGGGGAACAGGAAATAGAAGACGAGGGCCGGGGCCCAGCGCAAGTTGTCCAGCATCAGGCTGCCGAGCGTCGGCCGGTAGAGCACCCGGCCCATGATCGAGAGCCAGACGGCGTCGAGAATGCCGAAGACGATCAGCGCGGCCGCATAGGCCGAGAGAAATTGCATGGTCCGGATCCCCGATGAATATAGAGGATACGACGAAAGGAGGGCGTGCGGTTCACGCGAGGCGTTCCGTTAGGGAGACGAGGCAATGGGACAGGCAGAAGAGCGGGCTGGTGGAGCTAGGGGGATTCGAACCCCCGACCTCTGCAGTGCGATTGCAGCGCTCTCCCATCTGAGCTACAGCCCCGCCCGCGAGCGCGCCTTTTAGGGCGTGCCGGCATTCCGGTCAAGGCGTTCCGCGCGCCGCGCTGCGGCTTTCGGCGGACGCGCCCGGACGCGAAGGGCGCCGCACCCGGCGCCCTTCCTCAACTCACACATACTGCCCGTGGCAGTGCTTGAACTTCTTGCCCGAACCGCAGGGGCAGGGGTCGTTGCGGCCGACCTTGCCCCAGGTGGAGGGATCGTTCGGATTGCGCTCGGCGGTAGGCGCGCCGCCGCCCTGCGCCTGGAACGATCCGCCGGAGGCGGCCCCCATCTGGGCGAACTCGTCCATGCCGGTCATCGGGTCGATGTGATGGGCGGTCATGGGCGGCAGGTCCGGCATGGGCGGCGGCTCCTGCAGTTCGACGAGGGCGAGCTGCTGGGTCGTCATCTCGCGGAGCTTGGCCATCAGCCCCTCGAAGAGCTGGAAGGCCTCGGACTTGAACTCGTTGAGCGGATCGCGCTGGGCATAGCCGCGCAGGCCGACTACCTGGCGCAGGTGGTCGAGCTGGACGATGTGCTCGCGCCAGAGATGGTCGAGCACCTGCATCACCACCGCCTTCTCGATCTGGCGCATGATGTCGGGGCCGAAGCGGGCGGCCTTGGAGGCCATCATCTCGTCGGCGGTCTTGGTGATGCGCTCGATCACCTCCTCGTCGGCGATGCCCTCTTCCTTGGCCCATTCGTCCACGGGCAGGTCGAGGTTGAGGACGCGGTAGATCTCCTCCTTGAGGGTCGCGGTGTCCCACTGCTCGGCATAGGCGTCCGGCGGGATGTAGGTGTGCACCAGGGTCTCGATGACGCCATGGCGCATGTCCTGCGTCATGTCGGAGAGGTCCTGCTGGCTCATCAGCTCGATGCGCTGCTCGAAGATGACCTTGCGCTGGTCGTTGGCGACGTCGTCGTACTTGAGGACGTTCTTGCGCAGGTCGAAGTTGCGGGCCTCGACCTTCTGCTGCGCCTTCTCCAGTGCCCGGTTGATCCAGGGATGGACGATGGCCTCGCCCTCCTTGAGGCCGAGCTTGGTCAGCATGCCCTCCATGCGGTCCGACCCGAAGATGCGCATCAGGTCGTCCTGCAGGGACAGGTAGAACTTGGAGCGGCCGGGGTCGCCCTGGCGGCCGGAGCGGCCGCGCAGCTGGTTGTCGATGCGGCGGCTCTCGTGGCGCTCGGTGCCCATGATGTAGAGGCCGCCGGCTTTCAGGGCGCGCTGCTTGAGATCGGTCACCTGGCGGCGGATGGCCTCCGCCTTCTCCTGCTTTTCCGGACCGTCCTCCATGTCGGCGAGCTCGGCCTGAATGCGCATGTCGGCATTGCCGCCGAGCTGGATGTCGGTGCCGCGTCCCGCCATGTTGGTGGCGATGGTGATGGCGCCGGGAACGCCCGCCTGGGAGACGATGAAGGCCTCCTGCTCGTGGTAGCGGGCGTTGAGCACGGCGAAGACGCGCTCGCCCGCCGTGCCCTGGTCGCCGTCATAGAGCGGCGCGAAGGCCTGGGGGTCGTCGAGGTCGACCTGCTTGAAGCCGGCCTGCTTCAGCATCTCCGCGAGGGTCTCGGACTTCTCGATGGAGGTGGTGCCGACCAGCACCGGCTGGCCCTTGGCGCGGGCCGCCTCCACCTCGGTGATGATGGCCTGGTACTTGTCCTGGACGGTCTTGTAGACCTCGTCGTCCTCGTCGAGGCGGGCGATGCCGCGGTTGGTCGGGATCTCGACCACCTGCAGCTTGTAGATGTCCATGAACTCGTCGGCCTCGGTCAGCGCCGTGCCGGTCATGCCGGCGAGCTTGCCGTACATGCGGAAATAGTTCTGGAAGGTGATGGAGGCGAGCGTCTGGTTCTCGGGCTGGACCTGGACCCGTTCCTTGGCCTCGAGCGCCTGGTGGAGGCCTTCCGAATAGCGGCGGCCCGGCATCATGCGGCCGGTGAACTCGTCGATGATGACCACCTCGCCGTTGCGGACGATGTAGTCCTTGTCGCGCTGGAACAGCTTGTGGGCCTTCAGCGCCTGGTTGACGTGGTGGACGGTCGAGACGTTCTCGACGTCGTAGAGGTCGCCCTTGACGTAGCCGGCCTCGACGAGGGCCTTCTCCATCTTCTCGTTGCCGCTCTCGGTGAGGGAGGCGGTGCGCTGCTTCTCGTCGACCTCGTAGTCCTCCTTGTTCAGGACGGGGATGAAGCGGTCGATGGTGGCGTAGAAGTCGGAGCGGTCGTCGAGCGGGCCGGAGATGATGAGGGGCGTGCGCGCCTCGTCGATGAGGATGGAATCGACCTCGTCGACGATGGCGTAGAAGTGGCCGCGCTGGACCATCTCCTGCACCGTGTACTTCATGTTGTCGCGCAGGTAGTCGAAGCCGTACTCGTTGTTGGTGCCGTAGGTGATGTCGCAGGCATAGGCGTCGTGGCGCTGCTGGTCGTCCATGCCGTGGACGATGGTGCCGGTGGTCATGCCGAGGAAGCCGTAGACCTTGCCCATCCACTCGGCGTCGCGCTTGGCGAGGTAGTCGTTGACGGTGACGACGTGGACGCCCTTGCCGGCGAGCGCGTTGAGATAGACGGCGAGGGTGGCGACGAGAGTCTTGCCTTCGCCGGTCTTCATCTCGGCGATGGCGCCCTCGTGGAGCACCATGCCGCCGATCAACTGAACGTCATAATGGCGCTGGCCGAGGACGCGCTTGGCCGCCTCGCGGACGGTGGCGAAGGCGGGGACGAGCAGGTCGTCGAGGGTCTTGCCGGCGGCGAGCTGCGCCTTGAAGGCGTCGGTGCGGGCACGCAGGGCCTCGTCCGACAGCGCCGCGAGCTCGGGCTCCAGCGCGTTGATGGCATCGATCCGCGGACGGTATCCCTTGATGCGGCGATCGTTGCCGTTGCCGAAGATCCTGCGGGCGAGCGCGCCGAGCATGTGCGTTCCTTACACTTGGGCGGGAAGAGAGAGGCATCGAAACGGTTGGTCGCACCGTCCGTTCCGATGGTTCACGCAAGCCCTTCAGCCCCGTCAGGCGGTCTCGGAGCGCCCCGTGCGCCCCGTCCTCCGGTCCCGGCGGGATCATCGTCGACGGACGCACGGATTTCCGCAGCGGCCCGGCAACCCGCGACAGATATGGACGGTGCCAAGGGTTGTCAATTCAAGCCGAAACGGGCATTGCTGCGGCAACCGGCGGGATCCGTCAGGAGTTGTGCACGCGTCAACCGCCCCGTGCTTTCGCACCGTCTTCCTTCAAAGCGCCACACGTGCCCGTCAAGCACGCCCTCCCGTGACAAAAGGCTCGACCCTTCCATGACCGTCCGCTCGCTCCTGTCCCTCGCCGCCTTGACGCTGGCGCTCGCCGGACCGCTGGCCGCCCAGACCCCGCCGGCTGCGACGCCCGCGCCGGCTCCGGCC
>NZ_JBQVQL010000002.1:0-117144 GCF_052440005.1 Phreatobacter sp.
GGAACGGGCGTCGCTGCGGGTGCCTGGGCGACGGGCGGGATGACGGGAGGGGGCGGCTCGGCCGCCTGGGCCGTCACGTCCCGGATCGTCGTGCGAAGCGGTGTGCCGGCGGAGACGACGGGCTCCGGCGTCCGCGGCGCCTCGCGCGGCATGATCTGCGCGACGGACACCCCGAGAACCAGGGTGGAGATCAGTGCTGCGAGAATGGCCAGCTTGCGCGGTTCCACGAGGCGTCCCCGGCGGTGGCGGTCCGAATCAGTGGGCCGACCGGTCTACGGTGAACTCTCCGCCCCTGACCCGCTCGGCGAGCCGCTGGGCGAAGGTGGCCGTCGCCTCCTCGCCGTAGGTTGCGACCATTTCGACGAACGAGGCGAAGATGGCGGCCTGCGCGATGCAGTCGACGTCCAGCCCGTCGAGCCGGGCCTCCGCAAAGGCTTCGGAGACGTAGCCCATCGCCGCATGGCGCTGGTCTTCGGCCTCGGCCGACCGGAAGGTCGTCTCTGGGGAAAAATGCATCGTCGCGTCCACTGCGGAACCGTTGATCGGTCCTGTCCTATGGGGAGACCGTAGCATGCTCAGCCCGCCAGGACACCCGTTTCTGACCGGAAGGTTAACGGTGGTGAAGAAATTCGAGACGTTCCCCGAATGACACAGGGCGTCAGTTGCCGTAGCGGCTGGTGATCTCGGCGACGAGCCGCCGCGCCTCGGTCACATAGCGCCGCGTCGCCAGCCGGGCGGCCGGCGCACAGGTGCGGTGGGTCTGCTCGAAGCCGCCATAGCCGCGGTTGAAGGCCTGGACGAGGCGCTCCCTGCGCTCCCCGCCCGCCGCCTCCGCGTCGAGCAGGGCCTGCATCTCGCGCCGCCAGGCGCCGCCTTCCGGCCCCTCGCACAGCGTGCGCAGGTAGTGCAGGGCGCCGATGATCTCGGAGAGGCGGATGAGCTGCGGTTCGTAGGGCGCGCGCAGGGCGGCCGGCGGCACGGGAGCCGTCACGGCAGCCTGCGGCGCCTGCGCCGCGGCGGCTGCCGGCAGCAGGATCGTCAGGAGCGCAAGGGTCTGGACCAGCTTCGCCATGGCGCAGATATGAGCGAGCCGGCCGGGGGCCGCAACGGAAAGCTGTCCGGGTGGTTGACGCTCAGGCGGGAACGAGGGCGAGGGCTGCGGCAAGGACGCCCGCCAGTCCCTCCGTGGTCGGCAGGGTCGGCGCCTCCTCGGGGCGAATCCAGCGGATGGCGGCGGCCTCGGGAGAGACCGTGCCCTCGCCGGACGTCCAGCGGGCGGCGAAGGAGAGCACGACGAAATGGCGCTCCACCCGGTCCGCGGCGTCGCGCAGGATGATGTCGCGCGCCCCGCACAGGCCGACGGGCTCGGCGATGACCGCGACCTCCTCCATCAGCTCGCGCGCCGCCGCCTCGGCCAGCGTCTCGCCGATCTCGACGAGGCCGCCGGGCAGGCTGAACAGGCCCGCGCCGGGAGCGTTGGCGCGCTGGGCCACCAGCACGCGGCCGTCGCGAATCACCGCCGTCGAGACGGCGAGGATGGGACGGGCGGGATAGGAGCGGTCGCTCACCGCGTCATCAGCGCGTCGATAGCGTCCTGCGCCGAGGCGCCTTCGCCTTCGTCGTCGTCATGGATGACCGCGTTCATGATGCCGGAGGTGCGGGCGGCGAGGTGCTTCAGCCGGTCGGAGGCTTCCTCCGCGATGTAGCCCGCCACCGGCGTGCCGGCATGGGCTTTGAGCTGGGCAATGGTGTCGAGCATCACCGTGTCCATCTCCTCGACCAGCGCCAGGAAGCGCCGGCGCGAGCCGACGGGCGCCTCGGCGAAAGCCGCAAGCACCAGGTCCTTGTCGCGGTAATGCGAGCGGATGAAATGCTGCTCGTAGGAGGCAGGCTGCCAGGCCAGCACGTCGTCCACGCAGTCGGGCATGGACGGCACCAGTTCGAGGAGCATGATGACTTCGTTGAAGTGGTTGAGGTAGTCCGTCGCCAGCCGGGTTTCCGGATGAATATTGGCGGCGCGCAGGCGCTCCGGCGTCAGCTCTATTCTGGTTTCCTGACGAACGGCGTCGAGCATGGAATGTGGTCGTCCCCAACTTTACATGACAGGTAGCCACGTCCGCGGTGAAAGAAGGCTTAAATCGATGCAAGCCAGTTTCCGGGACGCAAGGGCAGGCGAGGATCGAAATGTGCGGGCGATACGCCATCAAGACCATTCCCGAGGTGATGCAGGCCGCCTTCGGCTATGAGGAGCGGCCGAATTTCCCGCCGCGCTACAACATCGCGCCGACCCAGCCCGTGCCCGTCGTCACCATCGATCAGGGCCGTAGGCGATTCGTGCTCATGCGATGGGGCTTCATTCCCGGCTGGGTGAAGGACCCGAAGGAGTTCCCCCTGGTCATCAACGTGCGCAGCGAGACCGCGCGCGAAAAGCCTTCGTTCCGCGCCGCCTTCACCCGTCGGCGCGCGCTGATGCCGGCGGACGCCTTCTACGAGTGGCACCGGGAGGGCAAGGTGAAGATGCCCTACATGATCCGCCGGCCCGACGGGGGGCTCTTCGCCTTCCCGGCGCTGTGGGAGACATGGATCTCGCCGGACGGCTCGGAGGTCGACACCGTGGCCATGCTGACTGCCGAGGCGCCGGCGCCGGTCGCCGCGATCCATCACCGCACGCCGGTGATCCTCGACCCCGCCAACTGGAACGAGTGGCTGGCGCCCGAGACGACGCCCGAGCGGGCCGCGGCCCTGATCGAACCGCCGGTCCAGACGGAACTGGAACTCGTGCCCATCTCCTCCGCGGTCAACCGCGTCGCCAATGACGGCCCTGAGCTCCAGGAGCCCGCCGGCCAGGCGACGCCGGCCCCGCCGGCCGAACCGCGCCGCCGGAAGGCCGATCCGAAGGGCGGGCAGGGGAGTCTCTTCGACTGAGCAGCGAAGCAGGGGCCAGCCATTCTGACGCAGGCGAGGGGCTGCCAGGCTTAAGGAAAAGCTAACAAACAACAGTCAGTTTCAGTGAACCCGCGCCGGACTATCCCGTACGGCCGGGGCGCCCACGGATCTGTCATGCCTCCGCGTTCGGCATCGCGCGCGCGCCTGCTCCTCCCGGTGATCGTCCTCACCTGTCTGGCCCTACCCGTCGTCGCAGCTGCGATGCCGCGCGCCGGGCAGCCCGTGGCCGTTTTCGCCTGGTCGGCGGAGAACGGCGGCGCCGCCGCCATCGCCGCACGGTCGGAGGGCGAGCTGCGGTCCGCTGGTCGCAGCAACCGTGTCGTCATCGCTTCCTCGGCGGCCCCCGACTTCGTGGCGCGACTCTACGGCGCCGGTGCGCTGCTCGTGGTCGACGCCGCGATGGCCGCCGCCTGCCTGTCACCCTTCATGTCGCTTTGAATGGGAGCTCTCGCCATGAGCCTCGCCTCGCCCACCTCCACCCTCGACCGTCTGCGCGAAACGGTCGCCATCGTCATGCTGTGCGTCGTTTCGGCCCTCGCCGTGGTGGTGGTCGCCGTGGCGCTGATGCGCGGCGCAGGCGGCATGGCCGTCACCATCGCCGGGACCCTCGCCGTCGCAGCCCTCGGCCTGCTGGCGATCGGCAAGGGCCGCAGCGACCTGACGGCGCGCGTCGGCTCGTCGGTCTCGGCCGCGGCGCTCGTCGCCTTCCTGACCTTTGCGCTGGAGCGTTCGGTCTACCAGATCGACATGCACATGGCCTTCTTCGCCGGCCTGGCGGTGGCCGCCCTGTGGTGCTGCTGGCGATCGGTCGCAGCCTACACCGCGGTGGTCGCGGTCCACCATCTCGGCCTCAACATGATCTACCCGATGGCCGTCTTTCCCGAGGGCGGGGATTTCGGTCGCGTCGTCATCCACGCGGTGATCCTCGTCGCCCAGGCTGTGGCCCTCGCCTGGCTCTGCGACCGCCTCGCGACGGCCTTCGCCGTCTCCGACACCGCCGTCGCGGATGCCAACCGCGCCACCGAGCGGATGGAAGCCGCCGCCGCCAGGGAGCGGACGCTGACGGCGGCCCAGTCGGACAGCCAGGCCCGCCTGGAGGCGGCTATCGGCGAGTTCAAGGGACATGTCGCGGGGGTGCTCGCTGGCGTGCGCAGCGGCATGGTCGCTCTGGGCGATGCGACCTCGACGGCGCGAGAGGCGGCCCACGGAACGGTGCAGATGACCGAGCGCGCCGCCCATTCCTCACAGGCCGCCGTGTCCAATATCGGAGCCGTCGCCAGCGCCACCGACCAGCTCAGCGCCTCGGTCGGCGAGCTCGCCCAGAAGGTCGGTGAGACGGCGGCCGTGGTGCGCGAACTGTCCGGCGAGGCGACGCAGGCCAACGACAGCATCTCCGAACTGTCCGGCGCCGCCGAGAAGATCGGGACCGTCGTGGCGCTGATCCAGTCCATCGCCGAGCAGACGAACCTTCTCGCCCTCAATGCCACCATCGAGGCGGCGCGGGCCGGCGAGGCTGGCAGGGGCTTTGCGGTCGTCGCCTCGGAGGTGAAGTCGCTCGCCGTCCAGACGTCGAAGGCGACGGAGGAAATCGCCCAGCAGATCAACGCCGTCCAGCAGCTGACCAAGGGTGCGGTCGGCGCGATCGAGGGGATTTCCAGCCGCATGGGCCAGATCGACCAGAACGCCTCGGCGCTCGCCGCGGGCATCGAGGAGCAATCCGCCGCCGTGCAGGAGATCAACCGCAGCATCGGCGAGATGCGCGACCTGACCTCCCGGATCGAGGCGGCAATCGGCGACATCGCCGCGAGGGCCGCCGCCAGCGTCGCCTCGTCCACCTCGATGGGCGCGACGACGACGAAGGTCGAGCAGTCCGCGACGAGCCTCGGCACCGCCGTCGAGGACTTTCTCGGCAAGGTCGCGGCCTGAGGCGGGGAGGGCCCCCCCGCCCCCGCAGGTCTCTTAGAGAACCTTGCCGGGGTTGAGGATGCCGCGGGGGTCGAGCACCGCCTTGACCTGCCGCATGATGTCCATGGCGACCGGGTCCTTCACGCCCGGCAGCAGGTCGCGCTTCATGCGGCCGATGCCGTGCTCGGCGGAGATCGAGCCGCCGAATTCGCCGACGATGTCGTGGACGATGGTCTGCACCTCGTCCCAGTGGTCGAGGAACGTGGCCTTGTCCATGCCGACGGGCTGGCTGACGTTGAAGTGGATGTTGCCGTCGCCGAGATGCCCGAAGGGTACCGGGCGGCAATCCGGCATGTAAGCGTAGCAGGCTGCAACCGCCTTTGCGATGAAGGCCGGCACGGCCGCGACCGGCACCGAGACGTCGTGCTTGATCGAGCCGCCCTCCATCTTCTGCACCTCGCTCATGCCCTCGCGCAGCCGCCAGAAGGCGTTGCGCTGGTCGATCGTGTCGGCGAGGGCGGCGTCGGTGACGATACCCTCCTCGAAGCCTGCGGCGAGGATCTCCTCCAGCGTCTCCCGCAGGCCTGCCGCCGAGGCGGTGGAGAGCTCCATCAGGCAGTACCAGGGTGATGCGTCCGCCAGCGGATCGCGGGCGCCGGCGAGATGCCGGAGCACGAACTCGAAGAGGTTGCGCGGCATCAGCTCGAAGCCGGTGACCGAGGGCCCGGCGCGCTCCTGCGCGGCGTTGAGCAGGGCGAGGCCCGCCTCCGGCGAGGGCACTGCCACCCAGGCCGCCTCGATGGAGCGCGGCGCCGGATAGAGCTTCAGCACTGCCGCGGTGATGATGCCGAGCGTGCCTTCCGCCCCCATGAACAGGTGCTTGAGGTCGTAGCCCGTATTGTCCTTCTTCAGGGTCCTCAGGCCGTGCCAGATGCGGCCGTCGGCCAGCACCACCTCGAGCCCGAGCACGAGGTCGCGCGCCATGCCGTAGGCGACCGCCTGGGTGCCGCCGGCATTGGTCGAGAGATTGCCGCCGATCGTGCAGGAGCCCTTGGAGCCGATATTGAGGGGGAAGAGCCGGCCGACCTCGCTCGCCGCGTCCTGCGCCTGCTGCAGCGTCACGCCGGCATCCACCGTCATCGTGTTGCCGGCGGGATCGACGGCGCGCACCTGGGTCATGCGGTTCAGCGACAGCACGATCTCGGCGCCGGTCTCGTGCGGCACGTGGCCGCCGACGAGGCCCGTCGCGCCGCCCTGCGGCACCACCGGCGTGCCGGTCTCGTGGGCGAGCGCCATGACGGCCGCCACCTCCTCGGTCGATCCCGGCCGCACCACCAGGGAGGTGCGCCCGTGGTAGAGGCTGCGGTCGTCGCGCAGATAGGGCGCCTGATCGCCGGGATCGGTGATGGCATAGCGCGGGCCGACGATGGCCGCGAAGCGCTCGATCAGCGAGGCCGGCATGGGCGGGGCGAGGGCGGTGACGGCTTTCGGCAGCGGCATGGCGGGCGTTCCGGCGGCGGGTCTCGGAGTCTCGGGGCCGCCTATTGGCGCCGCACGGACGCGAGCGTCAACGGGTCCGAGCGGATGGCGGTGGTGAATTCGCGGCGAAGGGGCCTGAGGGTCTTCCGCCGGGGGAGAATACGACCTATCTGTCGGAACGGAGCTGCGACGTTCGTCAGGACACAAATTCCCCGGGGCCTTATCGATCTCATGGGAGCTGTCCCTGTCCTCGACCCTGGTCTTGGGTACACGGCACCCACCTACTTAGGTAGGTTCCCGGGATCGCTTGTCCAACGGCAGAGTGGCTCCACTTCTCTTCCTTTTTGCGGTCCCTGGCGGAACACCGCCGTCACCGGGCAAGTGCAGCGCATCCGTAGTGACGCGGCTTCCCGCCTCCGCTAATCCTCCCCCATGACCCAGCCGACCAAGGCCGACCTGCGCGAGGCCGCGCTCGCCCGCCGCGATGCCCTCGACCTCGCCCTCCGCATCGAGGCGGCGCTGGCCCTCGCCGAGACCTTCCCCCTCGATCTCATTCCCGTCGCCGGCAAGGTCGTCTCCGGCTTTCTCCCCATCCAGTCCGAAATCGACGTCCGCCCGCTGATGGACCGCCTGCGCCGGGCCGGCGCGCGCCTGGCGCTGCCCGCCTTCCCGGACCGGAAGGGCCCGATGATCTTCCGCGAGCTGATCCGCGGTGCCGACCTCGTGCCCATGGGCTTCGGCACCTATGGGCCGGGACCCGAAGCCGCCGAGGTCCAGCCCGATATCCTGCTGACCCCGCTCGCCGCCTTCGATGTGCGCGGCAACCGCATCGGCTACGGCAAGGGCCATTACGACATGGCTCTCGCCCGCCTCGACGCGCAGGCCCGCCGCATCGCCATCGGCATCGCCTTCTCCTGCCAGGAGGTTGACGCCGTGCCGCACGAGCCCCATGACCGGAGGCTGGATTACCTCCTCACCGAAACCGGTTTCAGGACCTTCTGATGCGCCTCCTCTTCCTCGGCGACGTCGTCGGCAAGGCCGGCCGCACCGCCGTCACCGAAAAGCTGCCCGGGCTCATCGCCGATCTGAAGCTCGACTGCGTCGTGATCAACGGCGAGAACGCCGCCCACGGCTTCGGCATCACCGAGGCGATCTACGAGGAACTGCTGGATGCGGGCGCCGACTGCGTCACTCTCGGCAACCATTCCTGGGACCAGCGCGAGGCCCTCGTCTTCATCGACCGTGCGCCGCGCCTCGTCAGGCCGGTGAACTATCCCGCCGGCACGCCCGGCCGCGGCGCAGCGCTGGTCGAGGCCAAGAACGGCGCGCAGGTGCTGGTGGTGAACGTCATGGGCCGCGTCTTCATGGACGCCATGGACGATCCCTTCGCCGCGGTGGAACGCGAGGTGGAGGCAGCCCCCCTCGGCCGCGTGGCGGACGCCATCGTCGTCGACATCCATGCCGAGGCCACCAGCGAGAAACAGGTGATGGGTCATGTCCTCGACGGCCGGGTCTCCCTCGTCGTCGGCACCCACACCCACGTGCCCACCGCCGATCACCGCGTGCTCTCCCGCGGCACGGCCTTCCAGACCGACGTCGGCATGTGCGGCGACTATGACGGAGTCATCGGCATGGACAAGGCCGAGCCGTTGCGCCGCATGCGCGAGAAGACGCCGGGCGGCAAGTTCGAGCCGGCGGGCGGGCCCGCCACGCTCTCCGGAATCATCGTCGACATCGGCGCCGACGGCCTCGCGACCGCCGTCACTCCGCTGCGGGTCGGCGGCGTGCTGGCGCCGACCTGATCAGGGGAACAGCGGCTCGCCTCCGGTTCCGCCGCCCGCCTCGAGAGCGAGCGGGCGGGCGACGAGCCCCACCCCCCGGAGGTCTGAGCAGATGTCGAGGAACCCGCCCCGCGCGGCGTCGCCGGAAAAGGCGACCACCGTCACGTGGCGGCCCCCGCCGTCGACCCCGCGGGCAAGCAGCGTCGCCGCTCCGCCCAGCGCCATCGCGGCGAGGCGCTGCATCAGGGCGGCCTGGACCTCGGCCGCCGCGGGCGGCACCTCCAGGAGAAGCGCCGGCCCCGCCATGGCTCAGCCGTTCCGGAAGAGGTAGCTGTAGCCGTTGATCGCCGGCACGCCGCCGAGATGGGCGTAGAGCACCCGCGATCCCCTGGGGAAGAAACCCTTCTTCACCAGGTCGATCATACCCTGCATGGATTTTCCCTCGTAGACCGGGTCCGTCAGCATGCCCTCGAGCCGCGCGGAGAGGCGGATGGCCTCCACCGTCTCGGGCGAGGCGAGGCCGTATTCGGGATAGGCATAGTCCTCGTTCAGCACGATGTCGGCGTCGGTGATGGCGCGGCCGAGGCCGACGAGGTCGGCGGTGCGCTCGGCGATGCGCATGATCTGCGCCCGCGTCTCCTTCGGCGTCGCCGAGGCGTCGATGCCGATGACGCGGTCGGCGCGGCCGTCGGCCGCGAAACCCACCACCATGCCGGCCTGGGTGGAGCCGGTGACCGAGCAGACGACGATGTAGTCGAAGGCGAAGCCGAGCTCGGCCTCCTGGGCGCGGACTTCCTCCGCGAAGCCGACGAAGCCGAGACCGCCGAGCTTGTGGTCGGAGGCACCCGCGGGAATGGCGTAGGGCTTTCCGCCCTTGGCCTTCACATCCTCCAGCGCGTTTTCCCAGCTCTCCTTGAACTCGATGCCGAAGCCCTCGTCGACCAGTTCCACATGGGCGCCGAGGATGCGGCTCATCAGGATGTTGCCGACGCGGTCGTAGACGGCGTCGTTCCAGTTCACCCAGCTCTCCTGCACCAGGCGGCACTTCATGCCGAGCTTGGCGGCGACGGCCGCTACCTGGCGGGTGTGGTTCGACTGCACGCCGCCGATGGTGACCAGCGTGTCGCAATTCTGCTGGATCGCCTCGGGAATGAGATATTCGAGCTTGCGCAGCTTGTTGCCACCGAAGGCGAGGCCGCTGTTGCAGTCCTCGCGCTTGGCCCAGAGCTCTACTCCGCCGCCGAGATGGGCGGAGAGGCGGTCCAGCTTCTCGAGCGGCGAGGGCCCGAAGGTCAGCTTGTGGCGGGGGTAGCGGTCGAGTTTCAGCGCAGTGGCCATGGCGGCGTCTCCGGAGCGTGGGCGGAGGCGGCCACCGGCAGCCGTCCGATGGGCCATGATGGTGAGCCATCCGGGGTCGCCCGGGGTTGCGAAGTTGCACAAGAATTGCATCGTCTGTTGCGCCAAAATCCCCCGGAAGCGCAATCCAGATGAAGAAGCCTCAAGCCTCACGCAATCCGAAGTCGCAAGTTGCCGCGCCGCCGCCGGAGCCGCTGGACCGCATCGACCGCAAGATCCTCAACCGGCTGCAGCGCGACGCCGCCATTCCGAACCAGGACCTCGCCGAACAGGTCGGCCTGTCGCCGGCGCCGACCTCTCGCCGCGTCCGGCGCCTGAAGGAGGAGGGCTACATTGCCCGCGAGGTGGCCCTCGTCGATCCGGCCCGCGTCGGCTCGACCCTCATCGCCTTCGTCTCGGTCGAACTCGACCGTCAGCGCGAGGACGTGCTGCGCTCCTTCGAGCGGCACATTTCGACCCAGCCGGAAGTGCAGCAGTGCTACTTCGTCACCGGCGAGACGGACTACATGCTCATCGTCCTGTGCCGCGACATGGACCATTACAACGATTTCGTCCGGCAGGTCCTCGCCCAGGAGCACAACATCAAGCGCTTCCGCTCGAGCTTCAATCTCCAGCGCATCAAGTTCGACACGGGGATCTATCTGGAGGAGTGAGTCGGCGGGTCGGCTTGCCGAGCGCCGCGCGCCCCTGTAATCCGCAGGCCATGTCGCACAACACCTTCGGCCACCTGTTCCGCGTCACCACCTTCGGCGAGAGCCACGGCGTGGCGCTCGGTTGCGTCGTAGACGGCTGTCCGCCCCGCATCCCGCTGACCGCTGAGGACATTCAGGCCCATCTCGACCGCCGCCGCCCCGGCACCTCGCGCTTCACCACCCAACGCCGCGAGCCGGACGCGGTGAAGATCCTCTCCGGCGTGATGATCGACGACGACGGCGTGCAGTTGACGACCGGCACGCCCATCGCGCTGATGATCGAGAACACCGACCAGCGCTCGAAGGACTATTCCGACATCAAGGACAAGTTCCGTCCCGGTCACGCCGACTTCACCTACGAGGCGAAATACGGCATCCGTGACTATCGCGGCGGCGGGCGCTCCTCCGCGCGCGAGACGGCGGCCCGCGTCGCCGCCGGCGCCATCGCCCGCAAGGTCGTGCCGGGTCTCACCGTGCGTGGCGCTCTCGTCCAGATGGGACCGCACGCCGTCGACCGTGAGAAGTGGGACTGGGAGACGGTCGGCGCCAACCCGTTCTTTTGTCCCGACGCCGACAAGGCCGCCTTCTACGAGACCTATCTCGACGGCATCCGCAAGGCCGGCTCCTCCATCGGCGCGGTCATCGAGATCGTCGCGGAAGGCGTGCCCGCCGGCCTCGGCGCGCCGATCTACGGCAAGCTGGACGCCGAGATCGCCAGCGCTCTCATGGGCATCAATGCGGTGAAGGGTGTCGAGATCGGCTCGGGCTTCGCCTCAGCCGCGCTCACGGGCGAGGAGAACGCCGACGAGATCCGCATGGGCAACGACGGCGCCCCGCTGTTCCTGTCGAACCACGCCGGCGGCATCCTCGGCGGCATTTCGACGGGGCAGGCGGTGGTCGCCCGCTTCGCCGTGAAGCCGACCTCCTCCATCCTCACGCCGCGCCTGACCGTCGACAAGACGGGCGGCGAGACCGACATCCTCACCAAGGGCCGCCACGACCCCTGCGTCGGCATCCGCGCGGTGCCCGTGGGCGAGGCCATGGTCGCCTGCGTCATCGCCGATCACTATCTGAGGAACCGCGGCCAGAACGGGTGAGCGTCGGCGCAAGGCAGCGCGCGGCTTCAGATACGCCTGCGAAATAAGCCGCTGATTCAGTGTTGCCGAATTGCACGGCTGTATCGGCAGAATTTCAGTTTGACTGAAATCATGCTGCCGCCCATCTTTCCCCCATGAAGCTCGACACCTGGCTTGCCCGTGCCGGCATGACGCGCCTGGCCTTCGCCCGCCAGCTCGGCGTCTCGCCGGCCACCATCACCGCGCTGTGCAACGGCGACGCGCCGTGGATGTCGCGCGAGACGGCCCAGCGCATCGCCGAGCTCACCGCGGGTGCCGTCACGCCCAATGATTTCATCGGCCTGAAGGGGCCGCGAGACGAGGAGAGAACCATGCTCGAAGCCGCCGAACGCGTGAAGGCCGCCCTCGACGCCTTCGCCAAGGGGCAGATCGTCGTGGTGACCGACGACGACGACCGCGAGAACGAGGGCGATCTCATCGTCGCCGCCTCCCTCTGCACGCCCGAGCAGATGGCCTTCATCGTGCGCCACACCTCGGGCATCGTCTGCACGCCGCTGACCCTGCAGGAGGCGCAGCGCCTGCGCCTCGACCCCATGGTCTCGTCCAACGACAGCCCGCACGGCACGGCCTTCACCGTTTCGGTCGACTACAAGCACGGCACCACCACCGGCATTTCCGCCGATGACCGCACCGCCACCGTACGGGCGCTGGCCAACCCCAATGTCGGAGCCGTCGACTTCGTCCGCCCCGGCCACATCTTCCCGCTCATCGCCAAGGAGGGCGGGGTGCTCATGCGCTCCGGCCATACGGAAGCGGCGGTGGATCTCTGCAAGCTCGCGGGGCTCCCGCCCATCGGCGTCATCTGCGAACTGGTCAACGACGACGGCACCGTCACGCGTGGCCCTCAGGTCACCGCCTTCGCCGAGAAGAACGGGCTGCTGATGGTCTCGGTCGCCGACCTCATCAAGTACCGCCAGGCCCGCGACCGGCTGGTGGAGCGCGCCGGCGAGTTCCCCATCGAGACGCCCTATGGTCCCGCCCGCGGCATCGCCTACCGCACGCCCTACGACCGGGTGGAGCATCTCGCCCTCGTCTTCGGCGAGATCGACGAGGCCGGCGCCACCCTCGTGCGCCTGCATCGCGAGACCGTGCTGCGCGACGTCTTCGGCAAGAACCGCTCCACCGATGCGGCGATGAAGACGCTCGCCCAGAAGGGCGGCGTGCTCATCTACCTGCGCGACGGCACGGCCGGCGTGCCGGCGCAGTCGCTCGCCGCCACCGCCCCCGCGCCCGACATCCACGAGAGCCACGGCTCGGCCAAGCTGCGCGACGACCAGTGGCGGGAGATCGGCCTCGGCGCCCAGATCCTGCGCGACCTCGGGGCCAACCGCATCCGGTTGCTCGCGTCGAAAACCCGCCACTATGTCGGGCTCGGCGGCTTCGGCATCGAGATCGTCTCGACGGAGATGCTGGAGGGGTAGGGCGCGGCAAACCCTCGGAACGTCGTGATGCCCGGGACGAGCCCGGCATGACGGTGTGGCGCGATGGGTGAGGCGGCGATGGCCGCCGCGTTCCCTACTTCCGCGTCATGAAGGCCATGAAGGCCTGCTTCGCCTCGTCGCCCTTGAGGAGCTCGGCGAAGAGTGCGCCTTCCTCCTCCATGCGGGCGCGGATCTCCTCCGCGCCCTTGCGCATCAGCCGGCGCGAATGCGCGAGCGCGATGGGCGGCTTCGAGGCGAGCTTCGTCGCCATCGCCATCGCCTTCGCCTCGATCTCCTCCGAGGAGACCACCGCGTTGACGAGGCCCATCTCCGCGGCCTCATTCGCGCCGAAGGGCTCGGCCAGCATCAGATATTCCGTCGCCTTCTTCATGCCGGCGAGCCGCGGCAGCAGCAGCGAGGAGGCCGCCTCCGGCACCAGTCCGAGATCGACGAAGGGCATGCGGAACATCGCCGCGGGGCTCGCATAGGCGAGGTCCATGTGCAGCACCATGGTGGTGCCGATGCCGATGGCGAGGCCGTCCACCGCGGCGATCATCGGAACCTCGACGGTCGCCAGCGCCCGGATGAAGTCGCCCGCCGGCGACCCGGCGGAAGCCCCGCCCGCCGAGCGCTGCATGAAGTCGGCGATGTCGTTGCCGGAGGTGAAGACGCCCGGGCCGCCGGCGAAGACGACGGCGCGCGTGCCCTCGGCTGCCGCATTCTCTATGACGCCGCGCATCGTGTCGTACATGGCGCCGGTCAGCGCGTTCTTCTTGTCGAACCGGTTCATGCGCACCAGCACCACGCCCTTGTCGTGACGGGTGATCGTCACGTGGTCGGTGCCGGCCTGCGGGGTGATGCCGTCCATGGCGATGGTCCTCAGCTCGCGAGCGGAATGTCGAGATCGGTGACGGACTGGCCGCCCGAGACGATGGAGGCGCCGAGGCCCGGCGCCGCGGTGGCGAGGTTCTCGGCGAAGAAGCGGGCGAGGCCCAGGGCCTCGGCACGCGCGGCCTCGGAGGCGCCGTTGGCCCGCAGCCTCAGCGCCTTCTCGGCGAGCGAGGTGCCGCCCAGTGCCAGGCCGAACAGCCGCGCATAGGGGGTCGCGCCGGCCTGCGCGTCGGCAGGGTCGGAGGCGAGCGCCGCGAGCAGGTGGCGCGTCGAGCCTTCCAGCGCGTCCACCGCCTCGCGCAGCCGCGCTGCGGTCTGGCCGAAGCCCTCGGCGTTGGACCCCGCCACCTCGGCGACGATGCCGCGCATGCGGCCGATCTCCGCCGCCACCAGCGCGCCGCCGTCGATGCCGATCTTACGGGTGACGAGGTCGATGGCCTGGATGCCGTTGGTGCCCTCGTAGATGGCGTAGATACGGGCGTCGCGCATGTGCTGGGCAGCCCCCGTCTCCTCGACGAAGCCCATGCCGCCGTGGACCTGCACGCCGAGCGAGGCCACCTCGTTGCCGATGTCGGTGGCATAGGCCTTGGCGATGGGGGTGAGCAGCGAGGCGCGGGCGTTGCCGGCCTTGCGCTCGGCCTCGTCGGCGGCGAGATGGGCCCGGTCGATCTCCGCCGCCAGCATGTAGCAGATGGCCCGCGCCGCCCGCGTCGAGGCGCGCATCGTTGCCAGCATGCGCTTGACGTCCGGGTGTTCGATGATCGCGCTGATGCCCTCGCCCTTCGCCCCCGGCGCCTTGCCCTGGCGGCGCTCCATCGCATAGGCGATTGCCTGCTGCGTCGCCCGCTCGGCAATGGAGACGCCCTGCAGCGCGACCGCGAGACGGGCGTTGTTCATCATCGTGAACATGGCCATCAGGCCGCGGTTCTCTTCGCCCACCAGCCAGCCGATGGCCCCGCCGGCATCGCCATAGACCATGGTGCAGGTCGGCGAGCCGTGGACGCCGAGCTTGTGCTCGATGGAATGGCAGCGCACGTCGTTTCTTTCGCCGATGGAGCCATCCTCGCGAACCAGGAACTTCGGCACGAGGAAGAGCGAGATGCCCTTGGTGCCAGCCGGCGCGTCGGGAAGGCGCGCCAGAACCAGATGAATGATGTTCTCCGTCAGATCGTGCTCGCCATAGGTGATGTAGATCTTCTGGCCGGTGATCCGGTAGGTGCCGTCGCCGGCGCGCTCGGCGCGGGTCCGCAGGCCCGACAGGTCAGAACCCGCCGAGGGCTCGGTGAGGTTCATGGTGCCGGTCCATTCGCCGGAGACCATCTTCGGCAGGTACTTCGCCTTCAACTCCTCGGAAGCGTGGGCGGTGATCGCCTCGATGGCGCCCTGGGTCAGCAGCGGGCCGAGGCCGAAGGCGCCGGAGGCGGCGTTCCACATCTCGATGCAGGCCGAGTTGATGACGCAGGGCAGGCCCTGCCCGCCATAGGCGTCGTCGGCCATGAGCCCGTTCCAGCCGGCGGCGGCCCAGTCGGTGTAGACGTCCTTCCAGCCCGGCGGCATGGTCACCACGCCGTCCTTGAAGGGCGTGCCGTGACGGTCGCCCACCTTGTTCAACGGCGCGATGCGCTCGCTGGCGAACTTGCCGGCCTCTTCGAGGATGGCCGAGACGTCGTCGAGGCCGAGGTCACCGTAGAGGCCGCCCGCCAGCGCCTGTTCCAGCCCGGCGGCGTGCTTCATGGTGGCGATCATGTCCTCGACGGGTGCGCGATAGGTCATGCGATATCCTCCGGTCGGACTAGGTTCTAGGTCTGACCCGGCCCAGCGGCAAGGACGCCGGTTGGCGGATCGGGGGGAGAGGCGCGATGCATTGTTCCCGTCAAACGGGCTGCATCAGCCAAGTGCGTCCTTCGAGGCTCGCCGCCGGACGATGCTGTGGCATCGCCGGGGGCTCGCACCTCAGGATGACGAGCGCGGTGCGGGCATCGGCCGCCGCAATCGCTCGACTGTCGCGCGTTGTCCGGCTGATGCAGGTCTCCCACCAACCTCATCCTGAGGTGCGAGCGACAGCGAGCCTCGAAGGACCCACTTGGCTGATGCAGAGCTCCTCGGCCGAAATGGTGAGTTTCCCCGCCCGCCGTGCTAAGCGCCGCCCATGACGACCGTCACCACCCTTCGCCTCGACGCAGACGCCGCCGGCATCGCCGAAGCCGGCCGCCTGCTGCGCGCGGGCCGCCTCGTCGCATTCCCCACCGAGACGGTCTACGGCCTCGGCGCCGACGCCACCGACGGGCGTGCGGTCGCCGCCATCTACGCGGCCAAGGGCCGGCCGAGCTTCAACCCGCTGATCGCCCACGTGGCGACGATCGAGGCGGCGCTCCGCTTCGGTCGCTTCGACGCCCATGCGACCGCTCTCGCCCGCGCCTTCTGGCCCGGACCGCTGACGCTGGTCGTGCCCGCCGCCCCGGGCGGACACGTCTCCGACCTCGCCCGCGCCGGCCTTGAGACAGTGGGCCTGCGCGTGCCGAGCCACCCGGTGGCGCAGGCGCTGCTCGCCGCCGCCGGCCGCCCGGTTGCCGCGCCCTCCGCCAACCGCTCCGGCCATGTCAGCCCGACCACAGCCGCCCATGTCCTCGCCGACCTCGACGGGCGCATCGACGCCGTGGTGGACGGGGGACCGACCGACGTGGGTGTGGAATCGACCATCGTCGCCTGCCTCGGCAGCCCGCCTGTGCTGTTGCGGCCGGGTGGCGTTCCGCGTGACGCCATCGAGGCGGTGATCGGCCGGCCCCTCGCTGCCGCCACCGGCGAGGCGACCATTGCGCCGGGCATGCTCGCCTCCCACTACGCGCCGGAGGCGGCCATGCGGCTCGACGCGACGGCCGCCGAGCCCGGCGAGGCGCTGCTCGCCTTTGGGCCCGACGTCCCACCCGGCGCGGCCAACGTCCTCAACCTGTCGGTCGCGGGCGATCTCGCGGAGGCGGCGGCCAATCTCTTCGGCCACCTGCGCCTGCTCGACGCCTCCGGTGTGCGGCGCATCGCCGTCATGCCAATCCCGCCAGAGGGCCTCGGCGAAGCCATCCGCGATCGGCTCGCCCGCGCCGCCGCGCCGCGGGACGCGTAGCGTCGTCTTCCGTCAGCGGGCCGGCCAGCTCCAGGCGGGCGGATCCAGGTCGGGTGTCCGCGTCTCGCCGAAATCCTTCTCGAGGTTGACCCGCACCGCATGCCGACCGAGCGCCTCGACCAGTGCGCCCGCATGCGAGACGACGATGACCTGGGTACTGGTCGCCGCTTTCGCGATGAGCCGCGCAAGCGGTGGCAGCAGGTCCGGATGGAGGCTCGTCTCCGGTTCGTTCAGGATCATGAGCTCGGGCGGTCGCGGCGACAGAAGGGCCGCCGCGAGCAGGAGATAGCGCAGCGTGCCGTCCGAGAATTCCGCCGCCTTCAGCGGGCGCAGGAGGCCATGCTGGCGAAGCTCGACCTCGAAATAGCCGTCGGGCGCGCTGATTTCGAGCCGGGTTCCCGGGAAGGCATCCTCGATCGTGGCGGCGAGGTCGTCGGGGCTGCCGATCTCGCGAATGGTCTGCAGCGCGGCCGCGAGATCGGCGCCGTCGCTCGCCAGAACCGGCGTATAGGTGCCGACCTGCGGTCGGCGCGCCGGGGCCTCCCGATCCGTGCGCAGGTGGTCGTAGAAGCGCCAGGAGCGCATGCGCTCGCGCAGTGTCAGGAGCTCCACCGCGTCGCGCGGATCGGCGGCGTGGGTCATCATGCTGTCGAAGGGTTCCAGCGTCCTCCAGACGTCCCGCCACTGGCCCGCGTCGTCGCGAATGCGCACCAGCGGTCCACGGCGTTCGGCGAACAGGCTATTGCGGGTGAGCCTGGGGCCGGTCCACAGGCTCTCAGTCTTGATCTGCGGGTCGCGACCGAACAGCGTCCTGTCGGATACGAGCGGCAGCCCGAGGTCGATGGCATAGCCGTAGTCGTCACCGGCAAACCCCAGCCGCAGGCTGATGGGCTGTGAGCGGCGCGTGCCCTGAACGGGGTGGATCCCCGCCTTGACCTCCCGGGAGAAGCTCTCGGGGCCTGCCCAGAGCGTCGAGGAGAGCCCCCCTTCGGCGGCGAGAGACTGCACCACGCGCCCCTGGGCCGTATCGGCGAGAAGGCGCAGGGAGCGGTAGAGGCTCGACTTGCCGGCGCCGTTGGCCCCGGTCACGACGGTCAGGGCCCCGAGTTCGATGACGATGTCGCGGAGTGACCGGTAGCCGGCGACGGCGAGGTGGGAGATCATGGCAATCGTCACGAAAATCGCTTGGAAACGCGGCGATCGTAACAACCCCGGCCTGCCTGTCGAGGTGCCCGGGCCGCTGTGGTTATCGCGTGAACGTCGCCACCAGCTCCACATGCGCCGACCATGTGAACTGGTCGACCGGCGTCACCGCGCCGAGCTTCCAGCCACCGGCGGCGAGGAGGCAGGCGTCGCGGGCGAAGGTCGATGGGTTGCACGACACCGCGACGATGCGGCCGATGTCGGCCTTGGCGAGGAAGGCGGCCTGCGCCTCCGCCCCGGCGCGGGGCGGGTCGAAAACCACCGCGTCCAGCCCCTTGAGGTCGGCGACGAGCAGCGGCCGGCGGAAGAGGTCGCGCGTCTCCGCCTGGATCGGCTTCAGCCCGGAGGCCATGCGCACGGCCTGGGCGAGAGAGGCGACGGCACCGGCGTCGGAATCCACCGCCCGGACCTTGGTCTGGCGCGCCAGCCTGAGGGCGAAGGGGCCGACGCCGCAGAAGAGATCGGCAACCGCCTTCGCCTTGCCGACGCCGGCCATCACCAGCCCGGCGAGAGCCTCCTCGCCCGCCTCCGTCGCCTGCAGGAAGGCGCCTGGCGGCAGCGGCACGCGGTGGCCGTCGACCATGATGCTGGGCGGCTCGCGCTGCATGAGAAGGTCGCCGTGGTTGGTGAGGCGCGCGAGGCCGGTCGCGTTGGCCGCCTCCATCAGCCGCAGCCGGTCCTTCTCGCCGAGCTTGCCGGGCCCGCGCAGCTCCATGTCGAGGCCCTGGACCGTTGCAGTGACCTGTATGTCGATGGGCTTGCCCACGCCCTCCAGCGCGCGCGCCACCAGCCGCGCCGCCGGCAGCGCCTTGTCCAGCGAGGGCGCCAGCAGAGGGCAGGCGTCGATGGCGACGATGGCGTGGCTGCGGGCGGCGGTGAAGCCGACCTCGAGCCGGGTCCCCGCGCCGCGGCGGGCGTGGAACGTGACGCGTCGCCGGCCGGTCCCGCGGGCGTCGATGGTCGGCGCCACCTCCGGCTGCAGCCCGTGCTGGGCGAGGGTGGCGATGATCGACTGGCGTTTCCAGGCGAGATAGGGCGCATCCGCCCAGTGCTGCAGGGCGCAGCCCCCGCAGGTGCCGAAATGCGGGCAGGGCGGCGCCACCCGGTCCGGGCTCGGCGTGACGATCCGGGAGGGGGCGACGCGTTCCTCGTTGCCCTCCACCTCCACCACCTCGCCGGGCAGCGTGAAGGGCACGAAGCGGCCCTCGGTGACGCCGTCGCCGCGATGGCCGACATGGGAGATGGTGAGGCGGGTTGTCATGGATTTCCGATCGTTGCCTCCCGGCACGAAGGTCGCACCCGGTGGATGCGCCGCTGATGTCCGGCTAAGGCCGCACCCCGTGTATCAGAAACTCGCGGTTCCCGTCGCCGCCGGCGATGGGGCTGTCGACGAGACCGCGGATCCGCCAGGCCAGGCGTTCGGCTTCCGCACGGATGCCGGCGACCGCCCCGTCGCGCGCCGCGGCGTCGGTGACGATGCCGTTCTTGCCGACATGGCCGCGGCCGACCTCGAACTGAGGCTTCACCAGGGCGATCATCTCCGCCTCCCGAGCGAGGAGGGTGGTCACCGCGGGCAGGACCAGCCTGAGCGAGATGAAACTGACGTCGATGACGGCGAGGTCCGGCACGGCCGGGAGGTCCGCCGGCGTCAGCTTGCGGATGTCGGTCGCCTCCAGCAGCGCAATCCGTGGATCACCGGCAAGGCTGTGATGGAACTGGCCGCGACCGGTATCGATCGCGATCACCTGCGCGGCGCCCTCGGTCAGCAGCACGTGGCTGAACCCGCCGGTGGAAGAGCCGACATCGAGACAAATTCTCCCGCCGGGCCGGACGGCGAAGGCCTCCAGCGCCCCGGCGAGCTTCACCCCGCCGCGCGACACCCAGGGATGCGGCGCTTCTGCGGTGATGGCGGCGGTGGATGGGATCTCTTCAGAGGCCTTGCGCACCGGGCGGCCGTCGGCGGTGACGAGGCCGGCCGCGATGGCCGCCTGGGCTTTCGCGCGGCTGTCGAAGAGGCCGCGCTCCACCAGCAGGAGGTCGGCCCGCAGCCGCCGCGGGCTCAAGCCCTCAGCGCCCCGGTTCCGGACTGCACCGCCTCGCGCCCGAGGGCCTCGAAGACCTTGGCGACGATGCCGCGCGCGTCGAGACCGCAGCGCGCATAGAGCGCCTCCGGCTTGTCGTGGTCGAGATAGACGTCCGGCAGCACCATGGAGCGCACGCGGCAGGCGCCGTCGAGCAGGCCGCGGTCGGCCAGCGCGTGGAGGACGAAGGAGCCGAAACCGCCGACGGAGCCTTCCTCCACGGTGATCAGCACCTCGTGCTCGCGGGCGAGACGGGTGACGAGATCGATGTCCAGCGGCTTGGCGAAGCGGGCATCCGCGACCGTCGTCGACAGGCCGAGCGCGCCGAGGTCTTCGGCCGCCTTGAGGCATTCGGCGAGGCGGGTGCCGAGCGAGAGCAGCGCGACCCGCGAGCCCTCGCGGACGATGCGGCCCTTGCCGATGGCAAGCGGCACGCCTTCCGTCGGCAGTTCCACGCCGACGCCCTCGCCGCGCGGATAGCGGAAGGCGATGGGGCCGGCATCATGCGCCGCTGCGGTCGCCACCATGTGCACCAGCTCGGCCTCGTCGGCCGCCGCCATGATCGTCATGTTCGGCAGGCAGCCGAGGAAGGCGACGTCGAAGGAGCCGGCATGGGTCGCCCCGTCGGCGCCGACCAGGCCGGCCCGGTCGATGGGGAAGCGGACGGGAAGGTTCTGGATGGCGACGTCGTGCACCACCTGGTCGTAGGCGCGCTGCAGGAAGGTCGAATAGATGGCGCAGAACGGCCGGTAGCCCTCGCTCGCGAGCCCCGCCGCGAAGGTGACGGCGTGCTGCTCGGCAATGCCCACGTCGAAGGTGCGGGCGGGATAGGCCTTCTCGAAGATGTCGACGCCGGTTCCCGACGGCATGGCTGCCGTGATGGCGACGATCCGGTCATCCTTCGCCGCCTCCTTCACCAGGCTCTCGCCGAACACCTTGGTGTAGCTCGGCGCATTGGCCTTGGCCTTCACCTGGGCGCCGGTGACCACGTCGAACTTCGCCACCGCGTGCAGCTTGTCCTCGGTCTCCTCGGCGGGGCCGTAGCCCTTGCCCTTCTGGGTGACGACATGGACGAGGATCGGGCCGAGGTCGGCGTCGCGGACGTTCTTCAGAACCGGGAGCAGGTGGTCGAGGTTGTGCCCGTCGATCGGGCCCACATAGTAGAAACCGAGCTCCTCGAACAGCGTGCCGCCGGTGACGAAGCCGCGGGCGTGCTCCACCGCGCGGGTGACGGTGCGGTCGATGGTGCGGCCGAGGCGCTTGGTCAGCTGCTTGCCGATGTCGCGCAGCTTCAGATAGGTCTTCCCCGAGGCGAGACGCGCGAGATAGGCCGACATGGCGCCCACCGGCGGGGCGATGGACATGTCGTTGTCGTTGAGGATGACGATCAGCCGCTCGTGCCGGGCGCCGGCATTGTTCATCGCCTCGTAGGCCATGCCCGCCGACATGGCGCCGTCGCCGATGACCGCGATGACGGCGTTGGTCTTCCCCGACAGGTCGCGGGCCACCGCCATGCCGAGACCGGCCGAGATGGACGTGGAGGAATGGGCGGCGCCGAACGGGTCGTATTCGCTCTCGGACCGCCGCGTGAAGCCTGACAGGCCGCCGCCCTGGCGCAGGGTGCGGATGCGGTCGCGGCGTCCGGTGAGGATCTTGTGCGGATAGGCCTGGTGGCCGACGTCCCAGATGATGCGGTCGGCCGGCGTGTCGAAGACGTAGTGGAGGGCCGTGGTCAGCTCGATCACGCCGAGGCCGGCGCCGAGGTGCCCGCCGGTGACCGACACGGCCGAAATGGTCTCGGCGCGCAGCTCCTCGGCGACCTGCTTGACCTGATGTTCGGACAGCTTGCGGAGATCGGCAGGGACGAGGATCGTGTCGAGCAGGGGCGTGGCTGGGCGGTCTGTCACTCGTGTCACCGGCATGTGGCGGGACGGATCAATGCGGTTCTCAAGGGCGTCGAGGGGTACACCACCGGACATGGCGGCGCAATGCAGCGGAGGTAGGGCGGCCGATTGGCGCAGCCGTGTCTTGCGCCCCGGGGCGTTGCGCCGGGCCCCGACGTTTCATAGATGCAGGATTGTGAATGTCATGCGGGGGCACGACTGATGAGCAAGGACTATCCCGAGATCACGCGGGCTCTCTCGGCGGGGCTGCGCGACCTGCGCAAGGAGGCCGGCGAGACCATGGCCGGCTTCTCGACGCTGACCCAGGCCGCCATGAAGGACGGCGCGGTGCCGAAGAAGACCAAGGAGTTCATCGCCCTGGCGCTCGGCGTCGCGGCGCGCTGCGACGGCTGCCTCGGCTATCACGCCGAGGCGCTGGTCAAGCTCGGCGCCACCCGCCAGGAGGTGGCCGAGGTCCTCGGCGTCGCCATCCAGATGGGCGGCGGCCCCTCGCTCATGTACGCGGCTGACGCCTACACGGCCTTCCTGCAGTTCGAGGCGAAGGCACAGCCGCCCGCCTGAGGGGTCATTCCGGAAGCGGAATGAACTCCTCCTCGTCGCCCGGCACGGTGTCGAAGCGCTTCTGCTTCCAGTCCTCCTTGGCCTGCTCCAGCCGCTCCTTGGAGGAGGAGACGAAGTTCCACCAGATGAGGCGGGGGCCGTCCATCGTCGCCCCGCCGCACAGGATCAGCCGCGCCGGCGTCACCGCCGAGAGGCTGATGCGGTCGCCCGGGCGCAGCACCAGCAACTGGCCCTCCCGGAAGATGTCGCCCTGCAGGTCGATCTCGCCGGAGACGACATAGAGGCAGCGCTCCTCCGTGTCCGCGTCGACGGGGAGCTTCGCGCCGGCCTCCAGCGCGATGTCGCCGTAGATGGTCGGCCAGTTCTGCGTCACCGGCGAGGTCGCGCCGTAGAGCGAGCCCATCACGACGCGGATGGTCTTGCCGTCGCCGGTGATGACGGGCAGCTCCTGCTGCTCGACGTGTTCGAAGCCGGGGGTCGTCTCCTCGTGGCTCTTCGGCAGCGCGACCCAGCTCTGGATGCCGTGCAGCTTGTGGCCGCTCGCCTTCCTGGCGGGGTCGGTGCGCTCGGAATGGACGATGCCGCGCCCGGCGGTCATCAGGTTCACCTCGCCCGGCCGCACCGGCAGGTAGGTGCCGAGGGAGTCGCGGTGCTGGATCTCGCCCTCGAAGAGATAGGTCACCGTCGACAGGCCGATATGGGGATGCGGGCGCACGTCGATGCCGCCGCCGTCCTTGAACTCGGCGGGACCCATGTGATCGAAGAAGATGAAGGGGCCGACCATGCGCCGCTTGGCGAAGGGCAGGGCGCGCCGCACCGTGAACCCGCCGATGTCGTGGGTGCGCGGCACGATGACCATGTCGATGGCATCGCAGGCGAGCTTGTCGCCGGGGGTCGGATCGGGGGTCGGGGCGAAGGACATGCCGGGCTCCTCGGGGCTGGAGAAGGATGCCCGGAGGTTAGCCGAGGATGCCGTGCGGAGCGACCACCGGGTTCGCGATCAGAGTTTGCAGAGGTGCAAGCCGGGCGTTGTCTTGCTTGCCAGCCCTGCGCCACATCCCGCGACGGCGAGCCCGCCAGGGAAAGGTTGAAGGCGGCGCAGTGTGCTGCGCCGCCCTCCGTCCTCAGACGTTCTTCGTCGCGCCGCCGTCGACCCGGATCTTCGAGCCGGTGATGTAGGCGGCCTGCTCCGAGCAGAGGAAGGCGGCAGTGGCGCCGAACTCGGCCGCCGTGCCGAGGCGCCCGGCCGGGATTGTGGCGATCGAGGCGGCCTGGATCTCGTCCATGGACTTGCCCGAGCGCTTGGAGTTGGCCTCGTCCAGCTCCTTGATACGGTCGGTGGCGATGCGGCCCGGCAGGATCATGTTGACCGTAACGTTGTCCTTGGCGACCTCGGTCGACAGGGTCTTCGACCAGCCGACGATGGTCGAGCGCAGGGCGTTCGACAGGGCGAGGTTCGGGATCGGGTTCTCGACGCCGGAGGAGGCGACCGTGAGGATGCGGCCCCACTTGCGGGCGCGCATGCCCGGCAGGACCTTCGCGGTGATCTGGAAGACCGGCTCCACCATCACCTTGAACAGCTTGGCCCACTCGTCGGGAGCAACTTCCGTCGCCGGCTTGGCGGGCGGGCCGCCGGTGTTGTTCACGAGGATGTCGATCTGGCCGAGCGTCTTCTCGGCGAGCGCCACGATCTCCTCCACGGCGCCTTCGGCACCGAGATCGGCGGCGACGCCATAGGCCTTGCCCTTGCCCCGGGCGGTGATCGCCTCGGCATTCGCCTTGATCCGGTCCGCGGTGCGGCCGACCAGCATCACGGTGCAACCCTCGGCGGCGAGAGCTTCGGCGATGCCGAGGCCGAGGCCGCGGCTCGAGGCCAGAACGAGTGCCTTCTTGTCGGACAGGCCGAAATCCATGTCATCCTCCTTGGGAAACGGGCGCGCAGACAAACCCGAAGCGCGCGCCGATGCAAGAGGACGCCTCGCGGGACAGCCCAGCGTGGAGGCGGCTCAGTTACGCTCCCAGCGCTCCCGCCAGATGCGCTCACCGACGAGGCAGTCGACCTTCTGGGACTGCGCCGGGATCACCTGCGGCCCGTAGGGCGCCGGCCAGACCGGCGTGATGCCGGCAACCTCCAGGATCAGCTTGCGGCGCGTCGCGGTGACGAACTCATCCGGCGCCGTGATGGGGATCATGAAGGAGCCGGGCCCGCCGACCACGCAGTCCTGGTAGTAGGCGTCGAGATTGGGGATGTCGACATAGCGGCTGTTCTGTCGGGGAATGACGATCGGCAGGCCGTTGATGACGATGCCCTTGGCGAGGGCGTCGTCGCGGGCGATCTCCACATGCGGGCCGTTGTTGTTCGACCCGTCCCCGGAGACGTCGATGACGCGGCGCATCGACCTCAGGCCGCTCTTCTCCAGGAGGTCGACGCTCGCCTGGATGGCGCCGGAGATCGAGGTGCGGAAGGCGCGGCGATAGGGCTTGGATTCCAGTTCCGCCGCGAAGGCCCGGGCGCTCTCCGGGCCGTCGATGATCCGCCAGTCGATGACCACCTGCCGCTCGTGGTGGCCCGCCCATTCGAGATAGCTCACCGCGATCTTGCCGACGAGCCCCTTGCGGATGGCGTCGATCACCTCGGGCGAGGTGATGGCCTTGATGTAGCCCTCGCGCTGCAGGCGCTGCTCCTCGGGGTCCATCGAATAGGAGATGTCGACCGCCAGCACGATCTGCACGTCGACCTCGCTCGCCGCAGACCGGCTTTGGGCGTGAGCGGTGGTGGCCCATCCGAGGGCGAGGGACACGACGAGGATCAATGCACGGATCATGAAAAACCCCGAGCAAGAGGCCGAGCGTCATCAGCCTGACACAGGCGCCGCGAGGGGGGAAAGCATGTTTCGACAGGTGTCCGCAGGGATCTTCGCCCCTGCCATCACGTTTGCGTGGGGGGCGCCGGTTGCACCCGCCGTCCCATGCTTTATTCATGGCACGGAGGGCGGCGGCGAGGCCCGCGCGTCCCGTGACAGTGCATGGAAGGGCCGGCCGCTGTGACCACACTCGTCATCTCCCATGCCAAATGCCTCGAGCACCAGACGCCGTTCGGCCATCCCGAGCGTCCCGACCGGCTGCGCATGATCACCCACGTGCTGGAGCACGAGCGCTTCGCCGACCTCGCCCGCGACGAGGCGCCGGAGGCCTCCGTCGAGGCCATCGTGCGGGTTCATCCGCCCGAATTCGTCGAGAAGCTGCAGAACGCCACGCCCTTCGTCGGCCTGGTCCATGTCGACGGCGACACGACCCTCTCGCCCGGCTCGTACGAGGCGGCGCTGCGCTCGGCCGGCGGCGCCATCTTCGCGGTGGACGAGGTGATGACGGGAAAGGTCAGCAATGCCTTCGTGGCGACGCGGCCGCCCGGCCACCATGCCGAGACGGCCACCGCCATGGGCTTCTGCCTGTTCAACAACGTCGCCGTCGCCGCCCGCCACGCCCAGGCGCGATATGGCGCCACCCGCGTCGCCATCATGGATTTCGACGTCCACCACGGCAACGGAACCCAGGACATCTTCTGGTCCGATCCCTCGGTCATGTATCTCTCGACGCACGAGATGCCGCTCTATCCCGGCACTGGGGCGCTGAACGAGACCGGCGCGCACAACCAGATCGTCAACGCCCCGCTGCGCGCCGGCGACGGCGGTGACGCCTTCCGCGAGGCCTTCGACACGGTGATCCTGCCGCGCATGCGCGGTTTCCGTCCCGATCTCGTGCTGATCTCCGCCGGCTTCGACGCCCACGAGCGCGACCCGCTCGCCAACATCAACCTCACCGAGGCCGATTTCGCCTGGGCGACCAAGCGGATGATGGAGGTCGCGGACGAGACGTGCTCGGGCCGCGTGGTCTCTGTACTGGAGGGGGGCTACGACCTCGAGGGCCTCGGCCGTTCCGTCGGCGCCCATGTCATGGCATTGATGCGCGGCTGACCCAGGCCGATTCCCCGGAGTGCCCCATGAGCGACACGAGCGCCGCCCCCCATGCCGATGTCGCGGCCCTCTCCTTCGAGAAGGCCATCGGCGAACTGGAGCAGATCGTCCAGAAGCTGGAGGGCGGCAAGGTGGAGCTGGAGGAATCCATCGCCATCTACGAGCGCGGCGAGGCCCTGAAGAAGCGCTGCGAGGCGCTGCTGCGCGACGCCGAGGCGCGCGTGCAGAAGATCACGCTCGCCGCCGACGGTACGCCGACGGGGACGACGCCGCTGGATCCGGGCTGACGGGGGTCAGATCGATCCATCTCGTCAGGGCGAGGGTATGAGGCTTGCTGCAATCTCGCTAACGACTGTGAGTCTGGTCTTGGCGGTCGTCTGTGCCTGGTGGGCGCTGCAGGCCGCATGGTTGAGCGCTACGCCCGGAGCGGACGCGGCAGCGTACCATGCGAAGGCCGGATGGCGGCTAGCCGCTGCCGGACTCCTGACTGCCCTCCCCGGCATTGGTTGGGCTTGGACACTCATGCGCCGACGGAGCCGGAACAGATCGTAACGGAGCGCTTCCTAAGCAAGGAAAGCGCTGCGCCGCAGACCAACCAAGGGCGCTGCCACTCAGCGCGCCGCAGTCCAGGTTACCTCGCGGCACAGAACCCGGCCGAGGATGCAGCCTTTGGTGCTCATCTGCTGGCCGTTCGAGGTGATGATGATGTTGTAGCTGCGCTGGCGCTTGGGGTCGTAGGCGGTGCCGGCGAGCCGGCCGCCCGCCTCGGGCGCGAGCGTCATGATGAGGCGGTCACCCACCTCTTCGCCGCTGCTCGTATCGCCGATCCACACGTTGGTGGCGCAGACCTTGTCGCCGCAGGGGGCGATGCGGACGCGCGCATTGCCGTCGCCGCGCATCCAGGTGCCGTCGATCGTATTGGCGCCAGCAGCCGTAGCCGTGAGGATCAGGCCTGACGCTGCGAGAAGGGACAGAAACCGCATAGATCATCTCCGCCGATGGTCATGACATGCTGGGTACGGCGGAAAGGACTGATTGGTTCCCGCCGCACTGCAAAAAAGTCGGCAAAAGCAGAGCGGGTCAAGCGGTGTCGCGGGGGTGGGACGACGTGCCGCCGTCCCGCTCGCGTCATCACGCCGCCCGGACGGCGGCGAGGAAGGTGTCGACCTGGGTCTTCAGGCGGCTGCCCTGCATGGACAGCTCCTGCGAGGCGGCCAGCACCTGAGCCGAGGCCGAGCCCGTCTCGACGGCGCCCTGGTTCACCTCGACGATCGACTGGGCGACCTCGCCGGTGCCTCTCGCCGCTTCCTGCACGTTGCGCGAAATCTCCTGGGTGGCCGCGCCCTGTTCCTCCACTGCCGCAGCGATGGCGGTGGCGATCTCGGCCACCTCGACGATGGTCGTGCCGATGGACTGGATAGAGCTCGCGGCCTCGCGGGTCGCCATCTGCATGGCGGCGATCTGCGTGCCGATGGCCTCCGTCGCCTTCGCGGTCTGGCCGGCCAGGGCCTTCACCTCGGAGGCGACGACGGCGAAGCCCCTGCCGGCCTCTCCGGCGCGGGCCGCCTCGATGGTGGCGTTGAGTGCCAGAAGGTTCGTCTGTTCGGCGACGGCCGTGATCAGCTTCACCACGTCGCCGATGCGGCCGGCGGCGTCGAGGAGTTCGGCGACCTTCGCGTCGGTGGCCTTGGCCTCGGCCACCGCGCTGCGGGCTTTCTCGGTCGAATGCTGCACCTGACGGGCGATCTCGCTGATCGACGAGCTCATCTCGTCGGTGGCTGCGGCAACCGCCTGGACGTTGCCCGATGCCTGTTCCGAGGTGGCCGCCACCATGCCGGACTTGGCCTGCGTCTCTTCCGCGGTTCCCGTCAGGGTGGTCGCGGCAGCCTCGAGTTCGGCGGAGGCCCCCGTGACGGTGGACACGACCTCGCTGACCGATCTCTCGAAATCGGTGACGGCGGCGGCGACCACGGTGGCGCGACGCTCCTTGGCGGCGCGCTCGCCGTCCTGTTCCGCGGCGAGGCGGCGGGTCTCGATGAGATTGGCCTTGAAGGTCTCCAAGGCGTCGGCGAGCTTGCCCACCTCGTCGCGTCGGCCGAGCGCCGGCACGGCAACCGTGACGTCCCCGGCCGCGACGCGGCCCATGGCCGCGGTCATCGCCGAGAGCGGCCGGGTGATGAAGCCGATGACGATCCAGCCGGCGAGGCCGAGGCTCACGAGGGCGCCGACGACCAGCACCAGCACCATGGTCCAGGTTCCCTGCGACAGGGCGGCATCCACCGCCTTCATCGCCTCCTGCTGGCGGGCGATGGCGCGGTCCTCGAGGCCGCGGATGACGGCCCGGACGTCGGCGATCACGACGGCGAGGTCGAAGGCGAGCTTACCGGCATCGTCGAACTGGCCGGCCCGGGACATCGTGAAGATCGGCTGCGAACGCTTCTCGTAGTCGGCGATGAGTTCGCGCATTCGGGCGACGTCGGCTCGGCCCGCGGCGACGCGGGATCCCGCCTCGAGCTGGTCCAACCGCCGGCGGAACCGCGCGAGTTCGTCGACGGCTGACTTCTCGAAGGTGGTCCGCTGCTCCGCGGGCAGGTCCAGCGGCAGGAACTCGACGGCCCGCGCATAGGAGAGCAGGTTCGCCGTGGCGCGGCCCGCCTGCTGCACCCTGAGGCCCGACGCCGCCACTTCCTTTTCCGCCACGCTCAACGTTCCATAGCTCCACAGCGCCGTCAGGGCGACGGTGATCGCGGTGGCGAGGAGGAGCCCGAGGGCCGCGAAAATCTTGGGGGCGATACGCGTGTTGCGCAGCAGGTCGAGCATGGCGGCCATCCACTCAGTTCATGAGAACACGCGGATAGGGCGCTTCCAGCCTTAACAGATTACCTTACGTAAGGAGGGGATTTGCGACGATTCTGCAAAAAATTGTTTCTGATCTGCCAGCTGTTCCATCGTCGGGGGATCGGCGGGCGGACGCTGCGCCTGTCGGTTGAAAACCTCATCCTCAAGCGCATCGCAGTCCGATACAGTCGCGTATCGGTGGGACGCCGGGCGCCGGGTTTCCATCGGGGTGCTGCCCCGCAGGCGGGCGGAGGGGTCTCGGGTCGGGCCCCTTAACGCCCCGCCGCGAACCCGCTATAGCTCCGCCCTCCGGAGCCCCTGATGAGCCAACCCGACAATCCCGCGCCGAAGGCCGTCTACGTCAAGTCCTACGGCTGCCAGATGAACGTCTATGACAGCCAGCGCATGGCCGACGTCATGGGCGCTGAGGGGTATCGCGAGGTGGCAACCCCGGAGGAGGCGGACCTCATCCTCCTGAACACCTGCCACATCCGCGAGCGCGCCGCCGAGAAGGTCTATTCCGAACTCGGCCGCATCCGGATCATCAAGGACGAGGCGAGGGCGGCTGGTCGCAAGGTGATGGTCGGCGTCGCCGGCTGCGTCGCCCAGGCCGAGGGCGAGGAGATCGTCCGGCGCGCCAAGGTCGTCGACCTCGTCGTCGGGCCGCAGAGCTATCACCGCCTGCCGGACCTCGTCGCCCGTGCCGGCGTCAGCCCCGGTGTGGTCGACACCGAGTTCCCCGTCGAGGACAAGTTCAAGGCGCTTCCCGCCACGCCCGAGGCCAAGACCCGCTCGCGCGGCCTCACCGCCTTTGTCACGGTGCAGGAGGGCTGCGACAAGTTCTGCACGTTCTGCGTCGTGCCCTACACCCGCGGCGCGGAGGTCTCTCGGCCGGTCGCCGAGGTGCTGGCGGAGGTGGAGAAGCTGGCGGCCGCGGGCGTGCGCGAGGTGACGCTGCTAGGCCAGAACGTCAACGCCTATCATGGCGCCGGTCCGGACGGATCGGAATGGACGCTCGCCCGGCTGCTCTATCGGCTCGCCGAAGTGCCGGGCATCGCGCGACTGCGCTACACGACGAGCCACCCGCGCGAGATGACGGACGATCTCGTCGAGGCCCATGGCGACCTCCCCGCCCTCATGCCCTATCTCCACCTGCCGGTGCAGTCGGGATCCTCGGCGGTGCTCAAGCGCATGAACCGCAAGCACACGCGCGACGACTATCTCCGCCTGGTCGACCGCATCCGCGCCGCGCGGCCGGACATTGCGCTCTCCTCGGATTTCATCGTCGGCTTTCCCGGCGAGACGGACGCCGATTTCGAGGACACCATGGATCTGGTCCGCCGGGTCGGCTTCGCCGCCGCCTATACCTTCGCCTATTCCGCGCGGCCCGGGACCCCCGGCGCCGAGATGGACGGGCACCTGGAGGAACCTTTGAAGACCACGCGGCTTCATGCCTTGCAGGCGCTCGTCACCGCCCAGCAGCATGCCTTCCAGGAGAGCCTCGTCGGGCAGACCGTCGACGTGCTCTTCGAGAAGGCCGGCCGCAAGCCGGGCCAGGTGGTCGGACGCTCGCCCTATCTGTCGCCGGTCCAGGTCATCGGACCGTCGTCTGTGATCGGCAGCATCGTCCCTGTGCGAATCACGGGAGCCAAGACAAACTCCCTGGATGGCGTTCTCGCCGCGGACGACCATATGAGCGCAGTGCATGCGGCTGAATGAGTGGTCTCGACCCAGGACAAGAGGACGGCGCGGTTGAAAAATTCCAGCGGGGGCGGCTTCGGCCCGGATAGCGGACGCAACATTCCCTGGCTTGCGGCCGATGATACGGCAGAGGCCGAGATCACCCTCTCCTTCGACGACAACCGTCTCGCGAGCCGCCTGTTCGGCCAGTACGACCAGAACCTCGCCTTCCTCGAGAAGCGCCTCGGCATCCGTGCCACCGCCCGCGGCAATCTCGTCAACCTCGTGGGTCCCGCCGATCCCTGCGAGCAGGGCAAGATCGTGCTGGAGAACCTCTACGCGCGCCTGAAGAGCGGCCACGACGTCACCCTCGGCGACGTCGACGGCGCCATCCGCATGACAACCTCCCAGGGCTCGCTGTTCGAGCCGGACGGGGCGCCGCGCCTTGGCCACGAGGAGATCGTCACCCGCAAGCGCACCGTGCGGGCACGGACGCCTGCGCAGGACGCCTATATCCGTGCCCTCAAGCGCAACGAGCTCGTCTTCGGCATCGGCCCCGCCGGCACCGGCAAGACCTGGCTCGCGGTGGCGCAGGCCGTGGCCCTGCTCGACAAGGGGCTGGTCGACCGGCTGATCCTCACCCGCCCGGCGGTGGAGGCCGGCGAGCGGCTCGGCTTCTTGCCCGGCGATCTCAAGGAGAAGGTCGATCCCTATCTGCGGCCGATCTACGACGCGCTCTACGACCTGATGGATGCCCCCCGGGTCGAGCGCGGCATGCAGTCCGGCATGATCGAGATCGCCCCGCTCGCCTTCATGCGCGGCCGCACGCTGACCAACGCCGTCGTCATCCTCGACGAGGCGCAGAACACCACGTCCATGCAGATGAAGATGTTCCTCACCCGCCTGGGCGAGAACTCGCGCATGATCATCACAGGCGATCCCAGCCAGGTCGACCTGCCGCCGGGCATGAAGTCGGGCCTCTCGGAAGCGCTCGACCTTCTCGAGAACGTCGAGGGTATCGCCCAGAGCTACTTCACCGAGGACGACGTGGTGCGCCACGAGCTCGTCGGCCGCATCGTGCGCGCCTACGAGGCGGCGACCCGGGCCGGCGAGCATGCCGCTCCGCACCAGCCGCGGCGCATGCGCCAGCCATGACCGCACGTGCAGGCGACGGGGCCGGGATCCAGACGGAGATCGCGGTCCTCTCCGACCTCTGGGACGGCCTCGCCGACGCGGAAGACGTCGTTCGCCGGGCGGTCCGCGCGGTGGCTGCGCGCGCCGACGTGGCGATTCCCTCCGATGCCGAGCTGTCCGTGGCGCTCGCGGACGATGCCATGGTGCAGCGGCTGAACCGCGAGTATCGGGCCAAGGACAAGCCCACCAACGTCCTGTCCTTCCCGGCAGCCCACGGTCCACTGCTCGGCGACGTCATCGTCGCCTACGAGACCCTCATAGCCGAGGCGCAGGAGGAGGGGCTTGCACCCGCCGATCACCTGACCCACTTGACGATCCACGGCCTCCTGCATCTTTTAGGCTATGATCACGAGACCGAGCCGGATGCCGTGGCGATGGAGTCGATCGAGACCTCCATCCTCGCCGGCCTCGGAATCAGCGATCCCCACGCGACCGGGCGGATGATGCCCGACGGAACCCATGCCCGACCCTAGCGACAGTCGATACCGAACCACCGCGGCCGAGGCCGCTTCCACCCCGACCCCCGCGAGCGCACAGCCGGCGGATGCGCCGAGAGCGGGGTCCGACCGCGCCGCAGACAGGAACGACCGCTGGGTCGACCGGTTGCTGGCCAAGCTCCGCCTGAGGGCCGCCACCTCCGCCCGCCAGAACCTCGAGGACGTGCTGGAGGAGAACGCTCCAGCCGCCGCCGGCTTCTCGCCGGAAGAGCGCTCCATGCTGCGCAACATCCTCGACCTGCGCGAGAGCCGGGTGAACGATCTCGCCCAGCCGCGCGCCGACATCATGGCCGTGCAGAAGGACGTCTCGCTGGCCGACCTGATGCAGTCCTTCGAGGATGCCGGCCATACACGCCTCGTGGTCTTCGACGACACGCTCGACGATCCCGTCGGCATGGTCCACATCAAGGACCTGGTGAAACACCTCTTCGCCGAGGCGAAGAAGGCGACGCGCAAGCGCCGCTCGAAGGCCGCCGATTCGGCGCGCGAGGCCGATGCCCCCGCCGACAAGCCGGCGAAGGTCGTGCCCGGCCTCGATCTCGGCGCCGTCGACCTGAAGGTGTCGCTCTCTGCGACGCGGCTGATCCGCCCCATCCTCTTCGTGCCCCCATCGATGCCCGCCATCGACCTCCTGGCGCGCATGCAGGCGACCCGCATTCAGCTCGCCCTCGTCGTCGACGAATACGGCGGCACCGACGGCCTCATCGCCATGGAGGACGTCGTCGAGAGCATCGTCGGCGACATCGAGGACGAACACGACGTCGACGACGGCAAGACCATCGCCCAGCTCGCCGACGGCGCCTACATCGCCGATGCCCGGGCGACGCTCGACGAGGTGCGCCAGGTGCTGGGGCCCGACTTCGACCCCGGCGAGGAGATGACCGAGGACGTCGACACCATCGGTGGCTACCTGACCGTCGTCGCCGGCCACGTGCCGGTCCGCGGCGAACTGGTGCCGGGGCCGGGCGAGCTCGAGTTCGAGATCGTCGACGCCGATCCGCGCCGCGTGAAGCGCGTCAAGATCACCCGCGGCCGCGGCCTCATCAGCCGTCCGCCCGTCCGTGGCCGGCGCAAGGACGAGGAGGAGCAGTCCGCCGTGGCCGCTGTCGCCTCGACCCCGCCCGCAGCTCCCGTCGTCCCTCCGTCGCCCGGTGCCGAGCCGGCCCCGGCGCAGGTGCTGCCCGCACCGGCCGAACAGGCCGCCCGCCCCGTCACTCCATCGAGCGGAGCCGCAGGACCTGACCGGTGATCGCGCGACCGATGACCGCTTGACCCTGCCGCCGGCCTGTCGGACACGGGCTGCCATGAGCGGAGCTTTGTGCGATTCGCCCGGACGCCCTGCGGACGCCGCACCGTGACGGTGGGCGGTCTGGCGCGCGGGGTCATCCTCGCCTGGGGATGGAAGAGGACGGGCCTGGCCTTCGGTGCCGGCGCGCTGGCCGCCTTCGCCATGCCCCCCTTCGGCGTGTTCCCCGTCCTCGCCGTCAGCTTTCCCGTTCTGGTGTGGCTGCTCGACGGCGCATCCGCCGCCGGCGGCGGTTGGCGGACCTTGCTCGCCGCCGCCCGCACGGGCTGGTGGTTCGGCTTCGGCTATCACCTCGCTGGCCTCTGGTGGGTCGGTGCGGCCTTCCTCGTCGAGGCAGACCGTTTCGCCTGGCTGCTGCCGGCCGCGGTGACCCTGCTGCCGGCGGGCCTCGCGCTCTTCACCGCCTTCGGCGCCTTCGTGGCGCGGCTGCTCTGGCGGCCCGGCGCCCGCCGCATCCTCGCCCTCGGCTTCGGCCTCACCGTCGCCGAGTTCCTGCGCGGCACCGTGCTCACCGGTTTTCCCTGGAACCTCTACGGTTATGCCCTGACCCAGTACGTCTGGCTGGCCCAGGGCGCCGCCGTCGTCGGCGTCTACGGCCTGACGCTGGTGGCGGTCCTCGTCTTCGCCAGTCCCACCGTGCTCGGCGACGAGGAGGCGGGACCGACCGTCCGCTTCGCCGTGCCGACCGGCGCCGTTCTCGCGCTCATGTGCCTCGCGCTGTTCGGCGGCTGGCGGGTCTCGACCACCGAAGTCGCCTTCGTGCCTGGCGTGAAGCTCCGTATCGTCCAGCCCGCCATTCCCCAGGACCAGCGCTTCCGTCCGGAGGCGCGCGACGAGATCCTCGCCCGCTACGCCGAACTCTCCGACAAGCCGACCTCGCCCGAGCGCTCCGGCATTCGGGACGTCACCCACGTGATCTGGCCCGAATCGGCCTTTCCCTTCTTCCTCATCTGGGACCGGGAAGCCCTGTCGAAGATCGCCGATCTGGTGCCGCCCGGCGTGACGCTGATCACCGGCGCGGCCCGCCCCGACGAGCCGCTGCCCGGCCGGCGCGACCCCCGCGTCTTCAACTCCGCCTATGTGATCGACCACGAAGGGGTCATCAACCAGACCTACGACAAGGTGCACCTCGTTCCCTTCGGCGAGTACCTGCCGCTCCACGACCGTCTGGAGGCGCTCGGTCTCGAGGCCATTACCCGCCAGCGCGGCGGCTTTTCGGCCGGCGACCGCAGGCGCAGCCTGCTCGTGCCGGGCGCCCCGCCCGTCGGCATCCTCATCTGCTACGAGGTCATCTTCCCCGGCGCCGTGACGGCTCCGGACGTCAGGCCGCAATGGCTGCTCAACCTCACCAACGACGCCTGGTTCGGCTACACGCCCGGACCCTTCCAGCACATGCACCAGACGGCGGTGCGGGCGATCGAGGAAGGATTGCCGGTTGTCCGCGCCGCAAACAGTGGTATTTCTGCCGTCGTCGATCCGCTCGGCCGGACCCTGCGCTCCCTGCCGCTCGGCGCCCGTGACGTGCTGGACGCCGACCTGCCCAGGGCCCTGCCGGCGACGGTCTTCGCACGGGCAGGCCACGTGCCGCTCGCTGTCGCGGGGCTGGGGATAGTGTTGATCCTGCTCCGTAAAACACGCCGGAGCGTTGTCGGGTCCACCTGACCCAAAGGGCAGTCGTCAATTTACTTGTAACGATCTGCACAATTAGCCATAAGCAAATTGTAGGATGCAGTCCTACCACCGCGCCCGGTATTTGGTGCGGCGCGACGGGGGTGGTATGGTCATCTCCGCGATGATCGGCCGCTTGGTCGGTCACGCAAGCCGGGGGGCTTGTCGGGGTGGGTTACTCCAAGGCGTGCGGAGGCACGGAGAGTCTTTGATGGTTGTTAAGAAGTCCCCGAACCCGATCGACAAGCACGTCGGAAGCCGCGTCCGCATGCGCCGCATGATGCTCGGCATGAGTCAGGAAAAACTCGGCGAACGCCTCGGACTGACGTTCCAGCAGGTGCAGAAATACGAGAAGGGCACCAACAGGATCGGCGCCAGTCGCCTGCAGCAGATCGGCGCCATTCTCTCGGTGCCCGTCTCCTTCTTCTTCGAGGGCGCTCCCTCGGGGGAACCGGCCCCGGAAGGCGGCTTCTCCGACGTCGCCGCGGCCTCCTACGTCTCGGACTTCCTGTCCACGAGCGAGGGCCTGGCGTTGAACCGGGCGTTCATCCGCATCAAGAACCCCAAGGTCCGCCGCAAGATCGTCGATCTCGTCAGCGCCTTCGCGGGTGACGAGGAAGAGGCCGTCTGACGACGGCCTCTACGCTGGAAAAAGGCACGGTCGTTCTTTTTTGCGAACGAACCGGCCTTTTTGCCATATTCGGACTTGACCGTCGAACAAGCTGTTGCCAGAACCTCGCCCGGCTTGGGCGCCGGGCGATGCGCGCGTCGCCGGCTGCTGCGCGGTTCTTTCTGCCGTGTGGTTGTTCAAATCCGGTTCACGGTGCCACCGATACGACGGCGCCCCACCCCGCGATACCCGTGGGCTCTTGCTCCTGGAGGACGTTTCGTGTCCCGCAGTTCCTATCTCTTCACCTCGGAATCCGTGTCTGAAGGCCATCCGGACAAGGTCTGCGACCGGATCTCCGACGAGATCGTCGACCTGATCTTCAAGGAAGCCGCCAAGGCCGGCGTGCCCGCCTCCTCCGTGCGCATCGCCTGCGAGACGCTCGCCACCACCAACCGCGTCGTCATCGCCGGCGAGGTCCGCGTGCCGGATTCGCTGCTGAAGAAGGACAAGGACGGCAAGGTCCTGAAGGACGCCCACGGCAACCCGGTCGTCAACCCGTCCAAGTTCAAGTCGGCTGCCCGCAAGGCGATCAAGGCGATCGGCTACGAGCAGGACGGCTTCCACTGGAAGAAGGCGAAGATCGACGTTCTCCTCCACCCGCAGTCCGCCGACATCGCCCAGGGCGTCGACGAGGCCGGCAACAAGGACGTGGGCGCCGGCGACCAGGGCATCATGTTCGGCTATGCCTGCCGCGAGACGCCCGAGCTCATGCCCGCGCCGATCTACTACGCGCACAAGATCCTCGAGAACCTGACCAAGTACCGCAAGTCCGGCGAGAAGGGCTGCGGCAAGCTCGGCCCCGACGCCAAGAGCCAGGTCACCATCCGCTACGAGAACGGCAAGCCGGCCGCGGTCACCCAGATCGTGCTGTCGACCCAGCATCTCGACGAGAAGCTGACCTCCAAGGACGTGCAGAAGATTGTCGAGCCGGTGATCCGCGAGACCCTCGACGGCCTGGAGATCGCCAAGGACTGCAAATGGTGGATCAACCCCACCGGCAAGTTCGTCATCGGCGGCCCGGACGGCGACGCCGGCCTCACCGGCCGCAAGATCATCGTCGACACCTACGGCGGAGCGGCTCCGCACGGCGGCGGCGCCTTCTCCGGCAAGGACCCGACCAAGGTCGACCGCTCGGCCGCCTATGCCGCGCGCTACCTCGCCAAGAACGTGGTCGCCGCCAAGCTCGCCGACCGCTGCACCATCCAGCTGTCCTACGCCATCGGCGTCGCAAAGCCGCTGTCGATCTACGTCGACCTGCACGGCACGGCGAAGGCCGGCGTCGACGAGGCGAAGGTGGAGAAGGCCCTGGGCGAGGTCATGGACCTTTCGCCGCGCGGCATCCGCGAGCATCTCGGCCTCAACAAGGCCATCTATGCCCGCACCTCCGCCTACGGCCACTTCGGCCGCAAGGCCTCGCGCGACGGCGGCTTCTCCTGGGAGAAGACCGACCTCGTCGCCAAGCTGAAGGACGCCGTCGCCGCCTGAGGCGACGCGCTCCGAAAGGAATAGGGAAGGGGGCCTCCGGGCCCCCTTTCTGCGTTCGGGGCCTCAGTCCGGCGCAGCGCCGTCCATCATGGCGCAGGTGCGCATGGGCGCCGCGGCGAGGTCGAGATCGCCGTCGGCCGGGCCGAAGGGCAGCACGACCACCCGCGGCACGGCTTCGCCGAGCGGGATCACCTTGAGGCTGGAGGTGGCCGACAGGCGGACGCTGCGCGCACCTTCGCCGAGCGTGACGGTGGTGTCGCCTGCTTCCTCCGCGCTGCCGGGCGACAGGGAGCCGATACAGGCGGCGCCGTTCGGCAGCGGATCGACGCAGGTGGCGCGGTAGGCGAAGATACCCGGCTGGTCGCGGCGGGTCAGCACCACCGTGATCTCCGCCACAACGGGATCGCCGGGTTTGAGCGGCACCGCCCGGGTGACGGCAAGCGTCAGCGACCTCACCGTCTGGTCCGGACGGGCGGCGAGCTCGGCAGGCGAGAACCGGTGGGAGAAGCAGGCGCCCTCGCTCGTGCGGACGAGGTCGGTGAGCGGGTCGGCCTTGGCCGGCGCGGCGAAAGCCAGAAGCGCGAGTGCGGCGGCGATGGTGCGGGTCATGGTGCGGGGCCCGTGCGGGGTGGATCGTGGCTCCACCATCCGATGCCCGTGTTGCCTCCCGATGCTGCATCGCAGCATCGAACGCTGCAATCGCTTCCGCCACTGTGTCCGCGGGGGCCTTGCAAAGGCCGCGCCTTGCCCCGATGAAGTGCGTCCTTCGAAGCGACCTCGAGGGGCGCACCTCTCCTGTGCGGGGCGAAACCTCAAATCCGACCATGACCGAAGAGACCATGACCGACGACAAGCGCCTCGCGGGGCAGGGCTCCTTCTTCGGGCGGCGCAAGGGCAAGACCCTGCGCCCGCACCAGGCCGATCTGTTCGAGACCCTGCTCCCCCGCCTGCGGGTCGACCCCTCGCGGCCCTGCGACCTCGCCGGCCTCTTCCCCCGGCCGCTCGACGGCTACGTGCTCGAGATCGGTTTTGGCGGCGGCGAGCATCTCGTGCGCGAGGCGACGGCCCATCCCCGCCTCGGCTTCGTCGGCGTCGAACCCTTCATCAATGGCATGGCGAAGATGCTGGCCGAGGTCGAGCGCCAGGAAATCGACAACGTCCGCCTGCACACCGAGGATGCCGGGCTCCTCCTGCCCTGGATCCCTGACGCCTCGCTCGACATCGTCTACCTGCTTTACCCCGATCCCTGGCCGAAGACGCGCCACCACAAGCGCCGCTTCGTCTCCGACGAGACGGTCCGCGCCTTCGCCCGCGTGCTGAAACCCGGGGCTGAGTTCCGCTTCGCGACCGACATCGACCATTACGCCGCCTGGACGCTGGAGCGGCTGATGCGCTCGCCCGATTTCACCTTTGCCGCCCGCTCCTCTGCCGACTGGAAGACGCCCTGGCCAAACTGGCAGTCGACCCGCTACGAGGCCAAGGCGCTGCGCGAGGGCCGGACGCCATGCTATCTGACGTTCCGGCGCAACTGACCGCCCGGGAGACGACGTGACGGCGGCGCTGGCCATTCTGTGCATCCTGCTGGCCGGCCTCTCGTTGATGGCGGGTCCCGTCTGGCTGCCGCCCGGCGAGGTTCTCGCGGGCATTACCGGCGGCGACAGCACGTCCGCGATCATCGTCGGCGACATCCGCCTGCCGCGCACGGCCCTCGCGCTCTCCATCGGTGCCACCCTCGGCCTCGCCGGCGCGGCGCTGCAGGGCCTCGTTCGCAATCCGCTCGCCGAGCCGACGCTGTTCGGTGCGCCCTCGGCTGCGGCCTTCGCCTCCGCCATCGTCCTCGCCTTCGGCGGCGCTTCGGCGCTCTCGCTGGCGCTGCCGCTCGCCGGCATGGCGGGCGCCTTCGTCTCGGTCGCGCTACTCTTCCTCGTCGCCGGACGGCGGGCCGGCATCACCGTGCTGCTGCTCGCCGGCCTCGCCCTCAACGCCTTTTTCGGCGCGGCCACCGCGCTCGTCCTCAACCTCGCGCCGAACCCCTTCGCCGCGCTCGAGATCGCCTTCTGGCTGCTCGGCTCGCTGGAGGACCGCTCGGTGATCCACCTCGCCCTCGCCGGACCCTTCATGGCGCTCGGCGCCCTGCTGCTCGCCTCGCAGGCGCGAGCCTACCGCGCTCTCACCCTCGGCGAGGAGGTGGCGGCGAGCCTCGGCGCGAACGTCGCCCGCAGCCGCCTCGTTGTCGCTGGCGGGCTGGCGCTGGGCGTCGGCGCCGCCGTCTCGGTGACGGGCGCCATCGGCTTCGTGGGGCTCGTCGCGCCGCATCTGGTGCGCCGCGCGGTCGGTTCCGATCCCGCTCGCATCCTCCTGCCCGCGGCCCTCGCCGGTGCGGCCCTGCTGACCGCCGCGGACACGCTGGTGCGCCTCGTCCCCGCCACCACCGAGATCAAGACCGGCGTCGTCACGGCCCTCGTCGGCGTGCCCTTCTTCCTCTGGCGCATCCTCCGCACGCGCCGCGCGGAGGAGGAGGCATGAGCGGCCTCGTCCTCGACCGGCTCTCGGTCACGCTCGGCGGCCGTCCGGTGCTGCGCGAGGTGTCGCTCGCCGTGCCCGCCGGCACGCTCCTCACAGTGGTCGGCCCCAACGGTGCCGGCAAGACCAGCCTCCTGCGCGCCGTGGCCGGCCTGGCGCCCTGCACCGGCGCCATCGCCCTCGGCGGCGAGGACCTGAGGGTTGGTTCTCCCGTCATCCGGGCCCGTCGCATTGCCTACCTGCCGCAGCGCTCGGAATTCGCATGGGCCCTCGGGGTGCGAGACGCCGTCCTTCTCGGCCGGCTGCCCCACGGCGATCCCTTCTCCGGCGCCACGGCCGAGGATAGCAGGGCCGTGGATGCGGCCCTCGACCGCCTCGGCCTCGCCGGCTTTGCGGCGCGCCTCGTCACCGAACTCTCGGGCGGCGAGCGGGCCCGGGTCATGCTTGCCCGCGTGCTCGCCACCGAAGCGCAACTCCTCCTCGCGGACGAGCCGACCGCCGCTCTCGACCCCGCCCACCAGCTCGCCGTGCTCGGCCTGTTGCGGCAGGTGGCGGCCGAGGGCCGGATCGTCGTCGCCGTCCTGCACGACCTCGCGCTCGCCGCCCGCTTCGCCGATCAGGTCGCCGTGCTGCACGACGGCCGTCTGAAGGCGATCGGCCCGCCTGACGAGGCGCTGTCGGACGGGGTGCTCGGCGAGGTCTTCGGCCTCGCCTTCGCCCATGCGACCGTCGACGGCCGCCGCGTGCCGATCCCGCTCGGGCCGCGCCGCTAGCGGGGCTGGCGCAGGCGGAGCACGCCGATGGCGATTAGCAGGCCTGCCGACACGGTGACGAGGCCGGTGATCTGCAGCGCGGTTGGCCACTCGCCAGTGACCGGGACACCCACGAGGATGGCCGAGGCGGGCACCAGCGCCGGGAAGATCGCCGCCCGCGCCGGGCCGATGAGGCGGACGGCGCTCGTATAGGCGATCACCGAGACGACGCCGGTCAGCACACCCTGGACGAGGATCTGGGCGGCGAGCGTCGAGGCCGGCAGCGCCACGTAATGGTCGAGGCCCTGGGTGAGGAGAGCGACCGGCGCCATCACGGCCCCCGCCAGGATCGATACCGCCGCCGTTCCGGCGACGGGCGGCACCTGCCAGCGCCGCGACTGCAGCGTGAACACCGCCCAGAGCGCTCCCGCCGTTGCGAACATCGCGTCCCCAAGGGGAGCGATCGAGCCGCCCGCGAGCAATCCCGGCCCGGCGATGACGACGATGCCGGCGATGATGACGGTCACGCCGACGATCCGGGCAGGCGTCGGCCGCTCCCCGAGGACGAGCGCAGTGAGCACCATGCTCAGCACGGTCACCACCGCCGGCTGAATGACCGCGCCGTGGGCGAGCGGCGCATAGAGATAGCCGCCGACCCCGAACAGGATGAAGGGCGGCCCGGCGAGCGCGGTCAGCACCAGCGAGCGCCAGAGGCCGATGTCGCGCACCTGCCGCCAGCCGACCCACAGCCAGGGCAGCATGACGAGACCGGCCGTTACATAGCGGAAGGCGGCGATGTCGACGGGCGACAGGCCGGCGCTCACCCCCTGGCGCGCCAGCGCCAGGTAGAGCCCCCAGATCAGGGCGGCGGAGGCGCCCAGCGCAAGGCCCCGCCACTCGGGCGTGATGCCCCCGAAGGCGCCGCGGATACGGCCGACGGAGGGCGGCGTCTGCTGCATGAGGAGTGTCATTGGATTGTCCGGTGGCAAGGCGTGAAGGGGAACGGCTCAGGCGGCCGCCGCGGTGCGGTCCTGCAGCGCGGCCAGAACGGCGGCCGGATCGGGCCGGCGGCGATAGTCGACCTCCACGAAGGCCGCGCCGATCACGCCGCCGCGGTCGATGATGAAGGTTGCCGGCAGCGGCAGCGTCCAGGCCCCGTCGCCGTTGCGCTCGGGCAGGGCATGGCCGGCCTTCTCGTAAAACGGACGAACCGCATCGGAGAGCGGGAAGCGGATGCCGAGCGCCGTGGCGAGCGCACCGCCCACGTCGGAGAGGACGGTGAAGGAGAGGTCGTTCTTCTCGGCCGTCGACAGTGAATGGTCCGGCAGTTCCGGCGACACGGCGACGAGCTCTGCTCCCGCCGCCCTGATGTCACCGAGGATCGCCTGATACGCGCGCAGTTCCAGGTTGCAATAGGGGCACCAGCCGCCCCTGTAGAAGGTCGCGACGACAGGTCGTGCCGCGGCGAGGCCCACGAGATCGAAGGGACGGGCGTGCTGGTCGACGAGGCCCTCGGCCTGCGGCCAGCCGTCGCCCGGCTTCGCCACGCGGTCGAGGATGCCGGTGGCGCGCAGGGCCTCGATGTCGCCGGCAACGAGATCGGCGGTAGCCGGCCCGACGCGGCCTTCCCAGCCGGAGCGGAAGCCATCGAGTTGGGTCTGAAGGGTCATGATGAGGTCTCCCGGGAATTCAGGTCGAAAACGCTCCGGCGCGCCGCCGGCTGTGGACTCAGGCGGCGGCCATGGCCTGCGGCAGGGGGGGAGCGGCCGGGAAGTCCACCGGCACCCGGGTCGTCCCGTGCAGGTAGTGGGTGACGGTCTTGTCGCCGATGACGACGATGGCATCGACCAGGTTCTCGCGCGTCCAGCCGGCGACGAGGAAGGCATCGACGAGGGCCGGGTCGGCATGGCCGCGCCGGAGGGCGATGTCGCCGACGAGCCGCGCCAGTGCGTCCAGCCTGGCGTCGAAGGAGGCGCGGCCGCTGCGGACCTCCAGGATCTGTTCGGGCGTGAAGCCGACCATCCCGCCGATCACCGTGTGTGCCGCGAGGCAGTAGGAGCAGTCGTTGACCTGGCTGACGACGAGGTTGACGACCTCACGCGCCTTGGCGTTGAGCGAGGACTTCGCATTCTGGAAGGCGAGATAGCTGGCGAGCGCATGTTCGGAATGGGCGAGCGTCGCATAGAGGTTCGGCACCATGCCGAGCTTGCCCTTGAGCTGGTCGAAGATCGCCTGGTTCTGCGCGCTGACGTCGTTGCGGGAGGGAACGGGGAACATCGTCATGGGAGGTCTCCTGTAAGGGCGCGTGACGGAGGTCCGTCCTACGGGCAGGAGACTGCGGTATTTGTGTTCCTCCGATAACGGGGCTTGATCGCAGAACATTCATCCGCATGATGGATGAATGTCCGACATCCTCGCGCTGTTCCGAACCTTCGCGCGCACCGTCGAGGCGGGATCGTTCACCGCCGTCGCCCGGGAGATGAACAGCTCGCAGCCGACCGTCTCGCGCCAGATCGCCCAGCTCGAGGACCACCTGGGCTGTCTTCTGTTCCAGCGCACGACCCGCGCCCTGACGCTCACCGACGACGGCCGGCTGTTCTACGACCATGCGCTCAGGACGCTGGAGGCCGCCGCCGAGGCGGAAAGCGCCGTCGGCCGCCGCCGCGGCAAGCCTTCGGGCCTGCTCAGGCTCGCCTGCGCCGGCGTCTTCGGCAGGCTGCATGTCATTCCGCGCCTGCCACGCTTCCGCGCCCGCTATCCCGACATCGACATCGCGCTGATCATGAACGACGGCTTCTCCGACCTCGTCGAGGAGGGCATCGACCTCGCGATCCGCGTCGGCGAGGGGCGCGACAGCGGCCTCGTCGCACGGCGCCTCGGCACCTCGCGGCGTGTCGTCGTCGCCGCGCCCTCCTATGTCGCGGCCCGCGGGGTGCCTGCCCACCCGCGCGATCTCGCCGATCACGACTGCATCGTCTACGACCGGCTGCTCACCGGGGCGACCTGGGGCTTCGCGATCCCCGAGGGGCCGCTGTCCGTGCCGGTCGCGGGTCCCGTCCACGTCAACAACACGGAGGCGGTGCGTGCCTGCGTCCTCGAAGGGCTGGGGATCGGCTACGTGCCGAGCTGGCACTTCGTCGACGGTGAGATCGAGGACGGCCGGCTGGTGGCGCTGTTGCAGGATTTCGCGCTGCCCTCCCAGCCGATCAGCGGCATCTATCCCTCGCGGCGCTACCTGCCCGGCAAGGTGAGGGTGGCGCTCGACTTCTTCGCCGCCGAGTTCGACGCCGATCCCTGCCTGCGCACGGGGGAGGCCTGACCCGCCGCCCCGCAGGGCTGCGCTGCACCCCGGGGATTGCCTTCCCGCCCGCGCGGGCTAGCCTTCTCGGCTCCATTCGCCACCCGGGACCCATGCCATGGCCGTCATCGATCGCATTGCCGAATTCCACCCCGAAATGACGGAATGGCGCCGCGATTTCCACGCCCATCCGGAGATCGGCTTCGAGGAGGTCCGCACCTCCGGCATCGTCGCCGAGAAGCTGGAGTCCTGGGGCATTGAGGTGCATCGCGGCTTCGGCAAGACCGGCATCATGGGCGTCATCCATGGCAGGCCGGGCAACCGCAAGATCGGCCTGCGTGCCGACATGGACGCGCTGCCCATGCCGGAGTTCAACGACCATCTGCCCTACAGGAGCACCTACGAGAACCGCATGCATGCCTGCGGCCATGACGGCCACACCACCATGCTGCTCGGCGCCGCGCGCTATCTCGCCGAAACGCGCAACTTCTCCGGCACGGTCCACCTCATCTTCCAGCCGGCCGAGGAGGGACTCACGGGCGCGGCGGAGATGCTGCGCGACGGGCTCTTCGAGAAATTCCCCTGCGACCAGGTCTACGGCATCCACAATGCCTGGGACCTGCCGCTGGGCACCGCCGCCATCCGCCCCGGTACGGTGCTTGCCGCCGTCGACTACTTCACCATCACCGTCAAGGGCCGCTCCAGCCACGCCGCCCAGCCGCATCGCGGGCTCGACCCGCTCCCCTGCGCGGTGCAGATCTATGGCGCGCTGCAGAACCTCGTCAGCCGCCGCATGGATCCGCACGACACGGTGGTGCTTTCCATCGGCATGTTCCACGCCGGCACCTCGCAGATCGTCATCCCCGAGACGGTGACCATGTCCGGCACCATCCGCACGCTGAAGCCTGCAACCCGCAAGGCCATGGACGAGCTCTTCCACCAGACGGTGCAGGGCCTCTGCGCCGCCCACGGGGTCGAACTGATCCTCGACTACAAGCGCTCCTATCCGCCGACCATCAACACGGCCGAGGAGGCCTCCGCCTTCGAGGCGGCGGCCCGCGACGTGGTAGGCGACGACCTCATCAAGACCGACCTGCCCTCGCTCACCGCCGGCGAGGACTTCGCCTACTATCTGGAGAAGGCGCCCGGCGCCTTCATGCTGCTGGGGCAGGTAACCGACACCCACAAGGCCGTGCCGGTCCACAACGGGCACTACGACTTCAACGACGAGCTGCTGCCGATCGGCGCGAGCTGCTTCGCGCGGCTGGTGGAGCAGCAGCTGTCGGGGGTGTGAGGGCGCGGGCCTCTGGGTGCTGACTGGCCCTCACCCTTGCCCTCTCCCCGCACGCGGGGAGAGGCTTTACCAGCGTGCCGCCTTTTATCGATGGGTCGGGCCTGGCCCGGCCGACGCGACGCACTCGCGGCCGAAGTCGCCCTCTACCCGCCTGCGGGGAGAGGGCAAGGGTGAGGGGCCTTGAGGCGCGGTGACTTACCGGAAATGCTTCGACAGCTTCAGGCCCTGCGCCTGGTAGTTCGAGCCCATCTGTCCGTAGAGGCTCTTCGGCCGCTCGGTCATGCGCTCGTAGACGAGCCGCGCCACGATCTGCCCGTGTTCGAGGATGAAGGGCACCTCGCGCGAGCGCACCTCCAGCACAGCGCGGGCGCCCTTGCCCCCCGCCGCGGCATGCCCGAAGCCGGGGTCGAAGAAGCCGGCATAGTGCGCGCGGAATTCGCCGACCAGCGGGTCGAAGGGCAGCATCTCCGCCGCATAGTCCGGCGGCACGACCACCGCCTCCTTCGAGGCGAGGATGTAGAACTCGTCGGGGTCGAGGATCATCTCGCCCTTGCCGCGCTCCTGGATCGGCTCCCAGAAGTCGAGCACGTCGTGGGCGGCCTTCTTGTCGACGTCGATGACGCTGGAATGGCGCTTGGCGCGGTAGCCGAGAAGCCCGCCCCAGGCCTCGCCGAGAAGGTCGATCGTCACCGCGATGCCGACCGGCCCGACCACCGGCGTGCCGGTATCCACCAGCCGTTCGGTCTCCTGCAGGACGTTGACCTCGTCGAGCGTCAGGTCGGCGCGGCCGCGGCGGAAGCGGATCTGCGACAGGCGCGAGCCCGCGCGCACGAGGATCGGGAAGGTCTGCGGCGAGACCTCGAGATAGAGCGGCCCCTCGTAGTCGGCCGGGATCGTGTCGAAGGCCTGGGCGCGGTCGAGGATGACGCGGGTGAAGACGTCGAGACGGCCGGTCGAGCTCTTCGGATTGGCGGTGGCGGAAATGCCGCCGCGGAGCGCCAGCCCCTCCATCAGCTCGACCAGATAGACGCAGCCTGTCTCCAGCACGGCGCCGCGGGTGAGGTCGATCTCGTGCAGCGCGACGGACTGCAGCCGGTCGGCGACGATCGTGTTGGGGCCGGGCAGGAAGCTCGCGCGAATACGGTAGGCGCGGGTGCCGAGGCGCAGGTCGAGGGAGGCCGGCTGCACCTGGTCGGTGTCGAGCGCCCGCGCGATACGGATGGCGCCGCGCGCCACCAGTTCCTCGATCGCCTGCGCCGGCAGAATGCCCTGAATCGTTCCGTCCAGCATGCGCCCCAACTCCGACGAACGAAACGTTCGTCAAAACGAACAAACCTCTTGACGCCTGCGCGCCGCCGCCCTACCACGCTCGCCACGACGTGGAGATTTGGCCGGCCGGCTTGCGAACCACGCTAAACAATTCGCTAAAAGGCCGGGCGCACGGGATCAACCCGGCCTCGGCTTTTGCCAGGTCGGGTTCTGTTTTTTCGGGGGACAAGTGTCCCGCCGCCGCGCCACGAGGAGCGATGCGATGAAGAAGCCCTTTGACCCCTCCCGCGTGCGGCCCGCCACCCGCCTCGTCCACGGCGGCACGCTCCGCTCCGAATTCGGCGAGACGTCGGAAGCCCTCTTCCTCACCCAGGGCCATGTCTACGACAGTGCCGAGCAGGCCGAGGCCCGCTTCAAGGGCACGGATGCCGGCTTCATCTACGCCCGCTTCTCCAACCCGACGGTCCAGATGTTCGAGGACCGCATCGCCCTGCTTGAAGGCGCTGAGGCCGCCAAGGCCACCGCCACGGGCATGGCGGCGGTGAATGCGGCCATGTTCGGCCAGCTCTCGGCCGGCGACCATGTGGTCGCCTGCAAGGCGCTGTTCGGCTCCTGCCGCTACATCATCGAGACTCTGCTGCCGCGCTTCGGCGTCCAGTCGACCCTGGTCGACGGCGCCGACCTCGCCCAGTGGGAAGCGGCGGTCCGGCCGAACACGAAGGTTTTCTTCCTCGAGAGCCCGACCAACCCGACGCTCGAGGTCTATGACATCGCCGCCATCGTCGCGATCGCCAAGAAGAGCGGCATCAAGGTCACCGTCGACAACGTCTTCGCCACGCCGATGATGCAGAGCCCGCTGGAGCTCGGCGCGGACTGCGTGGTCTATTCCACCACCAAGCACATCGACGGGCAGGGCCGCTGCCTCGGCGGCGTCATCCTCGGCTCGAAGCAGTTCATCCAGGACAACGTCTACCAGTACCTGCGCCAGACCGGCCCGGCCATGAGCCCGTTCAACGCCTGGGTGGTGCTGAAGAGCCTGGAGACCCTGCCGCTGCGCGTCGAGCGCCAGACGACCAGCGCGGCGAAGATCGCCGATGCCCTCGCCGAACTGCCGGGCATCACCAGGGTTCTCTATCCCGGCCGCAAGGACCATCCGCAATACGAGATCGCCCAGCGCCAGATGCGCGGCGGCTCGACGCTGATCGCCTTCGAGGTCGAGGGCGGCAAGGCCGGCGCCTTCCGCGTCGCCAACGCGCTGAACATCATCAAGATCTCCAACAATCTCGGCGATTCCAAGAGCCTCATCACTCATCCGCCGACGACCACCCATGACCGTTTCACGCCGGCCGAGAAGCTGGAAATGGGCATCACCGACGGGCTGCTGCGCCTCTCGGTCGGCCTCGAGGACCCGGACGACCTGATCGAGGACCTCGCCCAGGCGTTGAAGACGCTGGAATGGCCGGTGGACGCCAAGATCGTGCGGATCTGATCTTCAGGTCCTCTGCCCCCCCACCCCTGACCCCTCCCCTCCGCAAGCGGGGGGAGGGGAGGGGTCAGGGGTGGAGATCCTGAACGACGCTGCGAATGAGACGGAACACCCTTGCCGGCCTCGCCGCGCGGTGCCAGAACGCGCTCATGTCCCTGCTCTCCCTCGCCTCGCGCCTCGCCCGCCCGGTCCTCCTCGCCACCGATCCAGAGACGGGCCACAACCTCGCCATTGCGGCTCTGAAGACCCTGCCGCTGCCCAACTGCGGTGCGGATGATCCGCGCCTCGCAGTCTCCGCCTTCGGCCTGAGCTTCCCGAACCCGGTCGGCCTCGCCGCCGGTTTCGACAAGCACGCGGAGGTGCCTGACGCGGCGCTGCGCCTCGGCTTCGGCTTCGTCGAGGTCGGCGGCGTCACGCCGAAGCCGCAGCCCGGCAATCCGAAGCCCCGCGCCTTCCGCCTCGTCCCGGACGAGGCGATCATCAACCGCTACGGCCTCAATTCCGACGGCGTCGATGTGATCGCCCGTCGCCTCGCGGAGCGGTCGCGCCGCGGCGGCATCGTCGGCGTCAACATCGGCCCTAACAAGGACTCCGTCGACCGCGTCGCCGACTACGGCCTGCTGGTGGAGAAGCTGGCGCCCCACGTCTCCTATCTCTCCGTCAACGTCTCCTCGCCCAACACGCCGGGCCTGCGCGACCTGCAGCAGGCGAGCTTCCTCGACGAGGTGCTGGCGCGCTGCGTCGAAGCCCGTGACGCCGCCGCTCCCGGCAAGCCCATCCTGGTCAAGATCGCGCCGGACCTGTCGCTGGAGGGGCTCGACGACATGGTGGCGGTGAGCCGCCGCCGCGGTATCGACGGCATGATTGTCTCCAACACGACGATCGACCGCCCGGCGAGCCTGAAGGACCAGGCGACGGCGAAGGAGACCGGCGGCCTGTCGGGCCGGCCGCTCTTCGCCCGCTCCACCGCCATGCTGGCGGAGGCCTGGCGGCGGGTCGAAGGCCAGTTCCCGCTGGTCGGCGTCGGCGGCGTCGCCTCCGCCGAGGACGCCTATGCCAAGATCGCCGCCGGCGCGACGCTGGTGCAGCTCTATTCGGGCCTGGTGTTCAAAGGTTTCGGCCTGGTCGGCGAGATCAAGCAGGGGCTCGTGCACCGGATGATGCGCGAGCGGGTGGCTTCGGTCGCGGATCTCGTCGGCACGGGCAACGCCGACTGGCGCCTCACCTGAAGGTGGCGCGCATCAGGCCGGGCATGGCGAGGCCGAGATAGAGGCCGCGCACCGCCTGCATGACGAGATAGGCGATCCACAATCCGTCATTGCCGTAGGGGGAGAGCAGCCACCACGCGGCGACGAAGGTCGCGGCCGCCGCCAGCATGCAGTTGCGCATGGCGACGCTCCAGGTCGCGCCGATGAAGACACCGTCGAGCAGGAAGGCCATGACGCCGGTAAAGGGCGTCAGCGCCATGTAGGGCAGGAAGCGCCGCGCCTCCGCCCTGACGGCCTCCGAGGTCGAGACGAGGTCGATGGCCTGCGCTCCGCCGGTGAAGAAGGCGATGGAGGCGAGCGTGCCGAAGACGATGGCCCACAGGCTCGACAGCCAGACGGCGCGGCGGAAGGCCTTCTCGTCCCGGGCCCCCACGGCCTGGCCGCCGAGCTGCTCGGCGGAGGTGGCGAAACCGTCGAGGAAGAAGGCGACCACGCCGACGAAGTTCATCAGGATGGCGTTGGCGGCGAGCACCGTGTCGCCGCCGACCGCGCCCTGCCGGGTGAAGAAGGCGAAGGACCCGACGAGCGCCGCGGTGCGGATCATGATGTCGCGATTGATGGCGATGGTGCGCAGGATCCGCGCCCGGTCGAGGACGATCCGCCAGGGCACGGCGAAGCGCCAGCCGAGCGAGGCCATGACCACCACGAGGCCGACGGCGGCCCCGCCATATTCGGCCAGCGCATTGGCGGTCGCGGCTCCCGTGATGCCGAGGCCGAGGACGGAAACGAAGACGACCGTCAGCGCCATGTTGGCGACGTTGATGACGATCTGCAGGACGAGGCCGGTGACGGTCCGCGCCTGGCCGATGAGCCAGCCGAGCACGGCGAAATTGACGAAGACCGCCGGCGCCGACCACAGGCGGACCGAGACATAGGTGTCGGCGGCGGCGGTGACCGCCGGCGATGCGCCCATGGCGGTGAAGAACAGGAACAGCAGCGGCTTCTGCAGGACGATCAGCGCCGCCCCGAGCGCCACGGCGAGGATGAGGGCGCGGGCGATGACGGCGCGTCGTTCCACGTCGTCGGCGCGCCCGACGGCCTGGGCGGTGAGCCCGATCGTGCCCATCCGCAGGAAGGCGAAGGCCCAGAACAGGACGTCGATGACCACCGCGCCGAGGGCGACGGCGGCCAGCGCCGTCGGATCGCCGAGCCGCCCGATGGCGGTGGCGCTGACGATGCCGAGCAGCGGCGTCGTCACATGGGCGAAGATCATCGGCACCGCGATGGCGAGCACGCGGCGGTGGGTCACGACAGGCGAGGCGGGGAGGGCGCTGGTCACGCCGCCCTTCTAGCCGGGTGCCGCGGGAAATCCAGCGGCGGGCGGGCAGGGGAGGCATGGGGCGTGCGGATGGGCACCGCCCTTTTCGTCATGCCCGGGCTTGGCCCGGGCATCCATGACTTCATTCAGCAACGGTCGTGTTCAAGTCGTGGATGGCCGGGACAAGCCCGGCCATGACGGAGAGGGAGAGCCTCTTCTGAGGCAGAATATCCCCGCGGCCACGCCTCACCCCGTATGCCCGGCCTCCCAGCCGAGCATGGCCTGCTTGCGCGTCAGGCCCCAGTGATAGCCTGTCAGCGCCCCGGAGCGCCCGAGCACGCGGTGGCAGGGCACGACGAAGGAAATGGGGTTCTTGCCCACCGCCGCGCCCACCGCCCGCGCCGCGGTCGGCCGGCCGATGTGGTTCGCGATGGTGGAATAGGTCGTCGCCTTGCCCATGGGGATGCGCAGGAGCGTCTCCCAGACCCTCACCTCGAAATCGGTGCCGATGAGGCAGACGCGCAGGGGTTGCTCACCCGTCCAGGCGGCGGGATCGAACACCCGGTGCGCCAGCGGGGCGGTCGCCGCCGCATCCTCGACGAAGGTGGCTTTCGGCCAGCGCCCCTGCATGTCGGCCAGCGCCGAGGGCTCGCCGCCGGGCTCGCAGAAGCCGAGGCCGGCGAGGCCCCGGTCGGTCGCCACCACGATGGCGAGGCCGAAGGGCGAGGGGTGGAAGCCGTAGCGCATGGTGACGCCCGCCGCGCCGGTCTTGAATTCGCCCGGCGACAGGGCCTCGTGGGTGACGAAGAGGTCATGCAGTCGCCCCGGGCCGGAATAGCCGACCTCATAGGCGGTATCGAGGACGCTCGCTTCGTCACGCAGCAGGGCGCGCGCCGCGTCCAGCGTGATCGCCTGCAGGAAGTCCTTGGGCGTCAGGCCGGCCCAGCGGCGGAACAGGTGGTGCAGGTGGCCCGGGGACAGGCCCACATGACCGGCCATCTCCTCCACCGAGGGCTGGCGGCGCCAGTGGTCGGTGATGAAGGCGAGGGTCCGGCGGACGACCTCGTAGTCGTCGGCGGCCTCGCTGAGGCGGATCGGGCGGCCGTGCTGTTCGAGCTGGACGACGTTGAGCATGGGGACGGCTCCGGTGGCGAACTGGCGCGACTGTGGGCCATGGCCTCGCCTGCGGCCACCCGATTCCTCAGTGGTCGCGCGCTATTCGGCGATGGCGGCGACCGTCCCCCCGCTGAGCGCCAGGAGGTCGGAAAAGCGCGTGCGGAACACCGCGTTGGGCGAACCCGCCGCCGCCCAGATCGGGTCGAGGGCGGCGAGGTCCGCGTCGATCAGCACCAGCGGCGGGGTCACGTGGCCGACCGGGGCGACGCCGCCGATGGCGAAGCCCGTCACCTGCCGCACCCAGCCCGCATCCGGCCGCTCCACCGCCATGCCGACCAGCCCAGAAACCTTCGCCGTGTCGACCCGGTTGGCGCCGGAGGCGATCACCAGGATCGGCCGCTCGCCGGCGCGAAACACCAGCGACTTGACGATCTGCGCCACCGCGCACCCCACCGCCGCCGCCGCTTCCGCCGCCGTGCGCGTGCTGGCGGGGAAGGCGACGATGGTGTCGTCGTGCCCGGCATCCCGCAGCGCCGCCCTGACGCGATCCACCGATCCTGCCATGTGTCCCCGTCCCGTCGTCTCAGTCGAAATGGGTGCGCACCGGGCCCCGCCGGGCCTCCGCCAGCGCCACCGTCAGCGCCTTGCCGAAGCCCTCGCGCTCCACGGGCGGCAGGAAGGTGGCGATGTCCAGCCGGCGGCGGCCCTCGTCGAGGGTCAGACCGAGCACCTGCCCGTCCTCCTCGTCACGCATCTGGTGCAGCCGGGTCCAGGCCGGATTGAACCGCCATTCGCGCGCATGGCCGTGCCAGGTCACCTTGCGGATCCTGATCTCGGTCGGCGTGACGATGACCTCCTCGAAGGCGCGCGCGTGGCGGTAGTTGGCGCGGAAGGCGAGGAAGATGACGAGCACGTCCAGCCCCAGGAAGGGCAGGACGGGCCAGGCGCCGATGGATGTGAAGATGACCGCGCCGACGAGATTGACCGCCCCCACCGCCGTCATGACGGCGATGAAGCCGGGCCAGCCCATCGACCGGTGCGGGGTCAGGAGGGCGGCGAAGAGCGGCGCGTCCTCCGCGCCGTCGGTCACCGTGGCCGTGTCTATGTTGCCGCTGCTCATCACCTGCGACTATACGACCTCCATGCGCGCTCCGACCACTCCCCTCAAGTCAAACCGCACCCGCGTGGCGAAGGCGCCGCCGAAGCGCCCCGCCAAGGCCATCGCCAATGTCGCGGCGGCGAAAGCCGCAGCCAAGCGGCGCAAGCGCGACCGGCTGACGCCGGCTGAGATCGAGGCGATCTTCTTCCGCTTCCACGAGGTTACGCCCGAGCCGAAGGGTGAACTCGAGAGCGTCAACGCCTACACGCTGCTCGTCGCGGTGGCGCTCTCGGCCCAGGCGACCGACGTCGGGGTCAACAAGGCGACGCGATCCTTGTTCAAGGTCGCCGACACGCCGGAAAAGATGGTCGCCCTCGGCGAGGAGGCGCTGATCGGCTACATCAAGACCATCGGGCTCTTCCGCACCAAGGCGAAGAACGTCATCGCGCTGTCGCAGCGGCTCATCGCCGAGCATGGCGGCGAGGTTCCCGCCGACCGCGAGGCGCTCGAGAAGCTCCCCGGTGTCGGCCGCAAGACGGCCAACGTCGTCCTCAACATGGCCTTCGGCATGCCCACCATCGCGGTCGACACCCATCTCTTCCGCGTCGCCAACCGCACCGGCCTCGCCGTCGGCAAGACGCCGCTCGCCGTCGAACTTGGCCTCGAGAAGGTCGTGCCGGACGCCTACAGGCTCCATGCCCACCACTGGCTGATCCTGCACGGGCGCTACGTCTGCAAGGCGGCGAAGCCCGACTGCCCGCGATGCCTCATCGCCGACATCTGCCGCTTCGAGCACAAGACGCCGGCCTGACGCGCCGCTTCTTTCGGGGGGAGGGACCATGCGTCGCGCCCGCCTTCCCCTCCGGCGGCTTTTGGCTAAGATCGCCGCCATCTCGCGGCCCGGCCGCGGACCGTGGGAGGACAACATGACCGAAAAGACCCGTTTCACCCGACGCACCGTCATGGCGGGCGCTGCCGCCGCCACCCTCCTGTCCCCGGCCGTGGTCAGGGCGCAGGGCCAGACGCTGAAGATCGGCTCGCTGCTGCCGCGCTCCGGCTTCTTCGCCCAGGCCGGCCAGTCCATGCATCGCGGCGTGCTCGCGGCGCCGGAGCTCCTGAAGGAGCTCGGCTACAACGTCGAGATCGTCCACATCGACACCGAGTCGAACGCCGACGTCGCCCGCACCCAGGCCGAGCGCGCCATCAACGACGGCTGCCACGTGCTCACCGGCGCCTTCGATTCCGGCCACACCCTCGCCATCGCCCAGGTGACGGAGCAGCGCCAGGTGCCCTTCGTGGTCAACGTCGCCGCCGCCCCGCAGATCACCGAGCAGGGCTACAAGTTCCTCGTCCGCAACTTCCAGACCGGCGGCCAGCTCGTCACCAACGGCCTGCGCCTCATCAAGGACGTGATGGACGCCAAGTCGATCAAGTTCGAGAAGGCGGTGTTCCTGCACGCCAACGACACCTTCGGCACCGCCCAGCGCAACGCCATGGACGCCATCTGGCCGCGCGTCGGCCTGCCGATCGAGCTCGTCGAGAAGATCGCCTACGACCCCCGCGCCCAGGATCTTTCGGTCGAGGTCACCAAGATCCGCTCCCTCAACCCCGACCTCGTCATGTGCGTCACCCGCGCTTCCGACGCCATCAAGATGGTGCGCGACATGGTGCGCCAGCGCTTCCAGCCGAAGGCGATCATCTCGCCCGGTTCGCCCGGCTTCTACGACGAGGAATTCTACCAGGCGCTCGGCCCGCTGGCCGATTTCGTCCTGTTCGGCCTGCCCTGGGCGAACCCCAAGTCGAACATGACGCAGGCCTTCGAGAAGGCTTTCGCCAAGGCGAACCCCAACAACCGTTTCGCAGTGGACAGTTTCAATGCCGGCTTCGCCTTCGAGGGCCTGCTGATCGCCGCCGACGCCTTCAAGCGGGCCGGCACCACCAACGGCCCGCAGCTGATGGAGGCGGTGAAGGCCACCAGCATCCCCGAGCACGTGATGATCGGCGGGCCGATCACCTTCGATGCCAAGGGCCAGAATCCCAACATCGGCTCGGCCCTCGTGCAGAACCTCAAGCGGGTGCCCACCGTCGTCCTGCCGAAGGACGTGGCGCTCGCCGAGCCGGTCCTCCCGCTGCCGGCCTGGCAGGGCCGGAGCTGAGTCGCTCCAGCCAATTGCGGCAGATGATCGCGGTCCTCGGCTGCGGTCTCCTGCTCGCGGGCTGCTCGAACGAGGACCGCGCCCGCCGCAAGTTGAACGACACGGGCCATACCGAGGTGCGTATCCTCGGCATGGCCTGGTTTCGTTGCGGCCTGGGCAAGGATGCGACCCGGTTTCAGGCGCGGGATGAACGCGGCACCGCTGTCGCGGGCGTGGTCTGCTCGGACTGGCTGAAGGGCGACGTGATCGAAACCGATCGCTGAGCATGGGGCAGCGTCGCCGCCATGCCTGCACACCTGTTGCCCCGGCGGCGACGACGGGTTAACTGCCGCCATTCACTCGGTTCGGAACCCCCGCCGCACATGTTCTGGTCGCTCTACGCAAACGTACTCGTCCAGGGCGTCCTGACGGGCCTCGTCTACGGCCTGATGGCGCTCGGCCTGTCGGTGATCTTCGGCGTCGTCCGCGTCGTCAATTTCGCCCATGGCGAGTTCGCCGTGGTGGCGATGTATGCCGCCTTCGTGCTGTTCCGCTCGTTCGGGATCGATCCCTTCCTGTCGATGCTGCCCATTGCCCTGGCCTTCTTCGTCATCGGCTACGGCCTGCAGCGCACGCTCATCAACCCCTTCGTCTCACGCCCGGAGCATGAGCAGTTCATCCTGCTGGTGGGCCTCGCCATCATCATGGTCAACGGCACGCTGATGATCTTCGGGCCGGATGCCCGCAGCGCCAATCTCTCCTACTCGTTCGACAGCTGGGAGATCGGCGCCATCATCGTCGACAAGGTCCGCGTCTATGCCGCCATCGCCGCTCTCGCGGTGGCCTCCCTCCTCTTCGCCTTCTTCCGTTTCACCGACACGGGCGTCGCCATCCGCGCCTGTGCCGACAATCTCGTCGGCGCCGCCGTGGTCGGCCTCGACGTGAAGAAGCTCTACGCGCTCACCTTCGGTCTCGGCCTCGCCTGTGTCGGCGCCGCCGGCGCACTGATGGTGACGCTGACCGACGCCACCCCGATGATCGCGCCGGCCTTCACGCTGCTCGCCTTCACCATCGTCATCATCGGCGGCATGGGCTCCATGACCGGCGCCATCGTCGGCGGCCTGCTCATCGGCATCGCCGAGGCCATGGCCTCCGTCCTCATCGCCCCCTCGATGAAGACCATGGCCTCCTTCGGCCTGCTCGTCCTCGTCCTCGCGCTGCGGCCCCAGGGCCTTCTCGGGAGGCGGGCATGAACCCCTTCGCACCCCTTGCGCGGCTCGCCGAGGAGGCGCCGCGGCGCGCCCTCCTGCTCCTCGCCGCCCTCGTCGCCGTTCTGCTGGTCGCGCCCGTCATGCTCGACCGCTACCTGCTGTCGGTCTTCTTCCTGATCTTCTGGTTCGCCACCGTCGGCCAGGCCTGGAACATCATGATGGGCTTCTGCGGCCAGCTCTCCCTCGGCCATGCGCTCTATGTCGGCCTCGGCGGTTATATCGGCGCGCTGCTCTGGGTGAAGTTCGGCATCTCGCCGGCCATCGCCATCGTTCCCGCCATGGTGGTCGCCATGGCCTTCGGCGCGGTTATCGGCTGGCTCGGCTTCCGCTTCGGCATCGAGGGCGTCTATTTCGCCCTTTTGACCATCGCCTTCGCCGAGGTCGCACGCATCGGCTTCGACAACTGGTCCTTCGTCGGCGGGGCCGCCGGCTTCTTCATTCCCGTCTCAGCCACGGCGAGCCCCGTGAACCTGCGCGGCGGACCGATGCTGTTCTACTATGTCGGCCTCGCCATGATGATCGTGGCCTTCCTCGTCTGCGCTGCGCTCCGTCGTTCGAAGCTCGGCCATGCCTGGCTGGCCGTGCGCGAGGACGCCGAGGCGGCCCGGGCTCTCGGCATCGACGTCTTCCGCGCCAAGATGGCGGCGGTGGTGCTCTCGGCCGCCATGACCGCGGTGGCCGGCGTCGTCTACGCCTTCTACCAGAACAACCTCTTCCCCAGTCAGACCTTCGACATCGCCCGCTCCATCGAGATGATCCTGGCGCCCATCATCGGCGGCCTCGGCACCCTGTTCGGGCCCATCCTCGGCGCCTTCATCCTGACCCCCCTCGGCCAGACGCTCATCGCCCTCGTCGAGAAGATCGCCGGCCGCGCCATTCCCGGCGTCAACCTCGTCTTCTACGGCGCCGCCCTGATGGTCATCATCTGGTACGCGCCGAACGGCGTCTGGCCCTGGCTGAAGAAGAAGCTCGGCATTCCGGAGGGGCGCGAATGACCACGCTTCTCGACGTCCGCGGAGTCACCAAGCGCTTCCGCGGCCTCACCGCCGTCGACAATGTTTCCCTCTCGGTCGAGGAAGGCGAGATCTTCGCCGTCATCGGCCCCAACGGCGCCGGCAAGACCACGCTCTTCAACATCATCGCCGGCGCGATGGCGCCGGATGCCGGCTCCGTCACCTTCGCCGGCGAGCGCGCCGACGGCCTGCCGCCGCACGAGCTCTGTCGCCGTGGTCTCGCCCGCACCTTCCAGATCGTCAGGCCCTTTCCCGAGCTCACCGTCCTGGAGAACGCCACCATCGGCGCCATGATGCGCGCGCCCGACATGGATGCGGCCCGCGCCAAGGCCGGCGAGGTGCTGCGCCAGCTCGACCTGTGGGACCGGCGGGAAGCCAGGGCGAAGTCCCTCACCCTGCCCGACCGCAAACGCCTCGAATGCGCCCGGGCGCTGGCGACCCAGCCGCGGCTGTTGCTCCTCGACGAGGTGATGGCGGGCCTCCGGCCGACGGAGGTCGACCGCATCGTCGCCATCCTGCGCGAGATCAACCGCTCCGGCGTCACCATCCTGCTCATCGAGCACGTCATGCGTGCCACCATGGCGCTCGCCGGCCGCATCCATGTGCTCCACCACGGCGCCACCATCGCCGAAGGCACGCCGGAAGAGGTGACGCGCCACCCGAAGGTGCTGGAGAGCTACCTCGGGGCGGAGGCTCTGTAATGCTGCTCGTCCACGACATCGACGTCTTCCACGGCGACGCCCAGGCGCTCGACAAGGTCTCGCTGGAGGTGCCGGAGCGCTCCATCGTCGCCATCGTCGGCGCCAACGGGGCCGGCAAGACTTCGCTCATCCGCACCATCGCCGGCATGCACCGCCCGGCCGCCGGCACCATCCGCTTCAAGGACCGCGACATCACCGGGCTGCCGAGCCACGAGGTCTGCGATCTCGGCATCGGCCAGGTGGCCGAGGGCCGCCAGGTGTTCCCGACCCTCTCGGTCGCCGAGAACCTCGCCATGGGCGCCATGATCCCGCGGGCCCGCCGCCACAAGGCGCGGAACCTCGAGCGTGTCTACGCCATGTTCCCCAGGCTCCTGGAGCGCGCCGGCCAGGCCGCGGGCACGCTGTCGGGCGGCGAGCAGCAGATGGTCGCCATCGGCCGCTGCCTGATGGGCGAGCCGGAACTCGTCATGTTCGACGAGCCCTCCCTCGGCCTCGCCCCCACCGTCGTCCAGGATGTGCTGCGCACCATCCGCGACCTCGCCGAGGGCGGCCTCACCTGCGTCCTCGTCGAGCAGAACGTCGCCGTGTCCCTGCGGCTCGCCAGCCGCGGCTACGTGCTCGAGAATGGCCGGATGACGCTGTCGGGCACGGGCGAGGCGCTCCTCGCCGACGACGGCGTCAGGAAGGCCTATCTCGGGATGTGATCCCTCACGCCGCGCCGGCCACCGCCGCCCGCGTCTTGGCCAGCACATGGGCCTCCACCGCCGCCTGGTCGTTCGGCAGGTGCGTGATGCGCTCCTCGCGCGTCATCAGGTCGCCGAGCCAGAGCGGCAGGGCGGGCCGGGTGCCGGTCGCCGCCTCCACCGCATCGGGGAACTTCGCCGGATGGGCGGTGGCGAGCACGACGGTCGGCACGGCCGGGTCGGCCGCGACCTTGCGCGCCGCCACCAGGCCGACGGCGGTGTGCGGATCGAGGAGATAGCCGGCCTCCGCCAGCGTGCCCTTCATCATGGCGGAGACCTCGGCCTCGTCGGCCCGTGCCGCCCCGAACTCGGCCCGCATGCGGGCAAGCGGCGCCTCGTCGATGGTGAAGCTCTTCGACTGGGCGAGGCCCGCCATCAGCCGCCGCACGGCGCCCGCGTCCCGCCCATGGGCGTCGAACAGCAGCCGCTCGAAATTGGACGAGACCTGAATGTCCATGGAGGGCGAGGAGGTCGGCACCACGCCCGTCACCTCGTAGCGGCCGGTGGTGAGCGTGCGCGCCATGATGTCGTTGACGTTGGTGGCGACGACGAGTTCCGAGATGGGAAGGCCCATGCGCTTGGCGACATAGCCGGCGAAGACGTCGCCGAAATTGCCCGTCGGCACCACGAAGCGGGCGGCGCGGTGCGGCGCGCCGAGCGCGGCACCGGCCACGAAGTAGTAGACGACCTGCGCCACGATGCGGGCCCAGTTGATCGAATTGACGCCCGACAGGCGCACCCGGTCGCGGAAGGCGAGGTTGTTGAACAGGCCCTTCACGATGGCCTGGCAGTCGTCGAACGTGCCGTCGATGGCCACAGCGTGGACGTTCGGTGCATTCACCGTCGTCATCATCCGCCGCTGCACGTCGGACACGCGGCCCTCGGGGAAGAGGATGACCACGTCGACCTGGTCGAGGCCCTTGAAGGCCTCCACCGCCGCCCCGCCCGTGTCGCCGGAGGTGGCGCCGACGATGGTGGCGCGCTGGCCCCGCGCCTTCAGCACGTGGTCCATCAGCCGCCCCAGGAGCTGCATGGCGCAGTCCTTGAAGGCGAGGGTCGGGCCGTGGAACAGCTCCAGCACCCATTCCGACGACGACAGCTGGACCAGCGGCGTCACGGCGGGGTGGCGGAAGCTGGCATAGGCCTCGTCGATCATGCGCTCGAGCGCGGTCGTATCGATGGCGCCGTCCACGAAGGGAGCGAGCACGCGCTTGGCGATCTCCGGATAGGGCTGGCCCGAGAGCGCCGCGATGTCGCTGGCGGCGAGCGCCGGCCAGGTCTCCGGCACGTAGAGGCCGCCGTCGCGGGCGAGCCCGGCGAGGAGCGCATCGGGGAAGTTCAGCACGGGGGCATCGCCCCGGGTCGAGATGTAGCGCATGGCAAGGCCTCCACGGCCTGTATCAACGGTCGAGGCGGGATTAGGCCGCAAGGCCGGCCATGGCAAGCCCGCCGCCGGCGTCTGGACCGTTTGTGACCTCCGTGTCACATGACGGGCCTAGGAGCGGCCCATGACCATTCGCGCGATTCTTTTCGACAAGGACGGCACCTTCGTCGACTTCGACAAGACCTGGGGTCCGGCCGCCTATCGGGTGATGGACCGCATGGCCAAGGGCGATCGCGGCAAGATCGAGAGGCTGATGCAGGTCTCCCATTTCGACGAGGTCGCCCTGCGTTTCCGGCCGACGTCGCCGCTGGTGGCCGGCTCGTCCGCCGACTACGGACCGCTCTGGGCCGAGGCCATCGGGGTGCCCTTCTCGGCGGCCGTCACCGACGAGATGGACGAACTCTTCGTCGAGGAGGGCCTCGCCGGCCTCACGCCGATCGGAGATCCCGCCGGGGCCATCGGCGCCCTCAAGGCCCGCGGCCTCGTGCTCGGCGTCGTCACCAACGATTCGGAGAACGGCGCCCGCAGCCAGACCGCGCGCCTCGGCATCGACCACCATTTCGATTTCATCGTCGGCTGGGATTCCGGCCACGGCAGAAAGCCCGCGCCCGGCCAGATCCAGGCCTTCCTCGACGCCTGGCAGATGGCGCCCCATGAAGTCGCGATGATCGGCGACAGCCTGCACGACATGCACGCCGCCCGCGCTGCCGGCGTCATCGCCGTCGGCGTCACCACCGGGCCGCTGGTTCCCGATGCCTTCGAGACCCATGCCGACGTGGTGCTGCCCTCCTTCATGGAGATCGAGAGCTGGCTCGACGCCCGCGGCTGAGCGGCCCTAGAGGCCTCGCGCGAAGGCCTCGCCGTCCCTGACGCCGAGCTCGTAGGCCGCGCGGATCGCCGCTGCGTCGGTCACCGCGAACCGGCTGGTGACGATCGGAACCGACGGGCGCACCACCGTGCGGTTGGCGACCTCCGGCATGGGCTTGCCGGCGCGGGTGGTCAGCACCAGGGTCCGCCCGCCGGCCTTCTCCACCTCCGCGATGCGGTCCACCGGCGGGTTGTCGACGAGGCCGCCGTCGAGGGCCGGGCGGCCGTTCACCAGCCCCACCGGCATGAAGGGCGGCACCGTCGCTGTCCCCATCAGCGCGTCCACCAGGTCCTCGCGGCTCTCCAGCGCGTGGGTCGAGATCCAGCTGGCGGTGAGGCCGAGATGGCGGCCGGCGCGCGAATGCGCGGCCCCGGTCACCACCTTCTCCACCTGATAGGCCGCGATCGCCGCATAGGCCGCGACGAGTGCCGGCATGAAGGCGGGGGGATGGGTCACCTGGATGTGGATGTCGGGCGCCGCCTTCAGCGCCGCCAGCTCCATGTCGCCGAAGACCTCTGCGATGAGGTCGCGATAGAGCCCGCCGACGACGAAGGGTGACTTCCCGCCGAGGAGGCGCCGCCATTCGACCTCCCGCTCGATCGTCTCGCAGGCCTCGAATACGATCCGGCGCACGCGATCGCCCGCGCCGATCATCGAGAAGCAGGCCTGGAAGGCGCCTGCCGAGACGGCGACGACGAGGCGCGGGGACTGCGGCCGGGCGGCGCTCAGGGCGTCCCAGAACCCCCCCTGCCAGTAACAGCGGTTGCCGCCGCCGGCGAAGGCGACGGCATCGAAGGAATGGCGGCTCATGGCTCCATTCTAGGGGCTCTCCTGCACCCCCGTCGAGCGGGCGGCGGGCCACGTCGAAAGGCGGTACGGATGGGGTTGCGCAGGGCCGAAGGCGCCGCTATACACGCGGCCTGTTCGCGAGGCGGAGTGTAGCGCAGTCTGGTAGCGCACCACGTTCGGGACGTGGGGGTCGCAGGTTCAAATCCTGCCACTCCGACCAGCGGAAGCCCTTCTTGGACTTTCGCGCCATCGTGAACGAAAGAGGGCGGCCCGCGGGTCGCCCTTTTTCGTTTCTGCACCCGATCGATCAGGCAAGAGTGCGGCCCGACGTCCTCGGAGCCTGCCACCGCGCCGTGCAATTCCAGGCGATACACGCCCTAAGTGTCTGAAAGTGCTAACGATTGTCTGCTAGAATTTCATTCTACCGGATGGCATCGTTAGGATGGCGTTTACCAAGGCGCACCTAGTTTGCGCTCAGCTTCCCCAGCGTCATGAGCAACAATCAGCCACCGTGAGGTTTCCACATGGCCAGCAGCTTCCCCCCGACTGCCACTGTCGTGCCTCTCTTTGATCGCAACGCGAGGCCGCCACAGGAGGTGGTCAGCCGTGCGCTGGTGGTGCGGGCCTTCGCCGAGGCGACGGCCTGCCTCGGGCGCGCGGCGCAACTGATCGACGAGGGCGAGTTGGAGCCGGAGACCAAGCTCGTCCTCGTGCGCGGCGTCAAGGAACTGGTGGTCCGAACCTTCGGCGTCAACGCGGCCTACATGGAAGCGGAGGCGGAGACGTTCCGCATGCGGGCGAGCAAGCCCGTGCTGGCGCGTGATGGTGGCGAAGCGAGCACCTGAGGGGCTGCTCGTCCCGTGCCGAGGGGGAACCCGTCGGCTGCAACCCGCGTTGCTTCTCCAGGTCACGAGGAGAGCACAATGGGCGACGACGATACCAAGCTGGTCGAGCCGGATCGCCGGCAGAAGCCGCCGCCCCGCGAGGACAAGCCCGGTTCGCAGGTCCTCAACTCCGATACCGCGCGCAGCGGTGCCTTGGGAAAGCCCGTTCTCTGGGTTCTGATCGCGAGCCTCGGGGCAGCCGTATTCCTGCTCGGCGCCTACCTGACTCTGTGGTCCTCGACCGTCCCCTGACCCATCGCGCAGAAACGCATCACGCAGAGACCAGCCGCCTGATGCCCGGGTTCACCGGGGGCGGAGCGACGCGATACTCGCCGCACCAGTCGCTGCGGGACACGGACGGCCAGCGCGCCGTTCCGTCGTCTCGCGCAGTCGGGGGGTGCGCCCGGCAGACGCCGCCCGTGCGGGGCTCGAAGAAATTCCGGCAATTGCCACACATTTCGGCCATGCGACGCCTGCTCCCTGAGGGCTTCGGGTGCAAGCTTTAGCGCAGGCCTTCTTACCTCAGGGTTTCCATCAGACCGGCGAGGAGCCGGGCGCGCGGCACGATGGACGACACGAGGCCGTGTTCCTCCAGCGTATGGGCGCCGGCCCCGTCGATGCCGAGACCGTCGAGGGTCGGCACGCCCAGCGCCGCCGTGAAGTTGCCGTCCGAGCCCCCGCCCGTCATCGGGCAGTCTGCGAGGTCGAAGCCGACCGCATGGGCGACCCTCTGCGCGCTCTCCAGCATGTCCACGATCATCGCGGTCTTCGGATAGGCGGGCCTGTTGATGCCCCCCTCGATGGCGAGCGTCACGTCGGGATCGACGCTCTTCAGGCCGCGGATGCGCGCGACCATCTCCGCGCCCACCTGCGGATCGGGTACGCGCAGGTCGATCTCCGCCGTGCAGGTCTCCGGCGTGACGTTGGCGGCGGTGCCGCCCTTGATCAGGCCGACCGTGGTGGTGATGCCGCGCGCATAGTCGGTCATTCCCTCGATCGCCAGGATCTGATGCGCCATCTCGCGGATGGCGCTGCGGCCGTCCATGTGGCGGGCGCCGGCATGGGCGGGGCGGCCGTGGGTCGCGATGGTGAAGCGCCCGACGCCTTTGCGCGCGGTCACGATGCGGCCGCCGTCGCGGGCGGGCTCGGTCACCAGCACATAGGCTGACCTCGCCGCCTCCTCCTCGATCATGGCGCGCGAGGTGGGGCTGCCCACCTCCTCGTCGGGGGTGAAGAGGAAGGTCACCGGCCGCGCGGTGGGAACGCCGGCGCGCACCAGCGCCCTGTATCCGGCGACCGCGAGATAGGCGCCGCCCTTCATGTCGTAGAGGCCCGGCCCGTAGAGCCTGTCGCCGTCGCGGCGGAAGGGCAGGCGCCCCGTCAGCGTCCCCTTGGGGTGGACCGTGTCCATGTGGGTCAGGACGAGAATCGGCTTCTCGTTGGAGGGCTCGGCGGTCGAGACCTTGAGGATGCCGCCATAGCCGTCCGTGCCCTCGCGCCGGTCGATGGTGACCGGCAAGCCGGCGAAGTCCTCCTCGACCGCATCCAGCACCGCCTCGACCCCGCTGACGTCGTAGGTCGGGCTCTCGATGGTCACCCAGCGGCGGATCCCCTCGATCACCTCGTCCTCGTGGAGGGGAACGGTTGCCGCCTTGATGCTCATCTCAGTCACCTATCGCTCGCGCTGGGCCCGCCGCGCCGCCGTCCGCATCTCGTCCAGTGCGGCGATCACCCGCCTGGCGTTGACGCCGAAATCCTGGCGTCCGTAGCGCGACGCCGAGCGCATGTCGATGCGGGACCTGCCATTCACGGAGCGAATGCGGATGACGATGTCGTCGCGAAATCCGAGCAGCAGCGACCGTGTCACCATCTCGACGCGGCCCTCCCGCTCCGGGCCGCGGTAGTCGACCTGGTCGAGCACCGTCCAGCGACGCTCCTCGACGAGGTCCGAGACGATGGTGTTGATGCTCTCGGCCGGCAGGTCGACCTCGATCGGGCGGATTTCGGGATAGAGGCGGCGCTGGATCGGTGCGAGTTGCGGCGCATAGGCGACGGGATTGGCCGTCTCCGGCCGCGCCATCGCCGCAATGGCGAAGCGCGGCGGGTCGGCGAAATCGGTGGTGATGTCCGCCATGGCCGGCAGCCGCGAGCCGATCGCCAGGAGCGTGACGGGATAGGCCGTCGCCGCGAGCCCGAGAAGCGCCGCCGCGGCGGCCTGGCGGGCGCCGCGATAGCCCGTGACCCAGATGATCGCGCCCGCGACCATGGCCGCCAGCAGGCCGAGGCCGGAAATGCCGACGCCGATGGCGAGCGCCACCACGGCCTGGAGGCCGTCGAGCCTGTCGGAGCGCGCCGCCACCAGGGCGACAAGCATGACGGCGAGGCCGGCGAGCGCCAGCCGCAGGCTCCACACGGCAAGGCGCGAGGTCGGTTCCACGAGGGGGGCACGTCGCATGGATGTCGGCCCGCCTCAGCCGGTCGTCTGGCAGATGGCGCGCAGCGCCTGCCACTGCTCGGGCGTCAGGGCCGGCGACAGCACCGGGCGGTTTTGCGCCAGACGCCTGATGGCGGCCTCGCGCTCGGCGCTGGCCGGATGGCTCGTCAGCCAGTTCAGGGCGCCCGGCGGGCCGCCGCCGGCCGTGCCGAAGAAGCCAGCGAGGCCCTCCGGATTGCCGCCGCCCTTCAGCATCAGGTCGACGCCGAAAGCGTCGGCCTGGCGCTCGGAATCGCGCGAGAAGGCACTGGAGAGCAGCGCGCGGGACGCGAGGAGGATCGCCGTGCCGCCGGCGAAATCGCCGAACACGGTGCCGAGCAGGAAACCGAGGCCGCCGCTCTGGATCGCCGATTGCAGGCCGTGGCGGAACTTCACGTGGCCGATCTCGTGCCCGAGCACGCCCGCCACCTCGTCCGGGCCACGCGCCTTCTGGATAAGCCCGCGCATGATGTAGATGTAGCCGCCTGGCAGGGCGAAGGCGTTGACCATCGGATTGTCCACCACCACCACCCTCAGCGGCAGGTGCAGGTCGGCGTGCTTCTCGTAGCGCGCGACGAGTTCGGCGAGGGCGGCGACGCCCGCCGGGGCGGTGCAGGTCTTCATGCCCGCCGGACCGCCGAACTCGGCGCGGATCTGCGGGTCCATGGCGGCGCCGAGACGGGCCTCCACCCCTGCCGGGACGAGCGGGGCGATGCGGCCGGCGATCGCAGGCAGTCCCCAGTAGGCGAGGGCGAGCAGCGAGACGACGGCGGCCACCGCCCAGATCACGACCGAGCGCCGCTCCTTGCGCGTGCCGGCGGCGCCGGTGAGGGTCAGTGGCGCGCGCGCCGCGAGATCGGCCGCGACGCCCGCATCCGCGATCTCCAGCCGCGGCTCGGCGGTTGAGCCGGGCTCCATCCGCGTGACGGCGAGGCCCGGGCCACGCGCGCCCTCGATGCGGCGGATCTCCGGATAGGGCCAGGTGGTGAGCAGCATGCCCTCGACGGAGAAAATCGCGAGTCCCTGCGGATGCAGCGAGACCTCGACGTCCCGCCGGCGGCTGACGATCCCGTCGTAAAAGGTGGCGCGGACGCTGGGCATCAGGCACCGAACCCGAAATCGACCGCATCGCCCAGGCTGTCGCCGAGGGCGGAGGCGTCGACATTGTTGGCGCGCACGGAGTCGAGCGCCGCGAGGTTGAGGACGCTCAGGGAGGCGAGCCGCGCCCGCTGGAGCCTGAGGTCGATCAGCAGCTGCTTGGCGATCCACAGCGAGCCGATGAAGAACAGGTAGGCGAGCGCCAGGACCGCGACACCGGTGATCCCCGTGACGGGAGAATCGAGACTGGGATTGCCGCCGACGAAGATCGCCGCCGCGATGCCGCCGAAGACGACGGCGCCGACGACCGCCATGAGCAGGACGATGCCGAGCATGGCGACCGAGCCGAGGATGTAGACCCGGTAGGACGAGCCGATGGTGAAGGAGGAGGCGAGCGCGGCGCCGCCGATCCGTGTGCCGTTCATGCGCCAGCGATAGACCACGGCGGAGAAGGCGGGAAAGAGCAGGATCGGGATGATGATCGAGACGATGCCGGCCCCCGTCAGAGCCGCGACGGCGAGGCCCGTGGCGGACTGCCGGCTGACCATCCCGTCGCCGACGGCGGCGAACAGTTCGGTCCAGACCCGCGGCGGGATGGACATCAGGACCGATCCGATCATCAGCACCGGCAGGCCGAAGGCGAGGAGCCAGATGAGGATGCCGCGTTTCATCAGGTCGCCAGCCGTGCCGACGAAGTCACCCTGGGCGTCGCCGTACCAGGTCTGGCGCATCTTCAGCCGCTCCATGATCGTCGCCGCCCAGGGATAGGCGAGGCCGAGCGTCACGATGACGACGAGCCACAGCCCGAAGGCCTTGAAGGCGTAGGACCAGGCCGATCCCGTCATGCGCAGCCTGAGGCCCCGGAACGAGGTGCGCGTCAGCCGGTAGCGCCGGCCGGCATAGACGGCGAACTGGCCGAGCAGCAGGTAGAGCACGAAGACCACCGCCGAGACGACGAACTCCGCCTGCGGCAGGCCCAGCAGCACGAAGAACGAGGCGGCCTGGATCGGCACCAGGATGGCGAGGGCTATGAGGAAGCCCTTGAGGAGCTCCATGCCGCGGCCGGTATAGGCGATGCCCTCCCGCCCGACGAAACTGTGCGACCAGTAGTAGCGGCGCACGTCGGTGATGAACCAGAACCGGTAGATGCCGAGGGTGACCACCTGCAGCAGGTAGCCTTTCACCAGCAGGCCGAAGAGCTCCCCGGCGAGGCCGGTGAAGGCGACCGGCGTCGTCCCGGCCGCCGCTCCCACGCGCGGCACCGAGGCGACCGGGCGGCTCTGCAGCTGAGCCTGTTCGGCGGCGGCCATGGCCGCGGCGGCGGAACGCGGTCCCCAGGGTCCGGGCGGGGCGGCATCGGTCATCGCGGTCTCCGGCGGCGGGCGTCGCGGCATGGTAGCGCCGCCCGCGTTGCGGCGCCACGTCGCCGCAACCGGTTCCCGGTTGCGCGGAGGTCAGGCCGGGAAACGGTAGGCCTTGAACTGCTCGCGCAGGGTGGTCTTCTGGATCTTGCCCGTGGCCGTGTGCGGAATCTCCTGCACCACCACCACGTCGTCAGGCATCCACCACTTGGCGATCTTGCCCTCCATGTAGGAGAGCAGGCCCTCGCGCGTCGGCGTCCGGCCCGCCTTCGGCACCACGATGAGCAGCGGCCGCTCGTCCCACTTCGGATGGACGACGCCGATGACCGCGGCCTCGGCGACGTCGGGATGGCCGACCGCGAGGTTCTCCAGGTCGATGGAGGAGATCCACTCGCCGCCGGACTTGATGACGTCCTTGGAGCGGTCGACGATGCGCATGTAGCCATAGGGGTCGATCGAGGCGACGTCGCCGGTGTCGAAGAAACCGTCGGCGTCGAGGATCTCGCCGCCCTCGCCCTTGAAGTAGGAGCCGGCGACCGCCGGGCCGCGCACCATCAGGCGGCCGAAGGCCTTGCCGTCACGTGCCAGTTCCGTGCGCGCGTCGTCGACGATCTTCATCTCGACGCCGAAGGGCGGGTGGCCCGTCGTCTCCTTGATGTCGAGCCAGGCATCGCCCGTGAGATCGGCATATTCGGGCTTCAGCGAGCACAGCGTGCCGATCGGGCTCATCTCCGTCATGCCCCAGGCATGCATCACCTCGGCGCCATAGACGTCACGGAACTTCTCGGTCACGGCGCGCGGGCAGGCCGAGCCGCCGATGATCACCTTCGTCAGGTCGGGCAGCATCTGCCCGGTCTTTTCCAGCTCCTGCAGCAGCATCAGCCACACCGTCGGCACCGCGGCGGAATGGGTCACCTTGTAGGTGGTGAGGAGCTCGGCGATCGAGGCGCCGTCCATCTTGGCCCCGGGCATGACCAGCGAGGTGCCGGCCATCGGCGCGGTGAAGGCGAGGGACCAGCCGTTGGCGTGGAACATCGGCACCACTGGCAGCATCACGTCGCGCGACGACAGCCCGAGCATGTCGGGCGCGTTGCACATCAGCGAGTGGATGATGTTGGAGCGATGCGAATAGACGACGCCCTTGGGGTTGCCCGTCGTGCCGGACGTGTAGCACATGCCGGCGGCGGTGTTCTCGTCGAAGCTCTTCCAGGCGAAGTCGTCGTCGACCTCGTTCAGCCAGTCCTCATAGGCGACCGCGTTCTTCAGGCTCGTCTGCGGCATGTGCGCGCCGTCGGTGAGCACCACGAAGCGCTCCACCGAAGGCAGCTTGTCGGCGAGCTTTTCCATCAGCGGCACGAAGGTCAGGTCCACCAGCATCATGCGGTCTTCCGCATGGTTGGCGATCCAGGCGATCTGTTCGGGGAAGAGGCGCGGGTTCAGCGTGTGGTAGATCGCCCCGATGCCGGTGATGCCGTACCAGACCTCGAGGTGCCGCCAGGTGTTCCAGGCGACCGTGCCGATCCGGTCACCGAGCTTGATCCCGTCCTTCTCCAGCCGCTTGGCGACGCGCAGCGCGTTGCGCCGGATGTCGGAATAGGTCGTCTCGACGATGGGGCCCTCGATCGACCGCGAGATCACCTTGCGACCGCCGTGATAGAGCCCGGCGTGGTCGATGATCTTCGGGATCAGCAGCGGCCAGTCCTGCATCAGACCGAGCATGGTTTCCTCCGGGCAATGGGCGGGCCGGCCCGAACGCCGGCCTCATTCGCGCGGAAACCTAGTGCAGGAGGGCGCGCTCCGTCCACTGCCGGCGTCTTGGCCGTTCGGCAGGGCGGCGAGACTGCCACCGGCCCCGTTGAACGCGGCGGATCACATCGCTATGGTCCGCCCGCCTGCTTCGCCCCCGACCCGTGCGGCGGCGGGGGCGGTACGGCATTGGGTCGTCGTCTAATGGTAGGACTCGGGTTTTTGGTACCCGCTATCTAGGTTCGAATCCTAGCGACCCAGCCACAGCGCCGCGCGTCCGTCGCGAGATGCCGCGTCACCCGCGCTGCGCCATGTGCACCGCGGCCTCCAGCGCCGCGACATAGCCGCAGGGGACCGGGCCCTAGATGACCGCCGTGGCGGCCTCGAGGTGATCGTGTGGCGGTGCAGTTCGTCGCTGGCGTGGACATTCGAGACGTGCAGCTCGATGACGGCATGCCGAGCGCCTTCACGGCATCGACGAGAGCCACCGAACGGAAGGAAGAGGCGGCGGGGTTGATGATCAGCGCATCGGCCGTCTCGCGCGCCTCCTGGATCCCGTCGACCAGCACACCCTCGTGGTAAGGCTGGCAGAAGGTGAGGGCGACGCCGAGGGCGTTGGCCGGGCTTCAGGCGGCCGAACAGGACGTCGGCGCGGATCTGGCGATACGCCACCTCGCCAGCGGATGACTGCACGTCCAGAGATGCGGCTGGCATTGGATCCCGCGGGTCGGACCTGGCCCGCCCCAAAAAGCCGGCAAGGCGGAATCGTGCAACCGGTCCTGTGGAGCCTCCGGTCAGGACGGTCGCGTCCACACGCGATCGCGTACGCGGCAAGATGTGGAACCGGCGGAACCTTCCGGCCCGTCTCCACGTTCTTCAGCCATCTTCCGGGCTCCCGCAGCGTCAGTATCGCGGAGCCGTCAGGCTGGGAACGACACCGATGATCAGACACCTTTGTCTGGGCGCGGCTGCGGGGCTCCTCTCCCTCGTCGCGCTCACCCCCGACGCACGCGCCGATCGACAGGCCGCCGTACGGGTCTGCACCGTTGAAACCCACCAGCGGGTCATGGTTTCCCGCGCCGGCGATCCGGCGTCGGACCGTGTCCTGGCGCTGATCGAGGGCAACCTGCCGCTTTACGCGGTGGACATCACCCTCGACGCCGCGCTCAAGGGCGAGGTGACCGGCCAGCAGATGGAAATCATGCGGGCGGTCGCAGGCGAACTCGGCATGGTGGTCGAGGACAGCGCGCCGACCGCGGCGGACTGAACAGCCTTCAGCGGGCGCAGATGCGGAAATCGTCGCCCTGCCAGCAGGCGCCGTCCCGCTGCGAGCGGCGGGCCGTGCCCCAGCGCGAATTGATCCCGTCGCGCGTCAGGCCACGCACCTCTGCCAACCCAGGCTCGATCACCGAGACGGACACCATCAGGATCGGCCCGAACAGCGCCCCCTGGCCACCACCGCGGGGCGACAGCGTGAAGGAGCCGTCGCGCCCGTCGGGAGCGAAGTCACACGTCCGGTCGAAGACCACGCGGCCGGCCTGCTCGATGCGACAGCCGGCGTCGCGGGCCTGTGCCCCGGCCGCCAGAACGACGAGGGGGAGGGCGAGGAAGGTGGCACGAATCATGATGCACTCCGGAAGATGTCTTGAGTCCTCGCCTCTGCCCGGAAGCCGGGACGGCTGACAAGCCTCACGCGGCGGCGTGGCCGGCGGTGCGCTGCCAGTAGTCGACGATGGAGCCGATCATCGCCCGGTAGCCGTCGAGGGAGACCGGTTTGCTGAACATGGCGTTGGCGCCGAACTCGTAGGCCCGGTCCACCGCCTTGGGGGAAGCCGTGCCCGAGATGACGACGACGGGGATGTGGCGGGTATGCTCGTCGCCCCGCAGGGTCTTCAGGAAATCGAAGCCGTCCATCGCCCCGAGCTTGAGGTCGAGGATGATGATGTCGGGGTCGTCGGGCAGGGGAGGATTGTCGCCCCGCGCTTCGGTGAAATGCAGCCGCGCCAGCGCTTCCTCGGCGGAGCCGAAGGTCTCGAAGGCGCAATCGGGAAGGCGCTCCTCGAAGAACTGCAGCATGAAGCCGATATCGTGAAGCTCGTCATCGATGATCATGAGGCGGGTCAACGGCCGCATGTCAGTCTCCGGCGGAAGTCAGGGGGAGTGGCAGGAATCTGCTGGGATGCGACGCAAACGACGCGAGCAACTTACGTCGAAATGCGCGGCGCGCAACAATTCACCGCCACGTCACGCTAAAAAAGGCAAAGGGCCGGCCAACGTCCCTGCGGACGCCGCCGGCCCTTGATGTCGTTCCGGATATTACTCGCAGACGCGAATGCGGCGACGCTCCGGACCATACGGCCCTTCGACCCAGCGGCGCTCGATCCAGCACTCGCGGGCGCTCTCGCGCTGCGACGCCGCAGCGGCAGCGGCGCCGCCGATGATCAGGGCCGCCGCGCCGAGGCCGATGGCAGCACCCACGTTGCCGCCGCCACGTCCGCCGCGGAAGCCCGGACGGCCGCCACCACGGACCGGACCGCGGAACCCGCCGCCGCCACCACGGAAGCCGCCGCCACGGCGCTGCATCTCGACCGGCGACACGGTGCCGTCGGTGGAGGAGATGGGCGCCACGTCGATGAGGGAGGCGGCCCGGGCGGAGGTCGAGGGCAGGCTCAGGAAGGCACCGGACGCGAGCATCGTCACGGCGAGGGTGGCGGCCAGGCGGCCGCTACGCAAATGGGACATATTGAACTCCAACTACCTGGACGGACGGACCTCCGTCAGGGCCGGCACGACGGTCGCGCCTGAGGTGCGCGAGCACCTGCCCGCATGGGCAGCCGAACGATGTCAGATTACGCAGAGAGATGCGAGCGGAAATGTGCTGTTCGGCGCGGCTTTTGCCCCCAAAGACCTGACGTTGCGGGTAAAGTCGCGAGCATCGTTAAGCTGTGCGTCACCCTCCGCGTGTAGCGCCGCGTGCTGTTCACGCCGCTGCCGCGATGAGCCCGGTCTCCGCGGCTGATTTTTTCCGGGCCGGGCCCGGCAGCCATTGCCAACGGTAAAAGAACATTCTTCACTGCTTCCGTCGGGTTCGAGCAGGAGTGGAAAGTGGTGCTGTCCTTTGCTCGCGTGCCTCTCCCTGTCGCGCCCGTCCTGATGGCCGGAGCCGCCCTTCTCCTGGCAGGCTGCGCCTCCGCGCCGACGGGGCCGGTGACACAGGCGCCGCCCCAGCCTGCGCGCGTCGCGGCGGCCTACCCGGTCAGCGCGCTGGTCGGCTCCTGGGGCGTCGCCAGCTTCCGCGAGGACCGCGACAGGCCGCGCACCGAAACCATGGCGCGGCAGCATTGCCGCCTTCCCTACGTCATCACCAAGGGCCCGACCGACGGCGTGATGATGCATGTCGCCGACGACGCCAAGCTCTACGAACTGACGCTGAAGGGCAGCGCCGACGGCAAGGTCTATCTCGGCTTCGACGCTCCGCCCGGCCATCCCCAGGACCGGCAGATCTTGTCGCTCGCCGAGAACCTCATCGTGATGCGCTTCGTCGCGCCCGACGTCCATGCGCGCTACGGCACCTTCGTCTACGTGCGCTGCCCGGGCGGCGGCGCGACCGCCGCCCGCTGACCCCATGCGCCCAGCCCGGAACACCCCGCCATGATCGCGCGCTACTCCCGAACGGCCGTCCTCCTCGCCGCCCTCGTCGCCCTCATGCCCGCCGCCGCCAGCGGCCAGGCGGCCTCCCCGGCCGCGATGCGCGAAACCCTGTCCATCGGCGACGAGCCCGGCCGGGTGTCCACCGAGGAGGTCGTGATCCGCGAGGGACCCTTCGCCCGCCAGCTCGTCTTCTTCCGCACCCACGAGCCGGCCGGCACCGTCGTCGTCCACACCTCCGAGCGCTTCCTCTACGTCGTGCTGGGCAACAACCGGGCGCTGCGCTACGGGATCGGCGTCGGGCGCGAGGGCTTCACCTGGTCGGGCCTCGTGCGCATCTCGCGCAAGGCGGAGTGGCCGGACTGGACGCCGCCGCCCGAGATGATCCAGCGCCAGCCCTATCTGCCGCGCTTCATGGCGGGCGGGCCGGGCAATCCCATGGGGGCCCGGGCGCTCTACCTCGGATCGACGGTCTACCGCATTCACGGCACCAACCAGCCGGAGACGATCGGCCATGCCGTCTCCTCCGGCTGCTTCCGCCTCGCCAACGGCGACGTCATCGACCTCTATTCCCGCGTGCCCGTTGGTTCGAAGGTCGTGATCCGCCATGCCGCCGCGCTCTGACCGCCGCCATCCGCCGGCGCCGCTCCCGGGAGGGACCGCATGACCACCCTGATCGCGATGTCGCTCGGCCGCCTGCTCCGCCGCTGGATGGCGGGGGCGACGCTGCTCGCCGCCGCGGCCCTTCCCGCGGCCGCCGCCACGCTCGACACGGTGAAGCAGCGGGGCAGCCTCGCCTGCGGCGTCAGCCAGGGCCTTGCCGGCTTCTCCGACCGCGGCGCGGACGGCGCCTGGGCGGGGTTCGACGTCGACTTCTGCAAGGCGGTCGCGGCCGCCGTGCTGGGGGATCCCGCGAAGGTCACCTATGTGCCGCTCTCCGCCACCGAGCGTTTCGACGCCCTCGCCGCGGGCCGCATCGACGTCCTCTCGCGCAATTCCACCTGGACGCTGGAGCGGGAGGCCGGACTCAAGCTGCTCTTCGCCGGCATCACCTTCCACGACGGCCAGGGTTTCATGGTGCTGCGCCGGCCCGCCATCGTCTCGGCGCTCGAGCTCGACGGGGTGCCGGTCTGTGTCCAGGAGGGGACCACCAGCGCCCTCAACGTCGCCGACTTCTTCCGCGCCAATTCCATGCGCCTGACGCTGCACACGCTGCCGACCTCGGCCGAGGCCCTGGCGGCGCTCGAGGCCGGGCGCTGCGACGTGCTGACCACCGACCAGTCGGCCCTGTTCGCCGAGCGGCTGAAGCTCGCCAGGCCCGGTGAGGCGGTCATCCTGCCCGACGTCATCTCCAAGGAGCCGCTCGGCCCGGTGGTGCGCGCCGACGACGTCGCCTGGTTCAACATCGTCAAGTGGGTCGCGCACGGCCTCGTCAATGCCGAGGAGCTCGGCATCTCCACCGCCACCGCCGAGGAGGCCCTGCGCTCGGCCAAGCCGAACGTGCGGCGCTTCGTCGGGGCCGAGGGGGACCTCGGCCAGAAGCTCGGGCTCGACAACGCCTTCGCGATCCGCGCCGTCCGCGCCGTCGGCAACTACGCCGAGATCTACGAGCGCAACGTTGGCGCCGGCTCGCGGCTGGCCATTCCCCGCGGCATGAACCAGCTCTGGTCCATGGGCGGCGTCCTCTACGCGCCGCCGCTGCGCTGACGTCCGACGTGCCAGCGCCCGTCCTTCAGGGCGCTTTCTTCCCGTCGGCTCCGAACTGCTGGAGATAGGCGACGAGGTTGGCGATCTGCCCCTCGTCGCGCAGCCCCGCAAACACCATGCGCGTGCCGGGCGTGACGGTGCGCGGATCGCGGATGTAGGTCGCGAAATTTTCCGGCGACCAGGTCTTCTCCGCCACAGCGGGGGCCTTGTAGGCCGGCGAGTAGTTGTATCCGGGCACCGAGCCTGCGCGCCGGCCGAACAGGCCGTTGAGCTGGGGGCCGACGAGATTGCGGGCGGTTTCGCCCACCTGATGGCAGGCACGGCACTGGCCGAAGACCCGCTCGCCGGCGGCGGCGTCACCGGCCGCCTGGGCAGCGGCCGGAGAGGTTGCGATGGCCGTCAGGGCGGCGATGATCAATGGAATCCGCATGGAAGAGCGACCTTTGCCCGGCTGTGGCATGGATCGGCGGGCCCGGGTGAGCCACGTCGCAGTCGGCCTATGGACGTCGCCGGGCGACCGAGCCTTGATCTGGGTCAGCGCTTCCCCATTTCAGGGGGCGCTTCGCGAGGGGCGTCGCCCGGATATGACGTCGGGGCGGTAAGTTGGTATAGGACGCACGACTTCCGCGGGATCGGCCCGCGTGCAGGTGCCGGCGTGGGCGACGGCGTGCAGGAGGACGTATGGCGGCGGCACCGGCGAAGGCGCAACCGATTGATGGGCCGGGATTGGCCGACCTGTCCGCCGCGACCGTCGGCATGTCCGAGAAGGCGCGTGACGCCAGCCGGTTCCTGAAGGCGCTGGCCCATGAGAGCCGTCTTCTGCTGCTCTGCCTCCTGTCCGAGAAGGAGCGCTCCGTCGGCGAGCTCGAGGCCATCCTCGCCCTCAGGCAGCCGACAGTGTCCCAGCAGCTCGCGCGGCTGCGCCTCGAGGGCTTCGTCTCCACGCGTCGTGACGGCAAGACCGTCTACTACAGCCTCGCCAACGACGACGTCCGCCGCGTCATCGGCGTCGTCTACGACATCTTCTGCGGCGGCGGCGAAACCGGCCCCACCTGACCGGGCGGCAACCGCCTGCGGGCGGTGATATGCTGCGGCCTGTCGAATCGGGCGGGCGGGGGCGACGTTGGACGGCGCGGTGAAGGAACGCTCCCTCGCGATCTACCTCGCCGCCTTTGCGGCGGCCCTGACCGTGCCGCTCCTCCTGCTCGCAGCCTTCCTCACCTGGCGCTTCGCCGAGGCCGAGAACCGTCAGCTCGAGGCGGGCGCCCTCCAGAGGGCGGAGACGGTGGCGGCCGAGATCGACCGGGTGCTGTCCTCACGCCTCGCCGTGCTGCGCGCGCTCGCCACCTCGCCGGCGATCGACGCGGGCGACTTCGCCCGGTTCGATGCACAGGCCCGGGAGTTCACCAGCCTCGGCATCGACATCCGCCTCCGCCGCGTCGACGGACAGGTGCTGGTCGACACCGCGACGCCGGCGGGCAGCCCCCTGCCACAATGGCCGGTGATCGATCCCATCGGCGATGCCGTCTCCCTTCGCGCTCCGGTCTTTTCCGACCTCTTCGTCAGCCGTGGCACCGGCACCTACGCAGTGGCGATCTTCCTGCCGGTGGTTCGCAACGATGTGGTGGTCTTCGTCGTCTCGACCACGTTCAGCCCCGACGTCTTCGTCCGGATCATGACCGATTTCCAGGTCGCGGTGCCCTACTACTCGTCCCTGATCGACCGCACCGGTCTCGTCATCGCCCGCTCGTCCCGTCACGCGGAAATGATCGGCCGCCCCTCGGCGGCCTTCAAATCCCTCACAGGCAACAGTGGCGTCTGGCGTGGCGTCAATGTCGAGGGCGTCGAGGTCTCGGCCTTCTACAGCCGATCCCCGGTTTCCGGCTGGATTCTGGCGCTGGGCGTGGAAGTGGCGGCTCTCAACCGGTCGCTGTGGAGTTCGCTTATCTGGATTCTCGCTGTCGCCGCCGGCCTGATCGGCATGGCGACGCTCCTGGCCAGCCTCATCGTCCGCCGGCTCGCTCTCGCCAGTACCGCCATGACCGATGCGGCCGCCGCCATGGAGCGCGGCCAGCTCACCGTGGTGCCGCGCACGGGCGTCGCCGAGGTCAACCGGGTCGGCGAGGCCTTCGGCCGCGCCTCCGTCAAGCTGCATCTGCAGGCCTCGGCCCTGGCCCGGGCCAATCGCGATCTCGAGCAGCGCGTCGAGGAACGAGGCCTCGCCCTGCGTGCCAGCGAGGAACGCTACCGCCTCCTCGCCGAGAACGTCCGCGACATGATCCTGCTGCGCAACGTCGAGGGGCGCATCTTCTACGCCTCGCCCTCCGCGCAGCGGCTGCTCGGCTACAGCGCCGAGGAGATGCTCGGTGTGCGGCCCGCAGACGTCGTCCATCCCGACGACTGGCGGCGGGTCGAGGCGGTCAACCGCGCGATCGGCGAGGGCCGCGAACTCGGCTTCAGCATCCACAGGCTGCGCCACAAGGAGGGCCACTGGGTCTGGATCCAGGCGGCCTACAGCCGCATCGGCGGGGTCGGCGCCGACGAGCCCTGCATCATCGTCGTGGTGCGCGACGACACCGAGCGGCAGGAGCAGGAGACCAAGCTGCGCCAGACCAACGAGGCGCTGCGGCAGTTCTCGGCGATCGTCTCCCATGACCTGCAGGCGCCGCTGCGGCACATCAACATGTTCTCCGACATGCTCACGCTCAAGGTCGGCGACGGCGATCCCGAAGCCGCCGGCTATGCGGCCAGGATCATGGCGAGCGTCGAGCGCATGCAGCGCCTCATCCGCAGCCTCATCGCCTATACCCAGGTCGCCTATGCGCAGGTGAAGCGCGAGGATGTCGACCTCGCCGCCGTGGTGCGGGAGGCCATGGCCCTGCTCGACGCGGACATCGCCGAGGCCGCGGCCACCATCAAGGTGTTCAACCTGCCGCGGATCGACGGCGACAGCGACCTGCTCGTCCGCCTGTTCCAGAACCTGATCGGCAACGCGCTGAAGTATCGGGGCGAGGAGCCGCTGGTCGTGAAGATCCGCGCCCGCCCCGCCGGCCGTTTCTGGGAGGTCAGCATCGAGGACAACGGCATCGGCATCGACCCGCTCTACGCCGACCGGATCTTCGAGATGTTCCGCCGCCTGCACAAGGACGAGAGCCGCTATCCAGGCCTCGGCCTCGGCCTCGCGCTGTGCCGCCGCATCGTCGAGAGCCACGGGGGCGAAATCTGGCTCGACAAGGACTGGCCGAAAGGGGCACGCTTCCAGTTCACGGTGCCCCGGCAGCGCGACAAGAAGGACCGGTCGGCAGGAGGAGACGATGCGCCATTCCGGACGGAAGCTGCTGATCGTCGATGACGATCCGAACGAGGTGTTCTTTCTCCGCAACGCCTTCGCCGGCACGGCGGAGGAGCTGGAGATCAGGCACGCCGACAGCGGCGAGGCGGCCCTCGCCGAGATCCCGCGCTTCAATCCCGACCTCGTCCTTCTCGATCTCAACATGCCGGGCATGGACGGCCACGACGTGCTCGGTCGCATCCGCCGCGACGAGGTCATGCGCGGCGTTCCCACCCTGATTTTCTCCTCCTCCGAGAGCGAGGACGACATCAGGCGCAGCTACCGGGCGCACGCCAACGCCTATGTCGTGAAACCCCGCTCCTCCGACGGCTACCGCGACCTCGCCGACAGCATCAACCGGTTCTGGTACGAAACGGCGCGGCTTTGACGAGGATGCAGCGAGCGGGCAGAGCGATCGTCCTCGCCGGCGCCGGGCTGGCGGTCGCCGGCTGTGTCACGACGTCGGCCCCGTCCTGCCCGCCGGGCGGCCGCGAGCGGCTGGTCGCCGAGCTCCTGTTCGGCCGCAACATCGGCGATGTCGTGGGTGTCGGCGAGCGCGCCTTCGCCCGCTTCGTCGACCGCGAGATCACCCCGCGCTTTCCCGCCGGCCTCACCATCACCGACAGCCGCGGCCAGTATCGCCATGCCGACGGGCGGATCGTGCGTGAACCGGGCAAGGTGGTCACCATCGTCCTCGGCGACGAAACGCGCGACCTGCCGCGCCTCGCCGAGGTCGCGGCCGCCTACCGCCGCCAGTTCCGGCAGGAATCGGTGGGCGTCGTGACGCGCCGCGCCTGTGTCGCCTTCTGACCGGTTGCCGGGCATGCCCCAAGAAAGCTAGATCGGATGGACATGAAGACACAGAACGCGCCGCGCCCCGACCCCTCGCCCCTTCCGCAGGACCTCTCTGACCGCAAGGTGAAGGCCCGCGGCTGGTTCGAGGCGCTGCGCGACGACATCTGCGCCCGCTTCGAGGCGCTGGAGGACGAACTGCCCGGCTCGTCTGCCCCCGCCGGCCGGTTCCGGCGCAAGCCCTGGGTGCGGACCGACCACACCGGCGCCGACGGCGGCGGCGGTGTCATGAGCATGATGGCGGGCCGGGTCTTCGAGAAGGTCGGCGTCCACTGCTCGACGGTCTACGGCGAGTTCGCGCCCGAGTTCCGCGGCCAGATTCCCGGTGCCACCGAGGACCCGCGCTTCTTCGCCACCGGCATCTCGCTCATCGCCCATCCGGTGAACCCGAACGTGCCGGCCGTGCACATGAACACCCGCCTCGTCGCCACCAGCCGCATGTGGTTCGGCGGCGGCGCCGACCTGACGCCCGTCCTCGACCGCCGCCGCACCCAGTCCGACCCGGACACGCTGGCCTTCCACGCCGCCATGCAGGGCGCCTGCGAGGGCCACGAGGTCGCCGACTACGAGCGCTACAAGGCCTGGTGCGAGGACTATTTCTACCTGCCGCACCGCAAGGAGCCCCGCGGCATCGGCGGCATCTTCTTCGACTACCTCGACAGCGGCGACCGCGACGCCGACTTCGCCTTCACCCAGGACGTCGGCCGCGCTTTCGCCGAGATCTATCCCGACCTCGTCCGCCGCAATTTCGCGACGCCCTGGACGGAGGCGGACCGCGAGGAGCAGCTCGTCCGCCGCGGCCGCTACGTCGAGTTCAACCTGCTGCACGACCGCGGTACCGTCTTCGGCCTGAAGACGGGCGGCAATGTCGAGAGCATCCTGTCGTCCCTGCCGCCGGTGGTGAAATGGCCGTGATCCTCGTCTCAATGCGGGATGCCCTGACGTGACGCGCTCCCTGACCGGCGGCGAGGCCATCGTCGCAGGCCTCCTCGCCAACGGCGTCGACACGGTCTTCGGCCTGCCCGGGGCGCAGATGTATCCGCTCTTCGACGCGCTGGCCCAGAGCGCCGACCGGATCCGTACGGTGGGTGCCAGGCACGAGCAGGCCTGCGGCTACATGGCCTTCGGCTATGGCCGCTCCACCGGCCGCCCCGGCGTCTATTCCGTCGTACCCGGGCCGGGTCTCCTCAACACCACCGCCGCCATCGCCACCGGCTGGGGCTGCAACACGCCGATGGTCTGCCTCACCGGGCAGATCCCATCCGCCTTCATCGGCCGGCGGCGCGGCCATCTGCACGAGATCGCCGACCAGCTCGGGACGCTGCGCTCGCTGGTGAAATGGGCGGAGCGCATCGAGCGGCCCGCGGATGCGCCGGCCCTCGTCGCCGAAGCCTTCCGCCAGGCGCAGTCCGGCCGGCCGGGCCCGGTGGCGCTGGAAATGGCCTGGGACGTCATGGCAGGCGCCGAGGACGTGCCGGAAGCCGTGGCGGCGGTGCTGGATGCGCCGCCGAAGCCCGATGCTCTGGCGGTCTCCCACGCAGCCAACCTCATCCGTGCCGCCCGCTGCCCGGTGATCATGACCGGTTCCGGCGCCCAGGACGCCGCGGCGGCCATCGCCCTCCTCGCCGAGCGCATCGGCGCGCCGGTGGCGGCCTTCCGCGGAGGCCGCGGCGTCGTCGATGAGGCGGGCCCTTGGGGCCTGTCCTCCTACGCCGCCTTCCGCCTCTGGGAGCGGTGCGACCTCGTCGTCGCCATCGGCACGCGGCTCGAAATGCCCACCATGCGCTGGGCCAACATGATGCAACTGACGACCCGCCTCGACGGCGGCCGCAAGCTGGTGCGCATCGACATCGATCCCGGGGAGATGACCCGCCTCGAGGCCGATGCCGGCCTCGTCGCCGACAGCGCCGAGGGCGTGACGGCGCTGCTGGAGGCACTCGCCGGACACCGGCCCGTCGACAACCGCGCCGCAATCGAGGAAGCCCGCGCCGGGGCTGCCGCCGCCATCCGCGTCGTCCAGCCCGAGATGGACTATCTCGACGTCATCCGTGCCGTGCTGCCCGCCGAGGGCCTTCTGGTGGAGGAGCTCTGCCAGGCCGGCTTCGCCAGCTATTTCGGCTACCCCGTGCACCGCCCCCGTACCTACGTCTCGACCGGCTTCCAGGGCACGCTCGGCTATGGCTTCCAGACGGCGCTGGGCGTCAAGGTCGCCCACCCGGACAAGCCGGTCGTCTCGATCACCGGCGACGGCGGCTTCATGTTCGGCGTGCAGGAGCTGGCCACCGCCGTGCAATACGGCATCGGCCTGGTCACCGTGGTCTTCAACAACGAGGCCTACGGCAATGTCAGGCGTGACCAGGAAACCCGCTACGGCAACCGGCTGATCGGCGCAGACCTGGTCAATCCGGACTTTCCGGCACTGGCCAGGGCCTTCGGCATCGACACGGCCAGCGTCGACAGCCCGGCGGCGCTGAGGCCGGTCCTCGCCGCGGCGCTGGCCAGGGGCGCCCCGGCGCTGATCGAGGTCAGGCTGCAGCGCGGATCGGAGGCGTCCCCCTGGCCCTTCATCCATCCGGTCAAGGCCTATTGAGCCGAGCCTTGCACGGCGCCGAGGCGGCCACCTCCGGGCCGCCCACTGATACCGTGATCCTACGATAGGAAAAATTTCATTGACACGGTGAGGCGCCGTTGATACCGTGCGGCCTTCGTGCAGTGATGGGCGCAACGCGGAAAAAGGGGAGGGATCATCATGGATCGCAGGCAGTTCATCGCGGGGGCGGCGCTGACACCCCTCGCGGCCCCCGCGCTGCAGGCCCAGTCCGGCCCGCTGCGCTTCATCTTTCCCTTCGCCGCCGGCGGGGCGGGGGACGCCCTCACCCGTATCGTCGCCGACGAGGTCGGCCGCGCCCTGAATGAGACGGCCATCGTCGAGGCGCGCCCCGGCGCCGGTGGCCAGATCGGCACCCAGGCCGTCACCAACGCCGTGCCCGACGGCCGCACCCTGCTGCTGACCCCGATCGCCCCGGTGGTCATCCACCCCATCGTCTTCCCGCAGCTGCCCTATGACCCGTTCAAGGACCTGGCCCCGGTCAGCCTCGTCACGACCTTCGACTTCGCCCTCGCCGTCCATCCGGACACGCCGGCGAAGACGCTGGCCGAACTCGTCGCCTGGCTGAAGCAGGACCCCCGCCGCGGCACCTATGGCTCGCCCGGCGTCGGCAACCTGCCGCACTTCTTCGGCGCGCTGCTCGCCGAGAAGATCGGCATCCCGCTGCAGCACGCGCCCTATCGCGGCTCGGCGCCGGCCCTGACCGACCTCGTCGGCGGCCAGGTGCCGATGGTCATCACCACCACCTCGGACGTCACGGAACTGGCAAAGGGCGGGCGCATCCGCATTCTCGCCGTCTCCGGCCGCGAGCGCTCGCCCTTCCTGCCCGACGTGCCGACCTTCACCGAGGCCGGCATCCCCATCACCGGCGGTGCCTGGTACGGGCTCTTCACCCGCGCCGGCTCGCCGCCCGAGATGGTGGGGCGCGTCAGCCGCGCCGTCATGGCGGCGATGCGCGATGCAGCCGTGAAGGAGAAGGTGCTTCGCCTCGCCATGGTGCCGACCGGCTCGACGCCGGAGGAGCTCGGCCGCATCCAGCGTGAGGACAACGCGGCCTGGACCCCGGCCGTGAAGGCCTCGGGTTTCAAGCCGGGCTGAAGGGGCAGGTCGGCTCGCCGCCTGGCCTGACCGGTTCACCACCCCCCTCCGTCATGCCCGGGCTTGTCCCGGGCATCCACGAATTCCTTGCTGGTGCGGTGTTCAAGTCGTGGATGGCCGGGATAAGCCCCGCCATGACGGAAGGGGCGGTTCATGGACCCGCGGAGCGATGCCCCCGCCCGCTACCTTGTCTGCACTGCCATCCCGTCGCACTTTCCGCTCCCACGCCGATCCGAGCCATCCCATGCCGCACGCCGACAAGAACATCCTCTTCATCATGTGCGACCAGCTCAGGTTCGATTACCTCAGCTGCTACGGGCATCCGACCCTGAAGACCCCGAACATCGACGCTCTCGCCGCCCGCGGCGTCCGCTTCACCCGCGCCTACGTGCAGTCGCCGGTCTGCGGCCCCTCGCGCATGAGCACCTATACCGGCCGCTACATGCGATCCCACGGCTCCAACTGGAACAACTTCCCGCTGCGCATCGGCGAGCCGACCCTCGGCCAGCACCTGAAGGCCCTCGGGGTGCGCAACGTCCTCGTCGGCAAGACCCACATGACTGCCGACGATGAGGGCATGGAGCGCCTCGGCATCCCCAAAGGTTCGGTGATCGGGGTGGAGGCGGCGCAATGCGGCTTCGAGCCCTACGAGCGCGACGATGGCCTGCATCCCTCGCGCCCCGGCGCGCCGCGGCCGGCCTATGACAAATATCTGGAGGATCACGGCTTCCCGGCGCGCAACCCCTGGGAGGACCGGGCCAATTCCGGCCTCTCGCCGGACGGGGAGAAGCAGAACGGCTGGCTCCTCGCCCATGCCGACAAGGAAGCCAATGTCCCGGAGGAGCACTCCGAGACGCCCTATATGACGCGCCGGGCGATGGACTTCATCCGCGAGGCGAAGGACGAGGGGCGCCCGTGGTGCCTGCACCTCTCCTACATCAAGCCGCACTGGCCCTATATCGCGCCGGCGCCCTATCACGACATGTTCTCCGAGGACCACGTCCAGCCGGCCATTCGCTCGGATCTCGAGCGGCAGAACCCGCATCCGGTCTACGGCGCCTTCATGGACATGCGGGTGTCGCGGAACTTCTCCCGCGAGGAGGTTCGCCGCCGCGTCATCCCCGCCTACATGGGCCTCATCAAGCAGATCGACGACCAGCTCGGCGTGCTGTTCAAATTCCTCGATGACGAGGGCCTGACCGACAAGACGATGATCGTCTTCACCGCCGACCACGGCGACTATCTCGGCGACCACTGGCTCGGCGAGAAGGACCTCTTCCACGAGGTCTCGGTGAAGGTGCCGCTCATCGTCGTCGATCCCTCGCCGGAGGCCGCGGCGGCCCGCGGCACGGTCTGCGACGCGCTGGTCGAGGCCATCGACCTCGCACCGACCTTCATCGAGCATTTCGGCGGCACCGTGCCGCGCCACATCCTGGAGGGCCGATCGCTGAAGCCTTTGCTGCGCGGCGAGACGCCGCCCGCCTGGCGGCAGGTCGCCATCTCCGAATACGACTATTCCATGCTGGATTCCCGCCGCACCCTCGGCCGCAAGCCCGACGAGTGCCGGCTCTTCATGGTCTTCGACGGCCGCTTCAAATATGTCCACGCGCCGGGCTTTCGCCCCATGCTCTGGGACCTCGCGACGGACCCGAACGAATATCGCGACCTCGGCGACGACCCGGAATTCGCCGCCGAGCGGGAGCGCCTCAAGGAGCACCTCCTCTCCTGGGCGCTCACCGACCACAACCGCATCACCATGCCCGATGCCACCATTGAAACCTACGGCCCGGCGCGGCAGATGCGCGGCGGCATCCTCATCGGCTACTGGGACGAGGCGGAGGTCGCGGAAGCGAAGAAGGCCTACGGCATCGAGTGACGCAGCTCCCGCCCCGCCGCTTGCCAAGCCGGCCGGGCGGGGCTCCAATACCGGCTCCATGCCCCGGGGACCCGTCCGTCGTGAGCCTGAATCTCGAACCTCATCCGCTGCGACGGCAGGTCCTCGACGAACTGCATGCCCGGCCGTTCCAGCTGGTGGAGACGCCGCGACGCGTCCTGTTCCACGCCTTCTCCACCGCCGACCTCGCGCCGCCGGCCGAACGCGCCGCCATCGCCGCCTGGTGCAACGTCACGGGCGCGGCCCGGCCCGACGACGGCGCCAATTTCCACCGCGCCGTTTTCCCCACCGCGCGCCTGCGCTGGGAGCGCCACAGCGAGTTCTCCACCTATGGCTGGGACGTGCCGGCCCCCGGCGAGGATCCGTTCCACTGGCCGCTGCCGCAGCCGACCCCCGTCGGGGCCGCGGTGGCAGCGCCCGGGCCCCTGCTGGTCGCGATCGACCTCGCCCTGGTCCGCGAGAGCGCGCTCACCGCCGACTGGCAGGCCCTGTTCGACCCCGCCTCGCTCTGCGTCTCCCGCGCGGTGGACGGCGCCGCCACCATCGCCACCGACTTTCGCCAGGACGCCCGCGGCTACACGCGCATCCTCGTCATCGACCACGCGCTCACCCCCGCCGTGGCCGGCGCGCTGGTGCAGCGGCTTCTCGAGGTCGAGACCTATCGCTGCTTCGCCCTGCTCGGCCTGCCCGAGGCGCAGCGCATGGGCCCGATCATCGGCCGCATCGAGCGCGAGCTGGTCTCCGTCGCCCAGCGCATGAAGACGGCGACCGGCCTCGAAAGCAACGCCGCCCTGCTCGACACGCTGGTGGCCCAGGCCGCCGAGCTGGAGGCGGAGGCGGCCCTGTCGAGCTTCCGCTTCGGTGCGACCCGCGCCTACGAGGCGCTGGTGCGTTCGCGGCTCGCGGTCGTCGGCGAGATGCCGGTCGAGGGGCACTCGACCTGGGCAGCCTTCCTCGATCGCCGCTTCGCACCCGCCATGCGCACCTGCCAGACCGCCTCGGATCGTCAGGCCGAGCTGTCGCAGAAGCTCACCCGCGCCGCCAACCTCCTGCGCACCCGCGTCGACATCGCCCTCGAACAGCAGAACCGGACGCTCTTGGAGACCATGTCCGAGCGCGGCCGGCTGCAGTTGCGCCTGCAGCAGACGGTGGAGGGGCTCTCCATCGCCGCCGTCTCCTATTACGTGCTCGGCCTGCTCGGCTACCTGTTCAAGGGCGGCAAGGATGCCGGGATCCTGCCTTTCGATCCGTCGGTGGCGACCGCCGCCGTCCTGCCCTTCGTGGTCATCGTCATGGCCCTCGTCGTGCGGCGCATCCGCACCCGCCACCGCGATGACTGAGGGCATGGCAGGCCCCTGCGCCGCCGCCGTTTCCTGCGGGCGGGCGACAGGTTAGAGCTTGCACCCCGCCTCCCGAGGATAAGCCCCATGGACACCGTGAAGCTCGGCCGCACCGGCCTCGACGTCTCCCGCCTCTGCCTCGGCTGCATGACCTATGGCGCGCCCGACATGGGCGCCCATCCCTGGTCCATGGGCGAGACCGAGAGCCGCCCCTTTATCAAGAAGGCGCTCGACCTCGGCATCAATTTCTTCGACACGGCCAACATCTATTCCCTCGGCTCCAGCGAGGAGATCGTCGGCAAGGCGCTGAAGGACATGGCCAAGCGCGACGACATCGTCATCGCCACCAAGGTCTTCAACCGCATGCGCCCGGGGCCGAACGGCGCCGGCCTGTCGCGCAAGGCGATCATGACCGAGATCGACCATTCGCTGCGCCGCCTCGGCACCGACTATGTCGACCTTTACCAGATCCACCGCTTCGACTACGACACGCCGATCGAGGAGACGCTGGAAGCGCTCCACGACGTCGTGAAGGCCGGCAAGGCCCGCTACATCGGCGCCTCCTCCATGAGCGCCTGGCGCTTCATGAAGATGCTGAAGACCTCGGAGGCGAACGGCTGGACGCGTTTCGCGACGATGCAGAACTACGTGAACCTGCTCTACCGCGAGGAGGAGCGCGAGATGCTGCCGCTCTGCCGCGAGGAGGGCATCGGCGTCATCCCCTGGAGCCCGCTCGCCCGCGGCCGCCTCACCCGCGACTGGGAGGAGGGCAGCGCCCGCGCCGAGACCGACGATTTCGGCAAGACGCTCTATGCCGCGACGGCCGATGCCGACCGCAAGGTGGTGGAGGCGGTGGCGAAGGTGGCGAAGGCCCGCGGCATCCCGCGGGCGCAGGTGGCGCTCGCCTGGGTGCTCGCCAAGCCCGGCATCACCGCCCCCATCGTCGGCGCCAGCAAGATGGGCCACCTCGACGACGCGGTGGCGGCGCTCGCGGTGAAGCTGACGGCGGAGGAGATCGCGACGCTGGAGGCGGCCTACGTGCCGCACGCGGTGGTGGGATTCAAGTAGCGGGCAGGGTTCCTGCAACAACCCATCCGTCATGCCCGGGCTCGTCCCGGGCATCCACGACTTGAACACCGCCCTCCGAGAATTCGTGGATGCCCGGGACGAGCCCGGGCATGACGCGGGAAGGGCGGTGCGGGGATGGCATCGGTCCGATTGCACCGCCGAAGTGCGTCCTTCGAGGCTCGCTCTCGGTCGATGCTGATGCATCGCCGGGCGCTCGCACCTCAGGATGAGGAGGGTGGCGTCCTGCAGGGTGCCAAGAGGGCACTGCGATCCCCTTCAAGGCCCGCGTCATGCCGCGCACTCCCTCCCTCATCCTGAGGTGCGAGCCAAAGCGTGAGCGTGGCGAGCCTCGAAGGACGCACTGGCGTGATGCAGGGCACCGCCCGGCCGAGAACCGGGCTGCCTCCCTACCGGATCGGCGAGAACCGCGTCGGCCGCAGGAAGCGCACGTGCTGGACCTCCACCAGCCCCTTCACCCGCGCCAGATAGTTCTGCCAGCGCGGGTCGGCCATCATCCGGTCGCGGCGGACGAGGCGGTCGTCGAGGCTCTCGTAGGACCACCAGGCCACCACGTGGTTGAGCTCCGCCGTCTCGGAGGTGAAGTAGCCGTGGAAGGTGCCGAGCAGTTCCTGCTGGATCGGCAGCCCGTGCTCCTCGTAGAGACCGACAAACTCGGCGAGATGGCCGGCCTTGATGCGGTAGTCGCGCTCCTCGACGATCATGGCCCTATCCCTTCGGATTGTGGCTGGCATCCGCCCAGCCGAAGACGGTGCGCTTCTCGATCTCGGCGACGTCGGCCGGCCGCGGGAAGGGCTCCGGCGCCGGCTGTCCGGGCACCCGCTCGCGGCCGATGGCGGCGAAGAAATCCTCCAGCCCGCCGGGCATCAGGAACCACACGAAGGTCATCGGCTCCGGCCCCGGATTGACGAAGCCGTGCTTGCGGTCGCGGCCGATGAACACGGTGGAGCCCGCCTCCATGGGAATGTCCTCGCCGTCGATGCGCGCGAAGCCGCGCCCCGCGGTGAGGTGGATCACCTCCTCGTGGCGGTCATGGGTGTGCTCGCGGATATGGCAGCCTGGCGCCACCGTCTGCGTCCCCATGGCGAAGCGGTTCTCGCTTCTCACCGTCCTGGGGTTGAGGATGCAGCGCACGAAGCCGTTGGCCGGCACGGGCTGCCAGTAGGACGGGCTCTCTTCCGGTCCGAAGACCTTCACCTCGCCGGGCACGGGCTCGCTCATGGCTCAGACCTCCTGGGCGTCGAGCCGCCGGTAGAGGGGCAGCGCGAAGGGGGCGATGCGCCGGAGGATCGGCTGCAGCGGCTGCGGCGTCGGCTCGGAGAAGGGCAGGCCGAGCTCGCTCTCCGGCACCCCTTGCGTGATCTTCGCCAGCTCCCGGCCGAGCGACACGGAGAGCGCCACGGCGCGGCCGTTGCAGCCGGCCCAGGCATAGCCGTTGGGGCCGAGCTTGTGGAACCGCGGGAAGCCGGCGACCTGGGGCTTCAGCAGGTTGTCGGGCGTCATGCCGACATAGCCGGACCAGACGAAGTCGAACTCGACGTCGCCGATCTGCGGCCAGAGCTTCTTCAGTCGCTCCGCGAGATAGGGCTTGAGATTGTCGCCGCCGGCGCCGGGGAACATGGCCGCACCGCCGGTGACGAGACGGTTGCGCGCGTCCCAGCGGCAGAAATAGAGCTCGCGATGGGTGTCCGACATGGCCTGCCGGTCGGGGATGATCGACTTCGCCACGTTGTCGCTGATCGGCCGCGTCGCCATCTGCCAGGAGAGGACCGGGATGACCTCGCGCGCGATGTCGGGATTGAGCCTGTCGCTGAACTCGCCCGTATAGGCGTTGGTGGCGAGCACCAGTGCCTTCGCGGTCACCGACCCCTTTTCGGTCTTCACCACCCAGGCGTCGCCCACCCGCTCGTAGGACTGGACCGGCGAGCGCGAGCGGATCACGGCGCCGAGCCTCAAGGCCACCTCGGCGAGGCCGCGGGCCAGCGCCAGCGGGTTGATGTGCCCGCCTGTCGGGTTCCAGAACCCGCCGTACCAGGCTTCCGAGCCGAGCATCCGCGCCATGGCCTCGCGGTCGAGCAGTTCCACCGGCGCGCCGAGGGCCGACCATTCCTTGACCCGCTTCTCGGCGATCTTGAAGCGGCCGGGCGAATGCACGGGCTGCACCCAGCCGGCCTGCTCGGCCTCGGCGGGGATGTCGTACTTGCGAACGGTGTCGAAGAGATATTGCGCGGCATCGCGCAGCACCGCGTTGAACCGTTCGCCGGCCTCGCCGTGGCGGGCCGTCATGCCCGAGGGATCGTGGCCGGCGAGCGTCGGGATGACCTGGCCGTTGTTGCGGCCCGAGGCGCCCCAGCCCGGCTCCACCGCCTCCACCACCGTGACGGCGACGCCCATCTCGCGCAGGTGGATGGCGGTCGAAAGGCCGGTGAATCCGGCGCCGATCACCACCACGTCCGTCGTCTCGGCCCCGGTCAGCGGTGAGAGGACCGGACCGGGAGGGGCGGTCGCCGCCCAGAGCGACGGCGGCCAGGGAGCCGATGATGTGGACGGCATGGAAGCAATCTCCGCGGAATGTGGCATGATCCATGAAAGCGGGCTGGGCAGGCAGCGGCAAGAGTGCTGTCGGCCGGAGCCCCGCGGGCGGGCGGCGAAACGGCGCATCCTACCCCGCAACCTCTGCGAGATGAGTAAAATAAAACTGCAGATGGCTCATTAGGCAGAAAAATCATACTGTCAAAGCATAAATAATTGCCTCGCAGTGGAATTTTGTGCTACGGAAGCTATGTGTGCAGGGCAGCATAGCCCCGCAAATCTGCCACCCTCGGCGCGTTGCCTCAGCCGGCCCGTTGGGTTGAAGTGCGCACGCAATCATCAGGGAGGGCTGCTGTCATGCCGCTCAAGCACATTCTCGGCGCCGACCATGTCGTGGTCACGGTTCGCGACCTCGACGCGGCCGCGAAGGCCTGGGAAGGGATTGGCTTCACCATGTCCCCCCGCGGCACCCATTCGCCGCACCTCGGCACCGGCAATTACACCACCATGTTCGCCGACGACTACCTCGAGCTGCTCGGCGTCCTCACCGAGACCGACCAGAACAAGCCGACCCGCGATTTCCTGGCGAAGCGCGAGGGCATCGAGCGCACCGCCTTCACCACCGATGACGCCGCTGCGGGCGCTGCGGAGCTGAAGGCCCGCGGCCTCGAGCCGCTCGGTCCGGTCCATTTCGGTCGTCCGGTCGACCTGCCGGGCGGCGGCACCGGCGAAGCCAAGTTCAACGTCTTCCGCTGGCCGCTCGACCAGAATCCCGGCGGCATGCGCATCTTCGCCTGCCAGCACCTGACCCGCGAGACGGTCTGGATCCCCGAGATCATGACCCACGCCAACGGCGCCAAGCGCATCGCCCGCATCGAGATCCTCACCGCCGACCCGAAGGCCGCCGCCGAGAAGATGGCGGGGCTGATCGACGAGCCGGCGTCCCAGACGCCCGACGGCTGGCACGTGCCCTCCGGCGGCAAGCGCGCCGAATTCCGCTTCTACGACGCGAAGACCTTCGCGGGGCTCTATCCCGCCGAGGTGCGCGAGGGAGCAGCCTCCGAGGGCGCGGCCGCCCTCGTCATCGCCACCGACGACCTCGCCAAGGCGAAGGCGGCCTCCGGCGGCATCGCCCATGGCGAGGAGACGGTCAGCGTGCCGGCCCACCGCGTCAATGGCGTCATTGTCAGCTTCGTGCCCCATTGAGAGGCACGAGGCGGTTCTGAGCAGATCCGCGATTGACGGCCATTCCGCAGTCGCCCATCGTCAAATACGTCTTGCCTGCCGTTAGGAGAGCTCCATGAACTTCACCCGTCGCGCAGCCCTGATGACCTCGGCGGCGATCGCCGCCAGCGTCGCCGATCCCTTCCGCGCCTTCGCCCAGCAGACCCCCCGAAAGGGCGGCGTCTTCGTCGTCCATTACGGCGCCGAGCAGCGCCAGCTGAATCCCAGCCTGCAGGCCTCGACGGGCGTCTACATCATCTCCGGCAAGATCATGGAGCCGCTGGTCGACCTCGATGCCGCCGGCAATCCGGTCGGTGTGCTGGCGACCAGCTGGGAGTCCACGCCCGACGGCAAGACGATCACCTTCAAGCTGCGCCAGGGCGTGACCTGGCACGACGGCAAGCCCTTCACCTCGGCGGACGTCCAGTTCACTGCCATGGAGATGTGGAAGAAGATCCTCAACTACGGCTCGACGCTGCAGCTCTTCCTCACCGCCGTCGACACGCCGGACCCGCACACGGCGATCTTCCGCTACGAGCGGCCCATGCCGCTGAACCTGCTGCTGCGTGCGCTGCCCGACCTCGGCTACATCTCGCCCCGCCATCTCTTCGAGGGGAAGGGCGACATCCGCCAGAACCCGGTGAACCTCGCCCCGATCGGTACCGGCCCGTTCAAGTTCGTGTCCTACGAGCGCGGCCAGCACGTGATCGCCGAGCGCCATGACGGCTACTGGAAGGGCCCGGCGAACCTCGACCGCATCATCTGGCGCGTCATCACCGATCGCGCCGCCGCCGCCGCCCAGATGGAGGCGGGACAGCTGCACTACTCGCCCTTCTCCGGCCTGACGATCTCGGACATGGCCCGCCTCGGCAAGGATCCGCGCTTCATCGTCTCGACCAAGGGCAACGAGGGCAATGCCCGCACCAACACGCTGGAATTCAACTTCCGGCGCAAGGAGCTGGCGGACATCCGGGTCCGCCAGGCCATCGCCCACGCCATCAACGTGCCCTTCTTCATCGAGAACTTCCTCGGCGACTTCGCCAAGCTTGGCACCGGCCCGATCCCCTCGGTCTCGACCGATTTCTATCCGGGCGCCAACACGCCCCAGTACCCCTACGACAAGGCCAAGGCGATCAAGCTGCTCGACGAGGCGGGCCTGAGGCCCGGCGCCGGCGGCACGCGCCTGACGCTGCGCCTGCTTCCCGCCCCGTGGGGCGAGGACATCTCGCTCTGGGCGACCTTCATCCAGCAGTCCCTCGGCGAGGTCGGCATCCGCGTCGAGGTGGTGCGCAACGACGGCGGCGGCTTCCTCAAGTCCGTCTATGCCGACCATGCCTTCGACCTCGCCTCCGGCTGGCACCAGTACCGCAACGATCCCGCCGTCTCGACGACGGTCTGGTATCGCTCCGGCCAGCCGGCCGGTGCGCCCTGGACCAACCAGTGGGGCTGGAAGGACGACGTCATCGACAAGGTCATCGACGACGCCGCCACCGAGGTCGATCCGGTCAAGCGCAAGGCGCTCTACGCCGACTTCGTCACCAAGGCCAATGCCGCCCTGCCGCTGTGGATGCCGATCGAGCAGATCTTCGTCACCACCATCACCGCGAAGGCGCGTAACCACTCCAACACGCCGCGCTGGGGGTCCTCGTCCTGGCACGATCTTTGGTTGGCGGAGTGACGGCACGCGGCCGGCAGCGGAGATGAATGTGGAATGGACGTCACCCCCGGCGAGCCTGAAAGGCGAGGGAAGGGGGTCCAGGAGAGTAGGGGCCGATACGGAGGGGTTGCGCCACGGCAACCCCTCGATCCCCTTCCCCTCGCTTCGCTCGGCCGGGGATGACGTGCGGAGCCGCTCCCCCTGGTCCTTTCCATTGTCCGCCGATGCTTCGAATGGCCTGATCCCATGCGTGTCCTGAGCCTTGCGGGGCGGCGTCTCGCCGCCTCGATCCCGACCCTGTTCCTGATCCTGATCGGCGTGTTCCTGCTGCTGCAGTTCGCGCCCGGCGACACGGTCGACGCCATGATGGCGCAGATGGGTGGCGGCGACGCCAAGACGGCGGAAGACCTGCGCCGATTCTACGGGCTGGACCTCTCCGTCTCCGCCCAGCTCGGCAGCTACCTGTGGCGCCTCGTGCGCTTCGATCTCGGCTTCTCCGCCATCTACGGCAAGCCGGTGGCGACCGTCATCGCCGAGCGCCTGCCGGCGACCATCCTCCTGATGACCGCCTCGCTCTCCTTCGCCTTCTTCTTCGGCCTGATCCTCGGCGTCGTCGCCGCCCGCGGCGTCAACAAATGGCCCGATACGCTGATCTCCACGGTCGGCCTGATCTTCTACGCCACGCCCTCCTTCTGGTTCGGGCTGATGGCGATCGTCGTCTTCTCCATCTATCTGCAGTGGCTGCCGGCCGGCGGCCTCTCCGACATCACCTCAACCGCCACCGGCATCTGGGCGGTGCTCGACACGGCCCGCCACCTCGTCCTGCCGACGCTGACGCTCGGGCTGATCTTCCTCGCCATCTACCTGCGCATCATGCGCGCCTCCATGCTGGAGGTGCTCAACCTCGACTTCGTGCGCACCGCCCGTTCCAAGGGGCTCGACGAGACGCGCATCATCACCCGCCACGTGCTGCGCAACGCGCTCCTCCCCATGGTGACGCTGATCGGCCTGCAGGCCGGCACCATGCTCGGCGGCTCGGTGGTGGTGGAGAGCGTCTTCTCGCTGCCGGGCCTCGGACGCCTCGCCTATGAGAGCGTCGTCCAGCGCGACCTCAACACGCTTCTCGGCATCATCTTCGTCTCGGCGCTGCTGGTCATCACCGTGAACTTCATCGTCGACCTCGTCTATGCGCGCCTCGACCCGCGCATCACCACGGGAGCCTGATCCGTGGAGATCGTCCGCGCCTATTTCCGCTCTCCGCCCGCCGTCATCGGCCTCGTCCTGCTGCTGGTGGTCATCGCCATGGCGGTCAGCGCCGGCTGGCTCTTCCCGCGCGATCCCCTGGCGCTCGCCGGCCGGCCGCTGGTCTGGCCCTTCACCAACCCGCGCTTTCCCCTCGGCACCGACAATTCGGGGCGCGACATCGCCGCCCAGATCTTCTACGGCGCCCGCATCTCGCTGCTGATCGGCGGCGTCGCTACCGTCATCGCCGTGGTCATCGGCATCGTCATCGGGGCGGTCTCCGGCTATTACGGGGGCTGGGTCGACAATGTGCTGATGCGCGTCACCGAGGCGTTCCAGACCCTGCCGAACTTCCTTCTGCTGCTGGTGCTCATCGCCGTCTTCGGCTCCACCATCACCACGGTGATCGTCGCCGTCGGCATCGTCTCCTGGCCGGCGCCCGCGCGGCTCACCCGCGCCGAGTTCCTGTCGCTGCGCAACCGCGAGTTCGTCCAGGCCGGGCGGACGCTGGGCCTGAAGGACCTCAAGCTCATCTTCGGCGAGATCCTGCCCAACGCGCTGCCGCCGGTGATCGTCTATGCCAGCGTCGTCATGGCGGTCTCCATCCTCTTGGAGAGCGCGCTCGCCTTCCTCCGCCTCTCCGACCCGAACGTCGCCTCCTGGGGCAACCTCATCGGCCTCGGCCGCGACGTGCTGCGCGTCCAGTGGTACGTCTCGGCCATCCCCGGCATCGCCATCCTCGTCACCGTGCTCGCCGTCTCGCTGGTGGGCCAGGGGCTGAATGACGCCCTCAACCCGCGCCTGAAGGGACGGTGACCATGGCCCCCGTCCTCACCCTCGAGGCCCTGAGCGTCCGCCTGCCCGCCGGCGCCGACCGTCCGCACGCCATGAAGGACGTCTCGCTCGCCATTGCCGCCAACGAGATCCTCTGCGTCGTCGGCGAGAGCGGCTCGGGCAAGTCCATGACGGCCAACGCCATCATGCGCCTCCTGCCGGGCGGCGTGACCATCGATGGCGGCAAGGTGCTGTTCGGCGGCCAGGACCTGACGCAGCTGTCGGACGCCGACATGCGCGCCGTGCGCGGCTCCGGCATCGCCATGATCTTCCAGGAGCCGATGACTGCGCTCAATCCGCTGCGCACCATCGGCGACCAGATCGGCGAGATGTTCGACATCCATACCGGCCTGTCGAAGCAGGAGATCGCGGCGAAGGTTCTCGACCTCCTCGCCGAGGTGCGCATCCCCGATGCGAAGCTCGCGGCGAGGGCCTATCCGCACGAGCTCTCCGGCGGCCAGCGCCAGCGCGCCATGATCGCCATGGCGCTCGCCCTCGACCCCAAGGTGCTCATCGCCGACGAGCCGACCACCGCCCTCGACGTCACGACGCAGGCGCAGATCCTGAGCCTCATCAAGGACCTGCAGAAGCGCAAGGGCACGGCCGTGCTGTTCATCACCCACGATTTCGGCGTCGTCGCCGAGATCGCCGACCGCGTCGCCGTGATGCAATACGGCCTGGTGGTCGAGCAGGGACCGGCGGCGGAGGTGCTGAACCGTCCGCAGCACGCCTATACGAAGCAGCTCATCGCCGCCGTACCGCCTTTGAAGGCGCCGCCGCCGCGGCCGATCTCCGACGAGCCGATCCTGACCATTTCCCACGTCTCCAAGACCTTCCGCACCGGCGGTTTCCTCGGTCGCGGCGTGCGCGTCACCCATGCGGTGAAGGACGTCTCGCTGGTCCTGCCAAGGGGCGGCACGCTCGGCATCGTGGGTGAATCGGGGTCCGGCAAATCGACGCTCGCCCGCTGCATCATCCGCCTCATCGATCCCGACACCGGCTCGCTGGTGCTGAACGGCCGCGACCTCGCCAAGCTCGGGCGCGAGGAGATGCGCCAGGAGACGCGCCACATCCAGATGGTGTTCCAGGACCCCTTCGGCTCGCTCAATCCGCGCCGCAAGGCCGGCGAACTCGTGGCACAGGGCCCCATCGTCCACGGCATGGACCGCGCTCAGGCGCTGGCCAAGGCCAAGGAGCTCTTCGGCCTCGTCGGGCTCGACCCGGCCGCCACAGACCGCTATCCGCACGAATTCTCCGGCGGACAGCGCCAGCGCATCGGCCTTGCCCGCGCCCTCGCGCTGGAGCCCGAGGTGCTGGTTGCCGACGAGGCGGTCTCCGCCCTCGACGTTTCGGTGCAGGCTCAGGTGCTGCGCCTCCTTGCCGACCTGCGCGAGCGGCTCGGCCTCTCCATTGTCTTCATCACCCACGACCTGCGCGTCGCTGCCCAGGTCTGCGACCTCGTGGCGGTGATGAAGAGCGGCGAGGTGGTGGAGGCAGGCCCCATCGGCGAGGTCTTCGGCAACCCGCAGCATGCCTACACGCAGTCCCTCCTCGCCTCGATCCCGGGGCGCGAGTTCGGCCTCAACCGGGACGCGGTGCTGGCCTGAGCGCTCACTTGGCGCAGATCATAGAGCCCCCCACCCCTGACCCCTCCCGCCGCAAGCGGGGGGAGGGGAATAGCTGGACGTCTCCTCGCGATCCGCTGCATCAATGGTCAAGGTTGGGCGCGTCCCCTCCCCCCGCTTGCGGCGGGGAGGGGTCAGGGGTGGGGGGCAAGAGGGAAGCCGAGCCAGGACAAGCCGGCGCAGCCCCGTACCGCGCGGCAGCCTTGCACGCCGCTGCCGGACGGGCGACTTTCCAAGGGCTGCCCGGGCTCCTAAGGTCCGCAGCCCTGAAGCGCCACGAGCGGGCCGTCCATGGTCGATATCGCCACCCGGGTCTACAATCACACGTGGAAACTGGACCCGATCATCCGGTCGCTGCTGGATTCGGACTATTACAAGTTCTCGATGCAGCAGCTCATCCGGCGTTTCCACCCGGACGTGACGGCGACTTTCGCGCTCACCAACCGCACCCGCACCATTCGCCTAGCCGAGGTGATCGACGAGCGCGAGCTGCGCGAGCAGCTCGACCACGCCCGTGATCTCCGCTTCAAGCCGAAGGAGCTGATCTGGCTCGCCGGCAACACCTTCTACGGCCGCGAGCGCATCTTCGGCCCCGATTACCTCGCCTTCCTCAAGGACTTCCGCCTGCCCGAGTACCAGCTCGAGAAGCGCGACGGGCAGTATGAGCTGACCTTCGCCGGCAAGTGGGCGGAGACGACCATGTGGGAGGTGCAGGCCCTCGCCATCATCAACGAGCTGCGCGCCCGCGCCACCATGCGCTCGCTGTCCAAGCTCGAGCTCGACATCCTCTACGCCAACGCCAAGGCCAAGGCCTGGGAGAAGATCAAGCGCCTGCGCCGCCTTCGCGACGAGGTCGGAACGCTGAAGATCTCCGATTTCGGCACCCGCCGCCGCCACGGCTATCTCTGGCAACAGTGGATGATGGAGGCCATGGCCGACGCCCTCGGCCCCGACGTCTTCACCGGCACCTCCAACATGAAGCTCGCCATGGACCTCGGCCTCGAGGCCATCGGCACCAACGCCCACGAGCTGCCCATGGTCTACGGCGCCCTGGCGCGGACCGACGAGGAACTGCTGAAGGCGCCCTACCGGGTGCTGGAGGACTGGGCGCGCATCTACGACCAGAACATGCGCATCATCCTGCCCGACTGCTTCGGCACGGCGCATTTCCTCGCCCACGCGCCGGACTGGGTGGCCGACTGGACCGGCGCCCGTCCCGATTCCAAGGATCCGACCGAGGGCACCGAGGAACTCATCGCCTGGTGGCGCGCCAAGGGCCGGGACCCTGCCAAGAAGCTGGTCATCCTTTCCGACGGCATGGACATCGATTCCATCGAGGAGACGGCCCGCCGCTTCACCGGCAAGGTGCGCATCGGCTACGGCTGGGGCACCAATCTCACCAACGACTTCAAGGGCTGCGTGCCGAACGGCGACCCCGACGCGCTCGCGCCGATCTCCGTCGTCTGCAAGGTGATCGAGGCCAATGGCCGCCCCGCCGTGAAGCTCTCCGACAATCCCCTGAAGGCGACCGGCCCCAAGGACGAGATCGAGCGATACCGTCGGGTTTTCGGCACCATCGGCATGAAGTCCCACGCCGTCCTCGTCTGACACGCCAACCGGAGCCCTCCCCATGCATGATCTCACCGGCAAGGTGGCCTTCATCTCCGGCGCGGGCTCGGTGGGGGAGGGCTGGGGCAACGGCAAGGCGACGGCCGTCCTGCTCGCCCGCCAGGGCGCGACGGTCTACGGCACCGACATCACCCTCGCCGCAGCCGAAGAGACGCAGCGGCTGATCGCGGCCGAGGGCGGCACCGCCCATGCGGCGGCCGTCGACATGACGAAGGCGGCGGAGGTCGAGGCGGCGGTGGCCGACTGCCTCGCCCGCTTCGGCCGCATCGACATCCTGATCAACAATGTCGGGGGATCGGCGCCGGGCGATCCGGTCTCGATGAGCGAGGAGGTCTGGGACGCCCAGCTCGACCTCAATCTCAAGACCGCCTTCCTCTGCTGCAAGCACGTCATCCCGGTCATGGAACGACAGGGCGGCGGCGCCATCGTCAACCTGTCGTCGATCGCCGGCGTGCGCATCCTGCCCGACCGACCCCATGTTGCCTATACGACGACCAAGCTCGGCATCCTCGGCTTCTCGCGCTCCATCGCCGTGACCTATGCGAAGAAGGCGATCCGCTGCAACACGGTCATCCCCGGCCTGATGCACACGCCGCTTGTCGAGACGCGGCTGGCGAAGCAGGTCGCCGGCGGCGACGCTGCGGCCCTCATCGCCTCCCGCAACGCCCAGGTGCCGACGGGCAAGATGGGCGACGCCTGGGACGTGGCGCAGGCCGTGTTGTTCCTCGTCTCCGACGAGGCGCGCTACGTGACGGCGGCGGAGATCGCGGTGGACGGGGGCCTGTCGGCGGCGGGGCGGTAGGCGGGGCCTCGCCGATCTCGGCTGAGCCTACTCCGCCGCGGCCTTCGGCGCGAAGCTCCCGCGGGCGTGCCGCTTGGGCTTGGCCGCGACCTTCAGCGCCTCGAAATCCGACCGGTCCTTCACCGCGTTGCGCAGCGCCTGGTCCTTGCCCGGCAGGTATTGCGGCGGCTGGTGGATGTCGACGCCGTACCAGGCAGCCGCCTTCAGCATGAAGGAGGGGTCCGCGAGATGCGGGCGTCCCAGCGCCACGAGATCGGCGCGGCCGGCGGCGAGGATCGTGTTCATCTGGTCGGCGGAGGTGATGTTGCCGACGCACATCGTCTTCACATCGGCCGCGTTGCGGATGGCGTCGGAATAGGGCGTCTGGAACATGCGGCCATAGACCGGCCGGCTCTTTGGCGTGGTCTGTCCGGTGGAGACGTCGACGAGGTCGACGCCGGCCTCGGCGAAGGCACGCGCGATGGCGATGGCCTCCGCCTCCGTGATGCCGCCCTCGGCCCAGTCGGTCGCCGAGATGCGCACCGACATCGGCTTCTCCGCCGGCCATGCCGCGCGCATCGCCGCGAACACGCGGAGCGGGAAGCGCAGGCGGTTTGCGAGGCTGCCGCCATAGGCGTCCGTGCGCTGGTTGGTGAGGGGCGACAGGAAGGAGGCGAGGAGATAGCCGTGGGCGCAGTGCAGCTCCAGCATGTCGAAGCCGCAGCGTGACCCCCGCTCCGTCGCCGCGACGAACTCGGCTGTGATGCGGGCCATGCCGGCCTCATCCAGTTCCGTCGGCACCTGGCTGTCGGGATAGTAGGGCAGGGGGGAGGCGGAGACGATCGGCCAGGCCCCTTCGGCCAGCGGCCGGTCCATGCCCTCCCACATCAGCTTCGAGGCGCCCTTGCGGCCGGCATGGCCGAGCTGGAGGCAGATCTTCGCCTGGGAATTGGCATGGGCGAAGCCGACGATGCGCGTCCAGGCCGCCTCCTGCGCGTCGGACCACAGGCCCGCGCATCCCGGCGTGATGCGGGCGTCGGGCGCGACACAGACCATCTCGGTATAGACGAGGCCGGCGCCGCCGATGGCGCGGGCGCCGTAGTGCACGACGTGCCAGTCGGTCGGCATGCCCTCGACGGCCGAATACATGCACATGGGCGAGACGACGGCGCGGTTCGCCACGGTCATGTCGCGCAGGGTCAGCGGCTGGAACAGCGGCGGACGGGGCTTCACGATGTCCGCGCCCGGAACACCTTCAGCGAACATCCGGTCGGTCTCGGCGACAAAGTCCGGCGCGCGCAGCCTGAGGTTCTCGTAGGTGATGGCCTTGGACCGCGTCATCAGGCCGAAGGCGAACTGACGCGGGTCCATGTCCCAGAAGCGCTCGACATGCTCGAACCACACCAGCGAGACGTCGGCGGCGTGCTGGGTGCGCTCCACCTCCTCGCGCCTGTCGGTCTCGTAGGACGCGAGCGCCTCGGCAACCGTGCCCTTGGCGCGGAAGGCGTCGAACAGCGCGATGGAATCCTCCATGGCGAGCTTGGTGCCGGCGCCGATCGAGAAATGCGCCGTGCCCTTGGCATCGCCCATGAGGACCACATTGTCCTTCACCCAGCGCTTCGAGCGGATCATCGGGAATTGCCGCCACAGCGAGCGGTTGGTGATGAGCGGGTGGCCGGCGAGCTCCTCGGCGAAGACGCCCTCGAGGAAGCGGGCGGATTGCTCCTCGTCCATGCGGTCGAGGCCGGCGCGGGCGAAGGTGTCGGGGTCGGTCTCGATCACCCATGTCGAGCGGCCCGGCTCGTACTGGTAGGTGTGGGCGATGAAGATGCCGTGGTCCGTCTCGCGGAAGAAGAAGGTGAAGGCGTCGAGCTCGCGGGTGGAGCCAAGCCAGGTGAAGCGGTTGGGACGGAGGTCCACCTCGGGCTGGAAATGATCGCGGTTCGCCTCGCGGATGCGCGAATTGATGCCGTCGGCGGCGACGATCAGGTCATAGCCGGCAAAGGCTGACAGGTCCGGCTCCACCTCGGCCTGGAACTTCATCTCGACGCCGAGCTGGCGGGCGCGGTTCTGCAGGAGGATCAGGAGGGTCTGGCGCGAACAGCCGCAGAAGCCGTTGCCGCCGATGCGGTGGACCGTGTCCTTGAAGCGGACCTCGATGTCGTCCCAGTAGGCGAAGTTCTCGGTGATGGCGCGATAGCTCTCCGGGTCGTAGCGCTCGAAAATGTCGAGAGTCGCGTCGGAGAAGACGACGCCGAAGCCGAACGTGTCGTCCGGGCGGTTACGCTCGAAGACGGTGATCTCGGCCGCCGGCTGCCATTTCTTCATCAGGATGGCGAAATAGAGCCCGCCCGGTCCGCCGCCGATCACCGCGATGCGCATGGCCATCTCCCTGTCGCGGCGCCCGCGGGCGCCGTCACGCAAAATAGTTTAGGCTTAAAATAATCGCCGGCAAGGCGGAGAAACCCACTTGCCCGAAAATATTTGAAGCTTAAAACATTCAGGGGAGGAGGCCTTGATGCCGACGGACCCCGCCGCCCTTTCCTCTGCGCCAACGCCGCTGAGGGCCAAGCGCGCCCTCGTCACCGGGGGTGGACGCGGCATCGGCCGGGCCATCGCGGCGGCGCTGACGGAGCAGGGGGCCGAGGTCATCGTGCTCGGCCGCAGTCGCACTCCCCTCGACGAGGCTGTCGCTGCCGGACACGCCACCCGCGCCATTGCCTGTGACGTCACCGACCGTGCCGCCTTTCTCGCGGCGCTGCGCGAGGCCGGCGATCTCGATATCTTCGTCAGCAATGCCGGCCATGCCGAGACCGCGCCGCTGAGGCGCATGGACGCCGCGCTGTTCGATCGCATGATCGCGCTGAACCTGACCGCGGTCTTCGACGGCATCCACGCCGTCCTGCCGGACATGGTGGCGCGGGGCAGGGGCCGCATCGTCTCGGTCGCCTCCACCGCCGGCCTTACCGGCTATCCCTATGTCTCCGCCTATTGCGCCGCGAAGCACGGCGTCGTCGGCCTGACGCGGGCGCTTGCCAGGGAGATTGCGACCTCCGGCGTCACCGTCAATTGCGTCTGCCCCGGCTTCACCGAGACCGACCTCGTCGCCGGCTCGATCGACACCATCGTCGCCAGGACGGGCCGCAGCCCCGAGGCGGCGCTCGCCGACCTCACCAAGACCATGCCCATCGGCCGCCTGATCAAGCCGGAAGAGGTGGCTGCCGCCGTCCTCTGGCTCGTTTCGGATGCGGCCGCCGCCGTGACCGGCATCGCCCTGCCGGTGGCGGGCGGAGAGATCTGAAGGACACGCCCATGCAAGCCCCCGCCCACCGGATCCCGCACCGCCAGGCCCTCGCCGACTGGCAGGCGACGCATTTCCTCTGGGAGGTCAGGGGCAAGGTCGCGACCATCACGCTGAACCGCCCCGAGAAGAAGAACCCGCTCACCTTCGAGAGCTATGCCGAGCTCGGCGACCTCTTCCGGGCGCTGGCCTTCGACACCTCGATCAAGGCGGTGGTGGTGACGGGCGCCGGCGGCAATTTCTGCGCCGGCGGCGACGTCTTCGAGATCATCGAGCCGCTCACCGGCCGCGACATGCCGGGCCTCCTCCAGTTCACCCGCATGACCGGCGAACTGGTGAAGGCCATGCGCGCCTGCCCGCAGCCGATCATCTCCGCCATCGACGGCATCTGCGTCGGGGCCGGCGCCATCATCGCCATGGCGTCCGACCTGCGCGTCGGCACGGCGAAGACCAAGGTCGCCTTCCTCTTCAACAAGGTTGGCCTCGCGGGCTGCGACATGGGCGCCTGCGCCATCCTGCCCCGCCTCATCGGCCAGGGGCGGGCCTCGGAGCTGCTCTATACCGGCCGCATGATGGGCGGTGAGGAGGGCCATGCCTGGGGCTTCTTCAACCGCCTCGCCGCGCCCGAGGCGGTGCTGGCGGAAGCCACCGCGCTCGCCGGCGAGATCGCCGATGGCCCGACCTTTGCGAACTCCATCACCAAGCGCATGCTGCACATGGAATGGACCATGTCGGTGGACGAGGCGATCGAGGCCGAGGCCATGGCTCAGGCGATCTGCATGGACACCAAGGACTTCCGCCGCGCCTTCGATGCCTTCGCGGCGAAGACCAAGCCCGTCTTCGAGGGGGATTGAAATGCTCCCCGCTGACCTTCTCTCGCTGCCCTTCTTCGAGGACCGCCACCGCGACTACGCCGCGCGCCTCGGCGACTGGGCGCAGCGCACCGTCCCCGGCCTCGTCGACCACCACGACGTGGACGGCTCCTGCCGCCGCCTCGTCGCAGCCATGGGCGAGGCCGGCTGGCTGAAGGCCTGCGTGCCCGCCGACCAGGGCGGCCTCACACCTGCGCTCGACGTGCGCACCCTCTGCATCACCCGGGCGACGCTCGCCTATGTCGAGGGCCTCGCCGACTTCGCCTTCGCCATGCAGGGCCTCGGCACCGGCGTGGTCTCGCTCTTCGGCACGCCAGAACAGAAGGCGCTGTGCTGTCCGCCAGTGCGCGACGGCAAGGCCATCGCCGCTTTCGCCCTGTCGGAGCCCGATGCCGGCTCCGACGTCGCCGCCATGTCCACCACCGCGACGCGCCTTGACGACGGCTGGCGGCTCGACGGCGTCAAGACCTGGATCTCCAACGGCGGCATCGCCGACCGCTACGTCGTTTTCGCCCGTACGGGCGAGGCCCCCGGCGCCCGCGGCATCTCCGCCTTCATCGTGCCGGCCGACGCGCCCGGCCTCTCCATCGCCGAGCGCATCGACGTCATCGCGCCGCATCCGCTCGCCACCCTGCTTTTCGAGGATTGCCGCCTGCCCGCCGATGCGCTGATCGGCAAGCCCGGCGGCGGCTTCGCCATGGCCATGGCGAACCTCGACATCTTCCGCCCGACGGTGGCGGCCGCTGCGCTCGGCATGGGCTATCGCGCCCTCGATGAGGCGACGCGCCGGGCGAAGTCGCGGATCATGTTCGGCGCGCCGCTCGCCGACCTGCAGCTCACCCAGGCCTCGCTCGCCGACAGCGTCGCCGAGCTCGAGGCCGCGGCGCTCCTCGTCTTCCGCGCCGCCTGGGCAAAGGACCAGGGCAAGCCCCGCATCACCAAGGAAGCAGCCATCGCCAAGATGGTCGCCACCGAGAACGCCCAGAAGGTCATCGACCGCGCCATCCAGGTCTTCGGCGGCCTCGGCGTCAAGAAGGGCGAGAAGGTGGAGGAACTGTACCGGGAGATCCGCGCCCTGCGCATCTACGAAGGGGCGACCGAGGTCCAGAAGATCGTCATCGCCAGGGCCCATCTCGCCGAGGCCGAGGCCGCGGTGCGTCTGACGGCAGCCGAATAGGAGCATCCGATGACGGGATCGGTGGTGAAGCTCAGGCCGGGAACGGCGTCCGCCCACGTCGACACCTTCGCGGCGCGCGGCCTGCCGCCGCCGGACCTGCAGCCGGCCTTCCTGTTCGATCGCCCGGAGCTCGTCTATCCGGATCGGCTCAACTGCGTCACCGAATTCGTCGACCGCCACGTCGCCGAGGGCAGGGGCGGCCGCACCGCCATCCTCGCGCCCGGCGGCATCCACTGGACCTATGCGGACCTCGCCGCCGAGATCAACCGCATCGCCAACGTTCTGACAGGCCCCCTCGGCCTCGTTCCCGGCAACCGCGTGCTGCTGCGTGCGCCGAACAACCCGACCATGGTCGCTGCCTATCTCGCGGTCATCAAGGCCGGCGGCATCGTGGTGGCGACCATGCCGCTCTTGCGCGCCAAGGAGCTCGGCCAGATCGTCGACAGGGCGGAGATCGCGCTCGCCCTCTGCGACGACCGGCTGACCGACGAACTGACCAAGACCGCCACCTCATCGCGCTTCCTCAGGCGGGTGGTGACCTTCCCGGAGCTCAAGGCGCTCGCCACGGACGCGTCGTCGGACTTCGCCCCCGTCGACACGGCGCGGGACGACGTCTGCCTCTTCGGCTTCACTTCGGGGACGACCGGCGAGCCGAAATGCACCATGCATTTCCACCGCGACCTCCTCGCCATCTGCGATGCCTATTCCCGCAACGTGCTGAGGCCGGGGCCCGACGACCGCTTCATCGGCTCGCCGCCGCTCGCCTTCACCTTCGGCCTCGGTGGCCTGGTGCTCTTCCCCTTCCGCGTCGGCGCCTCCACCGTGCTGGTGGAGAAGGCCTCGCCCGGCGACCTGCTGCCGGCCATCGCCGCCTACAGGCCGACCATCTGCTTCACCGCGCCCACCGCCTACCGCGCGATGATTCCGCTTCTCGGCGACCACGACTGGCGCTCCCTCAGGAAATGCGTCTCGGCTGGTGAGGCCCTGCCCAAGGCGACCTTCGACGCCTGGGAGGCCGCCACCGGCCTGAAGCTGATGGACGGCATCGGCGCCACGGAGATGCTGCACATCTTCATCTCGGCCCCCGAGGAGGCGATCCGCCCCGGCGCCACCGGCAAGCCGGTGCCGGGCTATGAAGCCAAGGTCATCGGCGCCGACGGCGAGGACCTGCCCCCCGGCACGCCCGGCCGCCTCGCCGTGCGCGGCCCCACCGGCTGCCGCTACCTCGCGGACGAACGCCAGCGCAAATACGTGGTCGGCGGCTGGAACGTCACCGGCGACACCTATGTCTGCGATGCCGACGGCTATTTCTGGTACCAGGCGCGCAACGACGACATGATCGTCTCCGCCGGCTACAACATCGCCGGCCCGGAGGTGGAGGCCGCGCTCCTCGCCCATCCCGCCGTCGCCGAGGCCGGTGTCGTGGGGCAGCCCGATCCCGAGCGCGGCATGATCGTCAAGGCCTATGTCGTGCCGAAGCCGGACGTGACGGTGACGCCGGCTCTCGTCGTAGAGCTTCAGGCCTTCGTGAAGGACGAGATCGCGCCCTACAAATATCCCCGCGACATCGCCTTCGTGCCGCAACTGCCGCGCACGGAGACCGGCAAGCTGCAGCGCTTCGCCCTGCGCGAGCGCGCCGCCCGCGAGGCCGGCGCCGGACCCGCCACCGAGACCACCAAGGCCGCCGAATGAAGCGCGCCGGAGAGAGATCATGAGCCAGACCGCCAAGCCCGTCATGCCGCTGAGCCTGCCCGAGGAGGACGGGCGGCCCGTCACCCTCAACCCCCAGGGCTGGCCGGTGCCGCGCGGCTATGCCAACGGCATGAGCGCCAGGGGCCGGCTCGTCGTCACCGGCGGGGTCGTCGGCTGGGACGTCGCGGGCGTGTTCCCGGCGGAGTTCGTCGACCAGGCGCGCCAGTGCTTCGAGAACATCCGGGCGATCCTCGCCGAGGGCGGGGCAGAGCCGCACCACGTCGTCCGCCTCACCTGGTACGTGACCGACGTTGAGGAATACCAGGCGAACCTCCGCGGCCTCGGCCGCGCCTATCGCGACGTCTTCGGCCAGCACTACCCGGCCATGGCCGTGGTGCAGGTGGTTAGGCTGGTGGAAAAAGCGGCGAAGATCGAGATCGAGGCGACGGCGGTCGTGGTGGAGTAGGTCGAAGGGCTCTGCCTCTTCGTCATGCCCGGGCTTGACCCGGCCATGACGCGGAGAGGGCGCGCTTCGACGCCTCTGGCTTCGGCAATGAAATCGGCCCACCCTTGCCCTCCCCTCTGGCAAGGGGAGGGGTACTATGGCGTCGCGCCAGGTTTTCGACGGCTGGGCCTGGGCAATCGACGCTAGGCAGACGGGACATCATGGTCTCCCTCTCCTTGCAGAGGGAGGGTAAGGGTGTGGCACTGCTCGCCGCCTGCGCCGCCGTTGCGGGCAGTTCGGGGAGATGTCTCCACCCCCCTCAGTCGTGAATCCGGATCACCGCCTCGATCTCCACGGTAATCCCCATGGGCAGCGAGCCCATGCCCACCGCCGAGCGGGCGTGGCGGCCGCGATCGCCGAGCACCGCCACCATCAGGTCGGAGAAGCCGTTGATGACGCGGGGGTGGTCGCCGAAATCCGGCGTGCCGTTGACCATGCCGAGTACTTTCAGGAACTCGACCCTGGAGAGGTCGCCGCCGGCCGCCGCCTTGGCGGAGGCGAGGATCTGCAGGCCGACGAGCTTGGCGTGCTCATAGGCCGTCTCAACGGTCACGTCGGCGCCGACCTTGCCCGTATGCAGCGAGCCGTCGGCCTTCCGCGGCCCCTGGCCCGCGAGATAGGCGATGTTGCCGTCGCGCTTGAACGGCACGTAATTGCCGGCCGGAGTCGGCGTCGGAGGCAGCGTCAGGCCCAGCTGGGCGAGCTTCTCGTCGGGGCTCATGTCCGTCTCCTCACCTGAGTTTGCCGCGGGCGGCGACGGGCAGGATACCGACGATCTCCTCGCCGCGCACCATCACCACCTCGTCCACCATGTTGACCACCACGCAGACGTGGTTCGGCACGATGCGCACGATGTCGCCCACCTTCGGTCGCTCGTTGCACTTCGACAGGTCGAGGAAGCCGTGCTCCTCGGCGAATTTCGCGATGCGCGCTTCTGGGTGCTCGAGGATGAGGCCGTAGCCGTCGAGCCCGCCGCCGGGATCGGCGGTGAGCGTCTTGGAGCCTGCGTCGAGGATGCCCCGGTCGGCGCCGGCGCGGCTCACCACGGTGGAATAGACGGTGAGCGCGCAGTCATCGAGGGTAGCGACGCCGACCTCCACCTGCATGCGGTCGTTGTAGATGTAGGTGCCGGGACGGTGCTCGGTCGCGCCCTTCAGCTTGCCGATATTCTTCATGTTCGGCGAGCCGCCGGTGGAGATGATCTCCGCCTCGAGACCCTCGAGCCCGATGCCGGCCAGCGCCGTGTCGAGGAACTTCTGCGCCTCCGGCCAGCCGTCCTCGGTCGGGTACATCATGAAGCCTTTGAAGGAGAGGCCCGGCGAGGCCGCGATCAGCTTGGCGAGCGCGATGGCCTCGCCCGGCGTCTCGACGCCGGCGCGCTTGCGCCCCGTGTCGCATTCGATGACCACGCCGAGCGGCCGTCCGGCGAGGGCTGCGGCCTTCGGCAGGTCGCCGATGACCGTGGCGTTGTCGGCGGCAACCGTGACGGTGGTCGATTCGAGGAGCCGGCCGAGCCGGTTCATCTTCTCCTCGCCGAGGAGATTGTAGCTGATGAGGATGTCGTCGAGCCCGGCGGCGGCCATCACCTCGGCCTCGCCGATCTTCTGGCAGGTGATGCCCCTGGCGCCGGCGGCGACCTGGAGCTTCGCCAGTTCCGGGCTCTTGTGGGTCTTGATGTGCGGGCGGTTGGCGATGCCGGCGGCGTCGCACTGGGCCTGGACGCGGGCAATGTTCGCCTCCACCCGGTCCATGTCGATGACGACGGCCGGTGTGCCGTATTCGCGGGCGATGGTTTCGGCGAGCGCGGTGGCCATGGGCATGTCCGATCAAACGTGCAGGTAGCGATCCTTCAGGTCGGGACTGGCGAGGAAATCGCCGCTCGTCCCTTCCCAGACGATCCGGCCCTTCTCCAGGATCAGGTGCCGGTCCGCCAGTTTGACCAGAGCATCGACGTTCTTGTCGATGACCAGGATCGATTGGCCGTCCTGCTTGAGGCGGGCGAGACAGGCCCAGATCTCCGCCCGGATGACGGGGGCGAGCCCTTCCGTCGCCTCGTCGAGCACGAGGAGCTTCGGATTGGTCATCAGCGCCCGGCCGATGGCGAGCATCTGCTGCTCGCCGCCCGAGAGCTGGTTGCCCATGTTGCGGCGCCGCTCCTTCAGCCGCGGGAAGAATTCATAGACCCGCTCCAGCGTCCAGGCCTGCTCACGCTTGCCCCTGTTGGCGGCGGTGGCGACGAGGTTCTCCTCGACGTCGAGATTGGGGAAGATCTGCCGCCCCTCCGGCACGAGGCCGAGCCCGGCCTGGGCGATCTTGAAGGGCGCGTGCCCAGCGAGGCCCACGCCGTCCACGTCGATGGCGCCGGCGGCGGGCTTCAGGAGGCCGAAGATCGACTTGATCGTGGTGGTCTTGCCCATGCCGTTGCGGCCGAGCAGCGTCACCACCTCGCCGTTCGCCACCGAGAGCGAGACGCCGAACAGCACCTGAACGTCGCCGTAGCCGGCCTCGAGATTGGAGACGGTCAGCATGGGGTGTTCCGGGGTTGTGTCGTCATGCCCCGCCCTCCATCCGCGCCGCGGCGGCGCGGGCGACGGAGGCCTTGGTCTTGGCGAGGAGGCCCATCAGCAGCTCGCGCTCGGTCGGGTCGACGTCGGCGAGGAGTTCGCGCACCCAGGCGCCGTGCTCCCGCGCCATGCGGGCGAAATCCTGGTGGCCCCTGGCCGTCATGACGATGCGCTGCGCGCGCCCGTCGAGGGCATCGCGGCGCTTCTCCACATAGCCCTGCTCGGCGATGCGGGCGACGAGGCCCGTGACGTTGCCGTTCGTCACCATCATGCGGCGGGAGATGTCGCCGAGCGTCATGCCCTCCGGCGACTTGTCGAGCTGGGCGAGGAGGTCGAAGCGCGGCAGGGTGATCTGGAACCGCTCGGCGAGGCGCCGGCGGATCTCCCGCTCGATCATGGTCGTGCAGGTGAGGAGGCGCAGCCAGAGCCGCAGCTCCGGACGGGTGTCGCCCGACTGGTGCGCGAGGCGGGTCTCGGCGTCGATGGCGAGGTCGGGGCCGCTCATGCGAACTCCTCCTCGCCGAGATAGGCCTCGCGCACGGCGGGGTCGGCGCGCACCTGCTCCGGGCTGCCGGAGGCGATGACGCGGCCGTAGACGAGCACCGAGATGCGGTCGGCGAGACGGAACACCGCGTGCATGTCGTGCTCGACCAGCACCATGGGATAGCGCCCCTTCAGCGCCATCAGCACCTCGACCATGCCCTCGGTCTCCTCGCGGCCCATGCCGGCCATGGGCTCGTCGAGAAGGAGGAGCTTCGGCTCCGACACCAGCGCCATGGCGATCTCGAGCTGGCGCTTCTCGCCGTGGCTGAGGCTCGCGGCGAGCGTTCCGGCGCGGGGCGCGAGGCCCACCTGCCCCAGCGCCGCCATCGCGGGGTCGTTGAGCCGCCGCTCGGCGTTCGCGGAGCGGAAGAAGCGGAACGAGGAGCCGTCATGGGCCTGTGCCGCCGTCGCGACGTTCTCCAGCACGGTGAAGCCGGGCAGGACCTGCGTGATCTGGAACGAGCGCGTCAGGCCGCGCAGTGCCCGCGCATGGACGGGCAGGGCGGTGACGTCCTCGCCGGCGAAGGTGACGGTTCCGGCATCGAGCGCCACCTCGCCGGTGATCTCCGAGATCAGCGTCGTCTTGCCGGCCCCGTTCGGGCCGATGATCGCGTGCAGTTCACCCGGCGCGATGTCCAGCGTCACGCCATCCGTCACCTTCAGCGCGCCGTAGCTCTTGTGCAGGTTCGAGAGCGAGAGAATGGGCACGGTCATTTGCCGCCTCCCCGCTCCAGCAGCTTCACGACGCCGCCGCGGGCGAAGATGGCGACGAGGATCACCATGGGCCCGAAGATCACCTTCCAGTGCTGCGTCAGCGCCGCGAGCCATTCCTCGACCAGCGTCACGCCGATGCCGCCGATGATCGGGCCGATCAGCGTGCCCATGCCGCCGAGCACCACCATGGCGATGAACTCGCCCGAGCGCTGCCAGGTCATGTAGGCGGGCGCGACGAACGTGCCGAGATTGGCGAAGAGGGCGCCGGCCAGCGCGCAAATGGCGCCGGCGATGACATAGGCGGCGAGCCGGTAGCGGAAGGGGTCGAAGCCGAGGGCCCGCATGCGCCGCTCGTTCTCCTTCGCCCCGCGCAGCACCCGCCCGAACCGCGAGCCGACGATGGCCCTGAGCAGCACGAAGCAGAGGGCGAGCGTGCCGAGCACGACGAAGTAGAAGGTCGTGTCGTTGGCGAGGATGCGGGTGCCGAACACCTCCGAGCGGTGGAACATGCGCAAGCCGTCGTCGCCGCCATAGGCCGAGAGGCTGGTGGCCGTGAAATAGGCCATCTGTCCGAATGCGAGCGTGATCATGATGAAGTAGACGCCGCGGGTCTTCAGCGAGATGGCGCCGGTGACGAGGGCGAAGAGCGCGCCCGCCAGGATCGCCACGGGGAAGGCGATGGAGGCGTCGACGATGTCGTGGGAGAACAGGATCGCCACCGCATAGGCGCCGATGCCGAGGAAGGCGGCGTGGCCGAAGGACACGAGCGCCCCATAGCCGAGGATGAGGTCGAGCGACAGCGCGCCGATCGCCATGATCATGGCGCGGGTGACGAGGCCGAGGATGAAGCGCTCGGACCAGACGAAGGGCACCAGCGCCAGCAGCGCGAAGACGAGGACCGGCAGCCACAGCCGGCGCCAGAGCGGCGGCGTCGCAGGCAGGGCGGTGGGGGCGGGAGTCTCGGCCATGGTTCAGCCCTTGGCCGGGAAGAGGCCGGTCGGCCGGAAGAACAGCACGGCGGCCATGAGGATGTAGATGGACATGGAGGCGATGGCCGGACCGATGGTGCGCGCATCCGAGGGCGAGAGGCCCGACAGGCGCAGAAGGTCGACCGAGAAGGAGCGCAGCAGCGTGTCGACGAGGCCGACCAGGAGCGCACCGACGAAGGCGCCGCGGATCGAGCCGATGCCGCCTATGACGATGACGACGAAGGCGAGGATGAGCAGGTTGTCTCCCATGCCCGGCTCCACCGAGAAGACCGGGGCGGCCATGCAGCCGGCAAAGCCCGCCAGCATGGCGCCGAAGCCGAAGACGATCATGAAGAGGCGGCGGATGTCGACGCCGAGCGCCGAGACCATGGGTGCATTCGTGGCGCCCGCCCGGATCAGCATGCCGACCCGCGTCTTGGCGACGATGAGGTAGAGGCCGAGGGCGACCGCAAGGCCCGAGCCGATGATGGCGAGGCGCCAGACGGGATAGAGCACCCCGTCGGCGATGCGGATCGTCCCGGACAGCGAGGGCGGGATCGGCACCTGTAGCGGCGCCGCGCCCCAGACGATCTTCACCCCCTCGTTGAGGAACAGGATGAGGCCGAAGGTCGCCAGCACCTGTTCGAGATGGTCGCGGTCGTAGAGGTGGCGCATCACCACGATCTCCAGGATCAGGCCGCAGGCGAGAGCGGTGATCAGGGCGAGGGCGATGCCGATGAAGAAGTTGCCCGTCCAGGCCACGAACATGGCGGCGAGATAGGCACCCAGCATGTACTGCACGCCGTGGGCGAGGTTGATGAAGTCCATCACGCCGAAGACCAGTGTGAGGCCGGCGGCGATGAGGAACAGCAGCACGCCGAGCTGCAGCCCGTTCAACGTCTGGATGATGAGGAGCGTGGAGGACATGGGGGCTCGTCAGTCAGGCAGTCGGGGCTGGCGGCGGATCGGTTGAGCGGAAGGCGTCGAACGGCACCGCTCGTCACCCCCGGCGAGGCCGAAGGCCGAGGGAAGGGGGGGCCAGGGCCGAACGCATCACCCGGGCGGGGGAGCTCTCGGCTCCTGGATCCCCTTCCCCTCGCTGTGCTCGGCCGGGGATGACGGGCAGAGCTGAAAAAGCCCCGCAGATACCCTCTCCCGCGCGGGGAGAGGGTTCTTGATCGTCAGGCCTTCACCAGCGCATCTGGCACTGGGCGGCGTAGACGTCCGTGTAGTTCTCGAAGATGCGGTCCACGATCTCGGTCTGGAACTTGCCGTCCGGCCGCTTGGCGGCGCGCACGGTGTAGAAGTCCTGGATCGGATAGTGGTTGTTGGCGAAGCGGAAGCGACCGCGCAGCGAGGTGAAGTCGGCCTTGCGCAGCGCGGTGCGCACCGCGGCGCGGTCCGTGAGGTTGCCGCCGGTGGCGACCACGGCGCTGTTGATCAGCATCGCGGCGTCATAGGCCTGCATGGCGTAGGAGCCGGGAACCGAGCCGAAGGCCGCCTCGTAGTCCGCGACGAACTTCTTGTTCTGCGGGTTGTCCATGTTCGGCGCCCAGGTCATGCCGGCGAGCATGCCGATGGCGGCGTCCTGCTGGGCCGGCAGCGTCGATTCGTCGACCGTGAAGGCCGACAGGAACGGCACCCGCTGGGTGAGGCCGGCCTGCCCGTACTGGCGCACCAGGTTCACGCCCATGCCGCCGGGCATGAAGGTGAAGAGGCCGTCGGCTCCCGAGGCGCCGATGCGGGCGAGTTCGGCGGAGAAGTCGAGATGCCCCAGGGGCGTATAGACCTCGTCGACGATCTCGCCGCGGAAGTGGCGCTTGAACCCGGCCATGGCGTCGCGGCCGGCCTGGTAGTTCGGGGTCAGCAGGAACACCTTCTTCATGTTCTGCCGCTGGGCATAGGCGCCGAGCACCTCGTGCACCTGGTCGTTCTGGTAGGAGGTGACGAAGAAGTTCTCGTGGCAGCCGCGGCCGGCATAGCTCGACGGACCGGCATTGGCGCTGATCAGGAAGGCGCGCGGCGAATTGACCACCGGCGCGTGGATCGCCTGCAGGATGTTGGAGAAGATCGGGCCGACGACGAAGTCGACGCGGTCGCGGTCGATGAGGGCCTGGACGCGCTGCACGGCGACGTCCGGCTTCAGCTCGTCGTCGACGACGATGACCTGGACCTCGCGGCCGCCCATCCTGCCGCCGAGCTGGCGGACGGCGAGCTGGAGGCCGTCGCGCGCCTGCTGACCGAGGACGGCAGCAGGGCCGGATAGCGTCTGGATCACGCCGATGCGGATCGGCTCCTGGGCCTGGGCCGGACCGGCGAGCGTCGCCGCCCCCAGCGCCAGAGAGAGAAGGATGCGCTTCATCGAAAACCTCCCACCCCGAGCCTTGCTCGGGTCGAAGACCGCTCCCGGGCTTGTCCGTGGTCGCGGCCAATGCGAAGGCATTATCGCCGTGGAATTTTCGCGAACAACCCCACCCGCCAAAAATATTTTAAGTGTAAAATAATTCGGCAGGAGACCCGAATGTTGCTCACCGATCATGCAGACGGCAAGCCGCGGTGCTGGTGGCCCGGCCATGATCCGCTCTATGTCGCCTATCACGACACCGACTGGGGCGTTCCCGAGCGCGACGACCGCGCCCTGTTCGAGAAGCTCATCCTCGACGGCTTCCAGGCCGGCCTCTCCTGGATCACCATCCTGCGCAAGCGCGACCATTTCCGGAAAGTCTTCGACGGCTTCCGCCCGGACGTCGTCGCCGGCTACGGGCCGGACAAGGTGGCGGCGCTGCTGGAGGATCCCGGCATCATCCGCAACCGCGCCAAGATCGTCGGCACGGTGAAGGCGGCCGGCATCTATTGCGACATGATGGGCCGCGGCGAGGGCTTCTCCGACTATCTGTGGAAGTATGTCGACGGGCGGCCGCTGCAGCCGGACTTCCGTGACCGCAGCCAGGTGCCGACCGAGACCGAGGTGGCGCAGAAACTCTCCAAGGACCTGAAGGCCCGCGGCTTCTCCTTCGTCGGCCCGACCATCGTCTACGCCTTCATGCAGGCAGTCGGCATGACCAACGACCACATGGTCGGCTGCTTCCGCCACGAGGAGGTGAAGGCACTGGGGTGAGGCGGGGCTCAGACGACGCCACGTCGGTGGTCTGACACCCGAACCTCCGCCGTCATGCCCGGGCTTGTCCCGGGCATCCACGAATGTCCTCCCCGATGCGGTTTTCAAGTCGCGGATGCCCGGCACGAGGCCGGGCATGACGGTGAGGGCGATGCCCTTCCATTCCTGATGACGCGCAGCTCCCGCCCGCCTCACTCTCCCCGTGTGCAGATGCGCGCGATTTCGCCGACGCGGGCGCGCTCGGTGGTGCTCATCTGCCCGGACAGCGCCTGGCCCCAGAGATTGTCGCGCTTCAGCCGGTCCGCCGTGCATTCGCAGGCCTCGCGGCAGAGTTCGGCCTCCTGCCCGTTGCTGACGCAGGTGCGCATGCAGGCCTCCACGAAGGGCCGGGTCTGGGAATCGGCCCCCGCCGTGCCGCGATGCACCGAGGCGGGAAACAGCCAGATCCAGGCGGAGAGCAGCGCGATGAACAGCGGCTGGTGGATGAGGTAGATCGGCAGCGAATGCCGCCCCATCGTCGCGAGGAGCCCCGCGGCACCAGCCTCGGCACGGATGGCGGAAAGCCGCTCCTCGCCGACGAGGGCCAGCGCCGCCCGCGCCGCGACGATGCCGGCCAGCACGCAGCCGAACCAGGGAAACAGCGGCACGAAATCGCCGGAGCGGATGGGCCGGTCGTTGAGGCCGAGCCAGAGGAGGAGATCGGCGTCGAGGAGGGGGTGGGCGACGAGGGCTGGCAGGGCGAAGGCTGTGATGGCGGCGCCCGCCACCGCAAGGCTCGGCAGCAGCAGGAAGGGCAGGGCGAGGACGCTCGCCACCGCGATGTGGTGGAGGATGCCGAAGAACACATAGGCGTCGGGGATGAAGAGATAGGTCCCCGCCGTCACCAGCACCGCCGCGCCGGCCACCATGGCGAGCCGCCGCAGATAGGCGGCCCGGTCGAGGCCGCCGCGCGTCGCCAGCACGAGGCTCGCCCCCACCAGCGCCAGGAACGAGCCGGCAATCAGATGGGCGAACCAGCGCCAGCCGGCATGGGCGACGATGTCGGTGGCGATCAGGCGGAAGAACGAGAGATCCCAGGCGAAATGGTAGACGAACATTGCCGCCAGCGCCGCGCCGCGGGCGACATCCACCAGCGCGATCCGGGGGCGGCGCGGGGTGTCGATGGGGCGCGGCGGCAGGCTCGCCATGTCGGGGGTGGTCATGCGGCATCCTTCGGCGGGCGCTTGCGCCGGGGCGCGCGCGGGGTGAACCCCGTTATCCCCTCCGCGTTCCCCCGTCCATCGCCGCACCCTCCGCACTCACGCCATGCTGCTGCCAAAACCCGTCTTGCCCGCGCCCGGCGAAGCGGGCAGGAAGGGCCCATGGCCACCCGCTCCCCATCCCCCCGCCAGCGCCCGCCGCGCGCCTGGCAACGCATGCTCTCCGGCCGGCGCCTCGACCTGCTCGACCCCTCGCCGCTCGACGTCGAGATCGAGGACATCGCCCATGGCCTCGCCCGCGTCGCCCGCTGGAACGGCCAGACGACCGGCCCGCACGTCTTCTCCGTGGCGCAGCATTGCCTCCTGGTGGAGGGGATCGCGGGGCGGATCGAGCCCGCTCTCGCGCCGCGCTGGCGGCTCGCCGTGCTGCTGCACGATGCGCCCGAATATGTCATCGGCGACATGATCTCGCCTTTCAAGGCGGTGATCGGCGGTGACTACAAGGCGGTCGAGGCCCGGCTGATGGGCGCCATCCACATCCGATTCGGCCTGCCTGCCGCGGCCCCGGCCGAGATCGCCGTCCTCACCAAGAAGGCCGACCACGTCGCCGCCTTCCTGGAGGCGACCCAGCTCGCCGGCTTCGGCCACGACGAGGCGATCGGCCTCTTCGGCGCCCCCACCGGCATCTTCGGCGGGGCGAAGGGCGTCCCGCCGGTCCTGGTGCCGATGGACTCCGACAGCGCCAAGGCGGCCTTTCTCGCCCGCTTCGCCGAGCTCGCGGTCTGAGCGCCCGCCGGCATTGCCCGGTCGAGCGATCTGCCGCATCGTTTCGTCATCGAACCCGCGGTATCAGGCGGCAAGCCATGCGGGCGCCAGGAGGACACGGTCATGCAGGTTCACGTCTGTTCGCTGTCCAGGCTCGCCGCGACGGTGCAGGCGACCGGCGCGCGCCATGTCGTCACTCTGATCAACCAGGGCACGGTGGTGGAGCGGCCGGCGACGGTCGCGGTGGACGACCACCTCTTCCTCGGCATGAACGACATCGTCGCGCCGATGGAGGGCTATGTCGTCCCGGCCGACGCCCATGTCGAGCGCCTGCTCGGCTTCGTCGACGGCTGGTGGCGCACCCACAGCGCCCAGAGCCCGCTCGTCGTCCATTGCTGGGCCGGCATCAGCCGCTCCACCGCCGCCGCCTACATCACCGCCTGCGCGATCAATCCGGCCGAAGACGAGGAGGCGCTGGCGGGCGAACTCAGGCGGCTGAGCCCCAGCGCGACGCCCAACCTGCGCCTCGTCACCATCGCCGACCGCATGCTCAGCCGCGACGGAAGGATGGTGGCGGCGATCGAGCGGATCGGCCGCGGGTGTGACGCCTACGAGGGCGAGCCCTTCGCGCTCAGGCTCGGCCGTTGATCGCATTGCACCGCCCGCGGCAACGCCATCGCAACGACCTGCGGTGACACTTCTCCCGACGCGCGCCATCGCGCGGAAATGTTGAACCCGCATCTGGCGGGATATCGGCGGCGCGTTTTGCGGCCGCAATAGATTGTTTTTGGCCATCAGGGGGCCACACCGCATGGATTTCGTCTTCGGCATCGTCGTCGCCACGGCGCTCATCCTCGCTCTGCCGATCATGGCCATCGCCGCCTTCATCCGGGCCGGTGACGCCAAGCGGCGGCTCGACGGCGTCGAGATGCGGCTGCGCCAGGCTGAGACCGAACTCGGCCTCCTGCATGCGGCGCTTGCCGCCGGCGCGACGGCGCCACGCCCCGTCCAGCAGCCCGACAT
>NZ_JBQVQL010000003.1:0-93639 GCF_052440005.1 Phreatobacter sp.
TCGACGCCGCCCTCGACGACCGCTGAAACTAGCGCCGCCAACTCGGCGGCACGGGCGGCTGCGGCGGTGCGCGCTGCCCTTCCTCGATACGCCGGCGCATGTGATCGGCGACGTCCCGCACCGGTTCCAGCCCCCGGTCGAGGTCGCTCGCCTGCACGTTGGCGAATTCCAGCTCTGAGATGATCTTGTCGATCTTGGCGAGCGCCTCGGGATCAGGCCGCGTCACCAGTTCCAGCCCGAACAGGATCAAGAGCGGGCCCACCGGGATGAAGAGCATCAGCGCGATGGTGACCTGCCAGAGCAGGGTGCGGTCGTCGAGGGTCGGCGCGTTGAAGGCGCCGACATAGGCGGCGCCGATGGCCGGCGGCAGGAGCAGGACCACGATGATCCCGACCCACCCTGCGAATCGCGGCCTCAACCGTGTCGTGATCTGCATTGCTCGCCCCGCGGGAACGCCCGAGGGCGCCAGTGTGGGACGAGGCGAGGGTCAGCGGCAAGACCCCATGGCCGTACCGTCAGGGCCGGGGCGTTGCCGCCGGGGGAGCGGGCACTCCGCCCGAGGCGGGGCTGCGCGGATCAGGGCGGGGGTCCACCTCGACGGCCTCCTTGCCCCGCTCGGCGTTCTCCCGGTCGCGGACGGTACGTCCCTCCTGGCCGGCCTCGACGCCCTGGGCGTCCTCGTCGTCGGCCGTCATGCCGCCGCCGGATGAGCCCCCGGCGGAACTCGCACCGCCCATCCCCCCATCGGGTTGGACCGGCGGCACCTGGGCATAGGCGGCGGCGAGGGGCACTGCGAGCAGGGCTGCGGCGGTCATCAGGCGGCGGGTGATCATGAATGCTCCGGGGCGCGGGGGGTGTCGCCGGCGGCGCCGGCAGTAATGGCAGGCCGAAGGCGTCAGGGAGCCTGACGCGGCGTAGAGCCGGTTGCGGAGGGGTCGGCGGGGGCCGGCGACGGCGCCGCCGTGGTCTGTCCGCGTTCCATCGGCGTCTGGCCGCTCGGATTGCCGCCCATCATGGAGAAGACCACGATGCCGAGGACGAGAACCGCGCCAAGGCCGCCGATGAGGCCCCAGTTGCCGGACGTGCTGCGGGTGACGCGCGGATCGGTCGGCGGATCGAGGTCAGGGCGACGGCCGCCGTCGAGGCGGGTCGGCTCGGCCGGGACGCGCTCGTCGCGGGGATCGTGCTGGGTCATGGGGATATCCTCCTGCCGAGGGTAACCCCCGCGCAGGCCTGCGGTTCCGCGCAAACGGGGGTCCGTTCGCAGCGGAGATGTCAGGATATCGATGAGGAAGGGGAAATTGGTCGGAGTGCCGAGATTTGAACTCGGGACCCCTTGCACCCCATGCAAGTGCGCTACCGGGCTGCGCTACACTCCGACCGTGCGGGGGATTTAGGACGTTTCGCGCGCCGCCGCAACCCGCTTGGTGATGGCCAGCCCCCACAGCAGTCCGGCGAGCACCCAGAAATGGCGCCAGTGGTCGCTGTCGATGATCTGCCCCTCGAAGGCAAGGCCGCAAAAACACGCGAAAACCGCGATGGTGAGGGGCTGCCAGGGCGTCCGGATCAGGGATGCGACCAGTCCGACGATCAGCGTCGACCCTGTGAGCACGAGGTAACCGATGCCGCCGATCCAGCCGCCGGCCATGAAGGAATTCAGATAGACGTTGTGCGGATCCTCGGGAAAGAAGCGGGCGAACTGCAGCGGACCGATGCCGAACGGCCGATCGAGAGCGAGCTGCCAGCCGTAGGCGTGCCGGCCGAATCGCCCCATCGGCCCCGAATCGTAGCTCTGGTTGAGGCTGGCGCGCTCGCGCATCAGCTCCGCCACCTTGTCGACGCTGAGCAAGACGGCGACGAAGGCCATCAGCAGGACGAGGCCGGCGGCGACGACGAGGAGAATTCGGAATCGCTGGGCCGGTGTTTCCGCCGTGAGCACCATCAGCCCGATCATGATCGCGGCCGAGAGGCCGAAATGGATCCAGGCGCCGCGCGAGAACGAGAGGAGCAGGGCGACCAGCAGCACCGCGAAGACGGCGCCGGCCTTCACGAGCGAGGCGGATGAAGCGCGCAGGAAGGCCTGCATCGCCACCAGCATGGGGAGCACGATGAACGGGCCGAAGACGTTGGGGTCGTTGAACGTACCCTTGGCGCGGCCGTACAGGGTGAAGAGGTCGAAGGCGCCGGGAAAGAGACGGAAATAGCCGGCGATGCCGGCCGCTGCGGCGATCAGCGCGGCCAGGGTCCAGCCGCGGAGGATCACCTCCATGCGCGCTGCCGTGTTGTCCGCAGCCGCCACCGCGAAGAAGACCATGGTGACGGCCAGATACCAGGAGACTGCGATCCAGGGCGCGACCTTCGGCTCCGCCAGCACGGGGATCGCCGCGATCGTCAGGCCGAGGCAGTAGACGACGAGAACGACGAGCAGCGGCGCATGGACCGCGCGCAGCCGGATGCCGCCGGTCAGCGCGAAGGCGGAGATGGCGAGGAGCGCCCCGATCTCATAGGGGCTGGGTTCGGCGAAGACGAAGGCCCCGCCCACCATCATCAGCCAGAGCGCGGCGAGCCTCAGGGGCTCGCCGCCGGCCATCCCCCCGGCGCGGGGCGCGGGGAGGGCGAGGGTCAAAACGCGTTCTCGCGGTGCCTGGCGAGCGAGATAGGGGTCTTGGCGAGAATGTAGAGGTCGAAGAGCACCGACCAGTTCTCGATGTAGTAGAGGTCGTGCTCGACGCGGCGCTGGATCTTCTCCGGCGTGTCGGTCTCGCCCCGCCAGCCGTTGATCTGCGCCCAGCCGGTAATGCCGGGCTTCACCTTGTGGCGGGCGAAATAGCCGTCGACCACGTCGTCGTAGAGCTTGTCGGCGGCCTTGGCGTGGGCCGCGTGGGGCCGCGGGCCGACCAGCGACAGGTTGCCCTTGAACACGACGTTGAAGAGCTGCGGCAACTCGTCGATGGAGGTCTTGCGGATGAACCGGCCGACGCGGGTGACGCGCGGGTCGCCCTTGGTGACCAGCTTCGAGGCGGTGGCGTCGCTCATATCGGTGTACATGGAGCGGAACTTGAACACCTCGATCATCTCATTGTTGAAGCCGTAGCGCTTCTGCCGGAAGAAAACCGGACCCTTCGAATCGAGCTTCACGGCGATGGCGGTGGCGAGGAAGACCGGCGACAGGGCGATCAGCGCGGCGGTGCCGACGATCTTGTCGAACACCCATTTCAGCACGACGTCCCAGTCCTGGATCGGCTTGTCGAACACGTCGAGCACGGGGACGTTGCCGATGTAGGAATAGGCGCGCGGCCGGAACCTGAGCTTCGCGGTGTGGGCGGCGAGGCGGATGTCCACCGGCAGTACCCAGAGCTTGCGCAGCATGTCGAGCACGCGCTTCTCGGCGCTCATCGGAATGGTGACGATGACGAGGTCGACACGGGTGCGGCGGGCAAATTCGAGGAGGTCGTCCACGTTGCCGAGCTTCGGCACATGGGCGGCATGGTCCGGCGAGCGCTCGTCCGTGCGGTCATCGAACGTGCCGCAGATCGTCACGTCGGTATCGGCCTGGGCGAGGATGGAGCGGATGAGCTCCTCGGCCGGCTCGCCGCCGCCGACCACCACGGCGCGACGCTGCAGGCGTCCGGCGCGCGACCAGGTGCGGACGAGCTGGGCGAGCCCGGTCCGCAGCCCCATCATGATGACGAGCCCGGACAGATACCAGGAGCCGAGCCAGACGCGGGAGAAGGCATCGCCCGCCTTCGCGAAGAAGGCGACCGCCATTGCCAGCAGGAACACCATCGTCCAGGCGAAAAACAGCCGGCTGAACTGCGCCACATGGGTGCGGAAGACGTGGACGTCGTAGAGCCCCGCCGCCTGGAACGCGGCGAGCACCAGCATGGCGACGCCGAACAGGCCGACCAGCGAAATCCATTGGACGCCGTGGAGCGGATAGACCCAGCCGAGATAGACGGTGGCGCCGAGAGCGAGGACGATGACGAATTCGACGAGGCGCACGAGGCCCGAGAGCACAACGGGCGAGTAGACCGGGCCGACGGCCTCGTCGGCGATCCGGGCTGCGAGATCGGAAAGGGGCCGTCGTGGCTCTGCGGACGGCTGGCTGGCGCGGCCCGCTTCCGTCGCCTGGATGATGTCCCGACCGGTAAATCCCAACATGTTCCGGCTACTCCGTCGCGCCACCGGGGCGCGTGACCTGTCCCGCCGGCCAGCATTAACCGCCAAAGGTTGCTTTTCGCTTGATCCCGGCGAGGGTTTCAGCCTGCCCGGCGGGCCGCCAGCGCCTCGCCGTAGGCCGCGAGCACGCCCTCGGCCATGGCCTCCACCGAGAAGCCGGCGCGGATGCGGTCCCTGAGGCGCGCGGCCAGCGCCAGGGTTTCGTCGGGATCGTCGAGGGCGGCCTCGATGGCGCCCGCGAGCGCCCAGTCGCTGCCGGCCGGCACAAGCCGGTCTGCGTCGGGCCCGAAGATCTCGCCGATGCCGCCTACGGCGCTCGCGAGCACCGGGATGCCGGCGGCGCCGGCCTCGATCACCACATAGGGGAGAGACTCGGCCCGCGAGGGCACCACGAGCAGGCGGCCGCGCGCGAAGGCCTCGCGCGCGGGCAGCGCGCCGGCGAAGGTCACCGCCTCCGCCAGTCCCGCATCCCGGGCCTTCTGCCGAAACAGACCGGCATCGGGGCCGTCACCCACGATGGTCGCCGTCAGCGGCCGGCCCCGGCCGCGCAGCAGGGCAATCGCGTCGATCAGCACGTCGATGCCCTTGAGATGCCTGAGCTCGCCGATGAAGAGGAGGTCGGTGGCGTCCGGCCTGGCCGGCACGGAGGAGAACTCCCCCTCGCTGACGCCGTTGTGGACCACGCGCACCGCGCCGCCGGGCTTGCAGACCTTGGCGGCGAAGGCGTTCAGCCCGTACAGGCTCTCGAACAGGAAAAGGTCGGTGCGCGCGGCGAGAACGCGCTCGAGCGTCAGGTAGACGAAGCCGACCGGCGTGCCGCGGGAATAGTGCAGGCTGCCGCCGTGGGGCGTGTAGACCTTGAGGCGCGAGCCGCCGGCGAGGCGGGCGAAGGCGCCGCCCTTGGAGCCGTGGCCGTGGACGACGTCGACGTCCTTGTCGGCGATGAAGCTGGCCACAGCGCGTCCGGCGGACCAGTCGGCCGGACCGAGTTCCCGGCTCATCGGCACGCGGGCGAGACCGAGGGCGAGGGCAGGCTTCAGCCCCTCGAACACGGCGTTCGCCCTGTCACCGCCCGTCGAGGCGTCCGCGACGATGCCGACCCGGTGCCCGCGGGCGGCCTGCGCCGTCGCCAGGTCCACCACGTGGCGGAACAGGCCACCGACGGGGGCGCGCATCACGTGGAGAATGGAGAGGCTCTGCACGGCGGACGATCAGAACCAGCGCTCGCGCACCACGACGGTGTCGCCGGGCGCGAGCGGATGGGTCAGCGGCACGTCGGCGCGGTAGAGCTGGCCGTTGAGCTTGCGCGTGACCTCGATGTTCCACCGGTTGGCCCGTGGGGTGAAGCCGCCGGCGATGGCGATGGCGTTCTGCGCTGTCATGCCGGTGACGAAGGGAAACTGTCCGCCAGCCGTGACCTCGCCCATGATGAAGAAGGGGCGATAGGTCTCGACCTCCACCGAAACGCTGGGCTCGCGGATGAAACCGCCGCGCAGCCTGGCCGCGATGTCACGGGCCAGCACCTCGGTCGAGCGGCCGGCCGCCGGGACGAGCCCGATCAGCGGCATGGCGATCGAACCGGTGGCGTCCACGGCATAGGAATTGGTCAGCCCCTCCTGGCCGAAGACCACCACGCGCAGCCGGTCTCCCGTGTCGAGGAGATAGGGTCCGCGGGGCATGATCTGGTCGTGCGGCACGAGCGTGCCCTGGGGATCGACGGGCCCGACCGTGCCACGCGTCGTATCGACGAGTGTCCCGGGTCCAGCGCCCGGACGGCCGGCGCAAGCGCCGAGAACCAGCGCCGTCGCCGCAACCAGCAGGATGGAGCGCATCACGGCTGCACCTCGATACCTTTCATGCTCATGGGGTGATCATCGGCCAACGTGGTTAAGAAAACCTGACCGCCGCACGCCATGCGCGAGCCAATTAACCCGATGGCAACCCTAATGATTTTTAATCCTCTCCGTGGGCGTCGCATGGAGATGACAGCATTATGGTCGGGGCAGGTGACACGGTACCGACGGGTCGCGGCAGGGCGTCCCTGGTCGACCTCGATCTCGCGGGTCTCGCCCGTGCGGTCTGGGCTGCGCGCCTGTGGATCGCTGTTCCCACGCTCCTCGCGCTCGCCGGCAGCTTCGCCCTCGTCAGCGTCAGGACGCCGACCTATCGCTCGGAGGCCCGCATCCTCGTCGAGAACGGCGAGAACGCCTTCACCCGGCCGGAGAGCGACCGGTCGAGCGGCGAGCGCGCCGCCGTCGACCAGGAGGCCGTGCTCAGCCAGGTCCAGCTGATTCTCTCCCGCGACGTGGCCAAGGCCGTGGCGCAGAAGCTCGATCTCGCCCGCAAGCCGGAATTCGATTCCGCGCTCCGCAGTTTCAATCCGGTCAAGCAGGTGCTCATCTTCCTCGGACTCGCCGAAAACCCGATGCGCATGACCGCCGAGGAGCGCGTGCTGCGCAGCTATTTCGAGAAGCTGACGGCCTTCCAGGTCGACAAGTCCCGCATCATCGCCATCCAGTTCGATTCCCACGACCCGGTTCTCGCCGCCGAGGCCGCCAACATGGTGGTCGCGCAGTTCATCGAGGCGCAGCAGGCCAACAAGCGGAGCCAGACCCGCAACGCCAGCCAGTGGCTTTCGGGCGAGGTCGACGGGCTGCGTCGCAAGGTCGAGGAGGCCGAGGGCCGGGTCGAGAGCTTCCGCGCCCGCGCCAATCTCTTCGTCGGCTCCAACAACACCAGCCTCACGGCCCAGCAGCTCGCCGAGGTGAACAGCCAGATCGCCGCCGCCCGCGCCCAGCAGTCGGACGCCCAGACGAGGGCCCGGCTGCTGCGCGACTTCCTGCGCTCCGGCCGCCCGATCGAATCAGGCGAGGTCCTCAACTCCGAGATCATCCGCCGCCTCAACGAGCAGCGCGCCGCTGCTCTCGCCCAGCTCGCCGAACAGTCCTCGACGCTCGGGCCGCGCCGTCCGCGAATCGCCGAACTCCAGGCCCAGCGCGCCAATCTCGACGGCCAGCTCCGCTCGGAGGCCGAAAAGCTCGTCCGCGTGCTGGAGAACGACGCCCGTTTCGCCGGCGCACGCGTCGAGGCGCTGCAGCAGAACCTCGACCAGGTGAAGCGGCAGGCCGGCGAGGCAAGCGAGCAGGAGGTGCAGCTGCGCGTGCTGGAGCGCGAGGCGAAATCCCTGCGTGACCAGCTCGAAACCCTTCTCGCCCGCTATCGCGACGCCTCCGCCCGCGACACACTGGCCACCCTGCCGGCCGACGCCCGCGTCATTTCCCGCGCTCTCGTCTCCAACGTTCCCGCCTTCCCGAAGAAGCTGCCGACGATCCTGATCGTCACGCTGGGAACCTTGCTGCTCGCCACCACGGTGGTGGTCACCCTGGCGCTCCTCGCCGGTACGCCCGCCCCGGCGGCCGAGGCCGCAGACGCAGCTCCGGAAGCTTCGCACCGTGCCGGCGATATCGATGCGCCGCCGCTCGCCGCCACGCATGAACCGGACTTTTCCGACCTGCCTCCCGCGACCGCGGAGACCGCGACGCCCGAGAGCATCGCCGCGCTCGCCCACCTGCTCGACGCCGGCCCGGACGGCGCGGCCTGCCGCCGCACCCTCGTCGTCGCGACCCGTGACGGTCTCGCCGCATCCGGTGTCGCCCTGGCTCTGGCGCGGGAACTCGCCGGCGCCGGACGGCGCGTGGTGATGATCGACCTCGATCGCGACGACGCCTTCCTGTCTCCGCTCGCCGGTCCCGATGCCGCCGGCCTGTCCGATCTGGCCGCCGGGGCCGCGGGTTTCGGCGACATCATCCACACCGATCCGCAATCGCCCTGCCACATCGTGCCGGCGGGAACGCTCGGAGCGCCGGACGCCGACATGGCGGCCTTCGCGGTCGAGGCCCTGTCGCGGGGCTACGAGGCGATCATCCTGTCGGCCGGCGTCATGCCCGCCGACGCCGAGGACTTCGACGCACTTGGCGCACTGGCGGGCGATGCGGTGGTCGTCGCCGAAGGAGAGGCGAGCGACCCCGAGGTGCGGGCGGCCTATGGCAGGCTGGCCGGCGCGGGACTGAAGCCCGTGGTGGTGATGCTGGCGACCGACGACGAGATGGCCGCGGCCTGAGTCGGGCCGGGTCGTTTAGCGCCCTGTGGGGTCGACACCGCCGCAGCAGCTCATCGTCCACATCATCAAGTTCTGAAAGAGAAGACGAGGCCGTCAAAGAAGTCTCAAGACTTGGTTGGCAGTCTCCCGTCCGTGATTTTGCGCATGAGACGCAGCCGGGGAGGGTGAGACCATGAGCGATCTCAGGATGAACGTATTCCGGGCCGGCCTGGAGGCGCTCTACCTTACCAACGCCCACCGGCTGATGCGCCCCTATGTCGGCGGCGTCGGCGCCGTGCTGATGCTCCATCACGTGCGTCCGGCGCGGCAGCAGGATTTCGCGCCCAACGCCCTGCTCGAGGTGACGCCCGAATACCTCGACGGCGTCGTCGAGCGCGTCCGCGCCAACGGCTTCGACATCGTCACCCTCGACGAGGCCCATGACCGGCTGCTGGCGGGCGAGGAGGGCCGGCCTTTCGTCACCTTCACCTTCGACGACGGCTACCGCGACAATGCCGAATACGCCTATCCGGTGCTGAAGAAGCACGGCGTTCCCTTCACCATCTACCTGCCCACCTCCTTCATGGACCACGAGGGCGAGCTCTGGTGGCTTGTGCTGGAACACACGATCCGCAACGAGCAGTCCGTGACGGCCACGATCGCCGGCGAGACCGTGCAACTCGACTGCTCAACGCCCCAGCGTAAGCGGGAGGCCTTCCACAGGATCTACTGGTGGCTGCGCTCGCTTCCCGAGACGGAGCTGCGCGCGTGCGTCCGCGATCTCGCGGACCGCCACGGGTTCGATTTCCGCACCACGTGCCGTGATCTCTGCATGACCTGGGACGAGGTGAGGGCGCTCGGCGCCGACCCGCTCGTCACCTTCGGCGCCCATACCGTCGACCATCTCATGCTGGCGAAGTTTCCGGAGGAGACGGTGCGCAGGGAGATGGCGACGTCACGCGGGCGCATCGAGGGCGAGCTCGGCCGCAAGGTCGACCACTTTGCCTATCCCGTGGGGGATCCGACCTCGGCCGGCCCGCGCGAATTCGCGATTGCCCGCGAACTCGGCTTCAAGACGGCGGTCACGACTCGCCCCGGCCTTCTCTTCCCCGAGCACCGCGAACATCTCACCGCACTGCCGCGCGTCTCGCTCAACGGCCATTTCCAGTCGCTGCGCTATGTCGACGTGCTGTTGTCCGGGGCGGCCTTCGCCGTTTTCAACAGGTTTCGGCGGGTCAATGCGGCGTGATCCGCCGCTTCCTGGAAATTCCGCCGCGCCCCCGTCGCGAGAAGGCCTGAATCAGATAGTTTGTGCTGGCTGACCCGCTCCCCGCGGATCAACCATCATGATCGGCCGATGTCAGAAGCCACCGGAACACGTCCCTTTTCCGCTTTCGAATGGATGCTCTCGCTGCGCTACCTCCGGGCGCGCCGCAAGGAGGGCTTCATCTCGGTCATCGCCGGTTTCTCCTTCATCGGCATCATGCTCGGCGTCGCGACGCTCATCATCGTCATGGCGGTGATGAACGGCTTCCGGAAGGAGCTGCTCGGCAAGATCCTCGGCGTGCAGGGCCACATGGTGCTCCAGCCCATCGATACGCCGCTGACCGACTATGCCGAGGTCGCCCAGCGCCTGATGCGCATCCAGGGTGTCCGGCTGGCGGCGCCGGTCATCGAAGGCCAGGCGCTCGCCTCATCCGCGTTCAACGCGGGCGGCGCCATCGTGCGCGGCATGCGGGCCGAAGACCTGCGCCGCCTGCCGCTCATCTCCACCAACATCAAGCAGGGCGGCCTCGAGGATTTCGACACCAGCGAGGGTGTGATGGTCGGCCAGCGCCTCGCCAACCAGCTCTCGCTGAGGCTCGGCGACAGCCTGACCCTCGTGTCGCCCAAGGGCTCGTCCACGCCCATGGGCATGACGCCCCGGATCAAGGCCTATCCGATCGTGGCGATCTTCGAGGTGGGGATGACGGAATACGATTCCGCCTTCGTCTTCATGCCCTTCACCGAGGCGCAGGCCTATTTCAACCGCGAGGGCGACGCCTCCTCCATCGAGGTCTATACCGACAACGCCGACCGCATCGAGGAATACCGGAGACGCGTCTCGGAGGGGGTCGAGCGGCCTGTCTTCATCGTCGACTGGCGACAGCGCAACGCCACCTTCTTCTCGGCCCTCCAGGTCGAGCGCAACGTCATGTTCATGATCCTGACGCTGATCGTCTTCGTCGCGGCGCTGAACATCATTTCCGGCCTCATCATGCTGGTGAAGGACAAGGGCCGCGACATCGCGATCCTCAGAACGATGGGCGCGACGCGCGGCGCCGTGATGCGCATCTTCCTCATCACCGGCGCCTCCATCGGCGTCGTCGGCACCATCGCCGGCTTCATCCTGGGCGTCGTCGTCTGCCTCAACATCGAGAAGATCCAGGAGTTCGTCTCCTGGCTGACCGGCACCACCCTTTGGGACCCGACAGTGCGCTTCCTCACCCAGATCCCGGCGGACATGTCGACGGGCGAGACCCTGACCGTGCTGGTCATGGCGCTGGTCCTGTCCCTGCTCGCCACCCTCTACCCGTCCTGGCGGGCGGCCAAGCTCGATCCGGTCGAGGCGCTGCGCTATGAGTGATGTCGTGACCGCTGAAGCGCCCGTCGCCACCGCCCCCGCCGGCGAGGAATCACCCGTTCTCTGGATGGAGAAGGTCGAGCGCCGCTATGCGGAAGCCGGCGCGCCGCTGGAAATCCTCAAGGGCGCCGATTTCGCCATCTGGCCAGGCGAGACCGTCGCCCTGATCGCGCCCTCCGGCACCGGCAAGTCGACGCTGCTGCACCTTGCCGGCCTGCTGGAGGCCCCCGATGGCGGCGAGGTCTATATCAGCGGGCAGGCCACCTCGAAGCTCGCCGACAAGGAGCGCACCCGCATCCGTCGACTGGAGATCGGCTTCGTCTACCAGTTCCACCATCTGCTGCCCGAGTTCTCGGCGCTGGAGAACGTCATCCTGCCGCAAATGATCCGGGGGCTGACCTACAAGGAAGCCAAGGACCGGGCGAGCGAGCTCTTGACCTATCTCGGCCTCGGGGAGCGCCAGACTCACCGTCCCGCCGAGATGTCGGGCGGCGAGCAGCAGCGCGTCGCCATCGCCCGCGCTGTCGCCAATGCGCCGCGCCTCCTGCTGGCGGACGAGCCGACCGGCAACCTCGACCCGAAGACCGCCGACCACGTCTTCTCGGCGCTGGGGCAGCTGGTGCGCGCCTCGCGGCTCGCGGCCGTGGTCGCCACCCACAATATGGACCTCGCCGGGCGCATGGACCGGCGGGTGACCATCCGCGACGGGCTCATCGTCGAGCTGTAGACGTTAACTCCCCGGTAACTTCGATGGTTCCGATTTTGTTCTCATGGATTGCGCAAGGAACAAAATGAGAACATGATGTCCTGGCTTTCGGAAACGCGGGAGGACATCATGATCCGCAGCTTCATCGAAGACGCAGCCGCCCTGGTCGCCCTGGGCCTCTTCACCGGCATGATCACCGTCTGGGTCCAGGCGCTTCAGGGGTAGGGCAGGCGAGGCAGGTGCCCCTCTACGACGGGCTCCGCCGCCACGACCTCGATACGGAGACAGCGGAACTGGGCCGCGAGGCCGACGCCGCGTTCGAACGAGACGATGTGATGGGGCGGCAGCGCCTCGCCACTGGAAAAATGGCCGCGCGCTTCCGTCGAGATCGTGAGATCGACGATCTGGTTGATGCTGTCGAAGCCGTCCAGCCGGAATGAATCGACATCGTGGAAGCGCAGCGTCGCAAGCACATCGGGTCCGCGCCAGTCGATCTGGGTCGCCCGCAGCACGAGGATGCTGGCGTTGGTGACCGGCAAGCAGTTGCTCTCGTTCCAGTCGCCCGGCGCGATTTGCCCGCGCCAGAGATGGAGGTCGATCACTTCCGCATCGTGAAACGATGGCCACCGGCCGAAATGGCTGGTCAATCGGTGATGATGAAGGATGGAGGCGATATCGAAGGACATCCGGGCCGGCTCCCGTCGATACGGGACTGTGCATCGTGCACGCCGGCCGCGCAATCCGCATTGCCCGGCGACTGATGGACGGGCAAGAGTGAGCCTCACAGACTCAACCTCGCGACGGGACCAGACGCTTTGGCCGACCAGCATTTCGTCCACCTGCGGGTCCATTCCTCCTTCTCGCTGCTGGAGGGCGCGCTCTCGATTTCCAAGCTCGCCAAGCTCGCCGGCCATGACCGCATGCCGGCGGTGGCCGTCACCGACACCAACAATCTGTTCGCCGCCCTCGAATTCTCCGAGAAGATGAAGGGCGAGGGCATCCAGCCCATTGTCGGCCTCACCCTCGGTCTCGACTGCGGCGACAGGACCGTCGATCCCAAGCGGCCCAATCTCCAGGCGGCGAAGCCCCGCATCGCCCTTCTGGCGGCGAGCGAGGAGGGCTACCGCAACCTCATGGCGCTGTCCTCGCGCGCCTTCATGGAGAGCGCCGACGTCGGCGACGCCAGCGTCCCGCTCGCGGTGCTCGCCGCCCATGGCGAAGGGCTGATCGCGCTCACCGGCGGTCCCGGCGGTCCGGTCGATCAGGCCTTCCGCGACAGCCAGGCCGATCTCGCCCGCGGCCGCCTCGACCGTCTCGAATCCATCTTCGGCGACCGGCTCTATGTCGAACTGCAGCGCCATGGCCTCGAGGAGGAGAGGGCGGTGGAGCCCGACCTCATCCAGGAGGCCTATGCGCGCGGCCTGCCGCTGGTCGCCACCAACCAGTGCTATTTCGCCTCCCTCGGCGACTACGAGAGCCACGACGCGCTGATCGCCATCGCCTCGGGGCGGGTCCTTGGCGACTCCGAGCGGCGCCAGCTGACGCCCGAGCACCGGTTCAAGACGCAGGCCGAGATGGCTGCGCTCTTCGCCGATCTGCCGGAGGCGATCGCCTCGACGGTGGAGATCGCCCGCCGCTGCCACTTCCGCCCGAAGACGCGCAAACCGATCCTGCCGAGCTTCACCGAGGAGGCCGGCGGCGTCGCCTTGGACGAGGCGGCCGCGCTCGCCCGCCAGGCCCGCGAGGGCCTCGACCGTCGGCTCGCCGTGCACGGGCCGGCGCCGGGCCTTACCGAGAAGGACTATCGCGACCGGCTGGACTTCGAGCTCTCGATCATCGAGCGCATGAAGTTCCCCGGCTACTTCCTCATCGTGTCCGACTTCATCAAGTGGGCCAAGGCGCAGGACATTCCCGTCGGGCCCGGCCGTGGCTCGGGCGCCGGCTCGCTCGTCGCCTATGCCCTCACCATCACCGATCTCGACCCGTTGCGCTTCGCGCTGCTCTTCGAGCGCTTCCTGAACCCCGAGCGCGTCTCGATGCCGGACTTCGACATCGACTTCTGCCAGGACCGTCGCGACGAGGTGATCCGCTACGTCCAGGAGCGCTACGGCCGCGCCCAGGTGGCGCAGATCATCACCTTCGGCACCCTGCAGGCGCGCGGCGTGCTGCGCGACGTCGGCCGCGTGCTCGAACTGCCCTACGGCCAGGTCGACAAGCTCTGCAAGCTGGTGCCGCAGAACCCCGCGGCGCCGGTGACGCTGGACAAGGCCATCGAGGGCGAGCCCAAGCTCCAGGCCGCCCGCGACGAGGACCCCGTCGTCTCCCGCCTGTTCGGCATCGCCACCAAGCTGGAGGGGCTGAACCGCCACGCCTCCACCCACGCCGCCGGCCTCGTCATCGGCGACCGGCCGCTGGTCGAGCTGGTGCCGCTCTACCGAGACCCGAAGACCGATATGCCGGTCACCCAGTTCAACATGAAGTGGGTCGAGCAGGCGGGGTTGGTGAAGTTCGACTTCCTCGGCCTGAAGACGCTGACCGTGCTCCAGAAGGCGGTGGACCTGATCGCCCGGCGCGGCATCGCGATCGATCTCGCCACCATACCGCTGGACGATACCAAGACCTACGACATGCTGGCGCGCGGCGAGACGGTCGGCGTGTTCCAGGTGGAAAGCGCGGGCATGCGCAAGGCCCTCGTGGAGATGAGGGCGAGCCGTTTCGAGGACATCATCGCCCTCGTCGCGCTCTACCGTCCGGGCCCGATGGCCAATATCCCGGTCTATTGCGCCCGCAAGCACGGGCTGGAAAAGGCCGAGTACCCCCATCCGCTGCTGGAGCAGGTGCTTTCCGAGACCCACGGCATCATCGTCTACCAGGAACAGGTGATGCAGGCGGCGCAGATCCTGTCGGGCTATTCGCTCGGCGAGGCCGACCTTTTGCGCCGCGCCATGGGCAAGAAGATCAAGGCGGAGATGGACAAGCAGCGCGAGCGCTTCGTCTCCGGCTGCGTCGAGCGGTCGATCCCCAAGGCCAAGGCGGACGAGATTTTCGATCTCCTCGCCAAGTTCGCCGACTACGGCTTCAACAAGAGCCATGCGGCCGCCTATGCCCTCGTTTCCTACCATACGGCCTATCTGAAGGCGAATTACCCGGTCGAGTTCATGGCGGCCTCCATGACCCTCGACCTCTCCAACACCGACAAGCTCTCCGAATTCCGCCGCGAGGCGGTGCGCCTCGGCATTCCCGTCGATCCGCCGAGCATCAACCGCTCCGGCGTCCATTTCGACGTTTCGGAGGGGCGTATCCTCTATGCGCTGGCGGCGGTGAAGGGTGTCGGCCAGCAGGCGGTCGAGGCGATCGTTTCGGCCCGCGACGGCGAGCCCTTCCGCGACCTCGGCGACTTCGCCCAGCGCATCAACCCGCGCATGCTCAACCGCAAGACGCTGGAGAACCTCGCCTCCGCCGGCGCCTTCGACGACCTTGAGCCGAACCGCGCCGCCGCCTTCGCCGCCATCGACCAGGTCCTCGCCGAGGCCCAGCGCCAGGCCGAGGGGAGGGCCCTCGGCCAGAACGAGCTCTTCGGCGGCTCCGGCGCGCCGCTCATCCGCGTGCCGAAGGTCGAGCCCTGGCTGCCGGCCGAGAAGCTCGACGAGGAATACAAGGCGATCGGCTTCTTCCTGTCGGGCCACCCGCTCGACGACTACCAGGCGGCGTTGAAGCGCCTGCGCATCGAGCCCTTCGCCGATTTCTCCCGCAGTGTCCGCCAGGGCGCCAGCGCCGGGCGGCTGGCGGGGGTCGTCACCTCGCGCCAGGAACGCCGCACCAAGACCGGCAACAAGATGGGCATCGTCACCTTCTCGGACCCCTCCGGCCACTACGAGGGAGTGCTGTTCTCCGAAGGGCTGGCGCTCTACCGCGACCTGCTGGAGCCTGGCAAGGCGGTGCTTCTCGCGGTCGGTGCCGAGCTGCAGGGCGACGACGTGCGCGTACGCATCCAGTCCGTCGAGCCGCTCGATGCCGCGGCCGTGCGCGTCCAGAAGGGGTTCCGCGTCTTCGTCGAGGACCTCGGTGCCATCGATTCCATCGCGCGGCGCCTGCCGTCCAAGGGCGACGGCGAGGTGAGCCTGGTGCTCCGCCTCGCCGATGCGGCGAGCGAGGTCGAGGTGAAGCTGCCGGGTCGTTTCGCCGTCTCGCCGCAGATCGCCGGCGCCATCAAGGCGGTGCCGGGCGTCCAGGCCGTCATGGAGATGTAGACGGCCTCAGGGCGAAAGGCCCGCGAGCCGTTCGGGAAGGCTCGAGATCGCGGCCTCGTCGGCATTGGCGAAGGCAAAGCGCAGGTGGTCTTCCTGGCCGGGCCCGAAATAGGAGCCCGGCAGGCCGAGCACCCCCCGCTGGCGCGCCAGCGCCTCGGCGACGCGGTCGGCAGGAACCCCGGCAAACGGATGGCGCACATAGGCGAAATAGGCGCCGATCGACGAGATCGCCCAGCCATCGCAGGCGTTCACCACGGTCTCGAAGGCCGCGATCCGGCGGTTGATCGTCGCCCGTGTCTCCACCCGCCAGTCGGCGACGCCGGTGATCCCCCAGGCGAGCGCGTCCTGGGCGGGACGGGCGGCGCAGATCTGGAAGCTGTCGAGAACCTTGAGGATCTGTCCCATGGCCCGCGGGCCGGCCGTGATGGCGCCGATGCGATGCCCCGGAACCGCATAGGCCTTGGAGAAGGAATAGAGCTGGACGACCGTGTCGCGCCATTCAGGCGCCGCCAGCAGGCCGTGCGCCCGGTTCGTCCCCGGCGCGAGGAAGTCGCGGTAGGTCTCGTCGACGATGAGCGCGAGACCTCGGCGGCGGGCGAGGGCCTCGAAGGCGGCGATGACGCCCTCGGGATAGATGGCACCCGTCGGATTGTTCGGTGTCACCAGCACGATGGCCCGCGTCGTGGCGTCGATCAGCGCCTCGGCGGCTGCGGGATCGGGCACGAAACCCTGCTCCGGCCGGCAGGCGAGGGGTGTCACGCCGATGCCGAGCATCTGCAGCGTCATCTGGTGGTTGAAATACCAGGGCGCGGGCAGGATCACCGAGGAGCCCGGCCCCGCGACCGCCAGGGCTGCGGCGAGGAAGGCGAGGTTGCAGCCGGCGGTGATCGCGATATCAGCGGCACCGACATCCGCACCATAGATCCGCGACACCTCGTCCGCATAGGCCTCCCGCAGCGCCGCGTCGCCGAGGATGGCGCCGTAGCGGGCGATGTCCGGGCGGCCAGCCGCCGCCGCCAGGCGCTCGAGCAGGGCAGGGGGCGGCGGCGAGCCGGGAGCTGCCTGCGACAGGTCGATCGGCGGCCCCGCAGCGCCCGCATAGGCGGCCATCCAGGCGCGCGCCGCCGGGATCGGCGGCGTGCCGGTATCGACGACGTTGCTGTTGAGAGCGAACAAGAAGCTTACCACGCGCCCGTGTTCGGCATCGACGCCCAGGGCTCGGCCGGGGCCTTGGCCTCGCCCTTCTGCAGGATCTCGATGGAGATGTTGTCAGGCGAGCGGACGAAGGCCATGCGGCCGTCGCGCGGCGGGCGGTTGATGACGACGCCAGCCTTCTGCAGCTTCTCGCAGGTGGCGTAGATGTCGTCGACCTCATAGGCGAGGTGGCCGAAATTGCGGCCGCCCGAATAGGCCTCGGGGTCCCAGTTGTAGGTGAGCTCCAGCATCGGCGCGTCGCGACGGCCGGCGGCGATGTCGGCCTCCGCCGCAGCCTTGTCCTCCGGCGCGCAGAGGAAGACGAGCGTGAACTTTCCCTGCGGAAAATCGTTCTTGCGCACCTGAACCAGGCCGAGCTTGTTGCAGTAGAAGTCCAGCGACTGGTCGAGATCGGTCACTCGGACCATGGTGTGCAGGTAGCGCATGGGGAACCCTCGTTCTCGCCGGAGGTGTCGATGACGGAAGCGGAGTTGAAGACTGCCACGGACGATCTGGCAAGTCTCTTCCGGCAGTCCAGCCGCGCGGTTGCCTTTACCGGGGCGGGCATCTCGACCGAGAGCGGCATTCCCGATTTCCGCTCGCCCGGTGGCCTGTGGACGCAGAACAAGCCCATCCCCTTCCAGGCCTTCATGGTCAGCCGGGAGGCCCGCGCCAAGGCCTGGCGGCGCAAGTTCACCATGGACGACAGCTATCGGGGAGCGGCCCCCGCCCGCGGGCACCTGGCTCTCGCGGCGATGATCCGTGCCGGCGTGCTCTCCGGCATCATCACGCAGAACATCGACAACCTGCACCAGGACGCCGGCACCGGCGATGCGCATCTCATCGAGATTCACGGCAACGGAACCTACGCCACGTGCCTCGGCTGCGGGCGTCGACACGAACTCGCCTGGGTGCGCGAGCGCTTCGAGGGAAGCGGCGGCGAGCCGCCGGACTGCGAGGAGTGTGGAAGCCCGGTGAAGTCCGCCACCATCTCCTTCGGCCAGGCCATGCCGGAGGCCAAGATGCGCCGGGCGACCGCCTGGTCCACCGACTGCGACCTCTTCCTCGCCATCGGCTCCTCGCTCGTCGTCTACCCGGCCGCCGGCCTTCCGCTGGCCGCCCGCGAGAGCGGCGCGCGGCTCGTGATCATCAACCGCGAGGAGACCCCGCTCGACGAGGCCGCCCACCTCGTCATCCGGGCCGATATCGGCGCGGTCCTGGAGGGGCTGGCGCGCCGTCTGGGCATCGATCGGCTTTCCTGACGATCATCAACAGCTCATGCACCAAAGTGGTGGGGAAGACGCACTGCGGCTGCATTTTGGGCTTTGCCGAAGCCGGACGGGTGTTATCCTTTGTCCTGAGAATCAGGGTGGGGCGGGATCGAGGCCACGATCCCGATAGCGCGGCGGTGAGAGTGATGACGTCGGACGGTTCCGATGCAGACGGCCTCGGCGGCAAGAGCGGCCTGGCATTGCGGGCGGAAGCTTCCTCCGCGCCCGAAACCGCGCCGACCGACCTGGTCGAGATTTCAGGCGCCATCAAGTGGTTCGACGTCGCCAAGGGCTACGGGTTCATCGTGCCCGATGGTGGCGGGGCCGACATCCTGCTGCACGTGACGACGCTGCGTCGCGACGGCTTCCAGACGGCCCACGAGGGCGCCCGGATCGTGGTCGAGGCGACCGCCCGGGCCCGCGGCCTCCAGGCCTTCCGCGTCCTCTCCATGGACGATTCCACCGCGATCCATCCGGCCCAGATGCCGCCGGCCCGCACTCATGTCGCCGTGGTGCCGACCAGCGGGCTGGAGCGCGCCGAGGTGAAGTGGTTCAACCGCCTGCGCGGCTTCGGCTTCCTGTCGCGCGGCCCCGGCACCCCGGACATCTTCGTTCACATGGAAACGCTGCGCCGCTACGGCATGACCGAGCTGCGGCCCGGGCAGTGGGTCCTCGTCCGGTTCGGCGACGGCTCCAAGGGTCTGATGGCGGCCGAGGTCCGGCCTGACGGAGCGCCCTTTCCAGCCTCCCACTGACGGGCTAGAACTGCGGCCATGATAATCGATCGCCGCCGTCTTCTCGCCGCTGCCCTCGTCCTGCCAGCTGCCCCCGCCCTGGCGCGGAGCGATACCGGCCGCTTGACCATCGTCACGCGGGCGGGCGTCAGCCACCCCTTCGTCCTCGAGATCGCCAATACCCCCGAGACCCGCTCCCGCGGCCTGATGTTCCGCCGGGAGTTGCCCGACGGGCGCGGCATGCTCTTCGACTTCGGCACCCGCGAGACCGAGGTCACCATGTGGATGAAGAACACCTACATCCCGCTCGACATGATCTTCATCCGCGCCAACGGCCTCATCAACCACATCGCCGAGAACACGACGCCGCTGTCCGAGGCGACGATCTCGTCCAACGGCCCGGTCAAGGGCGTGCTCGAAGTGATCGGCGGCACGTCGCGGCGCCTCGGCATCGCCGCCGGCGACCGGGTCGAGCACCCGTTCTTCCGAGGCTGATCAGGGCGTATCGTGCTTGCCGCTGCCGCGACCCTCGGCTATTGCCAAGGCTGACGGGGCGTAGCGCAGCCTGGTAGCGCGAGAGTTTTGGGTACTCTAGGTCGCTGGTTCGAATCCAGTCGCCCCGACCAGATCCGGAGGAACAACGTGGTCGCCCGTATCTACAAGCCCGCCAGGACCGCCACCCAGTCGGGTCTGGCCAAGACCGACCACTGGCGCCTCGAGTTCGAGCCGGAGGCTCCGCGCACGGTGGAGCCGCTGATGGGCTACACCAGCTCGACCGACATGGCCCAGCAGGTCCGGCTCTCCTTCGACACCCGCGAGGAGGCCGTCGCCTATGCCGAGAAGAATGGCATCGCCTATCAGGTCTTCGAGGCGGAGACGCCGAAGCGCCGTCTGGCGGCTTATTCCGACAATTTCAAGTTCAACCGGGTCGGCGCCTGGACCCATTGAGGGCGAGGGCGGCGGTCGGGTTCCGGTCCCGTAGCTCAGCAGGATAGAGCATCTGCCTTCTAAGCAGAATGTCGCAGGTTCGAGCCCTGCCGGGATCGCCAGTGCTTGTCCTGCGGTGCGCCACTGTCGTGAGGCCCTTGACTGAACCGCGCTCCGCGGGGGACCAGACCGACGTCCCGTGACCTATTTCGGCGGCCCCCGCTCCCTGATGCCGAAGGGCCGCGGGGCGAGGTACTGGACCAGGAAGTCCGGTGTCGGCATCGCAATGGTCAGCGTGACGGATGGGGCGCTGTGCCTCGGGCTCTTCGCGTTGCGGGCGACCTCCGCAAACGCGGTCACGGCGCCGACCGACAGGACCGCGATCACGCCGGTCGCCGCCGCAGGCCGCCGTGAGATGGCGATGGCCGAGAGGATGGCCAGCACGGCGACCGCAGGCTGCGTCCCGCGCATCATCAGATCGTTGACCGCGCCGACATAGGCGAAGGGAAGAATGGCCAGCGTCGCAGCCGTCACGGCGAGTAGGGCGCGCTCCTGCGTCGATCGCAGGGCGATGGCGAGGAACCCGGCCAGGACTCCCCATTCGATCAGCATCAGGAGAGCCCACTTCGCCCATGTGAACTGAGGCGTCGACCAGGCGAAGGCGACGGGGACGGAGGATATCCCGCTGGTGAGATAGACGAGAATGGGAAGCGCGATGGCGGCGCCCACCACATTGGTCACGGTTAGAGGGCTGGTCATGCCGTCCCGCGCCCATCGATAGACCATGAACGGCGCCAGTCCGGCTACGGTGAACGGTGACCACAGGAGGACCGCGGCACCGATCACGCCCCCTATCCTCGTGATCGGAAACCTTGACCCCACGACGAGGCCGATGATCAGCCAGCCGGGGATGGCGTGCTGCGGGGTCCAGAACAGCGACGTGGTGGTGGACGAAATCTGTCCCCACCCGCTCCACCACTCGTAGTGGAGCGGCATGATCGCGAACTGGGTGATCAGATATCCGAGGATGTCGGCCCCGCTGAACAGTACGAAGACGACGGCCGCGAACCGCACCCCGGCCACATTGGTGACGAGCCTCAGCGACAGATAGACTCCGAGGCAGGTCCACAGGCCCACCAGCGTTTCGAGTTGGGCGGGCATCACCTTGGCAAGGCCGGCCGGGATGAGATACCAGCCGACGACGTAGCGGAGATATTGACCCTCGTACGTCGGGGGCCAGGCGTCGGAGACCAGCAGGTTCAACACGGCCGAGTGTTTCAGCCAGTCGAGGCCTTGCCCCCCGATGGGCCAGATTCCCGCCAGAAGCGTCCAGACAAACGCGACGCTCACCAGCCACAGATCGATCGACGTCGGTTCCGGCCTGTCCACGGCGCCCCGCATGCGCCATCCGATGAAGGCGAGCCCGGCAAGACAGGGCAGGCCGATGGCCGGCTGCAGGAACCACGCAAAGAACAGGGCGAGCGGCGCGCCGATATAAAGGAGCGCGGCTGCCTCGCTGGCGCGCAGCCGGGGCCGGTCATCCCCATCGTCAGCCATGACCATCGAGAACGTCCTGTCGGTGAGAGGCATCTCCCGGTGGGCGAGTCGGCACCGGCCACAAGAAGGTCGGCCACCGCCGACCCGGTGTTGGAACATGCGCCTCGCAGGCGCTGTTACCCCCTCCAGCAGGGAGATGATCCATGAGCAAGACGCGCGATCTCACCGGGACGGACGACAAGACCCTCGACGACCAGGCGCACTGGGACGTTCCTCGCCGCGGCGAGAAGCCCGCCGGAGGCGGCGCCCAGGCAGCCGACCAGCCGGCAGGCGTGCCAGATCGGACGCGCAAGCCCGACGAGGCTCTGCCGCGTGATGTGGACGAAGGGGACGGCCGCAACACCAACTAGCCTGCGACCAGCCTCAGCCGCCCGCATACTGCGCGTCGGTCACCGGCTCCATCCAGTCGACATGCTTGCCGTCGAGCGCTTCGTGAATGGCGATATGCGTCATCGCGGTGCCGGGCGCAGCGCCGTGCCAGTGCTTCTCCCCCGGCGGAATCCACACGGTGTCGCCGGCCTTGATCTCCTGGATGGGCCCGCCGAGCGTCTGCGCGAGGCCGCTGCCTTCGATGACATAGAGCGTCTGGCCCAGCGGATGGGTGTGCCAGTTGGTGCGGGCGCCGGGGTCGAAGCGCACCACCGCGGCGCGCACGCGCGCCGGCGCCTCGGCCTCCACGATGGGATCCTGCCAGACGCTGCCGGTGAACCAGTCGGCGGGGGGGCGGCGGGAATCGATCGAGCCGCAGCGGCGGATGTCCATGGTGTCTCCTCGGGAATGTTGGTGGCCGCAGTGCAACGTCGGCTGCTGTGGGCGGCGGGGCGAGTAAAGACGCAAGGGGCCGCCGTGTCGAGGGCGGTGCCCGTCAGCCGGCAAAGCCCCCGTCGGCGAGGAACGCGCGCTCCTCCGCCGTCGTCTCCCGCCCCAACAGGGCGTTGCGATGGGGGAAGCGGCCGAAGCGCGCGACGACGTCCCGGTGACCGACGGCATGGTCGAGATAGGGCGCGCCGATGCGCTGGTTGAGCGCCACCGCCCGCTCCTGGTCCGCCAGTTCCTCGGAGTGCGAATAGGGCAGATAGAGGAACACGCGCAGCGCCGGATCGATCCGCCCATCATCGCCGCGCGCATCGGCGATCCGGGCGAGCGACAGGGCGAGCGGATCGGTGGCATACATATGCCCGGTGCCGCGGAAGCAGTTGCGGGGAAACTGGTCGAGCAGGATCATCAGCGCCAGCATGCCATCGGCTGTCTCCATCCAGCCGTCGAGATCCCGCCGCGCCGCCGCGAAATGGTCGTCCAGGAAGGCCGCGCGGAACCGGCCGTCGAAGGCGGCGTCCTTGGTGAACCAGGCGTCGGGGCCGGCCTCGCTCCAGAATCTGATGACGTCGGCGGGGGTGGTCGGGGAAGCCATGGGGCGCTCCTGATGCTCCGGCGAGGAAGGCGAGGGTATCACGGGCACGGGACCAGCCACGCCGGCAGCGCACTGGTCCGCCCTTGCGAGCCTGGTCTAACGTAGCGTCAGAATACCGCTCGCCTGTGCAACGGGTCTCCTGCATGCCGGTTCCCGCATCCCGCCCCTTCGTGATCGACGGCGCCCAATATGCCGCCTGGTCCCGCAGGATTTTCGAGGAGATGCGGACTGGCGGCGTCGACGTGGTCCATGCCACCGTCGGCTATCACGAGAATTTCCGCGAGTCGGTCGATCTCCTGGTCGCCTGGAACCGCCGCCTCGCCGCCCATGGCGACCTCATCGTCAAGGCCCGCTCGCTCGCCGACATCGAGGCGGCAAAGGCTTCCGGCCGCACCGCCATCCTCTTGGGCATGCAGAACCCGTCCCCGATCGAGGCGGACCTCGGCCTACTCGAAGTGCTGCGCGATTGCGGCCTGACCTTTCTCCAACTCACGTACAACAACCAGTCCCTCCTCGGCGCCGGCTGGCAGGAATACGAGGATGGCGGCATCACCCGCATGGGCCGCGAGGTTATCACCGAGATGAACCGCCTCGGCATGATCATCGACATGTCCCATGCCGGCGAGCGCACGACCGTCGATGCCATCGAGCGCTCGGCGCGACCCGTCACCGTCTCTCACGCCAATCCGCGCTGGTGGCGCGACACCCCGCGCAACGTCTCCGACCGCGTCATCGACGCGCTCGCCGCCCATGACGGCCTCCTCGGCCTGTCTCTCTATCCCCATCACATGGCCGGCGGCTCCGCCTGCACCCTGTCCGACTTCGCCACCATGGCGGCGCGGCTCGCCGAGCGCATCGGCCCCCACCGCATAGGCATCGGCTCGGACCTCTGCCAGGACCGGCCGGACTCCGCCGTCGCCTGGATGCGCGACGGGCGCTGGACCTTCGAGACCGCGTCCAATCCCAACGGGCCGCCCGTCTTCCCGGCCCAGCCTGCCTGGTTTCGCTCCAATGCCGATTTTCCGGGCATCGCCGCGGGGCTGCGGGCTGCGGGCTTTGCGCAGGACGAGGTGGACGGCATCATGGGCGAGAACTGGATGGCCTTTCTCAGGCGGGCACTGGGCCCCGGTTGAGTTTGGCCTGAAGCGTGCATGGACGCGGCAGCGCCCTGGAGCGGCCGCGGGCAAGGGCCCGGTGGGCCGACAAGGGTGAGGACTGCATATGCCGCGCATGACCGTCGATGCCATCGAGACCCTCGCCGCCGCGGCGCTTCGCCGGCATGGTGCGAGCGAGGCGCAGGCGGCGGCGCTGGCAGCGGGCCTCGCCGGGGCCGAGCGCGACGGCATCCGCTCGCACGGCCTCATGTACCTGCCGGTCTATTGCGAGCACCTGACCTGCGGCAAGGTCATCGGCGGCGCCGAGCCCGCGTTCTCGCGTCCTGCGCCCGCGAGCCTCGTCGTCGATGCGGGTTCCGGTTTCGCCCATGCTGCCATCGATCTCGGCCTGCCGGCGCTCATCGACACCGCCCGCAGCCAGGGCATCGCGAGCCTCGCCATCCGCAACTCCTACAATTGCGGCATCCTCGCCTATCACACCGAGCGCATCGCCGAGGCGGGACTCGTCGGCATCGGCTTCACCAATGCGCCGGCCTCCATCGCGCCCTGGGGTGGCCGCAAGCCGGTGCTCGGCACCAATCCCTGGTCGCTCGCGGTTCCCGACGGCAAGGGTGGCGCGCGCTTCGTCATCGATCAGAGTGCCAGCGTCATCGCCAAGAGCGAAGTGATCAAGCGTTCCAAGTCCGGCGAGGCGATCCCCGAGGGCTGGGCCTTGGACGCCGACGGCAAGCCGACGACCGATGCGGCTGCGGGCCTCAAGGGCACGATGGTGCCTTCCGGCGGCTACAAGGGCGTGGGCGCGGCGCTTCTCGTCGAGGTTTTCGCCGCCTGCCTCGCTGGCGCGATGCCGGGCATCCAGGCGAGCCCCTTCTCCGGGCCCGCCGGCGGGCCGCCGAAGACCGGCCAGTTCTTCATCGCGCTGGCGCCCGACATCTCCTCCGGCGGCTTCTTCGCCGACCGCCTCGCCGTGGTGGTGGAGGCGCTCGGCGCCGAGACCGGCGGCCGTCTGCCGGGCGGCCGGCGCGCGGCGGCGCGGGCCCGCATCGCCGCCGAGGGCGTCGAGGTGGACGAGGCGACCGAGGCCATGTTGCTGCGCCTCGCGGGGCAGGGCGCATGACCCTCGCGCTCCGCTCGCCCGACTCGGTGATGACGCTGGAGCGGCTCGGTGCCGCCCATCCCACCCGCCTGAGCTTCTTGCGCGCCCTCTTGCGGCGCATCGAGGCCGAGGGCTGGACGTATGCCCGGACAGCCTGGGAGATCGATCCCGAGGGCTTCGGCCATGCCGTTCTGACCGTATCTTCGCCCCGCAGCACCTATTCCCTCGTCGCCTTCTCGACGCCGCTCGCCGACGAGATGCGCACCGACCGCGTCATCGCCGAGGCCTGGGACACCAGCTACGTGCTCTATGACGGGGTACCCACGGCCGCCGAGGTCGAGCGCTTGCGCGCCAACGCGCCGCGCCAGGAGGCCGGCCGCTTCACCGAGCGCGACCTCGTGCTCGCCCGCGCCAACAAGAGCGTCCGCCTCTTCGCCCATGTCGCCGACAGCCTCGCCGCGGGAAGGCAGCCCGACGCAGCGCTCCTCGCCGGTGTCGGTTACCTGATGCGCACGACGGCCGTCTACGGCAACGGCAAGTTCGGTATCGCCGACCGCGACCGGATCGCCGGCCGCCCGGAACTCGCCGGCCCGTTCCGCGCCGAGATGCTGGCCGTCTGGCTCATCCGCACCTTCACCCTCGACCTCGTCGAGCACGTGGCCGTCGCCCGCGGCGGCGATCGCGCGGTACGGCTCGATCCGGCGCTGCGCCGCAGCCTCGGCGTCGGCAATTCCACCGGCCTCGGCATGGCGCCGTTCCTGGTGCGACATCCTCTCCTGGTCCACCGCTGGTTCCACGCGCGGGAGACGGCGCTGGCGCGGGTGAGGGCGGTTCCGGTCGCTTCGGCAAAGCAGCAGGCGGACTTCCGTGCGGCGCTGGGGGCGATGCGCTCCACCGTCGCCCGCTGGCACACCGACGATCCCGTCCAGGCGCCGCGGATCGCCGGGCTCGCGAGTGATCTCGACGCCCTCGCAGCCGCCGCCGGCCCGCTTCTCACCGCCCCCGCTCCCTGGGACGCGCTCTACCGCCATGCAGAGGCGAACCTCTCACTGGAGGGGCAGGAATCCGTCGTCGCGCTCATCCTCGAGCCCAACGGCGCGCTGGTCGACGATCTCGCCGATACGATGGACGCCGACGAGGACGCGGTCTTCCCCATCGACGGGCGGATGACCGTCGGCGATTTCCGCGCCCGTCTCCACGCGGCCTATGCCTGGGTGCGACGCTTCGACTTCGCAGACCCGGCGAGCGAGGCCCGCTTCTGGTACGTCTCGGAGGAGAAGCTCGAGCCGCGGCTCGGCGAACGGCAGGCGGAGGAGGGGGCCGACCGTGAGCAGCCACTTGCTGTCGCACGGGACGTGAGCCGGCTCATCGATGCGCTCGGCGCGGAGCCTGCAGGCGAGACCGTCGCCGCCTTCCTGATGCGCCGCCCGGCCTTCCGCCACGTGGTGCGGCGGGCGCAGATCGCACTCGCCCATCCCTATGCCGAGGTGCGCGACAATCTCGTCGCCGCCACCATGCGGCCGGTCGACCTCCTGCGCGCCAAGCTCGCCTTCTTCGGCGCCAGCCGCTTCGATCCGCGCTCGGACCGATGGCTGCGCATCGCCCTTTTCGCCGACGCCCCCTTCCCGGACGAAATCTGCCGCGCTTCGGCGGAGCGCATGGCATCGTGAGGGTTCCGTCGTGAGTGCCGTGCCTGTCGATCTCTCGCTGAACGAGGTGGAGACCCTCGCCGCCAAGGCGGCGCGGGGGGCGGGGCTCTCCTGGGGCGGCGCTGAAGAGATCGGGCGCGCCGCGCGCCGCCTCGCACGCGCCGGCGCGGACTGGCCGGCCCTGGTTCTCGCGCTCGACGGCCCCGCCTATGGCGACCCGGCCGTGGAAGCCTCCGCTCTCGACCGTGCCGAGGCCGCCGTCGCGACAGCCGATGAGCGCGCCTTCACCCGAGCCGCCGTCCCGGCCGACATCATCGCCGCGCTCGATGCGTTGGCGGCCCGCACCTACGTGCCGGCCTCGGCGCGCTCGCGCGTGCTGGGGGCAGGTGCGGGACTGACCGACAACGATTGATCCGGAGAATACCGCAGATGTTTTCGCGTTGCGTCGGGGTTCATTGCAGATAGGCTGTTCTCCGGCAGCCGCACGTAGGGGAATGCGCATGGCAGGCAAGGCTTCCGCCCAGGTGATCGCGATGCGCGGCGCGGGCTACTATTCCTCCAATACGGTGGGGGCCAAGGCCGTCATCGACAAGGCCGGCGATCTCGTGGTCGAGGCGCTTGGTTCCATGGCGCTGGAGGCGGCGGAAACCGCCTTCTCGGTCTGCGACTACGGCGCCGCCGACGGCGGCACCTCGCTCGACATGATGCGGCGTCTCGTCGAGACGGTCCGTCGGCGGGCGCCGGGGCGGGCCATCCAGGTCACCTATACCGACCTGCCGCACAACGACTTCTCGGCCCTGTTCCGCCTCACCCAGGGGCTGCTCGGCGACCAGGCGCAGTCGCCCCTCGCAGACACGCCGAACCTCTACATCCTCGGCTCCGGCACCAGTTTCTACCGGCAGATCGTGCCCGACGGCACGCTCCATCTCGGCTTCTCCGCCACCGCCATGCACTGGCTGAGCAAGCGCCCGGGCCTCATCGCCGACCATGTCCAGGCGGTGGGCGCGACGCCCGATGAGCAGGCGCTGTTCCGCCGGCAGGCCATGGAGGACTGGGACACGATCCTGCTCGCCCGCGCCCGCGAACTCGCCCCCGGCGGCAAGCTGGTGCTCGCCAATTTCTGCGCCGACGAGCAGGGCCGCTATCTCGGCAACACGGGCGGCGTGAACATGTTCGACGAATTCGCCCGCCACTGGCGCGAGCTGTGGAAGAAGGGGCGCATCACGGAAGCCGAGTATCGCGGCGCGACCTTCCAGCAGTTCTACAAGACGCCGGACGAGTTCGCCGCGCCCTTCCGAGACGCGGGCTCCGCGGTCTCGCAGGCCGGCCTCGTCCTCGACCACATCTCCACCACCGTGACGGCCTGTCCCTACGCGGCGGACTTCGCCCGCCACGGCGACGCGGCGGCCTTCGCCCACGCCTACGTGCCGACGCTGCGCTCCTGGTCCGAGACGGTCTTCGCCGGAGCGCTCGACCCGCGCCGGCCGGCGCCCGAGCGCGCCGCCATCGTCGACGCCTTCTACGGCGCCTACGAGGCCGAGGTCGCCGCCAATCCGGCCGGTCACGCGATGGACTACGTCCACTGCGTCACCGTCATCAGCAAGAAGGCCGGCAACTGACGCATCGCACGACCAGTCTTTGGGGGAACGTCGAGGAAGGCACGCGAGAAGTGCCACCGACGCCGAACACACGGGAGACCATCATGAAGAGACGTCACTTTCTGGCCGGCACGGCAGGAGCCGCCGCCGCGGCCGTCGCCGCGCCCGCCCTGGCCCAGACTCCCTCCGTGCGCTGGCGCATGGTGACGAGCTGGCCGAAGAGCCTCGACACCATCCACGGGTCCGCCCTCGCCATGGCCGAGCGCATCGGCCAGATCACCGAGGGCAAGTTCCAGATCCAGGTCTTCGCCGCCGGCGAGATCGTGCCGGCCCTCGGCGTCTTCGACGCGACGGCAAATTCCACCGTCGAGTGCTCCCACACGCTCTCCAGCTATTTCTTCGGGCGCAATCCGGCCATCGGCTTCGACGGCGGCATGCCCTTCGGGCTCAACACCCGCCAGCAGCAGGCCTGGATGATGGCCGGCGGCGGCAAGGAGCTGATGCGCGACGTCTTCGCCAAGTTCGGCCTCGTCAACGTGCCCTGCGGCAATGTCGGCGTGCAGATGGGCGGCTGGTTCCGCAAGGAGATCAACACGCTCGAGGACCTCAAGGGCCTGAAGTTCCGCATCGGCGGCGTCGGCGGGACGGTGCTGTCGAAGCTCGGCGTCGTGCCCCAGCAGATCGCCGCCGGCGACATCTACACGGCGCTGGAACGCGGCACGATCGACGCTGCCGAGTGGATCGGCCCCTATGACGACGAGAAGCTCGGCTTCGCCAAGGTGGCGCGCTTCTACTACACGCCCGGCTTCTGGGAGGGCTCGGCGCAGATCACCTCCTTCGTCAACCAGGCGAAATGGGCCGAGCTGCCCCCGGCCTTCAAGGCGGCCTACGAGGCGGCGGCCAGCGAGCAGTGCGTGCAGATGATGGCGAACTACGACGCCAAGAACCCGGACGCCCTGCGCCGGCTCGTGGCCGCCGGCGCCCAGCTGCGCGCCTTCCCGAAGCCCGTCCTCGACGCCTGCCTGAAGGCGACGGTGGAGACGCTGGACGACTTCGCGACGAAGAGCCCGGAGTTCAAGGCGGTGTACGACAGCTGGAAGAAGTTCACCGACGATTCGAACCTGTGGTTCCGCATCGCCGAGAACACGCTCGACCAGTTCCGCTTCGCGGCACCCGCCTGGGTGAAGAGCTGAGCCGGCACGCCCGGCGCATGACCGGTTCCGACATCGGGCGGCGCAGCCTCGTGCTGCGCTGCACAGAAATATGCGAGCCTACGCATAAATCCGTATGCCGCGGGATGGAACCTCCCCCCTAGAGTGACGGCAGAAGCGGTTCATGTTCGTCAGAGCCGCCAGAGGAGAACGACGATGTCGCAACCGTCCACCCTGCGCGGCCTGCTGGCCGGCGCGGCCCTTGCCGTCGGCCTGTCCATGGCCGGCCCGGCCTTCGCCCAGACCAAGGTCAATATCGGCATCTCCGGCTGGACCGGCTTCGCGCCGCTGACGCTGGCCAACGAAGCCGGCATCTTCGCCCGCAACGGCCTCGACGTGACGATCCGCAAGATCCCGCAGGCGAGCCGCCACCTCGCCATCGCCTCCGGCGACATCCAGTGCGCCGCCACCACGGTGGAAACCTGGATCGTCTGGAACGCCAACGGCATCGCCACCACCCAGCTCTTCCAGCTCGACAAGAGCTACGGCGCCGACGGCATGGCCGTGCGCAACGGCATCAACTCGATCCGCGACCTGCGCGGCAAGACGGTGGCGGCCTCCGCGCCGGGCACCGCGCCCTATTTCACCCTCGCCTGGATGCTGAAGGAGAATGGCCTCTCCATCCGCGACGTCACCGTCGTCAACATGGAGCCGGGTCCGGCCGCCCAGGCCTTCGTCGCCGGCCAGAACGATGCCGCCATGACCTACGAGCCCTTCCTCTCCTCGGTGCGCGCCGCGCCGCAGGCCGGCAAGATCATCGCCACCACCCTCGACTATCCCATGGTGATGGATACGTTCGGCTGCACGCCCGCATTCATTCAGGGCAATGAGGCCGCCGTGCGCGCGCTCGCCAAGAGCTATTTCGAGGCGCTGGAGATGATCAAGTCGAACCAGGCCGAAGCCTTCCGCATCATGGGCGCCGACGTGCGCCAGACGGCGGAGCAGTTCGGCAATTCGGCCCAGTACCTGCGCTGGCAGGACCAGGCGGCGAACAAGACCTTCTTCGCCGGCGAGTGGCGCACCTTCTCCGAGAAGGCCGCCGACCTCCTGCTGGAACTCGGCATCATCCGGCAGAAGCCGAACTTCGACACCATGGTCGACACGCGGTTCATCCAGTAAGCAGGCGCGATCATGTCGTCATGCCCGGCCTCGTGCCGGGCATCCACGACGTCCTTCTCACACCTTGTGGTCAAGGCGTGGATGGCCGGGCCAAGCCCGGCCATGACGCGTTGGAGGTCGCGGCGATGCATGCTGCGGAACGGATGATCCCATGAAACCCCTCGAGCCCGTATCGACGACGGCGCGCGTCGTCCTCGGCATCGCCTTCTTCGTGATCTTCTTCGCCGCCTGGGCGGCGGTCACCTTCGGCGGACTGGTGCCGAAGATCTTCCTCGCCGATCCCGTCACCATGCTGCGCGAGGGCTGGTATCTCATCACGAACCACGGGTTCCTCGCCGACATCGCCGTCACCGTCTGGCGCGTCGTCGGCGGCTTCATTCTTGCGGCACTCATCGCCGTGCCGCTCGGTCTCGCCATGGGCGCCTACAAGCCGGTCGAGGCCTTCTTCGAGCCCTTCGTCTCCTTCGCGCGCTACCTGCCGGCGTCCGCCTTCATCCCGCTCTTCATCCTCTGGGCAGGCGTCGGCGAGAAGCAGAAGCTGCTCGTGATCTTCGTCGGCTCGGTGTTTCAGATCGTGCTGATGGTGGCGGTGGCGGTCGGTTCCATCCGCCGCGACCTGGTCGAGGCGGCGCTCACCCTCGGCGCCCGAGACGCCGGCATCGTCGGCCGCGTCATGGTGCCCTATGCCGCGCCGCAGATCGCCGAGATCCTCCGGCTCGTCCTCGGCTGGGCCTGGACCTATGTCATCGTCGCCGAGCTCATCGGCTCGTCCTCGGGCATCGGCCACATGATCATCGAGAGCCAGGCGCTGCTCGCCACCGGCCAGATGATCTTCGGCATCATCGTCATCGGCGTCATCGGGCTCATCTCAGACTTCCTGTTCAAGGCGGTCAACCAGAAGCTGTTTCCCTGGAGCACGATATGAGCGGCGTCGTCGTCAAGGGCGTCTCGCGCACCTTCCCCGGCGTGCGCGGCGGCAATCCTGTCCAGGCGCTGGCGCCGGTCGACCTGACGGTGGGCGAGGGCGACTTCGTCGCCATCCTCGGCCCCTCCGGCTGCGGCAAGTCCACACTGCTGCGCATCGTCGCCGGGCTCGACCGCCCGACCACGGGCACCGTGACGCTCGACGGCAGGCCCGTCACCGGACCCGGCGCCGACCGTGGCATGGTGTTCCAGAGCTACACGCTGTTTCCCTGGCTCACCGTCGTCGAGAACATCGAGTTCGGCCCGCGCGAACGGGGGGTGGGGGCCGCCGAGCGGCGCGCCACCGCCGAGAAGCTGATGGCGCAGGTGGGCCTCACCCAGTTCGCCAACCACTATCCCAAGCAGCTCTCGGGCGGCATGCAGCAGCGCGCCGCGCTCGCCCGGGCGCTCGCCAACGATCCCAAGGTCCTGCTGCTGGACGAGCCCTTCGGCGCGCTCGACCACCAGACCCGCTCGCTGATGCAGGAACTGCTGCTCTCCATCTGGGAGACGCACCGCAAGACCGTGCTCTTCGTGACCCACGACATCGAGGAGGCCGTGTTCATGGCCAACCGCGTGCTGGTGATGAGCGCTCGGCCGGGCCGGTTCAAGAGCGAGGTCACGATCCCCTTCGCCCACCCGCGTTCCTACAAGCTGAAGACGACGCCCGACTTTGGCCGACTCGAGGAGCAACTCACCGAGGACATCCGCGGCGAGACGATCATTGCGGTGCAGGCGGGGTTCTGAGGCGTCAGTCCGTCAGCCGCTTCAGCGCGGCGAGGTCGGTCGCGAGATCGTGGAAGTCGCTGGGCAAGCGGCCCTGCGGCGTCTCGACCTCCGAGAAGTCCAACGTCGCGAAGACCATGCCGGCCTGCGGCGAGGCGTGGCCTATCGCCATGTGCCAGTCGGGGAACAGGCGGCGGTCGGCGGCGACATGCTCGACCACCTGCACGGAATGGTGCCGCGGGTCGGGCTCGATCAGGGCATAGAGCTGCTCGATGCTCGCGGCCGGCCCCTCGATGACCTGGGCGAACCAGGCGCGCGCGCAGATGAGGAAGCCGGTGACGCCGAGATCGCCGTTGCGCGGCACCGCCACCTGTTCGATCGCGGTGAAGGCGGGATTGAACCCGTCAGCGTCGCAGGGGAGATCGTGGCGGCTGAAATAGGTCAGACGCATGAGGTCGGTGGTGTCGCTCATGCGCGCGTCGCGGGTCTCAGTGGTCCTGTCCATCGCCCATCATGCCGCATATCGCACCTCTGCCAAGTGTCTTTTGACATTATCGCGCGGCTCTGGGCAGAGCCCGCAGCCAGGCGAGGCCTTCGGCGATCCAGCGAGCGTCCATGTCATGGCCGCCCGCGTGGGTGCAGAACGTGAGCGCGCCGCCCCGGCAGGCGCGCCATGTGGTGCAGGTCTCCGCGCCGAGTTCGCCGACCTCAGGCACCGGCGCGCAATGGTTGGTCACGAGGGCTGCTGCGAGGCTGGCGCGGATGTCGCCCTGCCGCGCTCCGCCCGATAGCGTCCGCCCGGCGAGCGGAACCGTGTGGTCGTCGCGGCCGTGAACATGGCGGATCGCGACCGGACCACCGGGGCAGGGGCCCTCGCGGACGGGATGCCAGAGACCGCCCGCCACCGGCAGGAAGCCGGTGAACCGGCCGGGCCGCTCGCAGGCAAGCGTCCAGGTGAGGAAGGCTCCGGCCGAAAAGCCGCTGGCGACCACCATGGCGGGATCGACCCGGTGGCGCGCCATCACGTCCTCCGCCACCGACGCTGCGAAGGCGAGGTCATCGCGGGGCCGCGGGCCGCCGGGGCGCACGTGCCAGCGCGCTTCGAGACCCTGCGGCACGGCGAGGATGACGCGCTGCTCCTCGACGAGGCGCATCATGTCCGTGCGCGCGAGGACGCCCGCCGGACTGTCGCCGAACCCATGGAAGAAGACGATGAGGGGGAGGGCCGTCCGGCCGTCCCAGCCGCGGGGAAGGGCGAGGGCATAGGCACCGGACGCCACCCGGCAGGGATCGGCGGGCGGACAGGGACCCGCCGCGCGCGCGGGCGACGGGGCGGCGAGCACCGCGAGGCTGAAGGCGATCGCGGCGGCACGCAAGGCGAAACTCCCGGTCGGACACGCGGCAGTCTCGCCCGCCGCGCGCCGGTCCGGAAGCCGTGCGGTGATCACGCCTCCTTGAAGCCGTAGTCCGGGATGCCCTGCTCGTTGCCGTAGTATTTGAAGGGCAGGAACTTGCCGGACATGGTGATCTTCACCCGGTCGCCCTTCGGGTTCGGCTCGCGCTCGAACTCCATGTTGAAGTCGATGGCCGACATGATGCCGTCACCGAACTCCTCCTCGATGATCGCCTTCCAGGCCGGACCATTGACGAGGACGAGCTCGTAGAAGCGGTAGATCAGCGGATCCGTCGGCGGCATGGAGGTGCCGGTGCCGCGCATCGGCACCTCGTTGAGCATGGCCTCCTCGGCGGCGGAGAGGCCGAACAGGGCGGCTGCCTTCTTCGCCAGCGGCTTCACCAGCTTGTGCTGGCCGAGCAGGGCGCCGATGACGAGCACGGGCGACATGCCGCCGATCTCGTCCGTGATGTGCTTCCACGTCCAGCCCTTCTCGCGCTTGATGTCGAGAATCTTTTCCGTGAGGTCGTCGCGGATCATGTCCGTCTCCTTGGGGATTGTTGTGGTGGATGGGTCAGACGGCCCGCACCAGCGGCGCGGAGCCGCCAGCGGCGCCGGGCGTCACGAGAGGCGGGGCCCGGCGGTTCCAGACCTTGCCCGGCTGGGCGAGCTCCGCGGCGAAGGTCTTCGAGCGCTCCACCAGGAAATCGATGATGTGGTTGCGCACGGGATAGTAGGCGGGATGCTTGTGTACCTCGTTGCGCGATCTGTCAGCCGGCAAAGGATTGACGACGATCTCCGCCACCCGCGCATCCGGCCCGTTCGTCATGAGCACGATCTTGTCGGCGAGGTAGATGGCTTCGTCCACGTCGTGGGTGATCATGAACACCGTCTGGCCGGTGTTGCGGCAGATGCCGCGCACCTCGTCCTGCAGGGTGCCCCGGGTCAGCGCGTCGAGGGCCGAGAACGGCTCGTCCATGAGCATGATCTTCGGCTCGATGGACAGCGCCCGGGCGATGCCGACGCGCTGCTTCATGCCGCCGGAGAGCTGGGCCGGCTTCTTCATCTCGGCGCCGGACAGCCCGACCGTGGCGATGGCCTTGCGCGCATGGTCCTCGACCTTCGCCTTCGGCCAGTCGCGCCATTTCGACGAGACCGCATAGGCGACGTTGCCGAGCACCGTGCGCCAGGGCAGCAGGCCGTGGCTCTGGAAGATCACCGCGCGGTCGAGGCTCGGTCCCTCGATCGCCTTGCCGTCGATGATGACGGCGCCCTCGCTCGGCTCGTCCAGCCCTGCCAGGATGTTGAGGACGGTGGTCTTGCCGCAGCCGGAATGGCCGATGACGCAGACGAACTCGCCCCGTTCCATCGCGAACCAGAGGTCCTCGAAGATGGTGGTCTTCCCCCCCTCGGGGGCCGGGAAGCGGCGGGCGATGCCCTCGATGGAAATGTAGGAAGCGGCCACGCGCGTCACTCCGGATAGGTCACGAGGCGCGTGAGGCGCGCCAGGATCTGGTCCAGAGCCATGCCGACGAGGCCGATCAGCAGGATGGCCGTGATGATGTCGGTGAGCGACAGGTTGTTCCACTGGTTCCAGACGAAGTAGCCGATGCCCGTGCCGCCCACGAGCATCTCGGCGGCGACAATGACCAGCCAGGCGATGCCGACCGAAATGCGCATGCCCGTGAGGATGGTCGGCGCCGCGGCGGGCAGGATCACCGTGAAGGCCTTGCGCACCGGCCCGACTTCGAGCGTGCGGGCGACGTTCAGCCAGTCCTTGCGCACCGAGGCGACGCCGAAAGCCGTGTTGATCAGCATCGGCCAGAGCGAGCAGATGAAGATCACGAAGATCGAGGAGAGCGAGGAATCCTTGATCGTGTAGAGGGCAAGCGGCATCCAGGCGAGGGGCGAGATCGGCTTCATCACCTGGATGAAGGGGTCGAGCGCCCGGTAGACGATGGGCGACATGCCGATGAGAAAGCCGAGCGGCACGGCCACCGCCACGGCGATGCCGAAACCGAGGAGCACGCGGGCCAGCGAATAGGCGAGCTGGATGCCGATGCCCATGTCGTTGGTGCCGCGCACGTAGAACGGGTCGGAAAGGTGCCGCCAGATGGCCTTGCCGACGTCCACGGGCCCGGGCATGGGCGTCTGCCCGCCGGTGGCGGCCGCCGCGCCCACGAGCTTGGCATATTCCGGGTCGACCGCCTGGCTCCCCGCGCCGCCGCCGCTGACGGCGACGTGCCAGGCGGCGAGGAAGATGCCGAGGATGACGAGGGAGAGGACCAGCGCGCGGGCGCCGACCGAACGGGTCATGATGGGGTCTCCTGGCTTGCCGGCGTCACAGGCCGAGTTCCGTCAGGCCGGGGAAGTCGGCCGGGCGGGGACCCGCGTCCCAGGTGAACAGCCGGTCCGCCTCGCGGATCGGCACGTCGTTGATGCTGGCCTCGCGCCGTTCCATGTAGCCCGCGGCGTCGAACTGCCACTGCTCGTTGCCGTATGAGCGGAACCATTGGCCGGCGCCGTCGTGCCACTCGTACTGGAAGCGCACCGCGATGCGGTTCTCGTGGAAGGCCCAGAGCTCCTTGATCAGCCGATAGTCCTGTTCCCGGGCCCATTTCGCCGCGAGGAAGGCGCGTATCGCCGGCCGGCCGGAGAAGAACTCAGACCGGTTCCGCCAGGTGCTGCCCTCGGTATAGGCCAGCGCCACGCGCTCGGGGTCGCGCGTGTTCCACGCGTCCTCGGCGGCGCGCACCTTCTGGCGCGCCGTCTCGGGGGTGAACGGCGGGGTGGGAGGCCGGGTCATCGGCAGGGCTCCGCAGCGTGTGGCCGTCAGGTCCGCTTGATCGCGAAGGAGGCGATGTACTCCTCGGGCTTGGCGGGATCGAAGGCCTTGCCCATGACCGAGAAGGTCTTGGTCGAGGCCTCCGGCGGGGTGAGGCCGAGTTCCTTCATCATCGCCGCCGCGTCGGTCGCGAGGAACACCTGGCGGGTGATGCCGGCATAGTCCACGTCGCCCTTGATCTGCCCCCAGCGCTTCATCTGGGTGAGAATCCACACCGAGAAGCTCTCCCACGGGAAGGGGTCGAACTGGATGCGGTTCGGGTCGCGCTTCACCTGGCCGAGGCCGTCGGCATAGGTGCCGGTGAGGATCTGCTCGAGCACTGTCACCGGCTGGTTGAGATAGTTCGGCGCGGCGATGGCCTCGGCGATCTGCTTGCGGTTCTCCGGCTTCTGCGCATGGGCGGTTGCGTCGATGATGCCCTTCAGCAGCGCGCGGTAGGTGTTGGGCATGCTGGTGGCGAATTCGCGGCTCGCCGCGAAGGCGCAGCACGGGTGCCCGTCCCACAGCTCCTTGGAGAGCAAGTGGATGAAACCGACGCCGTCGAAGACCGCGCGCTGGTTGAACGGATCGGGGCCAAGATAGCCGTCGATATTGTCGGCGCGCAGGTTGGCGACCATCTCCGGCGGCGGCACGGAGCGGATCTGCACGTCGCGGTCCGGATCGATGCCATGCTCCGCGAGGTAGTAGCGCAGCAGGTAGTTGTGCATGGAATAGTCGAAGGGCACGGCGAAGCGGAAGCCCTTCCACTGGCGCGGATCGCGCTTGTCCTTGTGCTTGTTGGCCAGCGTGATCGCCTGGCCGTTGATGTTCTCGATGGCCGAGACGGCGTAGGGGATCGGGTTCGAGCCGGCGCCCATGGTGATGGCGAGCGGCATCGGCGCCAGCATGTGCGCGGCGTCGTATTCCTTGTTGATGGTCTTGTCGCGGATGACGGCCCAGCCGGCGGTGCGCACCACCTCCACGTTCAGGCCGTGCTTCGAATAGAAGCCCAGCGGATGGGCCATGATGATCGGGGTCGCGCAGGTGATCGGGATGAAGCCGACCTTGAGGTCCTTCTTCTCGATCGGGCCGGTCTGGGCGAGGGCCTCGGTGGCAGCCCCGATGGGGAAGAAGGTGGCGATGGCGGCGGCGGCCGTGGAGGCGCCCACCGCCTTCAGGAACGCGCGGCGCTGGTGGTCCTCGGGGAAGAGCGCGCGCATCACCGCCTGCTCGACGATGCGGCGGTAGCGGCTCTCCTCGCCGGCCGCTTCGACGGCGACCGCTTCCGCCGTGATGGACGCTTCATGTTCGGCATCGGAGGCGTGGCGGCCGCAGACGCAGCCTTTCAGGAAACGCTTCGCGGCATTGAACGGATTGTCGAACAGGGCCATGGGGTCATCCTTCGGCTTGCGGTGGACGGCGATCGCATCTCCTTCGCTAGCAAGGTCGAGGCCAGTTCCAGGGCAGAGGCGCAAAGCCGCAGCGCCACTGACATCTGGCCGTCGGTCGCCAGATCACGAAAAATCGTCATTGACGAAATATCGTTGCATATCTCACGATATGTCGTGATGTAGGGAGGCCCGCCGTGATTCCGACTGCTTCCCCCGCCGGGGCCGCCTTCACTGCGCTGGCCGAGCCCGCGCTGGTCGTCGATCCGCGGTCCGCGGCCATCGTCGATGCCAATCCGGCCGCCGAGCGGCTCCTCGGCTATCCCGCGGCGGCGCTGAGGGCCCTGCGGATCACTGATCTGCATCGCGGCCAGCGGCCGGCCCTGGTTGTCTTCACCGAAGAGGTCCTCCACAGGGGTCTTGCCCATACGCGCAGCTTGTCGCCGCTGAAGGCGGGCGGCGGGACGCTGCGTGTCGAATATGCCGGGACCGTGCTGCGGGCCGGCGCCGAGCCCCTGATCCTCCTCACCATGGCCGACCTCGACGCACGCCACCGCCGCGACGTCGATGCCGATGCCGACGGCACGCTCCGCCAGGGAATCGACGAGTGGAAACGGGTGGAGCGCCTCTTCCACACCATCGAGCGGGAGAACCAGCTGATCCTCAAGGCGGCGGGCGAGGGAATCTACGGGGTCAATGCCGACGGCAAGACGACCTTCGTCAATCCGGCCGCCGAAGCCCTGCTCGGCTGGACCGCGGAGGAGCTCGTGGGCAAGGACATGCACTCGCTCGTCCACCACCACCGCGCCGACGGCTCGCCCTATCCGAACCACGACTGCCCGATCTATGCAGCCTTTAGGAACGGGGCGGTCCAGACCGTGGCGGACGAGGTCTTCTGGCGCAAGGACGGCACGCCGCTCTGGGTCGAATACACCTCGACGCCCATTCGCGAGCGCGGCGCCATCATCGGCGCGGTGATCGTGTTCCGTGATGTCAGTCAGCGGCGCGAGGCGGAGGAGAAGCTGCGGCAGGCTCTCGCCGAGGTCGACAGCCTGCGCCAGCGGCTGGAGCGCGAGAACGCCTATCTCCAGGAGGAGATCCGCCTCGAGAGCAATCACCGCGGCATCATCGGACGGTCGGCGGCCATCCAGAAGACTCTGCGCCAGATCGATCTCGTCGCCCCGACCGACGCGACCGTCCTCGTCACGGGCGAATCCGGCACCGGCAAGGAGCTGATCGGTCGCGCCATCCACGAGGCCAGTGGCCGGCGCGACCGGCCCCTCATCCGCGTCAACTGCGCGGCGATCCCACGCGAGCTCTTCGAGAGCGAGTTCTTCGGCCACGTGCGCGGCGCCTTCACCGGCGCGCTGCGTGACCGCGTCGGCCGCTTCGAACTCGCCGACGGCGGCACGCTCTTTCTCGACGAGGTCGGCGAGATCCCGCTCGAGCTCCAGGGCAAGCTCCTGCGCATCCTGCAGGAGGGCCAGTTCGAGCGCGTCGGCGAGGAGCGCACCCGCAGCGTCGACGTGCGCGTCATCGCCGCGACCAACCGCGACCTGCGCGCCGAGGTGAGGGCAGGGCGGTTCCGCGAGGACCTCTATTTCCGCCTCGACGTCTTCCCCATCCACTCGGTCCCGTTGCGCGAGCGCGTCGACGACGTGGCGCCGCTGGCGCTGCATTTCCTTCGCCACGCCGAGCGCAAGCTGAAGATATCCGGCCTCGGCCTCTCGGAAGAGGATGTGCGGCGCCTCGCCGGCTACGCCTGGCCGGGCAATGTCCGCGAACTGCAGAACGTCATCGAGCGCGCCGCCATCCTCGCCCGCAAGGGCCGCCTCGCCATCGACCTGCCGGGCAGCACTCCGAGCCGCACCGCTCCGGAGGCGATCGTGATGCCCTCCGACGGTCTGCTGACGGAGGAGGAGCGGCGCCAGCTCGACCGGCGAAGCCTGATCGCGGCGCTGGAGCTCTCGGGCGGCAAGGTGTCTGGACCGGGCGGGGCGGCCGAGCGGCTCGGCCTTCGCCCCACCACCTTCGCGTCGCGGCTGAAGGCCCACGGCCTCGATCCCCGCGCCTGGCGGAGTGCGTCCCGTCCGTCTGTCTGACGCCCCTGTGTTCGCGCCAGGGTTGCTGCGACGGATCGCCGCAACGCGTCATCCCGACGACGGTCACGGCCTCGTGCCGCCGCCCGGCGCGCCTGCGGGATAGGCAGACCTGCGGGAGCGAAGCGGTGCCATGGCACCGGAAATCGGGGGTCCGACCCATCAGTTTGATGCGGGAATCGGCACGCGGAACCGGTACTGCGCAACCGATAAGCGTGGCTGATGCAAATTGTCACAGATATTGATGCCCCCGTTGAAATGCGGGGAAACCTTTCGCAGACCTTACCTCCGCTTCCGGGACCCACCGGCAGCCCACGGTTGCCCCGACGACGCCTCCGGCGCGCGGGTTCCTCACAGGAGAGTAGGGAATGATCAGGAACATCGTCCTGGCGGGCCTCGCGGCCACCGCCCTCGTCTTCGGCCCGACGGCCGCTGAGGCGGGCCGCGATCTCGACGCCATCAAGGCCCGCGGCACGATCCGCTGCGGCGTTCAGGGCCCGTCCAACCCCGGCTTCGGCGTGCCGAACGCCCAGGGCGTCTGGGGCGGCTTCAACGTCGAGATCTGCCGTGCCATCGCCATCACGATCTTCAACGACCCCTCCAAGGTCGAGTTCGTGCCGGTGACCACCCAGTCGCGTTTCCCGGCGCTCACCAACGGCGAGGTCGACGTCCTCTCGAACAACACGACCTGGACGCTGACCCGCGACACCGGCGTCAACCGGTTCAACTTCCCGGCCATCGTCTTCTATGACGGCCAGGCCATCATGGTGCCGCGCCGCCTCAACGTGACCTCGGCCCGCGCCCTGAACGGCGCCACCGTCTGCGTCCAGCCGGGCACCACGACCGAGCTGAACCTCGCGGACTACTTCCGCCAGAACAACATGACCTTCCGCCCCGTCGTCATCGAGGCGCTGGACGAGCTGCGCCGCGCCTACGACCAGGGCCGCTGCGACGTCTTTACCAACGACTTCGCCGCGCTCGCCGCGCAGCGCACGCTGCTCGCCAACCCGCGAGACCACGTGATCCTGCCGGAGCGCATCTCCAAGGAACCCCTCGGCCCGACCATCCGCCAGGGTGACGAGGAGCTCACCAACATCGTCGCCTGGACGGTCTTCGCCCTGATCGACGCCGAGGAGTTCGGCATCACCCAGGCCAACGTCGACCAGATCGCCGGGTCCGCCACTGATCCCCGCATCCGTCGCCTGCTGGGCGTAGAGCCGGGCATGGGCACGGCGATCGGTGCCGCCAACGACCAGTATGCCCGCACCATCCTCAAGGCCTTCGGCAATTACGGCGAGATCTTCGAGCGTCATCTCGGCGTCAACACGCCCCTCGGTCTGGAGCGCGGCCAGAACGCCATCTGGACCAAGGGCGGCCTTCTCTACGCACCGCCGGCCCGTTGACCGGCGGATCGCCATCAACCGGCAGCCTTAACTCGCCGGGGCGCTCCAGCGCCCCGGTGCCTTTTTTGCCGGGCATGCCCCTTGCGTGCCCTCCCGGACGATACGGCACCACGGACGCCCTCATGAGCACGATCGAGACCCCGCCCGCGGCCAGAACGGCGTTCTGGAACGACCCGGTCAAGCGCGGGCTCGCCCTGCAGTCGGCGCTCGTCGCCTTCGTCGTCCTCGTGGTCTGGGCGGCGTGGACCAACATGTCCGCCAACATGGTGGCCCGCGGCCTCACCTTCGGCTGGGACTACCTCTCCCGACCCGCGAACTTCGCCATCGGCGAGGGGCTCATCCCCTTCGCCCCGACCGACAGCTATGGCCGCGCCCTCGCCGTCGGGCTTCTCAACACCCTGCGCATCGCCGTGGTCGGCATTGTCCTCGCCACCCTTCTCGGTGTGGCGATCGGCGTCATGCGCCTGTCCTCGAACCCGCTGCTGGCGCGCCTCGTCGCCGGCTATGTCGAGGTCGTCCGCAACACGCCCCTCCTGCTGCAGCTCTTCCTCTGGTACGCCATCATCAACACCCTGCCGGGGCCGCGGCAGGCTCTGCCGTTCGGGCCGGGCATGTACCTGTCGAACCGCGGCATGAAAGTGCCGTGGGTGGAATGGTCCCACGTGCTCTGGCCCGTCGTCTGGGCCTTCGTCGCCGGCGTCGTCGCCGCGGTCATCGCCGCCCGCGCGCTGAAGCGGCGCCGCGAGGCGACCGGCGACGCGCCGCCGACCCTGCCCATCGCCGTCTCGCTGATGGTCGTGCCGCCGTTCCTGGCGCTCGCGGTCCAGGGCTTTCCGGCCACCATCAGCGTGCCCGTCCTCCAGGGCTTCAACTTCACCGGCGGCATCGAGCTCTCACCCGAGTTCGTCGCCCTGCTGCTCGGCCTGGTGCTCTACACCGCCGCCTTCATCGCCGAGATCGTTCGTGGCGGCATCGTCGCCGTCTCCAAGGGCCAGTGGGAGGCCGCCCGCGCGCTCGGGCTGCCGGCGCCGCGCATCATGCGGCTCGTGATCCTGCCGCAGGCGTTGCGGGTGATCATTCCGCCGCTCACCAGCCAGTATCTCAACCTCACCAAGAACTCGTCGCTGGCGGTCGCCATCGGCTATCCCGACCTGGTCCATGTCTCCAACACGACCATGAACCAGACAGGCCGCGCCGTGGAGGTGATCCTCGTCTTCGCCCTGGTCTATCTCACGATCTCGCTGCTGACCTCGGGCTTCATGAACTGGTACAACGGCCGTGTCGCGATCCGGGAGCGCTGACCCATGAACCGCCCCGTCTCCCTGGACGCGCTCGTCCACTACGTCGCCGGCGAGAAGCTCGCCGACCTGAAGCCGCCGGCAAGCGTCCTGCCGCCGTGGCCGGTCGCGCTCTTGCGCACCTATTTCGGCACGCCCGGCACCGCGGCGATCACCATCGTCTGCCTCGCCGTCCTCGCCTGGACGCTGCCGCCCTTCCTGTCCTGGGCCTTCATCAACGCCACCTGGACCGGCACCGCCGCCCAGTGCCGCGAGGCGGGCGGGGCCTGCTGGGCCTTCATCGGCGAGAAGTTCTGGTTCTCCGTCTTCGGCCTCTACCCCTTCGAGCAGCGCTGGCGGCCGGCCACCGTGCTCGTGATCTTCGCGGTCATGGTCGCGCTCTCGACGCAGCGCCTCTTCTGGCGGCGGGAACTCGTCTATGCCTGGCTCGCGATACTCGCCCTGATGTGGGGCCTGATGGGCGGCTCGGTCCTCGCCATTCCGATCCCCGGCCTCGAGCCGGTGGCGACCCGGCTCTGGGGCGGCTGGCTGGTCACCATCTTCCTGTCGGTCTTCGGCCTCGCCATGGCCTATCCCATCGGCATCATGCTGGCCCTCGGGCGGCGGTCGCGGCGGCCCGTGGTGCGGGCCCTTTCGGTTGCCTGGATCGAGTTCATCCGCGGCGTGCCGCTGATCTCGCTCCTCTTCATCGCCACCTTCATCGTGCCGCTCTTCATGCCGCAGGGCGTCGAGATCGACCGGCTGATCCGCGCCCAGATCGCCTTCATCGCCTTCGCCGCGGCCTATATGGCGGAGGTCTTCCGCGGCGGCCTCCAGGCCATCCCGAAGGGCCAGTTCGAGGGCGCCCAGTCGCTCGGCCTGAACTATGCTCAGACCATGCGGTTCATCGTCATGCCGCAGGCCCTGAAGATCACCATTCCCGCGCAGGTGAACACCTTCATCGGCCTGTTCAAGGACACGACGCTGGTCCTCATCATCGGCATCTTCGACTTCTTCACCACGCTGCGCTCGGCGCTGGGCGATTCCAACTGGCTGGGCTTCGCCACCGAGGCCTATCTCTACGCCGCCTTCGTCTATTTCGTCGCCTGCTACACCATGAGCCGCTATTCGCAGCGGCTGGAGAAGGACCTCAACCCCGAAAGGGTGCGCTGAGACGGGGTCAGAGGATCAGCGCGCCCGGCGCCTCGGCATCCAGCGGCCATTTGGGCCTGGCGATGCGGCTGTAGTGGTGGGTCTCGTAGCGCTGGGTCGAGGGCCCCTGCGTCTCCGAGTAGAAGACATGCGAGGCGAGCGGGCCGTAGGCCGCCATGAAGTGCTGCGCCGATTTCAGAACCAGCAGGCGGTACGACGCGGGATCGAGGCCGAGGGCCGTGAAGAGCTCGCGTCCCAGCGCCTGGGCGCGGTTGGTGTTCATGATCACGGTGACGCCGCCGATCCTCACCGCCGCCAGATCGCCGACCGGTCCCTTCGCCTCGCCGAAGCTCTGGTGGCAGTCCTTCGCCACCGCCAGCACCTCACAGTCGGCGTCGAAGGGCTCGCCCGAGAGCTCGGACGTCTTGCCGCCGATCCGCAGGCGCAGGCGGGCGCCGGCTCCCGCCGCATGGCAGAAGCCGACCGCCATCGGGTCCCAGAGCGGCGCCACAGCCGCGTTCTCCACGCCGCGGGCGACGAGTTCGCGTAGCGACATCGTGTTGTCGGAGGCCGAGCCGCCGCCGGCATTGTCGGCGGGTTCGGCGATGATGGCCGGCCCCCTGGCGGTGTCGGCCGCCAGCGCCTGGTCGAGAGCCTCGGCGAAATCGAGGTTGGGAGGCGCGGTCTTGCCGCGCAGGGCGATGATCTCCTCGCCGAGCCGCGTCGCCAGCGCATCACCGGTCGCCTTGGCGTCGTCGGTATAGACCAGCACCCGCGAGCCCATCTCCGGCACGTCGGCATGGGGAAAGCCGTGGACGAAGGAGACGGAGAGCACCCCGTCGCGCCCCTCGAAGCTCTTCTGGCGTGCGACGAAGGACGTGTTGGGCTCCGAGGTCGTGGGATAGAAGGCGATCATGCCGCAGTCGTAGAGCGAGGCGACCGGGCGGATCTCCTTGCGGATCGTCTTCAGCACCAGCGTCACCAGTTCCTCGGCGCGCGGGACGATGTCCACGTGCGGATATTCCTTGAAGCAGATGATGATGTCGGCGAGGCCGACCCGCTTCTTCGTCATGTGGTTGTGCGGATCGAGCTCGACGCCGATGACGCAGGACGGGCCGACGATGGCCCGTACGCGCTCCAGCATGTCGCCCTCGCAGTCCTCGTAGCCGTCGGCGACCATGGCCCCGTGCATGCCGAGCAGCACGCCGTCCACCGGCAGCGCCGCCTTCAGCTGGTCGAGGATTTCCTCACGCATGCTCTCGTAGGCGACCTTCGTGGTCGGTCCGGCCGGCTGGGCGAAGAAGCAGGAGCCCTCGACCAGCGTGAACCCTTCCTGCGCGGCGCGGCGGCGGGCGACGAAGAGCGGCGCGGTGCACAGCGTCGGCTTGTCGGTGGGATGCTCGCCCGGCCGGGCCGCAAGGCTCGTCAGGTAGCTCTCCAGCGACGTCGGAATGGGAGAGAAGGTGTTCGTCTCCGTGGCGATGCTGGCCGTGAAGATGCGCATGTCCTGAAGGTCCCGTCGCTCGCAGCCGATGGTGCGGCGAGACCTTTCCACGGGCTTGCGGCGATGGCCAGCGAGCCCGGCTGGAAGCGAGGCATCCGCGGCGCGCATGGCTCGGCGGCCGCCCTCAGGGCGCGGCGCGGCGGCTGACGATGGCGAAGTCGAGATTGCTCAGTTCAAGGTTGAACCGCGCCCCCGTGGCGAGGGCGGAGGCCTGAAGCGACCAGCGGCTGCCGACCAGCGTCACATCGCCGACCGCGGCGAGCCCGGCCTCGGTCAATTGCTGGTCGATGGCGCGCCTTTCCTCGCCCGTCGGTGCGCGCCCGGTCACCGCGCTCGGCTCGGCAGCCATGGCCATGGTCGCGGCAAAGGCTCCGGCGACGGCGAGACTGCGGACCAGGGTGGCGACTGTCATGGCGAGGATCACAGGCGGAACGGCAGGACGACGGCGGAAGAGCCGGCCATGCGGGCCGCGAGGACGGCGTTGCGCAGCAGGGCCCGGTCGGCCGGGACGATCCGGAAGACAGCGACGTCGGCGTCGTTGTCGTGACGGGGTGTCGCTCCGGGGCGAAGGCTTCCGCCGGTCCCGGCGAGCGACGTGGTCCAGTCGTGGCCGCAGGAGTCGCAATGCCAGTCGTGCTCGATGCGATCAGGCGCGAGATGGCGAGACCCGACCGGCGCGATGGGGTGGCGGACGCCGCATGCCGGGCAGCCGGACCAGCCTTCGGCATAGAGCGCGTCGAAGCGACGGGGAGACGAAGTGCGGCGAAGGGAATTGTCACGTGTCATGAATGATCTTTCGGTCGGCGGTCGCGCGCAGGAAGCGGCGCGGGCGCCTGTAGAACTGGCGCGCCACGTCAATTCGCAATCGCAAGAAGAGGGCGGTGCCGTCAGTATCGCAGTCGATCATCAGTTCCAGCGCCGCGGCGCCGGCTCGGTCGTTGTCGCATCGACGGCGTCGCAGAAAACACAAGCGCGCCCCGATAGGATCGTCGATGGATCGAATTGCATCGGAGCAAGGTGACGGCACGTTGCAGCGATTGATCATCATCGCATGAATATTGAATAGAGCCAAGGTTTTATTTGCATGGTGGCAGGGGCGCGATGCCGCACGCCGCCCGTCCCACGCGTGGCATCTGCGCGCCGCGCCGAGGTGACAGATGCCTCGCTGCCGCTTACGACTCGCATGTCCCCCATCATCGCCGTCCCGGCCGACGCCGGTGCGCCTCGTCTCGCCTGGTCTCCTCTGACGATGCCTCAACCCATTCGCATGTCCGGGGGCGCCGCCCTCCTCGCCAATCCGGCCCTCGATCGCCATCGGGCCTATGGTGAGGGGGAACGGGCGATCCTCTCGCTCGCCAAGGCGGCCGAGGCCCACCGCGCCATCTCCGCGTGGGACGGCTACCGGCCGACGCCGCTTCTGTCGCTCGGCAGGATCGCCGCCGAGGCAGGCGTCGCCGAGGTGCTCTACAAGCATGAGGCGCACCGCTTTGCCCTGAAGAGCTTCAAGGCGCTGGGCGGGGCCTATGCGGTCGAGCGCCTCGTCGCGGCCCGCGGATCGGCCGACGGGCTCACGGTCACCTGCGCCACCGACGGCAATCACGGCCGCGCGGTCGCCTGGGGCGCGCGTCGCCTCGGGGTCGAGGCGGTCATCTACGTCCACGAGACGGTGAGCGAGGGCAGGGCGGCCGCGATTGCCGCCTTCGGCGCCGAGGTGCGGCGCGTGCCCGGCAATTATGACGACGCCGTGCGCGCTTCGGCCGAGGCTGCCGCCGCCAACGGCTGGACCATCGTCTCCGACACATCCTGGCCGGGCTATGATCTCATTCCGCGTGACGTCATGCAGGGCTATGCGGTCCTGGCGCTGGAGGCGGAGGGGCAGGGCGCCCGCCCGACCCACGTCTTCATCCAGGGTGGCGTCGGCGGCCTCGCCGCCGGGGTGCTCTCCTGGTACTGGGAGAAGGAAGGCGCTTCCCGGCCGGTCCTGGTCGTCGTGGAGCCGGACCGGGCCGATTGTCTCCTCGTCAGCGCGAAGGCGGGCCGCTGGACCAGTGTCGGCGGCGACCTCGACACGATCATGGCGGGTCTCGCCTGCGGAGAGCCCTCCGAACTCGCCTGGGCGCTGCTCTCGCCCGGCGCCGACGCCTTCATGGCGATCCCCGACCTCCTCGCCGCCGACACCATGCGGCTGCTCGCGGGCGAGGGCCTCGCCGCGGGTGAGTCCGGTGTCGCCGGCCTTGCCGGCTTCCGGGCGGCGGCAGGCGATGCGCGCATGAGGGCCGCCCTTGGCCTCGACGCCGGCGCGCGCATCCTCTGCATCGGCACCGAGGGCGCCACAGACCCCGCCATCTACCGTGAGATCGTCGGCCGCGACGCCGCCGACGTCGAGAAGGAGCCCGCATGAGCCGCATCGTCACCGTCGGCGCCGCCCAGATGGGCGCCATCCAGCGGGCGCATTCGCGCCGCGAGGTCGTCGCCCGCATGGTCGAGCTGATGCGCGAGGCGGCCTCGCATCGCTGCGACCTCGTCGTCTTTCCCGAACTGACGCTGACCACCTTCTTCCCGCGCTGGTGGATGGAGAGCCAGGAGGAGATCGACAGCTTCTACGAGCGCGAGATGCCCTCCAACGAGACGGCGCCGCTGTTCAACGAGGCGGCTCGGCTCGGCATCGGCTTCTCGCTCGGCTATGCGGAACTCACCCCCGAGGGGCGGCGCTTCAACACGGCCATCCTCGTGAACAAATCCGCAAAGGTCATTGGAAAATATCGAAAAATTCATCTTCCAGGTCATGCGGGGCACGAGCCCTGGCGCGCCTTCCAGCACCTGGAGAAGCGATATTTCGAGGTCGGCGACCTCTCATGGGGCGTGTGGAACGGCCTCGGCGGCAATATGGGCATGATGATCTGCAACGACCGCCGCTGGCCCGAGAGCTACCGCGTCATGGGCCTGCAGTCGGTGGAGATGATCCTGCTCGGCTACAACACGCCGCGCCACAATCCGCCGGCCCCCGACCATGACCGCCTGTCTGAGTTCCACAACCAGCTCGTGATGCAGTCAGGGGCCTACCAGAACGGCACCTGGGTGGTCGGCGTGGCGAAGTGCGGCGTCGAGGAGGGCTGCGAGATGATCGGCGGCTCCTCCATCATCGCCCCCACCGGCGAGGTGATCGGCCAGGCTCTGACCCAGGAGGACGAACTGGTCGTCGCCCGCTGCGACCTCGACCTGACCAAGAGCTACAAGGCGACCATCTTCAACTTCGACATGCACCGCCAGCCGGACCATTACCGCAGGATTGTCGAGCAGCGGGGGGCAGTGGCGCCGGGGGGTTGACTAGCAGAGCAGGGCGGCCGGCCCTCCAAGTCGGCAGCTCCTGCAACCTAAATCGCCGCATCAACTACTCTAGGTAGGGTACGACCACTGGGTTTCCCTCGGAGAGGTCTTTCAAATCGCTCTTTGCGACTTCGAAGACGGAGTAACTCACCTCTGACCCATGAGCTGGCGCGTCCTGATCTTGATCGAGCGGGGGCTCATTCGAAATGCTTATGAGACTTCGAATGCCCTCAAAACGCCTGGTTACGGGCTGGTCATCATTGGTCCGTGATGCGGCAGTTCTGGGGCGCTTGTTAGTCACTCCGCCGCCTGCTGGGCCTCAGCCTCCCAGCCGAGGAGCTTGCCCGGGTTCATCAACCCGTGCGGGTCGGCCTGCCGCTTGAATTCGGGCTGCGGCGCGTCGATGCGCTTCCATCCCGCATTGTTGAGCACGAAGGTGTGGGCGTTCGACGGCTGCACGCCGCCCTCCGCCGCCCGTTCCATGATCTGCGTGAGGCGCTCCGGGGTCGTGTATTTCACCAGCGGCAGCGAGGACGTGATGACCTTGCCCTCGCGGCGCTGGAACTCGAGGTGGAAATAGACGTCCTCGTCGAACTCCTTCGCCGCCCATTCGACCAGCGCGAGATTGTTCGGCGCGGGAAAGCGCAGCTGCAGATAGGTGATGGACGGATCCATCTTCAGGGCGTGCAGCGTCGTGTGGTTCCACGTGTATTCGTAGAGGGGCCCTGGGCCGCCGCGCTCCTTGTGGGTGCCGAAGGCCACCGCCTTGGCTTCCGCCGCACCGCGCCGGAAGGTGACCTCGCCCTTGTGGTCGCCGATCAGCAGGTCGAGCGTGTCGGCCTGCGGCTCCGAGACCATGAGGATGGCAAAGGCGCGGCCTTCCTGGAGGTAGGGCGCGAGGCGCTTCAGGTAGGGCACGATGCGGGGGTCGTGGACCGAGACCAGCTTCTTGGCGATGCCGTCGCATTCCATGAAGGCCTGGCCGAAGCGCGCCGCTGCCATCAGGCTGTCGAAGGTGACGATCCGCTCGGCCCAGTCGTGGGAGGGGGCGGTCGGCACCTCCACCTCGGTGATGATGCCGTTGACCCCATAGGCGTGCATCACCTTGAGAATCTCGCGGCCGCGCAGCTCGATCAGCCGCGGCTCGGCCTCCACCGTCATGACCTCCAGCGCCGTCACCGCGCCGAGATTGTCGATCTGCCCCCAGGTGCAGGAGCCGGCCCCAGCCGCCCCGCCGGCGACGAAGCCGCCGATGGTGGCCTGCGCCCGGGTCGAGGGGTGGAAGCGCAGCTCCTGGCCGTGCGGGTCTAGGAGCTTGTCGATGTCGAGCATGTTGGCGCCGGCCTCGAAGCGCGCGCCTCCCGGCCGGGCGAAGACCATGCGGTTCATCTGCCGCATGTCGACCACGACGCCTCCGGCGAGCGGAACGGCCTGGCCGTAGTTGCCGGTGCCGCCGCCGCGGATCACCAGCGGCACGCGGTGGCGGGCACAAGCCGCGGCGATGCGGCGCAGCTCCTCCTTGTCCGCCGGGGTGGCGACGAGGTCGGCCACCTTGCCCTCGAGCTCCGGCTTCAGCACCGGCGAGAACCAGAAAAAGTCGCGGCTCGCCATCCTGACGGAGGCGGCGTCCTCGGTGAGGGCGATGCCGGCGAGGTCGGCGCGAAGACGGTCGAGAGCACTCATGGACGAAACCCGTTGGAGACGGCGGCACAGTGCCAAATCGCGGCGGTCAGCGCCATGCCGGCGAACCGGTCAAAACCGCAGTTCAAGGATGAGAATTTGCGCGGGGCAAGGTGCAGATGCTTAAAAAATATGCAGGCTGATCCCGGGGGCTTTACGATATCGTAGGATAAGCCGGCATGCCCGTTGCTCTGGCCGCCATCATGGATTTCAAGGGTCGTACAAGGCCCGCTTCAGGAGAGGTCGCATGTCCGTCAAGTCCCCCGCCCATCGCATGACCCGCCGCCGTGCACTCGCCCTCGGGGCCGGCGTCTCCGCCGCCTATCTGATGCGGTCCGATCTCGTCACGGCCCAGGGCCTCGACAAGGTCTCCTACCAGACCAACTGGCGCGCCCAGGCCGAGCATGGCGGCTTCTACCAGGCGGTCGCCGCCGGCATCTATCGGAAGTACGGCATCGACGCCGACATCCGCATGGGCGGACCGCAGCAGAACCCGTCCCAGCTCCTGCTCGGCGGCCGGGTCGACATGATCATGTCGAACTCCTTCGAGGCCGTCCGCTATGTCCAGGAGAACCTGCCGTTCCTCTGCATCGGCTCCATCTTCCAGAAGGACCCGCAGGTCATCATCTGCCATCCCGGCGTCGGCAACGACAGCCTGGCCGCGCTGAAGGGCAAGACCATCCTCGTCGGCGCCGGCGGCCGCACGTCGTTCTGGCCCTATCTCAAGGCGCGCTTCGGCTTCACCGACGAGCAGGTGCGCCCCTACACCTTCAACATGGCGCCCTTTCTCGCCGACAAGAACATCTGCCAGCAGGGCTTCCTATCGTCGGAGCCCTTCGCCATCGAGCAGCAGGGCGGAGTGAAGCCGCTGGTGCACCTCATCGCCGATGCCGGCTTCGCCAACTACAACACGACCATCAACATCTCGAAGAAGATGGTCGACGAGCGCGCCGACGTGGTGCAGCGCTTCGTCACCGCCTCGCTGGAGGGTTGGGCCGAGTACATGAAGGGCGGCGCCGCCATCGCCGATGCCAACAAGCTGATCATGCGCGACAACCCGGACATGGACCAGAAGAAGATCGACTATGCCATTAAGGTCATGACCGAGAACGGCATCGTCATGTCGGGGGACGCGACCACGCTCGGCATCGGCGCCATGACCGATGCGCGCTGGCAGGCCTTCTACGTCCAGATGCGCGACGCCGGCGTCTTCCCGGCCGGCATCGACGTGAAGAAGGCGTACGACCTGCGCTTCGTCAACAAGGGCGTGGGCAAGTCCACGTGACACCAGTGTCGACCATGGACCGGCCGGTGGCGACGGGCGCATCCACGCTCGTCGCCATCCGTCACGTCTCCAAACAGTTCGCCAACGGCACCATCGCCGTCCGCGACGTGAACCTGGACCTGGCACGCGGCGAGTTCGTCAGCCTGCTGGGCCCGTCCGGCTGTGGCAAGTCGACCCTGCTGCGCATGATCGCCGGCCTCGGCGAGCCCAGTATCGGCACGATCGACTGGACGACGATGACTCACGACGCCTGGGGGCGGCCGGCGCGCGAGCTCGGCTTCGTCTTCCAGGACCCGACCCTCATGCCCTGGGCCACCGCGCTGGACAATGTCGTCCTGCCGCTGAAGCTGTGCGGCACGAACAAGGGCGAGGCGCAGGCGCGCGGCGCCGAGATGCTGGCGCTCGTCGGCCTCAAGGGCTTTGAGAAGAGCTATCCCCGCGAGCTCTCGGGCGGCATGAAGATGCGCGTCTCCATCGCCCGCGCCCTGGTGACCCATCCGAAGATCCTGCTGATGGACGAGCCTTTCGCGGCCCTCGACGAGATCACCCGCCACAAGCTCAACGACGACCTCCTGCGCCTGTGGGAGGCGAACCGCTTCACCGCCGTCTTCGTCACCCATTCGGTCTTCGAGAGCGTCTATCTCTCCCAGCGTATCGTCGTCATGGCGGCGCGGCCCGGCCGCGTCATGGCCGACCTCCGCGTCGAGGCGGCCTATCCGCGCGACGACCTGTTCCGCACCTCCGCCGACTACGCCCACTGGTGCCGGATCGCATCCGAGAAGCTGAAGGAGGCGATCTCCGCATGACCGACGCGACGCTTCCCCCCTCCGCCGTCCCCCACGACGGGACAGACGCCGAGGCCCGGCCGATCTTCCGCGAGGACCGGAAGGTGCTCGGGATCTCCACCGAGGCCTGGCCGGGCATCCTGGCGCCCCTCGGCATCGGCATCTTCGCGCTCGCCGCCTGGGAGTTCATCGTCTGGTGGCGGGAGATCCCGCCGTTCATCCTGCCGGGGCCCTGGCTGATCGCCAAGACGCTGGTCGCCGACTGGGGGACCCTTTCGGCCTCGCTCTGGGTCACACTGCGCATCACCGCCGCCGCCCTCATCGCCGCAGTGTCCCTGGGCGTCGGCCTCGCCGTGCTCTTCACCCAGTCCAAATGGCTGGAGAAGTCGCTCTTTCCCTATGCGGTCATCCTGCAGGTGACGCCGGTGGTCTCCATCGCTCCGCTGATCATCATCTGGGTCGGCGACATCAACCTGTCGCTGCTGATCTGCGCCTGGATCGTCGCCTTCTTCCCGATCCTGTCCAACACCATCCTCGGCCTCAACTCGGCCGACCACAACCTGCGCAACCTCTTCGAGCTCTACGGTGCTTCCCGCTGGCAGACCCTGCGCCACCTGCGCCTGCCCGCGGCGCTGCCCTATTTCCTGGGCGGGCTGAAGATCTCCGGCGGCCTCGCCCTCATTGGCGCCGTAGTGGCGGAATTCGTCGCAGGGTCTGGCGGTTCGGCCTCGGGCCTCGCCTACCGTATCCTCGAGGCCGGCTACCAGCTCAAGATCCCGCGCATGTTCGCGGCGCTGATCATGATCTCGATGTCGGGCATCGCCATCTTCCTCACCATCAGCTGGGTGTCGCACCTCTTGCTGCGCCGCTGGCACGAAAGCGCGCTGAAGCGGGAGAATTGAGGGCGGCAGCCCTGAACCGCCATGTCAGGCCTCGATCGAGCACCGCGCGGTCTTGCGGGCGCCGTCTTCAAGTCGTGGATGGCCGGGACGAGCCCGGCCATGACGGCAGGGGCGAGCGAGCGGCCAGTCCGTCCGCAACAGCTCCGACGCGGGATTGATGGCGTCGGAGGACCTTGCTCTCGAACCTCCACCCGTCATGCCCGGCCTCGCGCCGGGCATCCAAGACTTGCTTTCGGTGGTTGAGGCGCAGGGAAAAGGACGCCTTCACACCCCCGCCATCGCCGCCCTCACCCTGGCGATGAAGCCCGTGCGCTGCTCCTGCGTCGCGACGTTGAGGTGGTAGAGCGCGAGATAGCGGCGCTTCGCCTTGCGGCCCGTGAACCACCAGAGGTAGCGCATCACGATCTTCTTCGGCGGGTCGCCCATGTAGAGCGCGTACCAGAACGGACGACCGTAGGTGACGATGCCGGTGATGGAGCGGATGTGGCCGAGAAGCGGCTTCACTGCCGCGGGGTTCGAGATGTCGAAGCCGACGCCCGGCATGAACATGCGGTCGAAGAAGCCCTTGAGCATGGCCGGCGGGCCGAAACTCCACGTCGGGAACTGAACCACCAGCGCCTCGGCCGCCCGCAGCCTCGCGATCAGCGGCTCCAACCCCTGCTGGTTGCGGCTCTCGTCGTGGTAGCGCCTGCGGCCGTCCTCGGAGAGAACCGGATCGAAGCCCTCGGCATAGAGGTCGAGGAGATCGACCTCGTGGCCGGCCGCCGCCAGCGCGGCCAGGGCCTCGGTGCGGATGGCCGCATGGAAGCTCTCAGGGAGAGGATGGCAGTAGAGATAGAGCACGCGCATGAGGGCACCGGCTGGAGGAGCGACAGGGCAGGGGGCAGCAAGTCCCGTGCCTCAGCGCACCGGCACGAAGCTCTCCATCTTGCCGGGATTGAGCAGACCCATCGGGTCCACCTCCGCCTTGAAGCCGAGCTGGTCGGCCTCGGCCCGCTTGTGGCGCGAGCCGCCCTCCAGGCCGAACACATGCGGATTCGCGACCATGACGCCGCGCTCCTCGTGCAGCCGGATGATCTCGAAGAGCCGCTCCGGCGTGGTGTAGCGGACGATCGGCAGCGCCGAACAGGTCAGGCGACCGCCGAAGCGGATGAACTCGAGATGCGGCAGCACCTCGCCCGCGAACGTCTCGGCCATCTCCGTGACGCTCTCCTCCAGCCGGTCGTGTGGATAGAGGAGTTGCAGATAGGTGATGGAGCGGTCGGTCTTCAGCCACTGCAGCGTGGTGTGGTTCCAGGCATATTCGTAGAGCGGCGTCTCCCCCGGCTCCTCCCGTGACGGCGCCCGCCAGGTGAGGGTGCCGCGCCCGCCCAGGATCGCCTCGAAGCTTTCGAGGAACGGCTCGGCGATCATGCAGACGAGGATCGCCTTGCCGTCCGGACAGGCTTGCCTCAGGGCGGCGAACTGGCCCGGGATCGGCCAGGCGATGGGGGTGACGAGCTTCTTCACCACCCCGTCGGCATGGGCGATGTCGCGACCGGCACGGAAGGCTTCGGCGAAGGTGTCGAAGGCGACGACCACGTCGATCCACGGCCAGGCAGGGGCCGTCGGCATCTCCAGCTCGGTGATGATGCCGGTCGTGCCGTAGGCGCGATTGACCTTCTGCGCCGCGTCCTGCCGCAGTTCGAGAACGCGCGGCTCTTCCTCCACCGTGACGACGCGGGCGGCGAGAATGTTCCCAGGTTCGCGCAGACCCCCGTAGGCGACGGAGCCGACCCCGCCCGAGCCGCCGGCGACGAAGCCGCCGATGGTCGCGGTGCGTTTGGTGGAGGGATGCATTCTCAGCTCGTAGCCGTTCGGCCGCGTCGCCTGATCGAGGGCGAGGATGTTGGTGCCCGCCCTGACGCGCACCGATCCCGGCTTCTGCCAGAGAACGCCGGTCATCTCGGTCATGTCCAGGAGAACGCCGCCGGCCAGCGGCATGGCCTGACCGTAATTGCCGGTGCCGCCGGCCCTGACCGTCAGGGGAATGCGCAGCTTCGCGCAGGCCGCGGCCGTCCGGATCACGTCCGCCTCGTCGCGCGGCCTGACGATGATGTCCGCCGCCACGTGCTTCAGCTGTTCCGCGAGAATCGGCGAGTACCAGAAGAAGTCGCGCGAGCGCCGGCGGACGATGGTCGGCTCGCGTTCCGTTGGCACATCGCCGAGAAGACGCTCCAGCGCTTTGAGGTCGACTTCGGCGCGGGGCGGATATCCCTCACGTATCATGGATGTCTCGTGATTTCGGCGGTGCTGTCGTCGCCTCTAACGATTTTCAACGCGGGAGTCATGCGGCTTGATATCCAGCAAAAGTGTGCATTAACGCTGCGGCAACGAAATGTGCAGCATGTTTCTGCGAATTCTGCGGAGATCGACCTTGCAAATCCGGACCAAGCTTTTTTCCATCGTCGCCGGCCTCACCGCCGCCTCGCTCATCGTGGCAGGCGTCGCCATCTACGGCTTTCAGCGCTACCAGCATGCGGTCGAGGAGAACCAGCGGACGGCGCGGGTGACGCAGCTCGCCGAGCGCGCCAACGGCCTCATCTATGCGGTCGTGATGGAATCGCGCGGCATCTACATGTCGGCCGAGAAGGCGGCGCTGGAGCGCTTCGCCGCCGGCCAGGATCGGGAGCTTGCCAAGCTGCGAACCGTTGTGACCGAGTGGGCGAGCCTCGCCCATCCCGAGGACGAGGCGCTGAAGAAGCGTCTTCTGGAGCAGGCCGAGCACTTCATCCGCCTGCGCACCGAACTCGCCCAGACCGGCCGGAGCAGCGGCAACGAGGCCGCACGGGTGATCGGCGACAACGAGCCCAACCGCGCGACGCGCCAGCGGCTGAACGCCGAAATGGCCGCCTTCGCCCAGACCAACGCCCGCCGCGTCACGGCCCTTTCCGCTGAGGTCGATGCGACCCGCCAGACGCTGGTCTGGCTCATCGGCGCCATGATCGCCCTGGCGCTGCTCGCCGGTCTCACCGCCTTCTGGACCATCTTCACCGGTGTCACGCGTCCGCTCGGTCGGCTGACCAGCGCCGTCAACGGCGTCGCGGAAGGGCGCACGGATGTCGAGGTCAGCGACGTCGACCGCAAGGACGAGATCGGCGGGCTCGCGCGCTCCGTCCTCGTCTTCCGCGACAACGTCCGCGAGGTCGAGCGCCTCAAGGCCACCGAGGCCGAGCGTGAAAAGGACATGCGCAACCAGCGTGCCCGCGAGATGTCGGCCCTCGCCGACGAGTTCTCCGCCACCGTCCAGTCGGTCGTCCAGACCGTCACCCGGTCCGCCGAGGAAATCGTCGACAATGCCAGCCGCGTCGGCGACGTGGCCCGCAATGTCGCCGATCTCGGTCAGACCGTCGCCGCGACCTCTGCCGGCGCGACCCAGAGCGTCGAGAGCGCCGCCAGCTCGGCCCAGGAGCTCGCCTCCTCGATCGGTGAGATCTCCAGCCGAACCGCCCAGGCCCAGCACATCGCGGCCTCCGCCGTGCAGCAGGCGACGCGTACCGGCGAGATTGTCGCCACGCTCGCCACCTCTACGCAGAAGATCGGCGACGTCGTCGCTCTCATCAACGCCATCGCGGCCCAGACGAACCTGCTCGCCCTCAACGCCACCATCGAGGCGGCGCGCGCCGGCGAGGCCGGCAAGGGCTTCGCCGTCGTCGCCACCGAGGTGAAGAGCCTCGCCGCCCAGACATCGAAGGCGACGGAGGAGATCGCCAGCCAGATCGGCGCCGTCCAGTCGGTCACCGGCGACGCCGTGGCCGCCATCGAGGCCATCAACAAGACGATCGGCGAGATCAACTCGGTCTCGTTCTCGATCATGGCCGCCGTCGAGGAACAGTCCGCCGTCACCAACGGCATCGCCGGCTCGGTCTCCGACGCTGCCGGCGGCACCCGCTCGGTCGAAACGGACATCGGCCGCGTCACCCGCGCCGCCGACGAGACCGGCACCGCCGCCAGCGCGATGAACGACGCGGCGCGCCACCTCAAGCAGGGTTCGGTCGAGCTCGACCGGGCGGTGTCCGGCTTCCTCGGCCGCATCCGCGCCGCCTGATCGTCTCCCGATCCCTGAAACAAAAAGCCCGGCGGAAACGCCGGGCTTTTTCGTGTCTTGAAGGGGTCGGATCAGGCCGTCGCCAGCTTGCGGAACTTGTTGGACCGCTTGGGATGCCACCACTTGCCGGCGATGACCGTGCCCTCGGAGACGATCTTCTTGTCGCCGATCAGGTGCTCTCCCACCACGTCGACATAGTCGAACTTGCCGTCCTTGATGGTCAGGATGGTCGCGTCGCCGACCGATCCGGGCTTCAGGCTGCCGAGCTCGGGGCGCTTCAGCGCCATGGCGGCGTTGACCGTCGACGCCGCGATGACGCGGTCGAGCGGCATGCCGAGGCAGAGGAACTTCGACAACGTCGTCACCTGGTCGAAGGCCGGGCCCTCGATGCAGAGCGTGTGGACGTCGGAGGAGATGACGTCGGGCTCGAAGCCGTTCGCCAGCATGTTGCGCGTGGTCTTGAACGAGAACGAACCCTTGCCGTGGCCGATGTCGAAGATGACGCCCTTCTTGCGGGCGGCGACGACCTCCGGCTTCACCGCGCCCTGGGCGGTGACCGGCGCGTTGGGGAAGGGGCGGAAGGCGTGGGTCAGCACGTCGCCGGGGCGCAGACGGCCGATCACGTGCTCGTAGGACGGCGGCGGGTGGTCGATATGGGCCATCAGCGGCATGCCCACCTCGTTCGCCACCTGCAGCGCCATGTCGAGGGCCGCCTCGCCGTTGGTGCCGGAGGAGTTGCGGCCGACGCGCACCTTGATGCCGACGATGAGGTCGCGGTTCTCGTCGGCGACGCGGGCGCAGTCCCAGGGATTCAGGTGGTCGATCTCGCGGCTCTCGCCCACCATCACGCGCTTGTCGAAGCCGTAGATGCCGGCATGGCTGACGTGGAGATAGGCGAGGATGCGGACCTGGCTCTTCTCGATGACGTGCTTGCGGAAGCCCATCCAGTTGCCCGGGCCGGCCGAGCCGGTGTCGATGGCGGTGGTGACGCCCGAGGTGCGGCAGAATTCCTCGGCGTCGATGCCGAGCGAGGTGCCGCCCCAGTAGACGTGGGTGTGAAGGTCGATCAGGCCCGGCGTGACGATGTAGCCCGACACGTCGCGGATCTCGGTGGCGGGGCCGGGCTTCAGATCCTTGCCCACCGCGGCAACCTTGCCGTCGGTGAAGGCCACGTCGCGCACCCCGTCGATCTTCTGCGAGGGGTCGATCACGCGGCCGCCGCGCAGGATCAGGTCGAAAGTCATAGAAGGCTCCGCTTGCTGGAAAGGCCGGTCCAGTGCATTGCGCGGCCCTTGTCCGGCGCGCACATTGCGCGCCGGAGCGCGGCTTGCCAACAGCCGTGACATGAGCCTTGCGGAGACCTCCCATGCCGGCCCGTCACTGGGGTGACCTGAAGACCACCGATTTCGATCGGCTCGATCCGGCGACCACCGTCGCCGTGCTGCCGCTGGCCGCCATCGAGCAGCACGGCCCCCATCTGCCGGTCTCCACCGACACGTCGATCATGCAGGGCATGATCGACACAGCCTTTCCGCTGGTCGGGCCCGAGGTGACGGCGCTCTTCCTGCCCATCGAGGCCGTCGCCAAGTCCAACGAGCACCTCCACTCGAAAGGCACCCTGACGCTGTCCGCCGAGACGGTGCTGAAGAGCTGGATCGAGATCGGCGAGAGCGTGAAGCGCGCCGGCATCGACAAGATCGTGCTCTTGACCTCCCACGGCGGCAATCTCGACCCCATGCGCGTCGTCGCGCGGGAGCTGCGCATCCGCTTCCGCCAGCTCGCCGTGGTCACCAGCTGGACCGCCTTCGGTCGCCCGGCCGGCCTCTATGGCGACCTCGACATCAAGCATGGCATCCATGGCGGCGACGTCGAGACCTCGCTGATGCTGCACTTCCGGCCGGACCTCGTCGACATGGGCCAGGCGAAGCTGTTCGAGCCGGTGATGGTGTCGATGGAGAAGGAGTTCACTTATCTCAGGCCGACGCTGAACCACGCCTTCGGCTGGATGGCCCAGGACATCAACCCGCACGGGGCGGCGGGCGACGCCTCGCTCGCGACGGCGGAGAAGGGCAGGGCGACCGCCGCGTTCCAGGCCGCCGAATTCGTCAAGCTGCTCGCCGACATGGCGCGGTTCGACACCGGCCGGCTCTATGCGCCTGCCTAGTCGATGATGTCGTCGGCCTCGGTCCGGCGCAGGTCGAAGGCGAAGACGCGGGTGGCGGACTCGCCCCTCTGGAGGTCCAGTCCGAAGGCCTTCCAGCGCACGCCGCGCACCTGGCCGCCGGGGAAGGTCGTGACGAAGTGGCCTGACAGCGCCTCCTGGGAGAGGAGTGCGCCGCGGATGATCCCTTCGAGGCGCTCGGACAGGCCGCCGACGAGGTCGAGGGCGTTCTGCCGGATCGCCATGCGCCTGTCCTTGAGGTTGAGGCATTTGGCGAAGGGCGCGTTGCAATTGAGAATGGTGCCGTCGCGCGCGAGCACGACCATGCAGCTGGTCGATTCGGCGACGAGCGTCTCGATCGTCGCCCGCATGGCGCCGACCACCGCGGCCTGCCGCTGCTCCTTCTCGCAGTTCCGGTAGAGACCGACGACCACGGGATGGCCGGCCAGCCATTTGAGCACGCAGACCGACTCGATTTCGCTGGCTGCATGATCGAGGTCGTCGAAACGGAAATGGTCCGGGCCGGCGCTGCCCGTGTCGATCGCCTGCTTCAGGTGGGCGCGGAACTTGCCGGCATCCTCGTCGTTCGCCTGCTTCAGGAGGTCGGTCAGGGTCGCCTTGATGACCACGGTGCGGTCGTTGGCGTCGACGCTCTCCCAGCGCACCCGCTCGGTCTTCAGGTCGATGGACCAGCTGTGGATGCGCAGCAGCCTGAGGAGTTCGCTCTGGCGCGGCGCTCCCGAGGGTTCGTCGGCGAACAGCGGTGGCGAGCCGACCCGGGGAAGCGTGGCAGGAGCCGTCGGCGATACAAGCAGGGACATGACCGTGCCCTCTCTTTCAACCGATCATCCCCGAAATCCATAAAAGAAGCGAGAAAAGAGAAGGACAACAGGGGCTTAATGGTCAACCGTGCAGACGGTTGACGGCTTCGCGGTCACCCGTGGCCCAACGGGTCCGTGAGGCTGGCGAAAGCCTCACCCGGGACAGGCCGCCACCCGTCGATCGTCGATCGGCTCCTCCGTCAGGCGAGGCGCTGTGCCGCTTCTTGCAGGTGCGCGGTCGCGGCATCGATGTCGCCCGTGGTCGCGGCGATCGTGCCCATGCGGCGGGAGATGGCCTGTACACCCTCAGCTGCGACCCGCATGCTCGACGACATCTCGCTCGTCACCGCGCTCTGCTCCTCCACCGCGCTGGCGATGGCGGTGGAAATCCCGCTGATGCTGAGGATGGTCGTGGAGATCGCCCCGATGGCGCCGACCGCCCCGTCGGTCGAGGCCTGCACCGACGCGATCTGCGCGCCGATTTCGTCCGTCGCGCGCGATGTCTGGCTGGCGAGCTGCTTCACCTCCTGGGCGACGACAGCGAAGCCTCGGCCGGCCTCTCCGGCGCGCGCCGCTTCGATCGTGGCGTTCAGCGCGAGGAGATTGGTCTGCGCCGCAATGCCGTTGATGAGCTGCACGACGTCGCCGATGCGCGCCGCTGCCGTCGACAGTCCCTGGACGATGTCCCCGGTTCGCGCGGCCTCCTCGACGGCGCCTTGCGAGATTTCACGGGCGCGGGCGACCTGCCTGCTGATCTCGCCCACAGATCCGGCGAGCTGCTCGGCCCCCGCCGCCATGGCCTGGACGTTCTGCGCCGTCTGGCCGGAGGCGGCTGCGACCTCCGTCGCCTCTTCGCGGGCCACGGAGACGGATCGCGCGATGCCCGTGAGCCCCTTGTGGATCTCCTTCTGCGCTCGTTCGCGGCGCTCGCTCTCCTCGACCTCACCCGTCACGTCGCTGGCGAACTTCACCACCTTGAACGGTTTGCCGTGGACGTCGTGGATCGGGTTGTAGGAGGCCTGGATCCAGACCGGTCGCCCGCCCTTGCCGACGCGCCGGTAGCGACCGGTCTGGAATGTGCCCTTGGCGAGCCGGTCCCAGAAGGCCCGGTACTCCGTCGAGCGCGCCTCGACCGGATCGACGAACATCGCATGGTGCTTCCCACGGATGTCGTCGAGGCCATAGCCGATGGTTGCGAGGAAGTTGGCATTGGCGGTGATGATCGTCCCGTCGAGGTTGAATTCGATCACCGCCAGAGACCTGTTGAGGGCTTCGATCTGGCCGGCCGCTTCGGTCGCCCGTTTTTTCTCGGCCGTCACGTCGGTGGCATATTTCACCACCTTGTAGGTCCGTCCGCGACGGTTCTTCAGAGGGTTGTACGAGGCCTGGATCCAGATCTCCCGGCCGCCCTTGCCGATGCGGCGAAACTCGGCGGAGCGGAATTCGCCGGCCGCCAGGCTCGTCCAAAGTGTTTTGTAGGCCGGGCTCTCGCGCTCTTCCGGCGCGACGAAGATCGAATGATGTCGCCCGCGGATTTCGTCGAGGGCATAGCCGACGGCACCAAGAAAATTGGCGTTGGCAGCCAGGATCGTCCCGTCCGGCTGGAATTCGATCACCGCCTGCGAGCGGTCGAGAGCGGCGACGCGGGCGGCGGCTTCGGCTGAGAATGACAGCATGGTCCCATCCGGTGTGTCGGTCGGCCTCCATGCCGACTCCTGATGTTACCTTAGGTAAGTCGGCGAAATTGACAGAAACTGAATGGGGAAAGCCCGCGGCTGCGACACGTTGTCTTGAGGGGGAGCAAGGGGGGCCCGCAGGCTGTCATCGCCCGCGCCGCCGCTCCCGGAGGCGCGGCGGCAGGAAACGGGGCACCGGTCGCCGGCGTCCCGTCGAGGTCGTCAGGCCAGAGAGCGCGACGCGGTCCGGACCTTGGCGGTCGCCTCGTCGATGTCTCCCGTCGAGCGGGCGATCATGTTCATGCTCGTGGAGATGGCCTGGACGCCTTCCGCGGCCACGCGCATGTTGGCCGACATCTCCGCCGTCACCGCGCTCTGCTCCTCCACCGCCGTGGCGATCGCCGTTGAGATCTCGCTGATCCGCACGATGGTGGTGGAGATGTCGCCGATGGCGCTGACGGCGCCCTCGGTCGAGGCCTGCACCGAGGCGATCTGCGCGCCGATCTCGTCGGTGGCCTTTGCCGTCTGGCTTGCGAGGCTCTTCACCTCGGAGGCCACCACCGCGAAGCCCTTGCCGGCCTCGCCGGCCCGTGCCGCCTCGATGGTGGCGTTGAGAGCCAGAAGGTTGGTCTGGGCTGCGATGTTGTTGATGAGCTGCACCACGTCGCCGATCCGGGCCGCGGCCGAGGAGAGGCCCGAGACGATCTCGCTGGTCCTGGTGGCCTGTTCGACGGCACCGCCGGAGATCTCCCGGGCGTTCGTCACCTGACGGCTGATCTCGCCGACGGAGGCGGCCAGCTCCTCGGCACCGGCGGCCACCGCCTGCACGTTGCCGGACGTCTGGGTCGAGGCCGCGGCGACCTGCGTCGCCTCGTGCTTGGCGCTGGAGACGGCATCACCGATATGGCCGAGATCGCCGTCGATCTGCCGCTGAACCTGCGCCCGGCGCTCCTGCTCCCTGATTTGCGCCGTGATGTCGGTGGCGAACTTCACCACCTTGAACGGCTTGCCGTTCATGTCGAAGATCGGGTTGTAGCTGGCCTGGATCCAGACCTCCGTGCCGCCTTTGCCGATGCGCTTGTACTGCGCTGCCTGGAACTCGCCGCGCGCCAGCGACGCCCAGAAGGCCCGGTACTCGCCGGAGTTGGCCTCTCCCGAGGCGACGAACAGGGAGTGGTGCCGGCCGCGGATCTCGTCGAGGCCGTAGCCCAGGGTCTTCAGGAAGTTCTCGTTGGCGGTGAGGATCGTGCCGTCGAGCGTGAACTCGATGACGGCCTGGGCCTTGTGGATCGCGGCGAGCTGTCCCTCGATATCGGCGTTGCGCAGCTTCTGGTCGGTGACGTCGGTCGCATATTTGGCGACCATGTAGACCCGGCCACGGGAGTCCTTCACCGGATTGTAGGACGCCTGGATCCAGACCTCCTTGCCGCCCTTGCCGATGCGCTTGTACTCGGCGACCTGGAACTTGCCGGCGCGCAGTTCGTCCCAGAACTGGCGATAGGCCGGTCCGTCCTTGTCCTCGGGGGCGACGAACAGCGAGTGATGCTGGCCGCGGATTTCCTCCAGCCGGTAACCCAGCGTCTTCAGGAAGTTCTCGTTGGCGGTGATGATCTTTCCGTCGGGCTCGAACTCGATCACGGCCTGAGAGAGATCCAGGGCCGCCAGCTTGTTGGCGGCGTGGTTGCGGAACAGCATTTGGACGTTTCCTGGTTGGTCCTGGGGGAACCAGCGACGCCCCATCCATCACCCTGCGCAATTGAACAAAATCTGAATCGAAACGCGCCCAAAATGCCCCTCATGGTGACGTTACGACAACCTTCGACGCGAGACCCGCAGGAGCCAAACCCCAGAAGTGAATTGCGTAATCTTTTTGCAGTATCAAGCTGTGCAGAAGTTGCGCAGCGGAGCCAGACTTCATGGACGTCATGCGCAGCGGCATGGCGTTTTAGTGTGGCATCCGACCGCTGGGGGGGCGCTCTTGAACAGGCCGATCGACATTTCGCGACTGTCGCTCCTCACCGGCGTCAACGTGTCGACGCTGCGCAGCTGGGAAAGGCGCCATAGCCTCATCGCTCCCTCCCGGACGGTCGGCGGCCACCGGCTCTATTCCGCCGAGGATGTCGAGCGGCTGATGCTCGTCAAGGAACTGGTCGTCACGGGGCACAGGGTGTCCGAGTTGAGCGGCCTCACCATTGCCGAGCTGAAGCAGTTGCAGCCGTCGCTGCCGGACCTCCGCTCTCTCGACCGCGACATGATCCTCAAGCTCGAACAGGCGGTCGATGATCGCGACGTCGATGCCTTCGGGATGATGCTGCGGTTCGTCTTCACGGCCTCGCCGCCCGCCGTCGCCGTGGACGTCTACGGCCGTGCGATCCGCCATGTCGGCCAACGCTGGCAGGAGGGACGGCTGGGGGTCGGCGACGAGCACCGCCTGTCGGCGAAGGCGCGCGACGTCGTCACCGCCGCCATATCGGGACTGGCGCCGGCGGCCTACCGGCCCCCCATCGCTTTCGCCACGCTGGGTGAGGAGCGCCACGAGCTCGGACTCTTGGCGGGCGCCTTCATCGCCGCCTCACTGGGCCACCGCCTGGTCTATTTCGGTGCGGGCATGCCGGCCCGGGCCCTCGCGGCCGATGTCGCCGCAGCCAAGGTCGCCCTGATGGTCATCAGCGCCGTGCATAGCCTTCCCGGCGGTTCGCTTCAGGAGGATCTGGTCCATCTCGATCGCGGGCTCGCCGAGGACGTTCCCATCTGGATCGGCGCCCACGAGGCGACGCTGCGCCATCTCCTCGTCCCGCAGCGCATGGTCGTCGTGCGTGACTATGCGGAGTTCCGCCGCCGCCTGATGATGACCTTCGAGTCCTGATACTGCGTCAGCCTGCGACCGGCTTGACGTCCACGGCCACCGAGATGTCGTGGTCTCCCGCGGCGATCACGACGCCGCCGTTCGGCGCGACGTCGACGAAGTCGCGGCCGATGGCGAGCACGATATGGTCCTCGCCGACGATCAGGCCGTTGGTCGGGTCGAGCCCCCACCATCCGAGCTCCGGTCCGCACCAGAGCGACACCCAGGCGTGGGTCGCGTCGGCGCCCTCGAGCCGCGGCTGTCCGGCCGGCGGAATGGTGCGCAGGAATCCCGAGACATAGGCCGCCGGCAGGCCGAGGCCGCGCAGCCCCGAGATCATGATGTGCGTGAAGTCCTGGCAGACGCCGCGGCGCATGGCGAAGGCCTTCGCGGCCGGCGTCGACGTGTCGGTGGTGCCAGGCGCATAGGCGAAGTCGGCCTGGATGCGCTTGGCCAGGTCGAAGGCCGCTTCCAGGATCGGCCGTCCCGGCGGGAACGACGCGCTGGCATAGGCGCGGATCGCTGGGTCGCGCGGCACGTAGGTCGAGGGAAACAGCGCATGGACCGGCGAGGCCGGCGACATGTCGGCACTGGCGAAGGCCGTCTCGCGCACCCGCTCCCAGGGCGGGTCCATGCCGGGCAGGGGCCGGCTCGTACCGGCGACGCTGATCTCGGCGCGCATCTCGATCTTCAGGCTGCGGTGCGGGCGGTCGAGGTCGAGGAAGATGCGCCGATTGCCGAAGAAGTCCGTGTCGTCGCGCCGCATCGCCGGCTCCGGCGAGATGGCGATCTCGCAGCGCGAGACCGTCTGGCCCGGCCGGTCGACCGGCACGATGCGCAGCACGTGCTGGGCGAAGACGACCGGCCGCGCGTAGCTGTAGTCGGTGACCTGGCGGACCTGGTAGCGCATCAGAACAGATCGCTGGCGGCGGCACCGACCGGGGTCGCCCCGTCGCGGTGGGTGAAATAGCGTTCGGAGACCTCGTCGGAGATCGCCATGAGCCGCTGCTCGATGGCGAGTATCTGGCGGCTGTCGAGGGTGTGGGCGTCGGCGGTCTGCAGGTCCACCCGCGCGCGGGCGATCAGCTTTTCCGGCACGTTCAGCCGCCCGTCGGAGACATGGTCCGGCAGGTGGGCGAGATGGTCGGCGATCCGCTCCACCTGGAAGGCGACGGAGCGGGGGTTGTTCGGATCGAGCGTGATCAGGTCGAGCACCGGCGCGCGCGCCGCGATCATCACGTAGCGGCGGCGGTAGGTGATCTGGCTGTCGGCGAGCGCCAGCAGCAGGTCCAGCCCCGCCGTGCCGGCCTTGGCGTCGGCGAAGGTGCGACCGAAGCGGCAGATGCCGAGCGCCCGCTCGATGCGCTTGCCGATCTTCAGGAAGCGCCAGCCGATGAGCTGGTTCATGTTCTCCTGGGCGAGGCCGGAGAAGACCGCAGACAGCCTGAGTCCCGCCTCCACCCGGTCGAGGGCGCCCGCCTCGGGGCGCCGGCCGTCCTCGGCGAGATGGACCATGTCGCCGATGGTCTTCCAGGCGTCCGGCGAGAACCGGTCGCGGATGACGGAGGCGGCGTTCAGCGCGGCGCGCGACAGCGACAGGAGCCCGCCCGGCCGGTCGCCATGAAGCACCGCGGCCGCCACGGCATGGGGGTCCGTGAGCACGGTGTCCTTGGGCAGCGCTTCCCAGGAGATCAGCAGCTCGACCAGCCGCTTCATCATGTCGGGGCCGGTCGTCTCGCCGCTGCCGACGTGATCGCCGAGCGCCCTGAGCAGCCTCAGGGTCGCCTCGGCCCGCTCCATGTAGCGGGCGAGCCAGAACAGGTTGTCCGCCGCGCGGCTGGGGAGAGAAGACGTGGACCGCCGCAGCTCTACCTTGTCCGGTGTCGGCAGCAGCGTCGTCTCCGCCACCGGCCCCTCCGCCAGCACGCAGACATCGGCCGATCGGCCGTCCCGCTGCATGGTGACGGCGCGTGCGTCGATGCGGTCGCCGATGCGGCAGAAGCCGCCGGGCATCACCTGCCATCCGTCGCCCACCCGCGCCAGGAAGAGGCGCAGGATGAAGGGACGGGGCTCGAGATAGCCGTCGTTCCACACCGGCATGGTCGAGAGCTTGACCACTTCCTGGGCGACGAAGTCCGACCCGCGCAGGCGAATTTCCTCGGCGAGCCGGAGCCGCTTCTCCGGGGCGAGGCTGGACGCGAGGACCGCGCCCTCGTCGAGGAGGCCGGGAATGGTCTGGGCGAAGGCCGGCGCGATGACGAAGGAATCGAGGTCGGCGATGACGGCGCCGCGTTCCAGCGGCTGGCCGCACCACCAGGTCGCGACATGGGGAATGGCGAGGTCGCGGCCGAGCCGCGCGCGGGCAATGGAGGGCAGGAAGGCGAGCAGCGAGCGCGCTTCCAGCACGCCCGAGCCGAGCGCATTGGCGAGCGTCACCTTGCCGGAGCGGATGGCATGGACGAGGCCGGCGACACCGAGCTGCGAGCGCGGGTTGAGCTCGAGCGGATCGGCGAAGTCGGCGTCGAGGCGGCGCCAGACCATCTCCAGCTTCTTCAGCCCCGAGACCGTGCGGACATAGAGCGTGTCGTCGCGAACGGTGAGGTCGGCGCCCTCCGCCAGGAGGAAGCCGAGATAGCGGGCGAGGAAGGCGTGCTCGAAATAGGTTTCGTTGAGCGGGCCGGGCGTCAGCACGGCGACGCGCGAATCCGTCGCCGCCGCATGGCCGGAGAACTCCGAACGCAGCGCCTGGAAGAACCCCGCGAGCCGCTCCACCGGCAGGTTGCGGTAGATCTCGGGCAGCGAGCGGGACATGGCGAGGCGGTTCTGCAGCGCGTAGCCGGCGCCCGACGGCGCCTGCGCCCGGTCGCCGAGGACCCACCACCGCCCGTCGGGCCCGCGGCCGACGTCGACGGCGTAGTAGAGGAGGTGGGAGCCGCCGCGCGGCGGCGTGCCGACCAGGGGTCGCAGGAAGTCCGGCGAGCCAGCGATTGTGGCGCCGGGAACGAGGCCGTCGCTGACGAGGTCGGCCGGGCCGAAGAGGTCCTTCAGCACGTGTTCCAGCAGGCCGGCGCGCTCGATGAGCCCCTCCGACAGCGCCCGCCACTCGTCGGGCGCAATGACCAGCGGCAGATGCGCCAGCGGCCAGGCGCGCTCGCCGTTCTTCGGGTCGTCGTAGACCCGGTAGAAGACGCCGGAATCGCGCAGATAGCGGTCGGCGCCGGCGAAACGCTTCTCCAGCTCCCGCGGACCGAGGTCGGCAAGGGTTGCCAGCACCGGCTGCCAGTGGGCGCGCGGCTCGCCATGCTCGTCGAGGATCTCGTCATAGACGCCGGGCACGGGCTGATAGCGCGCCAGCATCGCGAGGATGCGCTCGGCGCGGTGGTCGCTCGTGCGTTGGCTCCGGAACGTCATGTCCTTCAATGCACCGGCGGACGGCGCAGGTCGAGGGTCGCGGGAAACTCTCCCGACCGTTCGGCCCCCGGCGGATCGACCAGGCCCGGCGTATGGCCGTGATCCTGGAACCGGGCGCGGCGGCGCGCCTCGGCCTCGTAGGCGTTGACGGGGAAGGTGTCGTAGTTGCGCCCGCCCGGATGGGCGACGTGATAGACGCAGCCGCCCATCGAGCGGCGGCTCCAGATGTCCACCACGTCGAAGGTCAGCGGCGCATGGACCGGAATGGTCGGATGCAGGCCCGAGGGCGGCTGCCAGGCCTTGAAGCGCACGCCGCCGACGAACTCGCCGCTGCGGCCGGTGGCGGTCAGCGGGACGGGACGGCCGTTGCAGGTGACCGTATGGCGCTCCGGCTGCAGGCCCATGAGCCGCACCTGCAGGCGCTCGACGGAGGAATCGACGAAGCGCACGGTGCCGCCGATCGCCCCTTCCTCGCCGAGCACGTGCCAGGGCTCCAGCGCCTGGCGGATCTCCATGCGCACGCCCGCATGGTCCACCTGGCCGGCGAGGGGGAAGCGGAACTCGAACTGCGCCTCGAACCAGGCGGGATCGAAGGCATAGCCGGCGCGGCCGAGGTCGCCGAGCACGCCGAGGAAATCCTCCCAGACGAAATGCGGCAGCATGAACCGGTCGTGCAGGGCGGTGCCCCAGCGAACCAGAGGCCCGTCCTGCGGCTCCTTCCAGAACCAGGCGACGAGGGCGCGAATGAGAAGCTGCTGGGCGAGGCTCATGCGCGCGTCGGGCGGCATCTCGAAGCCGCGGAATTCGACGAGCCCGAGGCGCCCCGACGGGCCGTCGGGCGAGAACAGCTTGTCGATGCACAGCTCGGTGCGGTGGGTGTTGCCGGTAGAATCGACCAGGAGGTTGCGGAACAGCCGGTCCACCAGCCAGGGCGGCGGGGCCTCGCCCTCGCCGGGCTTGGGCACCATGGCCATGGCGATCTCGAGCTCGTAGAGCCCGTCGTGGCGGGCTTCGTCCACCCGCGGCGCCTGGCTGGTCGGGCCGATGAAGAGCCCGGAGAACAGATAGGACAGCGAGGGGTGGCGCTGCCAGTAGAGCACCAGGCTCTTCAGGAGGTCCGGCCGGCGCAGGAACGGCGAATCCGCCGGCCGCGCGCCGCCGACGACCACGTGGTTGCCGCCGCCCGTCCCGGTATGGCGCCCGTCGAGCATGAACTTCTCGGTGCCGAGCCTGGCGAGCCGCGCCTCCTCGTAGAGCCCGCGCGTGATGGCGACGCATTCCCGCCAGGATGCCGCGGGATGCACGTTGACCTCGATCACGCCCGGATCCGGGGTCACCTTGATGACGTTGAGCCGCGGGTCGGTCGGCGGCGGGTAGCCCTCGACGTGCACGGTGAGGCCGAGTTCCTTGGCGGTGGCCTCCGTCGCGGTCAGAAGCTCCAGATAGTCCTCCAGCCGCTCGGTCGGTGGCATGAAGACACAGAGCTTGCCGTCGCGCGGTTCCACCGCGAGCGCCGTGCGCACCGAATTGTCCTCGGTCAGGACCTGTTCGACCTGTTCGGCGCGGTCGGTCTCCCGCTCGCGCTCCACCGAGACGCGCTGGGCGATGCGCCCCTCGATCTCCTGCGGATCGGGAAGATCGGACGGCACCGTCCACGGGTCGGCGGCGACCACGTAGGGGTATGACGCCGGCGGCACGTAGGGGAGGGAGGCGAGGGGAAGGCGGTATCCGACCGGGCTGTCGCCCGGCACCAGGAACAGCTTCTCCCGCTTCAGCTTCCACTTCTCCGTCATCCAGTTGGACTTCGCCGGCGCCGCGTTCCAGCGCTGGATCGGCAGTACGAAACCGGACGGATGGGTCAGGCCGCGTTCGAAGACGCGGGCGATGCGGGCGCGGGCCTCGGCGTCCTCGAGCTTGGAATCGAGCGCATCGACGTTGATCGGAAGCTCCGCCTCCTTGATCACCCAGTGGGCCGGGTCCTCGTAGGCCGGCAGCGCCGCCTCGCCGTCCAGCCCGAGCTTCTCGGCGATGCCCGCGGCGAGCGCCCCGGCGCCGTCGATGGTGGCGGGGGTTTGCGCATCCTCGCGGGCGATGAGGCTCTCGTCGCGCCACACCGGCTTGCCGTCGCGCCGCCAGTAGAGGGCGAAGGTCCAGCGTGGCAGGGTCTCGCCGGGATACCATTTGCCCTGGCCGTAATGCAGGAAGCCGCCGGGCGCGAAGCTGTCGCGCAGGCGGCGGATCAGCACGTCGGCGCGCTCCCGCTTGGTCGGGCCCACGGCGGCGGTGTTCCACTCCTCGCCTTCATAGTCGTCGATGGAGATGAAGGTCGGCTCGCCGCCCATGGTCAGCCGCACGTCGGAGGCCGCGAGATCGGCGTCGACCCGGTCGCCGAGGGCGTCGAGGCGCTCCCAGGCCTCGTCGGAGAAGGGGGCGGTGACACGCGGCCGCTCGTCGATGCGGTCGACGCGCATGTCGAAGGCGAAGGAGACCTCCGCCGGATCGACGGCACCCGAGATCGGTGCGGCCGAGCGGTAGTGCGGCGTCGCCGCCAGCGGAATGTGCCCCTCGCCGCAGAGGAGGCCCGATGTCGGGTCGAGGCCGATCCACCCCGCGCCGGGGATGTAGATCTCCGTCCACGCGTGGAGGTCGGTGAAGTCCTTGTCGGTTCCCGCCGGCCCGTCGAGGGCCTGGAGGTCGGGCTTCAGCTGGATCAGGTAGCCGGAGACGAAACGCGCGGCGAGGCCGAGGCGGCGGGCGAGCTGGACGAGCAGCCATGCCGAGTCACGGCACGAGCCTGAGGCGTTCTCCAGCGTCTCGCCGGGCGTCTGCACCCCCGGCTCCATCCGCACGATGTAGCGGATGTCCTGCTGCAGCTTCTGATTGAGGGCGACGAGGTAGTCGATGGTCTGTTTCGGCTCGCGTGACAGGCCTGCCAGATAGGTCTCGAAGACGGCCTCACCCGGCTCGACCGCCAGATAGGGCGCCAGTTCCTCCGCCAGGGCCGGGGCATAGGCGAAGGGAAAGGTCTCCGCATAGCTCTCGATGAAGAAGTCGAAGGGATTGACCACCGCCATGTCGGCGATGAGGTCGACGGTCACCGAGAACTCCGTCGTCTTCTCGGGGAAGACGAAGCGCGCCAGCCAGTTGCCGTGCGGATCCTGCTGCCAGTTCACGAAGTGCTGCTCGGGCACGACCTTCAGCGAGTAGCTTGGAATGGTCGTGCGGCTGTGGGGCGCGGGGCGCAGCCGGATCACTTGCGGGCCCAGCGTGACGGGGCGGTCATAGAGGTAGCGCGTGACGTGATGCAGCTTTGCGAGAATGGCCATGGCAACGATGGGTAAAGGGTGACGACCGGCCGGTCAAAGCCTGAGATGGCGTGGCAGGTCACGAGGCAAGCAAGGACCGCGCCGCCGTCATTCCTCCGGCGGGCTTCCCAGCCCGGGCGAAGCGACCCATAACGTCCCCGCTGGAGAACCCGTGATGCCGCTGACCATCCCCCATGCCGACGACCATGCCGACCTCCGGGACGCCGTCCGCGACCTGTGCGGGCGCTATGACGACGCCTACTGGCGCAAGGTGGATGAGGAACGCGGCTATCCGGAAGCCTTCACCGAGGAGCTGACGAAGGCCGGCTGGCTCGCGGCGCTGATCCCGGCGGAATATGGCGGCTCGGGTCTCGGGCTCACAGAGGCCTCCATCATCATGGAGGAGATCAATCGCTCGGGGGGCAATTCCGGCGCCGTGCACGGCCAGATGTACAACATGGGTACGATCCTGCGCGGCGGCTCGGATGAGCAGAAGGCACGCTACCTGCCCAGGATCGCGGCGGGCGAGCTGCGTCTGCAGACCATGGCGGTCACCGAGCCGACCACCGGCACCGACACGACGAAGCTGAAGACGACGGCCGTGCGCAAGGGCGACCGCTACGTCGTCAACGGCCAGAAGGTCTGGACCAGCCGCGTGCAGCATTCCGACCTGATGGTGCTCCTCGCCCGCACGACGCCGATCGACCAGGTGCGCAAGAAGTCGGAGGGGCTTTCGGTCTTCCTCGTCGACCTGCGCGAGGCGATCGGCAAGGGCATGACCGTCCGGCCGATCCGCAACATGGTCAACCACGAGACCAACGAGGTTTTCTTCGACGACCTGGAGATCCCGGCCGAGAACCTGATCGGCGAGGAGGGCAGGGGCTTCAAGACCATCCTCTCCGGCCTCAATGCCGAGCGCACCCTGATCGCCGCCGAGTGCATCGGCGACGGCTACTGGTTCATCGACCGGGCCAAGAAGTACGGCTCCGAGCGAATCGTCTTCGATCGCCCCATCGCCCAGAACCAGGGCATCCAGTTCCCCATCGCCCGCGCCTATGTGAACATCCGTGCCGCGGACCTCATGCGTTTCCAGGCCGCAGCGCTGTGCGATGCCGGACAGGAGTTCGGCGCCGAGGCCAACATGGCCAAGCTTCTGGCCGCCGACGCCTCCTTCGAGGCGGCCAATGCCTGCATCCAGACCCATGGCGGCTTCGGCTTCGCGGCGGACTACGACGTCGAGCGCAAGTTCCGCGAGACGCGGCTCTACCAGGTGGCGCCGATCTCGACGAACCTCATCCTCGCCTATGTCGGCGAGCACGTGCTGGGCATGCCCCGCTCATATTAGCCCTGCACGGAAAAGATTGCGCATTTTGCCCCGGCGGCCTTGACGCGGTGCGCCTTTTGCGGCCTTCGATGGGTGCACACCCTGGCCGGGGACGACTGTGCAGCTTTACCTTCCCATTGCAGAATTGCCCGTCAACATGCTCCTCATCCTGGGCATGGGGCTGGCGATCGGCTTCATCTCCGGCATGTTCGGTGTCGGAGGCGGGTTCCTGCTCACGCCGCTGCTGATTTTCATCGGCATTCCCCCCGCCATCGCCGTGGCCAGCGTCTCGGGCCAGATCGCTGCCTCCTCCCTGTCGGGAACGTTGAGCTACTGGCGCAAGAACGCGGTGGATCCGAAGCTCGTCAGTGTGCTGCTCATAGGCAGTGCCGTCGGCACCGCGACCGGCGTCGCCGCCTTCTCCTACCTCAGGCGCGAGGGCCAGCTCGACCTCTTCATCGCCCTGTCCTACGTCACGCTGCTCAGCGGTATCGGCATGCTGATGGTGGTCGAGAGCGGCCGGGCCATCGCCCGCTCCCGCTCCGGCGAGCCGCCCAAGCTGCTGCCGGCCCGCGACCGAAGGGTCGGCACGGGGCTGCCCTTCGTCATGCACTTCCCGCGATCGCGCATCACCGTCTCGGCCCTGCCGATCATCGCCATCGGCCTCGGCATCGGCTTCCTCGGCTCGATCATGGGCATCGGCGGCGGCTTCCTGCTCGTGCCGGCGCTGGTCTACCTCCTGCGCGTGTCGACGGCAGTCGTCATCGGCACGTCGAGCCTGCAGACCCTCGTCACCATGCTGATGGCGGTGGTCTTCCACGCCGTCACCAACGGCTCGGTCGACGTCGTCCTCGCGCTCCTGCTGATGATCGGCGGTGTCGTCGGCGCCCAGTTCGGCGCCCGCACCTCACTCGCCATGAAGGGCGAGGAGCTGCGCCTGCTCCTTGGCCTCGTCGTGCTTGCGGTCGGCATGCGGTTCCTGATCGATCTCGTCGTGCGGCCGGACGATCCCTTCTCCAACACGGTGATGGAATGGGCGGTGCGGGTATGACGCGCCTCCTTGTCGTCCTGGCGGCTCTCCTGGCGCTCTCGCCGGCGCGCGCCGAGACCATGATCACCTCGCTCTCGACGCACCGGCTGCAGATCACCTCCAACTTCACGGGCTCGGAGATCGTCCTGTTCGGCGCCATCGAGCGCGACGCCCAGACCATCTCCCGCCCGGGCGGCTACGACATGGCCGTCATCGTGCGCGGCCCCCGCGCCCTGATGGTCACGCGCCAGAAGACGCGCGTTTTCGGCATCTGGGTGAACACCGACGCGCGCGAATTCGTCGAGGTACCGTCGTTCTACGCTCTGCTCTCCAACAAGCCGGCCGCCGACCTCGCCGACATCGAACTGCGCGCGCGCCAGCAGATCGGCGTCGACTCCATCACGGCGATCACGCCACGCCTCGGGACCAATCCCGGCGCCACCCCGACCTTCCGCGAGGCGCTCCTGCGCATCAACCGCGCCAAGGGCCTCTATCGCGAGAATCCCACGGGCGTCACCTTCCTGACGCCTAACCTGTTCCGCGCCAATATCCCCGTCGTCCCCAACACGCCGGTCGGCTCCTTCGACGTCGACATCTTTCTGATGTCCGGCGGTGTCATCCTCGCCCGCGAGAGCACCAACTTCGAGGTCACGAAGACCGGCTTCGAGGCCTTCGTCGCCAATGCGGCCCGCGACAACGGCGTCCTCTATGGCCTGGCGGCGGCGATGCTGGCGCTGTTCACCGGCTGGGCTGCGAGCGTCGTCTTCCGGCGCGACTGACGATGAAGGCAGAACCTGTCCGTGGGTGACGACATCGACGCCGGCTGGAACGAAGGATGGCTTGGCGCCCTGCTCCTCTATGGCGCCGGCGCCTTGCTGGCGCTGCTCCTGGCGAAGGCAGGCGGCCTCGTCTGGCCGGCAGCGGCGGCGGCCGGCCTTGCCCTGGTTGCGGTCGGTACGCTCCTGCGCCGCCGTCCGCGCGTGCGCGCGCCGCTCGAGGACGAGATGCTGGCTCGCCGCGCCGCGCGCCTCACCGACCTCACCGTCGAGGGCCTGATGGCCGCGCTGCCGGTGCCGGCCATCCTGCTCGATCCGAAGCTCGCGGTGCGCACCCACAATGCCCGCGCCGCGGCACTGCTGCCGGCGCTGAGGCGCGGCGAGCCGCTCACCCTGTCGCTGAGGGCGCCGGAAGTCGTGGAGGTCGTGCGCCGTGCGCTGGCCAGCAACAGCCCGCAGGTCATCGACTATGCCGAGCGCGTGCCCGTCGCACGATGGTTCAGCGTCGAGGCGACGCCCGTCGCGGTCACGCCGGAGGCGCGCGACGGTAGCCGGGCCGACTTCATCCTCCTGTCCCTGCGCGATCTCACGGAGGAGCGCCGGCTGGAACAGCTCCGGGCCGATTTCGTCGCCAATGCCAGCCACGAGCTGCGCACGCCGCTCGCCTCCGTCGTCGGGTTCATCGAGACGATCCAGGGGCCAGCCCGCAACGATCCGGAAGCGCGCGAGCGCTTCCTCGGCATCATGCTGGCCCAGGCCCGCCGCATGTCGCGCCTCATCGACGACCTCCTGTCGTTGTCGCGCGTCGAGCTGAACGAGCACGTCCGCCCCGGTGCCGTCGTCGATCTGGTCCAGCTGTTGCGCCACGTGCGCGACACGCTCGGCCCCTTCGCCAAGGCGCAGGGCGTCACGGTCGAGATCGACGCGCGCCCGGCCACCCTGCCGGTCCTCGGCGACAACGACGAACTGATCCGCCTGTTCGAAAACCTCGTCCAGAACGCAATCAAGTACGGGGCCGAGGGCAAGCGGGTCGAGATCACCCTCGACCGCGAGGCGCGCGACGGCCGCGCCGCCGAGGCCATCGTGAGCGTCCGCGACCACGGCCCCGGCATTCCCGCCGAGCACCTGCCGCGCCTCACCGAGCGCTTCTACCGGGTCGACGTGGCCTCGAGCCGCGACAAGGGCGGCACCGGCCTCGGCCTCGCGCTCGTCAAGCACATCCTCAACCGCCACCGCGGGCGGCTCTCCATCGAAAGCGTGCAGGGGGAGGGGGCGACCTTCACCGTCAGGATCGAGGCGCTCGACACCGATGGTGCCACGGACCTGCCCGTCGCCGGCGGTGCGTGATACCACTGCGCTTGGCGGAGTCGCGCGGCCGCGCTGTCGCAACCCCGGCAACGCATTGAATTGCCACAATGATCGCTGTCATTGATGCGTCACCTGACGGGCATAGAACCGTCGCGGCGCAGGGCTATTGAACAACTCCCCGTCGCCCCTCGCAGGAGCCTGCCATGACCGAACACACCGTGAGCGCCTATGAGAACGAACTCAGGGGCCTCGCGCAGCGCGTGGCCGAGATGGGCGGGCTCACGGAGAAGCAGATCGTCGGCAGCATCGATTCGCTGATCCGCAGCGACCTCGAACTCGCCCGTCAGGTGCGCGCCGTCGATCCGCAGATCGACGCCCTCCAGCGGGAGATCGAGGAGGTCGGCATCCTCGTCATTGCCAAGCGCCAGCCCATGGCCATCGACCTGCGCGAAATCGTCGGCGCGCTGCGCATCGCTTCGGATCTCGAGCGCATCGCCGACCTCGCCAAGAACATCGCCAAGCGCGTCATCGCCATGAACGGCACCCTGCCGCTGGCCAAGGTGACGGGCGGCTTCGACGCCATGGCGCGTCTCGCCCTGGAGCGCGTCAAGCGCGTGCTCGACGCCTATGCCCAGCGCGACGTCGAGGCGGCGCTGGACGTCTGGAAGGCCGACGGTGACATCGACGCCCTCTACAATTCGCTGTTCCGCGAACTCCTCACCTACATGCTCGAGGACCCGCGCAACATCGGCTCCTGCACCCACCTCCTGTTCTGCGCCAAGAACCTGGAGCGCATCGGCGACCACGCCACCAACATCGCCGAGACCATCCACTACATGGTGAAGGGCGTTCCGCTCGCCGACGAGCGGCCGAAGCTCGACACCACGACCATGGCCGCGGTCGGCCTCTGACCGCGGATACCGGCACGACGGGGATTGATCCATGACCGCACGCATCCTGGTGGTCGAGGACGAGGAGCCGATCACGGTTCTTCTGCGCTACAATCTGGAGGCCGAAGGCTACCAGGTCGAGGTGGTCGGCCGCGGCGACGAGGCCGAGGTCCGGCTGCGCGAGGCGGTCCCCGATCTCGTCCTGCTCGACTGGATGCTGCCCGGCCTGTCCGGCATCGAGCTCTGCCGCCGCATCCGCCTGCGGGCCGAAACCGAGCGCCTGCCGGTGATCATGCTCACCGCCCGCGGCGAGGAAGGCGAGCGGGTGAGGGGCCTCGCCATCGGTGCCGACGACTACGTCGTGAAACCCTTCTCCGTGCCGGAACTGCTGGCGCGGGTGCGGGCGCTGCTGCGCCGCGCCAAGCCCGAGCACCTGTCGAGCCTCCTCAAGTCCGGCGACATCGAACTCGATCGCGAGACGCGGCGCGTCCATCGCGCCGGCCGCGAGATCAACCTCGGGCCGACCGAATTCCGGCTGCTGGAGTTCCTCATGCAGTCGCCCGGCCGGGTCTATACCCGCGAGCAACTGCTGGACGGCGTCTGGGGCCGTGACGTCTATATCGACGAGCGCACCGTGGACGTACACATCGGCCGCCTGCGCAAGGCGGTGAAGCGCGGCCGCGAGGCGGACCCGATCCGCACCGTGCGCGGCTCCGGCTATTCGTTCAACGAGCGCTTCGCGGGAGCTGCGGCCTGATCGCCGTCACGCCTCCAGGCTCTCCTTCAAGAGTTCCAGCTCCAGCCAGCGGTCCTCGGCGGCGGTGAGGTCGCCCTGCGCCTTCGTCATCGCCGCGCTCGCCCGGTCGAAGGCGGCGCGGTCGCGCGCATAGAGGCCGGGATCGGCGAGGATCGTCTGCAGCTTGGCGATGTCGCGCTGCAAGGCCTCCATGCGGGCGGGAAGCGTGTCGAGGTCGTGCTTGTCCTTGAACGACATCTTGCGCCGGGCCGGTTCGCCCTGCGGCTCGGCCTTCGCGGCGGATGTGGGCGCCTCGTTGCGGGCGGGCTTCGCCACCGCCCGCGCCTCCACCCCGGCGCCGCGCTGGTTGACCATGTCGCTGTAACCGCCGGCATACTCGACCCAGCGGCCGTTCCCTTCGCTGACGAGCACCGACGTGCAGACGCGGTCGAGGAAGTCGCGGTCGTGCGAGACCAGAATCACCGTGCCGGGGAAGTCGGTCAGCATCTCCTGCAGGAGATCGAGCGTCTCGAGGTCCAGGTCGTTGGTCGGCTCGTCCAGCACCAGCACATTGGCGGGAGAGGCGAGAGCCCGCGCCAGCAGCAGACGGCCGCGTTCGCCGCCGGAGAGGACGCCGACGGGCGTTCCCTTCTGCTCGGGGGAGAACAGGAAGTCCTTCATGTAGCCGATGACGTGGCGGTTCTCGCCGTTGATCGTCACGTAGTCGCCGCGCCCGCGCGTCAGCGCCTCGGTCAGCGGCATGGCGGGGTCGAGCGCCTCGCGCTTCTGGTCGAGCGTCGCCATGGCGAGGTTGGTGCCGAGGTCGATGGTGCCGGTGTCGGGCGGGAGCGTTCCCGTGAGGAGCTGGACGAGCGTGGTCTTGCCGGCGCCGTTCGGCCCGACGATGCCGAGCCGGTCGCCGCGCAGGATGCGGATGGTGAGGTCGTCGACGATGGGCCGGTCGCCGTAGCGCTTGGAGATGCGGCGGGCCTCCACCACGCGCTTGCCCGAGACCTCCGCCTCGCTCACGGTCATCGAGACGGTGCCGACGGCCTTGCGGTGCTCGCGGAAATCCTTGCGCAGGGCGTGCAGGTTGCCGAGGCGGCGAACGTTGCGCTTGCGGCGGGCGGAGACGCCGTAGCGCAGCCAGTGCTCCTCGCGGGCGATCTGCCGGTCGAGCTTGTGCTGGTCCTTTTCCTCCTGCTCCAGCACCTCGTCGCGCCACGCCTCGAAATGGGCGAAGCCCTTGTCCAGCCGCCGCGTCGTGCCGCGGTCGAGCCAGATCGTGGCGCGCGACAGCGTCTCGAGGAACCGCCGGTCGTGGCTGATCATGACGATGGCGCTGGAGAGCCGCTTCAGCGTCGCTTCCAGCCATTCGATGGCCGGCAGGTCCAGATGGTTGGTCGGCTCGTCCAGGATGAGGATGTCGGGCTCCGGGGCGATGGCATGGGCCAGCGCCGCCCGCTTCGCCTCGCCGCCGGAGAGCGAGGTCGTGCCCTCCTCGCCGGTCAGGCCGAGATCCTCCAGCAGCATGCGGGCGCGGTAGCGGTCGTCGCTGGGGCCGAGCCCGCTCTCCACATAGGCCAGCGTCGTGGGGAAGGCGGAGAGATCCGGCTCCTGCAACAGGTAGCGGATGGTTGCTCCCGGCTGGGCGAAGCGGCTGCCGCCATCGGCCTCCACCAGGCCGGCGGCGATCTTCAGGAGCGTCGATTTGCCGGAGCCGTTGCGGCCGACCAGCGCGAGCCGGTCGCCCGCCTCCACCGACAGTGCGGCGGCGGTGAGCAGCGGCGTGCCGCCGAAGGTGAGCGCGATGTCTTGCAGTTGCAGGAGCGGAGGAGCCATGGCGCGCCGTCTAGCATCCTTGCGCGTCCCGTGCACGCTGGAGGCTGACGATTCTGCTCCCGGATTTCGCCATGCGCATGCTGGTCATCTACTGCCATCCCTGTCCCGAGAGCCTCACCGCCGCCATTCGCGACCGGGCGGTGGCCTCGCTCGACGCCGCGGGCCATGAGATCCGGCTGGTGGATCTCCACGGCGAGGGCTTCGATCCCGTGATGGGCGCCGAGGAACGCCGCCGCTACCACGAGCCCGGCGCCAACGAGGTCCCCGTCGCCGCCCATCTCGATGCGCTGCGCTGGGCCGAGGGGCTGCTCTTCATCTATCCCACCTGGTGGTACGGCCTGCCCGCCATGCTGAAGGGCTGGCTCGACCGCGTCTGGATCCCGCACGCCACCTTCACCATGCCGGAGCCGGGCAAGCCTATCGGCCGGGTGCTGACGAACATCCGCTTCATCGGCGCGGTGTCGACGCTTGGTTCGCCCTGGTGGTGGTGGCGGCTCGTCATGGCCGAGCCCGGACGCCGGACGCTGCTGCGCGGCCTGAGGCCGCTCGTGAACCCGCGCTGCCGGACGCTCTGGCTGGCCCTGCACGGCATCGACGGGGCGACCACGGGGCAGCGCGAAGCGTTTCTGGATAAGGTGGAGCGCAGGCTCTCCGCCCTGCGCTGAGCCTCAGTCGAACAGGCTCGACACGCTCTCCTCGCTCGCAGTGCGGGCGATGGCCTCGCCGATCAGGCTGGCGATGGAGAGGGTGCGGATGTTGCGGGCGACCCGAACGGCCTCCGTCGGCTGGATGGAATCGGTGATCACCAGTTCCTTCAGCTTCGAGGCGGTGATGCGGGCGACCGCGCCGCCCGACAGCACGCCGTGGGTGATGTAGGCCGAGACGTCCTTGGCGCCGCGCGCCAGCAGCGCCTCGGCGGCATTCACCAGCGTGCCGCCGGAATCGACGATGTCGTCGACGAGGATGCAGCTCTTGCCCTCGACGTCGCCGATGACGTTCATCACCTCGCTCTCGCCCGGCCGCTCGCGACGCTTGTCGACGATGGCGAGGAGGGCGTCGATGCGCTTGGCGAGCGCGCGGGCGCGCACCACGCCGCCGACGTCCGGCGAGACCACCATCACGTCCTGGACGCTGCGGGTGTCGCGGATGTCCTTGGCCAGCAGCGGTGCGGCGAAGAGGTTGTCGGTGGGGATGTCGAAGAAGCCCTGGATCTGCCCGGCATGCAGGTCGAGCGTCATGACGCGGTCGGCCCCGGAACGGGTGATCAGGTTGGCGACGAGCTTGGCCGAGATCGGGGTGCGCGAGCCGGACCGGCGGTCCTGGCGCGCATAGCCGAAATAGGGAATCACCGCGGTGATGCGCTTGGCCGAGGAACGGCGCAGCGCGTCGCAGATGATCAGGAGCTCCATCAGGTGGTCGTTGGTCGGGAAGGAGGTCGACTGGACGATATAGACGTCCTCGCCGCGCACGTTTTCCTGGATCTCGACGAAGATCTCCATGTCCGCGAAGCGGCGGACGGAGGCCTTGGCGGGCGGCGTGTTCAGATAGGCCCCGATCGCCTCGGCGAGCGGCCGGTTGGAATTGCCGGAAACGATCTTGATCCCGGGTTTGCGCGACATTGGAAAGGTTCTCGGGGCGGCAAGGGTGCGGCCCTCATAGCAACCGGAGTACCGCGCCACAATGCCGCGCGGCCGCCCAGCACGATTGAATCAACAGGCTGTGACGGCGGGGCGACGGAGATTTCACGGCCGCGTGCCGCAGTGCGATACGAAAACGCTGTGTGGTCAGCCGGCGAGTGCGATGCCTGCGATGTGGCGGCCGTAGTCCGGCTCCTTGCGGTGGGTGGTCCGCCGGAAGGAGTAGAAGCGAGCCTCGTCGGCATAGGTGTCGAGGCCGAGATCGTCGATGACCGTGATCCCCGCCGCCGCCAGCCGGTGGGCGATGAAGCCGGGCAGGTCGAACTGGGCGTGGCCCGGCCGTCCGGTGACGAAGAACCGCCCGTAGCTTTCGTCGGCGGCGCGGAACTGGTCGACGAAGGCTTGGCTCACCTCGTAGCTCGGCTGCCGGATGAGTGGCCCGATGGCGGCGCTGATGCGGGTGCGGTCGGCGCCGAGCCCTTCCATCGCCGCGATTGTCGCCTCGAGCACGCCGCCGATGGCGCCCTTCCAGCCGGCATGGGCGGCGCCGACGACGCCCGCCGCCGCATCGGCGAAGAGCACCGGGCCGCAATCGGCCGCCGCGACCCCGCAGGCGATGCCGGGGACCCTGGTCACCACCGCGTCGGCGCGCGGCCGGTCGCCGCCCGTATGCGGTGTCTCGGCGATGATCACGTCGGGCGAATGGATCTGGAAACAGGAAATCAGCGCGTTCTCGGCGACACCGAGGGTCTCGGCCATGCGCCGCCGGTTCTCGCGCACCCTGTCGCCGTCGTCGTTGGAGCCGATGCCGGCATTGAGCGAGGCGTAGAGTCCCTCCGACACGCCGCCCTCGCGGGTGAAGAAGGCGTGGCGGATGCCGGGGAGTGCGGCGAGGGCGGGGGAGGTGACGAACATGGGGAAAAGCGAAATCTGCTTCGCCCGCCGCTGTCAATCGGTGCGCCTCAGGCGGCCTCCTCCTGGGTCAGCGCGTGCTTCCAGTAGCCGACCGCCAGGCACTTCGCCCGGTCGAGCCCCTTCTCCTCGCGCCAGTAGCTGCGGATGCGCCGGGCAATCGCCTCTTCCGCGCCGAGCCAGCAGAGCACGTCGTCGTGGTCCGGCAGCGGCGCCGCCATCACGGCGTCGGCGAGGATGTCGTTGCGACCGGGCTCACGCCCCCGCCGGAACAGCCAGAGCAGGGTAACGCCCGGGGGATGGTCGAGATCCTGAACCTCGCGCTCGTCCTCCACCTCGATCATCGCCTGTCCCGTCGTCTCCGCCGGCAGGCGCGCGAGGATGCGCGCCATGGCGGGAATGGCGGTCTCGTCGCCAGCGAGCAGCACATGGGCGGCCGGCCGCATCTCCCGTCCGCCCGGGCCCATCAGCCCGATCACCTGGCCGGCGCGCGCGCCCGCCGCCCAGCCGGAGGCGATGCCCGGCGCCGCATGCAGCACGAAGTCGATGTCCAACTCGCCCGCCGCGGCGTCGATGCGGCGGATCGTGTAGACCCGCTGCGCCGGGCGGCGATCCTCCGGCGGCCAGACCGGCCGGCCGTTCTTGCCCGGCTTCGGCCATTCCGGCGGATGGACGCCCTCCGGCGGAAAGAGCAGGCGCACGTGCAGGCTGTCGCCCTCGAAGCGCTTCAGGTCCTTGCCCGTCAGGGTGATGCGGCGGACGTGCGGCGTGATGTCGGCGACACGCAGCACGGTCATCTCCCGCAGGCTCGGCAGCACGTCGACGTCGCAGCCGTCTCCGGTCCACACGACCTCGGGCTTCTCGGCTGCGGCGACCTCCTCGATCTGCGTGCTCAGCAGGAACTTCAGCACCGACAGGCCCTGCTCGGTGCGCGATTCCAGCCGCATATGCAGCCGGCCGTCATCGGCCTCCAGCGTCCCCGTCCCGAGCCCGTCCACCAGGGCGATGCGCCCCCGGCCCGCCTCGGCGCTGGCGTCGAAATCCGACTGCGCCAGGCGCGCGCAGACCGCGGCGACATAGGACTGGCCCGCAGTGGTGGGAATCGTGGCTTCGGCCTTCAGCATCGTCATCGTCCAACCCGTGGGCGCGGAGGGGGCGGCTGGCTGGCGGAAGCGGATCGCTGGCGGGCTGGCGCATGGGCCTCCTGAAGGAGGCAGGAGGAGCAATAGAAAAGTGGATACCTTAAGTCAACAATCAGCTGAGCTAGGGCAGGGCCTTCAGAGTTGCGGGCGATGACGCGACGGATATCGCCTTGAACAGGCTCCCCATTCCCGCAGGCTCAGGGTTGATCAGCCGCTCGACGGCGACGCGCAGGCTCTCGAAGGCCTCGGGCCGCAGCCCCGCCAGCCGTTCCGCGCGCTCGCGCAGGCCGAGGCCGAAGAGCAGCGCCCGCTGGGTTACCGGCGCGCCCGTCACGAGCCCGGCACCGGCCAGCGCCGCGGCGAAGGCCTCGAAATCGACATGGGCGGTGAGGTCCGCCTCGCCAGGCGCTGCGAGAGGGTCGGCGAAGCGGTGGCCCTTCACGGCCTGCAGCGTTTCGCCATGGGCGGACTGCACGTGGCCGTAGTCGACGAAGAGGGCGGCGATGGGAGCGTCGCGGTCGGCGAGTGCGGTCGCCAGCGCCCGGAAGGCCGGGCAGATTTCCACCACGGCGCCGGGCGATGCCTGACGCAGCCCGGCGGGGATGACCTCCACGGGCATGGGGTCGCGGGCGAGGCCGAAGGCGAGCGCCCCATCCGCAAGGCCGACCACGCGCTCGCGCCAGCCGTCGGCCGTCATGACGAACTGGCGGATGGGCAGTGCGTCAAGGAACTCGTTGGCGACGAGGATGGTCGGGCCAGGTGGCACCGTCGAGAGGTCCCGGTGCCAGGCGCAGGGCACCCCGGCCGACGCCAGGGTCTCCCGTTGGCGGGCCGTCAGAACCGGCGAGGTCTCGACCAGTTGCACCGAGAGCGCCGCCGCGAATGCGGGGAGCGCCCGCGCCGCACGGAGGAGGTCGGCCATCAGCGTGCCGCGTCCCGGGCCCAGTTCGACGAGGTTGACGGCGGGTGGCCGTCCGAGAGCCTCCCAGGCCGACGCCGCCCATACGCCGATCAGCTCGCCGAAGACCTGGCTGATCTCCGGCGCCGTGACGAAATCGCCCGCCCGCCCGAACGGATCCCGCGTCGTGTAATAGCCGTGGCCGGGATGGCCGAGCGCCAGCGCCATGAAGCGGTCGACGGGGAGGGGACCTTCCGCTCTGATCAGCGCCGCAAGTTCCGCCGCGAGCGCGCTCATGCCGGCAGGCGCCGCGCCCTCAGCACCAGCCAGAGGCCGACCGCGACGAGCGGCACCGACAGGAGTTGGCCCATGGTGGCGCCGGCGAAGAGGAAGCCGAGTTGAGGATCGGGCTGGCGGAACAGCTCGCCGAAGGAGCGCGCGAGGCCGTAGCCGATGCCGAAACAGCCGGCGACGAGACCCGGCCGCTTCAGCCCGCCCGAGCGCGCGATTACCAGCAGCACGACGAAGAGCAGCAGGCCCTCGGTCAGCGCCTGGTAGATCTGGCTCGGATGGCGCGGGTCAGGGCCTGCACCGGGGAAGATGATGGCCCAGGGAACGTCGGTGACGCGTCCCCACAGCTCCGGCTTGATGAAATTGGCAAGGCGCCCGAGCGCGATGCCGATCGGCGCGACGACCGCCGCGAGGTCGATGAGCGGCAGCAGCGGCAGCGAATTGCGACGCGCGAAGATGAGAAGCCCCACCACCGCGCCGACGATGCCGCCGTGGAAGGCCATGCCGCCCTCCCAGACCGCGAGGATGGCGGCGGGATGGGCGAGGTAATAGTCGAGATTGTAGACGAAGACGAAGGCGAGGCGGCCGCCGAGAATGCCGCAGAGCGCCGCCCAGACGATGGCGTCGTCGATCACCGTGGGCGCAAAGGGCGCCTTGCCGCCGGGCCACAGCCTGTCGGTCGCGACCAGCTTCTTCGCCAGCCACCAGCCGAACAGGAAACCGCCGATATAGGCCAGCGCGTACCAGCGGATGGCGAGGGGGCCGATCTCGATCAGCACCGGGTCGATGACGGGAAAGGGCAGGGCGAGCAGCGGCATGGCGGGGATGTGCCCGCCCCCGCCGGCAAGGTCAAGCCGAGGCCGGCCGCTCTTGCGCTGGCGCCCCCGCGACCCCATACCCTGACCAGCAGCGGAGATATCCCATGACCCAGACCAGCGGCCGCATCGCCGACGAATTCGCCAAGCTCATGACCGACGCCGCCGGCTTCGCCCAGGGCATGAAGCGCGAGGCCGACACTTTCGTGAAGACCCAGGCGGAGCGTCTCCTGCGCGACATGGACCTGCCGAGCCGCGAGGAATTCGAGGCCGTGCGCGACATGGCCGTGAAGGCCCGCGAGGAGAACGAGGCGCTCAAGGCGCGCATCGAGGCGCTGGAAGCCCGGCTCTCCGCCGGCTGAGCCGGCTGAGGGCCCGGAGGCTTGTCCTCCGAGCCTCCAGCCTCAGTGGTTCGACATTGGCCTGCGGCGGACGTCGGGCCTCAGGTGCTTGAAGGGGATGACGCCAGTGTCGTCCAGCGCGGCGCCGGGCGAGGCCCCGACCACCACCGAATCCGCATAGGGCTGCCAGTCGCCGCGGAAATGCACCGAGCTCTTCAGCACCACCACCTTGTAGCCGGTGATGTCGACGCCGAGATGGGTGCAGACCGCCACGCAATGGGGCTGCTGGCGCACCGAGCCGACCACGAGGTCGATGCCGCCGATCCTGAGCCAGGCCGAGGGCCCCATGTTGATCGGCTGGCCGCCGACCATCGGCCCGGTGCCGGTGAAGCGCCCGTCCGAGACCGCCACCACCTCCGCCTTCGTCGTCAGCGGCTCCTCGCCGGGGCCTGACCCGTTGGCTGCGAAGGTGACCTCGATGGTCGCGCCCTTGCCGGCGGCATGGGCGGCTTTCGCAATCTCCGGCTCGTGGTAGAGCGCCATCAGCGTCTCCTTCGCGCCACGGTTGATCATGGCGCGCAGGAAACCGGTGGTGATCGAGGAGCCGCCGGCGCCCGGATTGTCCTGGGTGTCGGCGATGATGACGGGCCTGGAGGCCAGTGCGGCGCGCGAGAAGGCGAGCGTCACCGCCTCGTCCTGCGGCTTGGCGAGATGTTCGAGGAAGGCAGCCTCGGACCGCAGGACGGCCCTGTAGAGGCGGTCCTCCGCCTCATCCACCGTGGTCTGGTCGGCGCCGTAGCCGATGACGGTGGCGCCCATGTCGAAAATGTCGGCGGAGGGAAAACCGGGGCATAGCGAGAGATGCACGCCGGTCTCTGCCTCGATCTCGCCGAGCAGCGCATAGAGCCCCTTCATCGGCTCGATCATCGAGCAGCCCGAGGCGATCGGGATGAGGAAGGGCAGCTGGCGGAAGGCACGCGCCGGGTGCGGCCCCCAGGACACGACCCGGTCGAACCATTCGGCGACGCGCTGGCCCGTCTGCAGCCAGTCGATATGCGGATAGGTCCTGTAGGCCGACATGAAGCTGGCATTGTCGACCATAAGCCGCGTCACGTTGGCGTGGAGGTCGAGGGAGCATACGACCGGCATGTCCGGCCCCACGAGGCGGCGCACCCGAGCGAGCAGTTCGCCCTCGGCGTCCTCGATCGTCTCTGTGGTCATGGCGCCGTGCAGTTCGAGAAACACCGCGTCGGGCGCGGCATCGGCGATGTCGGCGAGGATGTAGGACACGGCACGTTCGAAGACCGCATCCTCCACCCGCCCCGATGGCTGGGCGAAGGACCAGGAGAGCGGCACCATCGTGTGCCCGGCCTTCTCGGCGATGCCCATGAACCCCGTCGAGGCGATGTTGAAGGGCCGGAACTTCGTCAGCATGGCGGGACCGCGGGTGAAGCCCGGCCAGGCGCCCTCCTGGTTGAACATCGCCCAGGGCGTCGGTGCGGGTACGAAGGTGTTGGTCTCGTGCATGAAACCGCCGACGGCGATGCGCATGGGATGAATCTTTCGCAAAATGAAGAAGCCATTCGTGGCCCAAGTGTCGTCACCCGTCACCCTCCGCGAGCGAAGAGCAGTCCTGCTGATGGGAAGACTGGAACGCCTAGCATTCCATGGCTGCAACATGGCCGAGGCGCGCATAGGCCAGGATAGCCTGGTCGCGCGTGACGATCGTTAGTTGCATGCGGCGGGCCGTGGCGATGACGATCCGGTCGGCAGGGTCTCCGGGAGGGCTGGCTGGGAGTTCGCAGGACGCGATGAGGACATCCGCGTCGAGCGGCGCGATCTCCACCCCCGGATGATCGAGGACGCGCTGAAACCACTGGTGCGGAGTCATGGTCAAGGCAAGTCGCCCCTTCCTGACGAGGGTTGCGATCTCCCAGGCTGAGAACGGCGACACATGGAGGGTCCGCGCCGCAGCGGCCTGGGAGATGGCGGTTCGCGACTCTTCGGTCATCTTGGAGCCGCCGAACAGCCAGATGACAGCACCGGTGTCGAGGAGGAGGCGCGGGCTCACGATTTGCCCGCCTCGGCCTCCCAACGCTCACCGGTCGGAGTCACAAGTGCCGTCTCATCGCGGACTGTCACCGTACCTCCGAGTGCACCCCACGGGTCCGAAGGTAGTCCTTGCTTCTTCTGCCGCACACGCACGAACTCGACCGTTCGACGCGACAGATCGAGGTTCTCGGTTCGCCACCCCGCATCGAGCCAGGCCTTAGCTTGGCTGTGGCTGGCATCATTCGCCCACCATGCCTGATACTCATCGGCGCTGCGGGGCAGGGACACCCCCAGAAGCCGCTCGACGGCCGTGAAGTCCAGCCGGATGCGATCAGCGGTCTGGTCGACGAGAAACTCCGAAATCGGCGAGTATTTGGCCATAATTCCCTCCGCAGAAAACACTTTAGTGTTCCCTTTTTGGCTGTCAAACAACCGCGATAGAAGAAGGGCGCGACCTTGCGGCCGCGCCCTCTCCGAATTTCTAGAGGGTGCCTGAACGAGGCTTGTCACCCCATGGTGGGGATGACGAAGCTGGCGCCGTCCTTGATGCCCGAGGGCCAGCGGGACGTGACGGTCTTCGTCTTGGTGTAGAAGCGGAAGGCGTCCGGGCCGTGCTGGTTGAGGTCGCCGAAGGACGAGCGCTTCCAGCCGCCGAACGTGTAATAGGCCAGCGGCACCGGGATCGGCACGTTGATGCCGACCATGCCGACCTGCACCTTCGCCGCGAAGTCGCGGGCGGCGTCGCCGTCGCGGGTGTAGATGGCGACGCCGTTGCCGTATTCGTGGTCGTTGGCGAGGTCGAGGGCCTCGTTATAGGTCTTGGCGCGGACGACGGAGAGGACGGGTCCGAAGATCTCCTCCTTGTAGATCCGCATGTCCTTGGTGACGTTGTCGAACAGGCAGCCGCCCATGTAGTAGCCGTTCTCGTAGCCCTGCATCTTGAAGCCGCGGCCGTCGACGACGAGCTTGGCGCCTTCCTTCACGCCGATATCGACGTAGCCCTTCACGCGCTCCAGCGCCTGGGCGGTGACGAGAGGGCCGAAATCGACGTCGGCCGAGGTCGAGGGGCCGATCTTCAGCGCCTCGACGCGCGGCACCAGCTTGTCCATCAGGCGGTTGGCGGCGTCCTCGCCCACCGGCACCGCGACGGAGATCGCCATGCAGCGCTCGCCGGCCGAGCCGTAGCCGGCGCCGATCAGGGCGTCCGCGGCCTGGTCCATGTCGGCATCCGGCATGATGATCATGTGGTTCTTCGCGCCGCCGAAGCACTGCACGCGCTTGCCGGCCGCGCAGCCGCGCGAATAGACGTACTCCGCGATCGAGGTCGACCCCACGAAGCCGACCGCCTTGATGTCCTCGTCGTCGAGGACCGCGTCCACCGCTTCCTTGTCACCGTTGACGACGTTGAAGATGCCCGGCGGCAGGCCGGCCTCGAGGAAGAGCTCGGCGAGCATGAGGGGCACGCCCGGGTCGCGCTCGGAGGGCTTCAGCACGAAGGCATTGCCGGCGGCGATCGCAGGTCCCGCCTTCCACAGCGGGATCATGGCGGGGAAGTTGAACGGGGTGATGCCGGCGCAGACGCCGAGCGGCTGGCGCATCGAGTAGATGTCGATGCCGGGGCCGGCGCCCTCGGTGTACTCGCCCTTCATCATCTGCGGCGCGCCGATGGCGAACTCGACCACTTCGAGGCCGCGCTGGATATCGCCCTTGGCGTCGGGAATGGTCTTGCCGTGCTCGCGGGCGAGCAGCTCGGCCATCTTCTCGTTGTCGCGGGCGCAGAGCTCGAGGAACTTCATGAGGACGCGGGCGCGGCGCTGCGGATTGGTGGCGGCCCAGGCCGGCTGCGCCGCCTTGGCGTTCTCCACGGCCTCCCGCACCTCGGCCTTGGAGGCGAGCGCCACCGTGCCGAACACCGAGCCGTCCAGCGGCTGGAACACGTCGGCGGTGCGGCCGGACTTGCCGGCGACGTGCTTGCCGCCGATGAAATGACCATAATTGCGCATGGACGTCGTCTCCCTCGGTGCCTGGCCGGCGGGCGGAAGCGTCGCGCCCCGGGCCAGGCGTCAGATCGAAATGGACCAAGGCCATCCCTAGAGCGAAGCCTTGCGGCAACCAAGCACCAAGTTGGCGCATGCCTTGTGCGCAAAATGGCGTAAGATGGGGCCATGACGCCAAACTGGGATCATGTCCGGGTTTTCCTCGCCGTGGCGCGCGCGCGCCAGTTCCTCGCCGCTGGGCGGGCGCTGTCGCTCGACCACGCGACGGTGGCCCGCCGCATCACGTTGCTTGAGGAGCAACTCGGCACCCAGCTCGTCGCCCGCTCGACCGCCGGCATTGCCCTGACGGTGGCCGGCGAGAAGTTCGTCGCCGCCGCCGAAGCCATGGAGACCGCCTGGCTCGACGCCCAGGCCGACGTCTCGCAGGTCGACCGGGTCATTTCCGGCACGGTGCGCATCGGCGCGCCGGAGGGTTTCGGCGCCCTGTTCCTGAGCGCCCGGCTGGGCCGCCTCGCCGAACGCCATCCGGACCTCACCATCCAGCTCGTGCCGCTGCAGCGGACCATGTCGCTGTCCAAGCGCGACGCCGATCTCGCTGTCGTCATCGATCCGCCGACCGACGGGCGGCTCACCGTGCGCAAGCTCACCGACTACGGCCTCGGCATGTATGCGACGGAGCGCTATCTCGCCCGCCGCGGCATACCCGAATCGGCCGAGGCGCTGCGCCGGCACCTGCTGGTGACGTCGGTGCAGGAGCTGCACTATTCGCAGTCGCTGACCTATTACCCGCCCGCCTTCGATGCGGGACAGCGCCGCTTCGAATGCGCCAGCGTCCTCGCGCAGATGGAGGCGGTGAAGGCCGATGTCGGCATCGGCGTGCTGCATGATTACGCCGCGCGTGACGCCGGGGGCCTCACACGGGTGCTCCCGGGCCTGACGATCCGGCGCACCTATCATCTCGTCGCCCACGTCGACACCCGCCGCATCGCCCGGATCGACGAGGCCTACCGCTTCCTCGTGGAGGAGGTGGAGGCTGCCGCCGGCCTCTTCCTGTGACGCGGCTTCAGCCGCCGGTCGCCGGCATGGCGAGGTCGAGCGCCTCGGCAACCCGCGCGCTGGCCGGACGGGCGAGCACCTCCGCCGGCACCCCGACCTGCAGGATGTCGCCGCGGTCGATCACCGCGAGGCGATCGGCGAGGCCCGCCGCCTCGTCGAGGTCGTGGGTGACGAGCAGGATCGGCACCCTCACCGCGGCGCGGATAGTGGCGAGTTCGCCGTGGAGTTCGCGGCGCACGCGCCGGTCCACGGCGGAGAAAGGCTCGTCGAGCAGGAGGACGGCCGGATCCCGGGCGAGCGCCCGGGCCAGCGCGACGCGCTGCTGCTGACCGCCGGAGAGTTCGGCCGGGTAGCGCCGCTCCAGTCCGTCGAGATGGACGAGGGCGAGAAGCCGGCGTGCTTCCGCCTCTCGCTCGGCCGCGGGCCGGTGGCCCATGGCTGCCGTGACGTTGGCGAGCGCTGTCATGTGGGGAAAGAGCGCGTAGTGCTGGAAGACGAGGCCGGCGCGCCGTGCGTGCGCCGGCAGGGCGAGGCCGGCTTTGGTATCGAGCCAGGTCTCGCCCCCGCACACCACCCGGCCGGCCGAGGGGGTGTAGAGCCCGGCGATGGCGCGCAGGACGGTGGTCTTTCCGCTGCCCGAGGGGCCGACGAGCGCCAGCATCTCGCCCGGCGCGCAGGCCAGCGTCACGGCGAGCGGGATGGGCGCCGCCTGGGCGAGGTCGACGGTCAGTCCCGCATCAGCCATGCCGGCGCACCAGTCGGGCGGAGAGCATCGAGGTCGTGGCGAGGGCGACGACCGATACCACCACGAGCACCGCCGCCATGACATGGGCCGCCGCATCGTCGAAGGCCTGGACCCGGTCGTAGATGGCGATGGAGAGGGTGCGCGTCTCGCCCGGCAGTGAGCCGCCGACCATCAACACCACGCCGAACTCGCCGAGCGTATGGGCGAAGGTGAGGACGAGACCGGTGACGATCCCCGGCCAGGCCAGCGGGAGGTCGATGCGGCGCATCACGGTGAGTGGCGTCATGCCCGACACGGCGGCCGCCTCGCGGACCTCCGTCGGGATCGCCCGGAAGGCCTGTACCATCGGTTGAATCGCGAAGGGCAGGTTGGCGATGACCGAGGCGATCAGCAGCGCCTCGAAATGGAAGACGAGCTGGCGGCCGACGAGGGCCTGCCAGAGCTGGCCGATAGGCGAGGCCGCCCCGAGCCCGACCAGCAGGTAGTAGCCGAGGACAGTCGGCGGCAGGACCAGCGGCAGGGCGATGAGCGCCTCCACCAGTCCCTGGCCGCGGAACGGGCGGAAGGCGAGGCGGCGCGCCACGACGAAGCCGACCGGCAGCAGGATGAGGACCGTGGCCGCGCCCAGCTTCAGCGAAAGGGAGAGCGCGACCCAGTCCATGGATGATCAGGATTCTTCGCCGGCGATCAGGAAGCCGTGGCGGCGGAAGATCACCCGCGCTTCCGGGCCGCGCAGGTAGGCGTGGAAGTCGCGCGCCACCGGACCCGCCGTCTTCATCAGCGCCATGCGCTGGCGCAGCGGCAGGTGCCATTCGGCGGGCACCAGCGCAAAGCTGCCGAGCGCCCGCACCTGCGGCGCCAGCACCAGCGAATGGGCGACGAGGCCGCCCTGGGCTGAGCCGCTGGTGGCGAAGCGCACGGCCTGCGCGATGTCCTCGCCGATGGCGAGCCGGCCCTGCAGCGGCTCCCACAGGCCCTGGCCCTTCAGCACCTGCTCGGCCGCTCGGCCATAGGGCGCATGTTCCGGGCTGGCGATGGCGAAGCGGGTGACGCGGCCGTCGACAAGGCCTGCGCGCAGGTCAGCGAGGGCGCTGTCGGCCTTGAGCGAGGAGCCGTTCGGCACGAAGAGCACGAGACGCCCCTCGGCATAGACCTCGCCGCGGTCGGCCGCGAGGCCCGCATCCGCGAGCTGGAAGATGAAGCCCTCATCGGCCGAGAGGAAGAGCTGGAACGGCGCGCCCTGGCGGATCTGCCGGGTGAAGTTGCCGGAGGCGCCGTAGACCACCGAGACCTCCTGGTCGGTCGCCTGCCGGAAGGCGGCGGCGAGCTCGTCCATCGCCGGCTTGACGCTGGCGGCCACGGCGATCTGCGGGGTCTGGGCCGCCGCGGACGTGGCGATGCCGGTCACGGCGAGGGCCATCGTGAGCGCGAGAGAGCGAAGGCGGCGGGCGAGGGGGGCCATGGACAGCTCCAGCGATATTTCCGTTCGGCTATATCGCGTGGCGCTGCCGCCGCTGTCAATCGCCCGCCGGGCGGAAGAGACCCACCAGCGTCGCCATCTCGGCCGCCGCCGTCGTCCTGAGCTTCTCCTCCATGGCGCGGAAGGCGGCGAGCACGGTGCGCCCGGCCTCGGTCAGCTCGGCGCCGCCGCCGTCCCGCCCGCCCTTGGACGAGGCGACGAGCGGTGCGGCGAACATGGCGTTCATGGTCTCCACCAGCATCCAGGCGCGCTTGTAGCTCATGCCCATGCGCCGTCCCGCGGCGGCGATGGACCCGGTGTCGCGGATGCCCTCGAGGAGGTCGGCCTTGCCCGGACCCAGCCTCACGCCTGGGGCGAAGTCGACGCGCAGCGTCACGAGGGGTGTGGCGGCCGGGGAGGGCGCCTTGGGCGGAGCGGACATGGCGGGAGCCTAGCGGCGGCGCGGCCCGCTGTCAGCCTGATGGGAAAGAGCCCGGCGCCCACGGGGGCGGACCCGTGGAGGCCGGGCTCCCGTGCCCCCGCGCGCCGTCGAGGCCACGCAGGGACGCGTTCGCTATTCCGCGGCGACGCGGATGGGGCGCTGCGCCTCGCCGGGAGGCGGGGCGTCGGCCGGC
>NZ_JBQVQL010000004.1:0-91474 GCF_052440005.1 Phreatobacter sp.
GGAGCCGGCTGGGCGGGACGCTGCGCCGGGCGCTGCGGCTGCTGCGCCTGGGCCAGGGCGAGAGCGGGCACCAGCGCGAGAGCGAGGCCTGCACCGACGCGAGCCGCGGCTTTGGCGGAGAACGACATGAAAGGTCCTTTCGATCGTGTCCGAAGCGCAAGCGGGGAGCCTGGGCGGGCCGGACCTTAATGGGTCGGATTCGGACGCGCTATGTCGCTGCCGAACGTGGCGACACGGTGGCGCTGTCCCTGGTCGCGCTCAATAGCGGCTCGCCGTCCCGTTGAAAAGCCGGAATCACCCGGCCTCATGCTAGGGATTGAGGCAGCCCAACCGACCGGAACCCATGCTGCATCGCCTCCTCCTCCGCCTTGTCGCCGCCGCCCTCCTGATCGCGCCTGCCGGAGCCGCCGCAACGGCCGCGGCCGAGGTGCCGCGTGCACCCGTGCGTCAGGCGCTCGCCATGCACGGCGAGCCCGCCAGCGCGCCCGACCTCGCCCACCGCCGCTACGTCAATCCGGATGCGCCGAAGGGCGGGCGCATCGTCCTTGGCGTGCAGGGCACGTTCGACACGCTCAACCCCTTCGTCGTGCGGGGCCTGCCCGTGCCTGGCGCCCGGCAATATCTCTACGAGACGCTGCTCGCCCGGTCCTATGACGAGCCCTTCACCCTCTATCCGCAGATCGCCGCCGGCCTGGAACTGCCCGACGACCGCTCCTGGATCATCTTCCACGTCGATCCGCGCGCCCGTTTCTCCGACGGCCGGCCGGTGACCGCCGCCGACGTGCGCTTCTCCTTCGAACTCCTGAAGGAGCGCGGGCGGCCGAACCACCGCAGCTACTACCGCAAGGTGAAGAGCGTCGACCTCCTCGACGACAGGACCATCCGCTTCGACCTCGCCGGCGCCAATGACCGCGAGCTGCCGCTGATCCTTGGCCTGATGCCGATCCTGCCTCTGCACGCGACCGACCCGGCGACCTTCGAGGAGACGACGCTGGAGCCGCCCGTCGGCTCCGGTCCCTACGTCATCGGCGAGGTCAGGGCCGGCGAGAGCCTCACCCTCCGGCGGGACCCGAACTGGTGGGGGCGTGACCTTGCCATCAACCGCGGCCTCTTCAATTTCGACGAGATCCGCTTCGACTTCTACCGCGACGGCAACACGCTCTTCGAGGCCTTCAAGAAGGGCCTCGTCGACAGCCGCGTCGAGACCGATCCCGGCCGCTGGACCTCGGGCTACGACTTCCCCGCCATGCGCGAGGGCCGTATCGTCCGCGAGACGCTGCGCCCCGGCACGCCCAAGGGCATCCGCGGGCTGACCATGAACACCCGCCGCGCGCCCTTCCAGGACGTGCGGATCCGCGAGGCGCTGGGCCTCCTCTTCGACTTCGAGTGGACAAACCGGGCTCTCTATGCCGGCGGCTTCGAGCGCACCCAGTCGCTGTTCGAGGGCTCCGAGCTCTCCGCCCGCGGCCGGGGCGCGACGGAGGAGGAACGGCGGCTCCTCGCCGCGGCGGGCGCCAGGGTGCGGGAGGACGTCCTCGACGGGACCTACGCCGTACCCGTCTCCGACGGCACGGGCAGCGACCGCAACCGCCTGCGGCAGGCCCTGGCGCTCTTCGCGGCCGCCGGCTGGCGCCTCGACAATGGCGCCATGCGCCATGCCGTCACCGGGCGCCCCTTCACCTTCGAGTTCCTGGTCGCGACGCGGGACCAGGAGCGTCTCGCCCTCACCTACCAGCGTTTCCTCCAGCGCGCCGGAATCCGCATGGCCGTGCGCAACGTCGACGCCGTGCAATACGATCGGCGGCTCCGCGACTACGATTTCGACATGGTCGACTACCGCTGGTGGAACACCTCGCTCTCCCCCGGCAACGAGCAGGCCTTCTACTGGGGCGTCGCCGCCGGCCAGTCGCCTGGCAGCCGCAACCTGCCCGGCATCGCCGATCCGGCGGTGGACCGCCTCGTCGAGGCCATCGTGGAGGCGCGCCGGCGCGAGGATCTCGTCACCGCGGCGCGGGCCCTCGACCGGGTCGTGACCTCCGGCTTCTACTGGGTGCCGCTGTTCCACCAGCCGTCCCAGTGGATCGCCCGCTGGAATCACATCGGCGTGCCTGCCGAATCATCCGTTTTCGGCTATCTCGTTGAGACGTGGTGGCGTCGTGACGCCGGTGGGGCTGACGGACAGTGATTCTGGGGCGCGGCAGGAAGGGTAAGGCGTCGGGCCTTGCGGGGCGCGCGACGCTCGATTCATTGCTGCGCCGCGCCGCCGAAATCCGCCCGACGGCACGGGCCCTCTCCGACGCGCCGAACCGCCCCCATCTCATCGGCGGCGAGCCGCGGCAGCTCTCCTGGGCCGAGCTCGACGGCCTCGTGGACGCCCTCGCCGGCCGCCTCAGGGACATGGGCCTGCCGACCGATGCGGTCGTGGCGACGCAGTTCCCGCTCTCCAGCGATGCGATCATCTCGTTCCTGGCGCTGCTGCGCGCCGGCCTCGTCGCCGCGCCGATCCCCCTCGGCTGGGGCCGCCGCGAGACGACCGCCCATCTCCAGCGCATCGGCGCACGTGCCATCCTCACGGCCGGCCGCGCCGGTCCGGTCGACTGCGCCGACATGATGCGTTTCGCAGCGGCCGAAACCTTTTCCGTCCGCTTCGTCCTGTCGCTGGGCGGCCCCGCGCTTGACGGCGTCATTCCGCTGGACGACGTGCTGGCAAACCCGGCGCCGGCCGAGCGGGTCGAGGTCGCCCGGCCCGACAATCCGGCCGACCACGTCGCGGTGGTGACCGCCGACGCCGTGGCCGAAGGCCATATCGCCGTCGCCCGCAGCCACAACGAGCTGATCGCCGGCGGCCTCGCTGCCTTTATGGCGGGCGTGCCGGACGAGCATTCCGTCTTCGCCGCGACCCTGGCTCCCGATTGCTTCGCCGGCCTCGCCCTGCAGGTCGTGCCCTGGCTCATGTCCGGCGGCACGCTTGTCGCCCATCCGCCGCTCGCCCTGCGCATCGTCGTCGACCGGCTCGCACCCGACGGCGCCACCCATGCCGTCCTGCCGGCCGCCGCCGCAGCGGCCGTCGTCTCCGCACCCCTCGCCCAGCGGCCCTCGCTGCGCCATCTCGCCCTCTTCTCCCGTCGTCCCGTCGAGCCCCAGGCCTTCGCCGAGGCGATTGCCGAGGGCCTCGCCGTCGACGTCTTCCTGGGCATCGGCGAAACCGCGGTCGCCCGCGCCCTGAAGGACGGCGCGGGTGCGATCATGCTGGGCCCGGACACCCACACCTCCGGCGGCCAGTCGCCGGTGCTCATCGAATCGCGCGTCGGCCCCGAAGGACGGCTCGAGCTGCGTGGCGCCATGGTTCCGCGCGCCGCCTTTCCGCCCGGCGCCGAGAACGGCGTTCCCCCCTTCTGGTCCGTGGACGAGGAGGGCTTCCGCGACACCGGGCTTCCTGCCGCCGCCGACAAGCCGCGCAAGACCCTCTCCATCGGCTCCCGCGAGCCGGGAGTCGTCTCCATCGGCGGGCGACGCTTCGCCGAGAGCGCGATCCGCGCCGCCTATGTCGAGGCCGGCGGCGAGATTGCGCCGGTGATCCGGCCCGACGCCCTCCTCGGCGACCGCGTCTCGGGCGTCGTCGGTGACGGCCGGGCGATCGCGGGCCTCGCCGGCCGCCTCCTGGAGACCGGGGTCACACCTCTCGCCATCCCCGGCGGAACCCGTCAGGCCGGGCAGCTGCCCTTCGAGGATACCCGCCCGCGCGAACCCGAGCCCATCCTTGACCCGCTGGGCGATGCCCATTCCGCCCTTGCACAGCTCCTGAGTGTGGCGCGGGCGGCGGCGGGGTATTAAATCTGGGCTTTGCCCCGGGAGCCCGCCATGGCCGACACACCATCCACGACCCCGCCTGCGCTGACGATCGACGTCGTCTCCGACGTCGTCTGCCCCTGGTGCTTCGTCGGCAAGCGCCGGCTGGAAAAGGCGCTGGCGCTCGTCCCGGACGTCCCCACCGAAATCCACTGGCGCCCCTACCAGCTTGCCCCGGACCTGCCACCGGAGGGCAAGCCGCGGCGCCAGTACATGCTGGACAAGTTCGGCGACCCAGAGCGCATCCGCCAGATCCACGAGCGCCTCACCGGCATCGGCGCCGAGGAGGGCATTCCTTTCGACTTCGATCGCATCGCGGTCGCACCGAACACGCTCAACGCCCATCGGCTGATCCTCTGGGCGCGCTCGCCCGACATCCAGGGCCGCGTGGTCGAGGCCCTGTTCACCGCCTTCTTCGTGGAGGGGCGCAATCTCGCCGACGACGAGGAGCTGATCGCCATCGGCGCCGCCTGCGGCCTCGACGCCTCGCTGCTGGCCGAACTTTTCCCCACCGACGCCGACGTCGAGCGAACGCAGCGCGAATATGCCTCGGCCCAGCGCATCGGCGTCACAGGCGTGCCCTTCTTCATCGTCGCGGGCCGCTACGGCATCGCCGGCGCCGAAGCCCCGGAGACGATCGCCGGCGCCATCCGCCAGGCTGCGGCAGAGGTCGCGGCCTGAAGGCCTGCCCGCCCGGGCGGGCAGGCCGTTGCAGACCCCTCGCGAAGGCGCTAGGTGCGGTTCATGGCACAGTCAAAGACCCTCACCCATCTCGACGCGAGCGGCACGGCCAACATGGTCGACGTTTCGGCGAAACCGGCGACGGAGCGCACCGCCGTGGCGGTGGGCGCGGTGGTGATGAAGCCGGAAACGCTGGCGCTGGTGCGCGCCGGTGACGCCAAGAAGGGCGACGTGCTCGGCACCGCCCGCCTCGCCGGCATCATGGCGGCCAAGCGCACGCATGAGCTCATTCCCCTCTGCCACCCGCTCCTCCTCACCAAGGTCGCCGTCGACCTGACCCCCGACGACGCGCTGCCGGGCGTTCGGGTGAGCGCGACGGTCAAGGTATCCGGCCAGACCGGTGTCGAGATGGAGGCGCTCACCGCGGTCTCGGTCGCCTGTCTCACCGTCTACGACATGGTCAAGGCGGTCGACCGCGGCATGCGGATCGAGGCGGTCCGCGTCGTCGAGAAGACGGGTGGCGCCTCCGGCAGCTACAGGGCGGACTGAGCGATGGCCGGCCTGCTTCCCGTCGACGAGGCGCTGGCGCGCGTCCTGGCGGGTGCACAGCCCCTTCCCGAGGAGTGGATCGCAGTCGGCGACTGCGACGGCCGCGTCCTCACCCGTGACCTCGTCGCCGGCCGCAGCCAGCCGCCGGACGACGTCTCGTCTATGGACGGCTATGCGGTCCGCGCCGCGGATCTTCCCGGACGGCTGCGGGTCATCGGCGAGTCGGCGGCCGGCCGCAGCTTCGCGGGCAGCGTCGCCCCCGGAGAGGCCGTGCGCATCTTCACCGGCGCCCCCGTTCCCGCCGGAGCCGACGTCGTCGTCATGCAGGAGGATGTCGGGCGCGAGGGCGACCATGTCGTCATCGCCGGCAGCGCACGGCCCGGCAAGTTCATCCGCCGCCGTGGTCTCGACTTCAGCGAGGGCTTGACGGGGCTCTCGGCGGGAACACTGATGAATCCGCGCCGCCTCGCCCTCGCCGCGGCCATGAACCATGCCACGGTACCGGTCCACCGCCGGCCCCGCGTTGCCATCCTGTCGACGGGTGACGAACTGGTGGAGCCGGGCACTGCGCCCGGGCCTGGGCAGATCGTCTCCTCCAATGCCCTGGCGCTCGCCGCCGTGGTCCACCGGGCCGGCGGCCAGCCGACGCTCCTCGGCATTTCTCCCGACCGGCTCGACGAGACGCTCGCCCGCGTCCGCCTCGCCCGCAGCCAGGGCCACGATATCCTGGTGACCTCCGGAGGCGCCTCGGTCGGCGAATACGACCTGATGCAGCAGGTCATCGCCACGGAGGGCGCGACCCTCGGATTCTGGAAGATCGCCATGCGGCCGGGCAAGCCGCTGATGATGGCCGACCTCGGCCCCATGCGGCTCCTCGGCCTGCCGGGCAATCCCGTCGCCTCCTTCGTCTGCGCCATGCTCTTCCTGCGGCCGCTGCTGCTGCGCCTCGCGGGGCGCGGCGATTCGGCCGACGAGGCGGAAGAAGCCGTCCTCGGTGCGGACGTGCCGGCCAACGACCTGCGGGCCGACCATCTCAGGGCGACGCTGGCCGTGCGCGACGGTCGGCTGGTGGCGACCCCCTTCCCCGTGCAGGATTCCTCGATGATCCGGGTGCTCGCCGAGGCCGAGGCGCTGATCCTCCGGCCCCCGCACGCCCCCGCCGCCGCGGCCGGCAGCCCGTGTCGGATCATCCGCCTCGACAGCTAGGCACCGCCTTTACCGGATCTCAACGGTTGCGGAACACATAAAGAACAGATAGTGATTGTTCATGATCTGTTCGGTTGAGTCGGCCGACGGCACTGCAGGGGACGGGAACCGATGCTGACACGCAAGCAACATGAACTTCTCCGCTTCATCCAGGAGCGGTTGAAGGAAAGCGGCGTGCCCCCCTCCTTCGACGAGATGAAGGAGGCGCTGGACCTGAAGTCCAAGTCGGGCATTCATCGCCTCATTACGGCGCTGGAGGAGCGCGGGTTCATTCGCCGGCTACCTAATCGCGCCCGCGCGCTGGAGGTGATTCGTCAGCCCGAGCAGTCCGCCGGCCCTGCCCGCGGCAAATTCTCTCCGAGCGTCATCGAGGGCTCTCTCGGCCGCGCCCGCCCGCCGTCGCAGGACGATGACGTGGTGATGCCGGTGGCCGTGCCCCTGATGGGCCGTATCGCGGCCGGCGTGCCGCGCGAGGCCATCGAGCAGCGAACGTCCACGATTTCGGTTCCTCCTGAAATGCTCGCCCGCGGCGAACACTATGCCCTTGAAGTGCGTGGTGATTCGATGATCGAGGCGGGCATCCTCGAGGGCGACCTCGCCCTCATCCGCAAGGGTGACAGCGCCGAGACCGGCGACATCGTCGTCGCCCTCATCGACGACGAGGAGGCGACCCTGAAGCGCCTGCGCAAGCGTGGAACCTCCATCGCGCTGGAGGCGGCCAACCCCGCCTATGAGACCCGCGTTCTGGGCCCGGACCGCGTGCAGATCCAGGGCAAGCTCGTCGGGCTGATCCGGCGCTACTGATCGAATTTTACTGAGCCGGCTCTGGATCGTCGTCCTGCGGTTCGGCCGGGGCCTGCGGCGCAGGCGCAGGTTGCGTGGCGCCTGCAGGCGGTCGGATGAGGCGCAGCGCCTCGCCCGCCGGGCGCGGCCGGAACCAGGGCCTGTCGGCGCCCTCCGGCCGGGCGGCCTCGACTCCGAGGCCGCTCTCCCCGCCGTGGATGCGCACCGCTCCCGTCCAGGCGATGGCGCGCAGGTCCACGATGGTCGCAGGACAGCCCGCCGGCACCGGTTGGCGCGTCACCACGATCCGCGCCTCCCGGCAATCGTCAGCCACAGCGTCCGGGTGGCGCGGCACGGCGATGCGCCCGCCGCCCGCAAGCGGCATGGCGCAGCCGAGCGGATCGCAGCGAACCCCCTGTTGCAGGCTCTCGTCGGCGGCGCTGCGGCCGTCCGCCTCGGCGGTGAGCCAGCGCTGGACCGCGAAGCGGTTTCCGCGGGCGGAGACGACCCGCAGGCGGCCGTCAGGAGCGCGGGCGGCGACCGTCGCCCCCTCCCCGTCGATGAGGATGAGCGGCCGCTGACCGGCCGGCGCGAGCGCGAGGCCGAGGGCGACCGCCGGAAGGCCGAGCCAGCGGAGCGGGGTCGAAAGGAGCGCGACGACGATGAAGCCGGCCGAGAACATGAGGAGCCCTGCCGGATGCAGCGAGGGCACGATGATCCGCCCGCCGGGCCAGGACGCAACCCACTCGCCCGTCTTCACGAAGAGGTCGATGCCGAGGCCGGCCAATGCCCACACCGGCCTGTCCCAGCCGAAGGGCCAGAGCAGCAGGGCGAGGATTTCGAGAGGCATGACCACGAACTCGATGATCGGCGCGCCGAGGAGGTTTCCGGCCACGCCGTAGAGATGGACCGTGTTGAAGTGGAAAGCCGCATAGGGCGTGGTCGCCAGCGACGCGAGGAAGGAACTGGCAGCGAGCCCGATGATGCCGTTGGTGACGAGGAGCAGCGAGCGCCCGATGCCTGCGGGGTCGCCGGAGTTGCGCTCGGCCCAGGGCCTCAAGGTGACGTAGCCGGCGACGAGGGCGAGCGTCGCGGCGAAGGACATCTGGAAGCTCGGGCCCAGCAGGCTCTCCGGCGCGATGGCGAGCACGGCGAGCGCCGCCAGCGCCAGGGTGCGCAGCGTCAGCGCGCCACGGTCCAGCGCCACGCCGACCAGCACGACCGCGATCATGATCCAGGAGCGCTGGGTCGCCACCTCCGCGCCGGAGATGACGAGGTAGGCAGTCGCCACCGCGAGCGCCGCCAGAGCCGCCCAGGCCTTCACGTGGCGGGTCAGGGCCAGCGCCGGCACGAGCGCGAGGCCGCCGCGCACCAGGGCGAAGACGAGCGCCGCCACGAGAGCCATGTGGAAGCCGGAGATGGAGAGGATATGGTAGGTGCCGGCGGCCCGCATGGCCTCGTTGATCCCCTCGGGGATGCCATCGCGGCGGCCGGTAACCAGCGCGTCGGCGATGGCGCCGGACGTGCCGGGGATGGCGGCGCGGATGCGCTCGCTGATGGCGCCGCGCAGGCTCTCGTGGGCGGCCCGCAAACGCACCGGCCAGGGAGCGATGGCGTCGGCTCCGGTCGCTCCGGGCGTAACGGGCCCGACGACGAATCCGCTCGCGCCGAGACCCTGGAAATAGGCGTCGCGGCCGAAATCGTACTGGCCGGGCGCGGCGGGATCGGCGGGCGGCCGCAGCCGCGCCGACAGCGTCACCGCCTGGCCCGCGGATACCGTGGTGCGCGTGCGGCTGGTGACGCGGATGCGCTGTGGCGCGCGGTCGAGAGCCGGGCTGACGCCGATGACCCGCAGCGTCAGCCGGTCGCCACCCTCGCGCTTCTCGACGCCCTCCACCCAGGCCTCGATGCGCAGGAGCCCGCTCTCCGCTGCGAGCACGGGATGGGCCATGACGCGGGTCTTCACCGTTGCCGCCGCAAAGCCGGCCGCGACCGCCGCGAGCCCCGTCGCGACGAGGAAGGCGCCGTAGCGGCGTCGAAGACGGAACGCGAGGACGACGAGGCCTGCAAGAAGGACCAGCGGCGCTACGAGGGACGGCTCCTCGGGGGCCGCGAAATAGAGGAGGATTCCGCCGCCCATCGCCACCGGCAGCATCAGGAAGGCACGACCGCGCTCGAGCTCGAGGGCGCCCCAGGCGAGGACACGGCCGCGCCACGCCTCAATGACGGGCGAGACGGCGACACCTGCCGGCGCGGCACCCCGGCCGGCCAGCACGGCGGCGATGGCTTTCGCCCGCCCTCTCAACGCCGCGCACCCATGGGGCCGCTCCCCAAGCCGTTCACAACATGCTACAGCCACGCGCTTTCCGGCGCCGAGCCTAACGCGGCCCGGCTTCCCCTGTCGTCTTCGGAAGAATCATGACCGTCGTCTCCCGCTTTGCGCCCTCCCCGACGGGCTTTCTGCACATCGGCGGCGCGCGCACCGCGCTGTTCAACTGGCTCTACGCCAGGAAGACCGGCGGCAAGATGCTGCTGCGCATCGAGGACACCGACCGCCAGCGCTCGACCACCGAGGCGATCGACGCGATTCTCGACGGCCTGTCATGGCTCGGCCTCGGCTGGGACGACGAGACGATCTACCAGTTTGCCCGCGCCGAGCGGCACGCCGAGGTGGCGCGCCAGCTGCTGGCCGCCGGCCGCGCCTACCACTGCTATGCCTCCCCCGAGGAGCTGGACGAGATGCGGGCCCTCGCCATGAAGGAGGGCCGACCACCCCGTTATGACGGCCGCTGGCGCGATCGCGACCCCGCCGAGGCTCCCGCCGGCATCAAGCCGGTGATCCGGCTCAAGGCGCGCCAGGATGGCGAGACGGTGGTGGACGACCTCGTCCAGGGCCGGGTCGTCATCCCCAACAAGGACCTCGACGACCTCGTGCTGCTGCGTTCCGACGGCACGCCCACCTACATGCATGCCGTGGTCGTCGACGACCACGACATGGGGATCACCCACATCATCCGCGGCGTCGACCACCTGACCAATGCCGCCCGCCAGACGCAGATCTACGAGGCCCTGGGCTGGCCGGTGCCGGCCATGGCCCATATCCCGCTCATCCACGGGCCGGACGGCGCCAAGCTCTCCAAGCGCCACGGCGCGCTCGGCGTCGAGCAGTACCGCGCGCTGGGATATTTGCCGGAGGCGCTGCGCAACTATCTGGTGCGCCTCGGCTGGAGCCAGGGCGACAAGGAGTTCTTCTCGACCGAGGAGATGATCGAGGCCTTCGACCTCTCCGCCGTCGGCCGCTCGCCGGCGCGCTTCGACTTCGCCAAGCTCGAGGCGGTGAACGGACATTACATCCGACACGCTGCCGATGACCGGCTGCTTGCCGCCATCGACGACATCCTGCCCCATATCGACGGCGGGTCCGAGATCGCCGCGGCTCTCACGCCGGAGCGGCGCGCCCAGGTGATGAAGGCCATGCCCGGCATCAAGGAGCGCGCCAAGACGGTGCTCGAACTGATCGACGGCGCCGGCTTCATTCTCGCCAGCCGGCCCCTCGCGGTCGACGACAAGGCCGCCGCCCTGCTGACCCCGGACGCGCGCGCCCACCTCGCAGCGCTCCACCAGCGTCTCGCGGCGCTGCCCGAATGGACGGTTGCGGCAGCCGATGCGGCAGTGCGCGCCGAGGCCGAGGCACGCGGCGTCAAGCTCGGCATGCTGGCCCAGCCGCTGCGCGCGGCCCTCACCGGCCGCACCACCTCGCCCGGCATTTTCGACGTGCTCGAGGTGCTCGGCCGGGAGGAAAGCCTCGCCCGCATCGCCGACCAGATGAGCGCCTGACGGCACGCCTGCGAGCCCGTCATACCTATGTCGCAAGGCGGGGCCTACGCAGCCCCACGCGCTTGCCGCATGGTCAAAAAGCGTCTATCCGGTCTTGAGGGCGCGACAGGTGTTCGGCACCATGGGCGGGCACGCATATTCAGATAGGAAATTCAAGGGGTTGCCGATGTCCGCAAGCGCAAAGACCGCGACACTCACTCTTGGCGACAAGACCATCCCGCTGCCGATTTCCAACGGCACCGTCGGCCCGTCGACCGTGGATATCGGCAAGCTCTATGCGCAGACCGGTATGTTCACCTACGACCCGGGCTTCACCTCCACCGCCAGTTGCGAAAGCAAGATCACCTATATCGACGGCGACGAGGGCGTCCTGCTCTATCGCGGCTACCCGATCGAGCAGCTCGCCGAGCACGGCGACTTCCTCGAGACCTGCTACCTGCTGCTCTACGGGGACCTGCCGACCGCTGCCCAGAAGGCCGATTTCGACTACCGCGTCACGCACCACACCATGGTGCATGACCAGATGAGCCGCTTCTTCACCGGCTTCCGCCGCGACGCCCACCCGATGGCCGTCATGGTCGCGGCTGTCGGCGCCCTCTCGGCCTTCTACCACGACTCCATCGACATCGCCGATCCGCACCAGCGGATGATCTCCTCGATCCGCCTCGTGGCGAAGCTGCCGACGCTGGCCGCCATGGCCTACAAGTACTCGATCGGCCAGCCCTTCGTGTATCCGCAGAACTCGCTCGACTATGCGTCGAACTTCCTGCGCATGTGCTTCTCCGTGCCGGCCGAGGACTACAAGGCCAATCCGGTCCTCGCCCGCGCCATGGACCGCATCTTCATCCTGCACGCCGACCACGAGCAGAACGCCTCGACCTCGACCGTTCGCCTTGCCGGCTCCTCGGGCGCCAATCCCTTCGCCTGCATCGCCGCCGGCATCGCCTGCCTCTGGGGCCCGGCCCACGGCGGCGCCAACGAGGCCGCGCTGAAGATGCTCGGCGAGATCGGCTCGGTGGAGAACATTCCGAAATTCGTCGCCAAGGCGAAGGACAAGAACGATCCGTTCCGCCTGATGGGTTTCGGACACCGCGTCTACAAGAACTACGATCCGCGCGCCAAGATCATGCAGAAGACCTGCCACGAGGTCCTCGGCGAGCTCGGCATTAAGGACGACCCGCTGCTCGACGTCGCCGTCGAACTGGAGCGCATCGCCCTGTCGGACGATTACTTCATCGAGAAGAAGCTCTATCCCAACATCGACTTCTATTCGGGCATCACCCTCAAGGCGATGGGCTTCCCGACCGACATGTTCACCGTGCTCTTCGCCCTCGCCCGCACCGTCGGCTGGATCGCCCAGTGGAAGGAAATGATCGAGGACCCGCAGCAGAAGATCGGCCGTCCGCGTCAGCTCTACACGGGCGAGCCGCGCCGCGACTACACGCCGATTTCCCGGCGCAAGTGATCCCGGCGGGCATCCGCCTGCAAGCATGGTTCAGCGGGGCGCTTCGGCGCCCCGTTCGCGTTACGGGGTGGGGCGGACAGCCGAGAGCACGATCCGTCCGGCCCTGACGCTCGGCGCCTCGCCCGAAAAATCCATTACGGTGTCGAGGCGGGCGAAGGCCTCCACCTGGCGCCGTCGTTCCGGACCGTCGACGATGACCGACGCCAGCGCGGCCGAGACCGCCTCCACCGTCCCTTCTTCCTGCAGGAATTCCGGTACCACCTTCTCGCCGAGCACGAGGTTGGCCAGCACCGCCGTCTCAGCCGTGATCAGCCGGCGGGCGATCTGCGCTTCGAGCCAGCCGGTGCGATAGGCGACGACCTGGGGCACGCCGGCGACGGCGAGCTCCAGGGTCACGGTCCCCGAACAGGCGAGGGCAGCCCTTGCCGAACGGAAGGCGGCGAACTTCGCATCCTCCCCATCGATGATGCGCGGCTTCACCGTCCAGAACGACACCTCTTGCGCGATGAGGTCGCGATGCTGGGCGACCGCCGGCAGCACCCAGTCGATCGGCCCCAGCCTGGCATCCACCCGCGCCAGCACCCCCGCATAGAGAGCAGAGAGACGCGTGATCTCGTTGCGACGGCTCCCGGGGAGCACGAGAACCTGGGGTGGCGCCGCATCGCGCCTCAGCAGTTCGTCCGGGCCGGGCCTGATCTCGGCGAGCCGCTCGCTGATCGGATGGCCGACATAGCTCGTCGGCGGCCCGCCGAGCTTGCGGTGGACGTCCGGCTCGAACGGCAGCAGGGCGAGAAGCTGGTCGACATAGGAGCGCATCTCCGCCGCCCGTCCCGGCCGCCAGGCCCAGACCGTCGGCGAGACGTAGAAGACGACGGGAATGTCAGGCCGCGCCTTGCGGACCCGCCGCGCCACCCGCCGGTTGAAGCCCGGTGCGTCGATCAGCACCAGCACGTCCGGCGGCCGCGCCAGGATCGCCGCAACGGTCTCGCGGATGCGCCGGAGCACGCGGGGAATGTGGACGATGATGGAGGTGAGGCCGAAGAGCGCGATCTCCACCATGGGGAACTGCGAGTCGAGGCCCCGCGCCCCCATCCGCCGTCCGCCGACACCGCGGAAGGCAACCGGCGCGCCGCGCAAGGCCACCAGCCCGTCCATCAGGTGGGCGCCGAGCTGGTCGCCGGATTCCTCGCCCGCAATGATGAAGACGTCGAGCGGCTGCGTCATGGCGCTTCGCCGGCGGGAACACCGACGACGAAGAGGCCGTGCCTGTCGGCGAGGCGGATGACCTCCTCCACGTCGACCACGAGGGTGGATCCGGCGACGACCGCGATACCCTTCAGCCCCGCGGCGGCGGCCTTCGCCACCGTATCGGGGCCAATGGCAGGCATGTCGATGCGCCGGTCCTGGCCGGGCTTCGGCGCCTTGACGAGCAGGCCGCTGCCACGGGGCCATTTCAGCCGCCCGGCAGCCAGCATGGTGGCGCAGCGGTCGAGCATCCCGTCGGTGCCCTCGGCGCCCTCCACGGCGACGATGCGGCGGTTGCCGATCACCATGCCCTGCCCGACGTCGTAGGGGCCGAGCGCCGCGATGGCGCTTCGGGCGAGCGCGATGTCCTCGAGGTCGGCCGCGGCCGGCCGCACCCCGCCGAGAGGGCCGTCGGGCATCAGCAGTTCCGGTGCCACCTCGTGCGCGCCGAGGAGGCGGAAGCCGTGGCGCTCGAAAATGCCGGCAATGCCGCGCAGGAGATGGTCGTCGCCGCCGCGGAACAACCGGACGATGTCCGGAAGCACGCGCAGGCCGCCGAGATCCGGCACCGTCGTCCAGAGGTTGGGTCTGACCAGCGAGCCGATCAGCACGAGATCGCGGCAGCCGGCCTTCCTCGCTTGCGCCACCATGGTGCCGAATTGGCCGATGCCGATCCAGGCGTGCGGAAAGGCCTGAAGGTCCGGGCCGGCGATGCCCTTCAGCAGGAGCGCGAAGACCGGACGCCCCTGGGCCGTCGCCGCCCGCGCCAGGGCGAGAGGAAAGCTCCCCGCCCCCGCGATAATGCCGAGCGGGCTCGTCTCACTCATCGGTGGCGGAAGGGCCCGCGCCGGCCACCCGGGTCTTCTTCGGCGCGGCCATCATCACCGGCCGCTTCTCCCCGGCCTCGATGAAGGCGATCAGGCGGCCGGCAGCGGGGTGGTCGCGATAAGCGGCCGTGGCGTCGGCGAGGCGCTCGGCAAAGGTGCCGACGCCGTAGAACAGGGTCTCGTAGCAGGCCCGCACGGTGCGCACGTCGTCGCGGCTGAGGCCGCGGCGCTTCATGCCGACGACGTTGAGGCCGATCAGCTCGCCCGAGGTGCCATTGGCGCCGAAGGCCATGCCGTAGGGGATGACGTCGTCCTTGACGCCCGTCACCCCGCCGACCATGGCGAAATCCCCGATGCGGGTGAACTGGTGGACCGCGCAGAGGCCGCCGAGGAAGACGTAGTCGCCGACCTTCACATGGCCGCCGATGGTTGCCGCATTGGCGAAGATGACGTTGTTGCCGACCCGGCAGTCATGGGCGACATGGGCATAGGCCATGAGGAAGCAGCGGTCGCCGATGGTCGTGGCGCCGGTCTTCGGCGTGCCGCGGTTGACCGTGACGCTCTCGCGAATGACGCAATCCTCGCCGACGCTCGCAGTCGTCGGGTCGCCCTTGTAGGAGAGGTCCTGCGGCGCGGTCCCGATGGAAGCGAAGGGAAAGATCTCGCTGCGCGCCCCGATGGTCGTATGGCCGTCGAGATTGACGTGGGAGTGCAGCGTCACGCCGTCGCCGATCTCCACGTCCGGGCCCACCGTGCAGAAGGGACCGATGCTGACACCCTGCCCCAGCCGGGCCGCGGGTGCCACATAGGCCAGCGGATGGATCTCGGTCGCGCGGCTTGTCATGGGTCAGGCGTCCGCCAGCATGGCCGAAAGTTCGGCTTCCGCGACCAGCTTGCCGTCGACCATGGCCTCGCCGCGGTAGAACCAGATGTTACGCTTCTTGGCGATCTTCGTCATGTGATACTCGATCCGGTCCCCGGGCGTGACCGGCTTGCGGAACTTCGCCTTGTCGATGGTCATGAAGAAGACGAGCTTGCCCGTTCCGCCCACCGAGGTCAGCGCCATGACGCCGCCGGTCTGGGCCATGCCCTCGATCATCAGGACGCCGGGCATGATCGGGTTGCCAGGGAAATGACCCATGAACTGCGGCTCGTTGGCCGTGACGTTCTTGATGCCGATGCCGAATTCATCGCCGCGGATGTCGACGATCTTGTCGATGAGCAGGAACGGATAGCGGTGCGGCAGCACGCTGAGAATCTTCTGGATGCCGGCCGTATCGATGCTGGTCGTCGTCTCGTTCATCGTCAGGAAGCCCCCTCGTCCTTGTCGGCGGGCCTTGCGCGCGCCAACCGTTCCACCGCGGCGATCTCGCGGAACCAGTCTCGCACCGGCTTGGCCGGCCGGCCGCCCCAGCGCGCCCCGTCGGGCACATCATCCTTGACGATGGAGGTGGCGGCAATCTGGGCGCCGTGGCCGACGGTGACGTGGTTGTTGACGCCGACCTGCCCGCCCAGCATGACGAAATCGCCCAAACGCGCCGAGCCGGAAATGCCGACCTGGCTGACGATGACGCAGTGGCGGCCGATCTCGACGTTGTGGGCGATCTGCACGAGGTTGTCGATCTTGGTGCCCTCACCGATCACGGTATCGAGCACGTGGCCACGGTCCACCGTGGTGTTGGCGCCGATCTCCACGTCGTCCTGAATGATGACGCGCCCGACCTGCGGTACCTTGGCGTGCTTCTGCCGGCCGAGCTCGAAGCCGAAACCGTCCTGGCCGATGCGCACGCCGGCATGGACGATGACCCGGTTGCCGAGCAGCGCGTGAACAAGCGAGACATGGGGACCGATGGCGCAGTCGCGCCCGATCCGCACCCCCGGTCCAATGACGCAGCCAGCCGCCAGCAGTGTGCCGGACCCGACCTCGGCCTGCGGCCCGACGACCACACCCGGATCGACCACCACGCCCGGCTCAAGCCTCGCGGAGGGGTGAATCATCGCGCCCGGCGAAATCCCGGTGGCGCAGAACAGCGACTGCGGACGCAGCGCCTGCGGATAGAGCTTGCGCGACACAGAGACGAAGGCCGCGTGCGGATGAGCGACGACGATGGCCGCGACGCCCGCCGGCACGAGGTCCCGCTGCCGGCCGGAGACGAGGCAGGCCGCGGCCCGCGTCGCCGCGAGCTGATCGGCATATTTGGAATTGTCGAGGAAGGTCAGGCTGTCGGGCGAGGCGTTGGCGAGCGCCGAAACACGGCCGATGGCGCGGTCGCCGTCGCCGCCGACCCATTCGGCCTTCAGAAAAGCCGCGACCGAGGCGACGGTCATCGCCTCGGCCGGAACAAGGAACTGGGGTTCCGTCATGATCATCCCGCCAGGGACCGCAGCGCCCCTGGACAGGGACGCCGACGGTCAGAAGCGCGTGCCGCCCGAGAAGCGGAAGGCCTGCGTCTGGTCGCCCCTCGCCTTCGAGAGGACGAAGGAGTAGTCGAAGCGGATCGGGCCGAAGGGCGAGTTCCACAGGAGGCCGACACCCACGGACGAGCGGATCTTGTGGGCTTCCGACCCCTGGAGGTCGACCAGCAGGTTCGTCCCGCCCGTATTGAACGAGTTGATCGAGCTGTAGCCCCACACCGAGCCGGCATCCGCATAGAGCGCGCCGCGCATGCCGAAATCCTTCGGCAGGAACGTGATCGGGAAGGTGACCTCCGCCGAGGCGCCCCAGTACATCGTGCCGCCGACCGCGTCGGCCGCCCGGTCCAGAGGCACACCGGCCGCCGCGTTGCGGATCGCGAAGTCGCGCGGACCGATACCGGCGGTCTGGAAGCCGCGCACGAGCTCCGGACCCATGAAGAACTGGTCCACCGAGTCGAGCTTGCCGCCGAGACCGGCGATGTGGCCACCCTGGACGCGCAGCATGGCAATCCAGTCGTTGGTCAGGTCGTGGTAGTAGCGCGCGTCACCCGTGGTACGGACGAAGCGGGCGTTGCCGCCGATGCCGGCCACGTCCTGGCGCAGCTCGGCGTAGAGGCCCTGGCTCGGATTGATGGCACGATCGAGGTTCGAATAGATCAGCGAATAGCCGAGCATCGAAATGAAGCGCGTGCGGTTGTTGATGGCGCGCAGCGCCCCCGAGACTTCGCCGTCGTCGAGGCAGTTGTAGGCACGGCCGAGGCCGGCGGTGTTGATCGTGCCGTCCGGAGCCAGCGAGGCAGCACCCTGGTCGACGCCGGCAGCAGCAGCACGCGGGTCGCCGCCCTCGAAATAGGAGAGCGTGCCGTTGTTGTTGTACTGGCGCAGCGGGCCCGTGTAGCTGCTGTAGCAGTTCGTCTGGTCGTCGCGGATGGAGATCCGCTGCGACACGGCGCTGTAGCGCAGCTGGACCGCGAACTGCTCGGTGATCGGGATGCCGAGGCGCAGCGTGCCGCCGTACGAGGTCGACTCGAACGGCTGATAGGTGGCGCGGCTGGTGTGGCGGTAGAACAGGTCGAAGCCACCCGACAGACGGTAGTCCATCAGGAAGGGCTCGGTGAAGGAGAAGTTGATGCCGCGCGAGCGCTGGCCGAACATGCCGCCCAGGCGAACGAACTGGCCGCGACCAAGGAAGTTGCGCTCTTCGACGGAGGCCTCGGCGATAAAGCCATCCGCAGTCGAGTAGCCACCGGCGATCGAGAAGGCACCCGTCGGCTGGTCCTGGACCTCGACGTTGACGATCACGCGGTCGGCGGCCGAGCCCGGCTCGGTGGTGATCTTCACTTCCTTGAAGAACCCGAGGTTCTTCAGGCGACGCTCGGCGCGGTCGACGAGCACGCGGTTGTACGCGTCGCCCTCGGCCATATCGAACTCGCGGCGGATGACGCGGTCCTGGGTGCGGGTGTTGCCGCGCACGTTGATGCGCTCGACATAGACGCGCGGGCCTTCCTCGACGACGTAGACGAGGTTGACGGTCAGCGTCGACGGGTCACGCTCGCCGCGCGGGCGGACGGAGGCGAAGGCATAGCCGCGGCGGGCGACCTCGAGGGTCACGTCCTCGAGCGACTTGTCGACAAGCTCGACGTTGTAGACGGCGCCGGGCTGGGTCTTCACGGCGCCGCGCAGGGTCGAACCCTCGACGTCGCGGATGTTCGACTGCACGTCGACCGAACCGATCCGGTACTGCGGACCTTCCTCGATCTCGATGACGATGTTGAACGAGTTGGCGGCCTGGTCGAAGTCGGCGCGCGCCGAGAGAATGCGCATGTCGACGTAGCCGGCGCGCAGGTAGAGGCGACGGATGGCCTCCTGGTCGGCGTTCAGGCGGTCGGCGTCATAGACGTCGTTGGACTTGAGCCAGGACAGGATGCCGGTCTCGGCCGTCGACATCACGTCCAGCAGACGCTGGCGGCCGAAGGCGTTGTTGCCGACGAAATTGATGGCGCGGACGCCGGCCTTCTTGCCCTCGGTGATCTCGAAGATCAGGTCAATGCGGCCATTCGGCTGCTCGATCGTCTTCGGCACGATCTCGACCTCGTAGCGGCCGGTGCGGCGATAGACGTCGTAGAGGCGCTGGGTGTCGGACTGGACCGTGGCGCGGGAGAAGGTGCCGCGGGCCCGCGACTCGATCTCGCCCTGCAGCTGCTCGGTCTTCAGGCGGCGGTTGCCCTCGAAGACGACCCGGTTGATGACCTCGTTCTCGGCGACTTGGACGACGAGGCGGCCGCCCTGGCGGCTGACGCGGACGTCGCGGAACAGGCCCGTCGCGTACATGGCCTTGATGGCCTCGTCGACACGGGCGGCGGTCAGCGGCTCACCGGGGCCGGTGCGGAAGTAGGAACGGACCGTATCCGCCTCGATGCGGCGGTTGCCTTGCACGACGATGCCGCTCGCCGACTGCGCATTCACCTCTGTCGAGAGCACCATGCCCGCGGTCGTGGCCATCACCACGCCCACTGCGGTCATCGTCCCTGCGATCACGACCGTTCGGACCGTCCGAGCGAAAGAAGTCATGAAGCACGCGCCTGTCTGTTTGGTATGTCGGTTTCACGCGAACGCGAACCACCCGTGGATTCCGCCCGGGCGACACGCTTGTAACCGGTTTGTCCGGGAGTGCAAACCGCACCGCCCCGGCCCGGCCGGTTTTTCGAAATCCGTTGCCGGTTCGCCACGCCTGCCATCAGCCGACGAGCCCCCGGATGTCGTTCCAGGTGGCGAAGATCATCAGCATCAGAACCAGCGCCAAACCGAAGCGGAACGCCATTTCCTGGGCCCCTTCGCTCATCGGACGGCCGCGCACGGCCTCGATCGCGTAGAAGACGAGATGGCCGCCGTCGAGCATCGGAATGGGGAAGAGATTGAGGAGGCCGATCGACACGGAAATGAGAGCCGCGAGGCTCAGGAGGGCCACGAATCCGATCTGCGCGGCCTCGCCCGAGACCTGAGCGATTCTGATGGGACCACCGAGCTGGTCGGCGCTCTGCGTGCCCATCACGACGCCGCCGAGATAGGCGAAGGTGCGCTCCACCACGAACCACGTTTCCTTCATGCCCATCCAGGTCGCGGTGAAGGGATCGTAGCGGCGGATCTGCGTGTCGCCCGGCTGGTTCGAGCGGGAAATGCCGAGGCGGCCGATGCGGTGGGTGCCGCCGAAGCGGTCCTTGAACTCGAAGACGGTCGGGACGGCGGTCAGGTCGAGCTCGCGGCCGTCGCGCTGCACCTTGATCGTCAGAGTCTCGCCGGCGCTGGAGCCGACGATGCGCTGCATGTCGGAGAAGCTCTCGATCGGCCGGCCGCCGATGGCGAGGACGAGGTCACCCGGCTGGAACCCGGCCTTCTGCGCGGCGCTGTCGGCGACGATCGTCTCCACCCGCGGCTGGGTGATCGGCTTGCCAAAGAGGGTGAAGACGCCGGCGAAGATGACGACGGCGAGAATGAAGTTGGCGATTGGCCCGGCCGCCACGATGGCGGCGCGCTGGCCGATGGATTTGTGGAAGAAGCTCTCCGAGCGCTGGGTCTCGGTCATGGCCGAGGCCGCGTCGAAATCGGGCGTCGAGGCCGCGTCGGCATCGCCGTAGAACTTCACGTAGCCGCCGAGGGGAATGAGGCACAGCTTCCAGCGGGTGCCGTGCCGGTCGTTGAAGCCCACCAGCTCGCGCCCGAAACCGATCGAGAACACCTCTACGCGCACGCCGTTGCGGCGCGCCACCCAGAAGTGCCCGAGCTCGTGGAAGAACACCACGACGGTCAGGACGAACAGGAACGGAATGATGGTCCAGATCAGGGTCTGGCCCCATCCGCCCAGAGCGGAAACGACGTTCATTGCGATGTCCCATGGATATCAGCCGCGGAAATCCGAGACTCATACCCTCCCACGTTCAAGATGCCGCAGCCCGGGCGTTAAGCATAGTGGCCCTCGCCCGCTGTCTGGCGGCATGGTCAATCAACCATAAATCGTCCAATGTGGCCGGAGCGGGGCCGACGCCTTCCGCCGCGAGGACCGCCTCGACGAGCGGCGCGATGTCGCAGAAGCCGATGTCGCGGGCGAGGAACGCTTCCACCGCCACCTCGTTGGCGGCGTTGAGCACGGTCGGCGCCCTCCCTCCGGCTGTCATCGCCTCGATGGCGAGGCGCAGGGCCGGGAAGCGGACGAGGTCGGGTTCCTCGAAGGTCAGTGTCGCGATGGCGGCGAAGTCGAGCCGCCGCGACGGTCCGTCGATCCGCTCCGGAAAGCCGAGGCAATGGGCGATCGGCACCCGCATGTCGGCGGCGCCAAGCTGCGCCACGATCGACCCGTCGCGATAACCGACCATGCCGTGCACGACCTGCTGGGGGTGGATCAGCGCCTTCAGCCGCTCCGGCGGCAGCGAGAACAGGTGGTGCGCCTCGATGAGCTCGAGCCCCTTGTTCATCAGGCCGGCCGAGTCGACCGTTACCTTGGCGCCCATGGCGTAGTTGGGGTGCTTGAGCGCGTCCTCGGGCCGCGCCGCAGCGATCGCCGCCGCGTCCCAGGTCCGGAAGGGGCCGCCTGACGCGGTGATCCAGACGGTCTCGACATCCTCCATGCGCGAGCCCGCCAGCGCCTGGAAGACGGCGTTGTGCTCGGAATCGACGGGGAGGATGGCGACGCCTCCAGCCGTCGCGGCCCCCATCACCATCGTGCCCGCAGCGACGAGGCTCTCCTTGTTGGCGAGCGCGACCGTCGTCCCCTGCCCGATCGCGGCCAGCACCGGCTCGACACCGGCCGCGCCGGATATCGCCGCGACGACCATGTCGGCGGGTCGCGCCGCCGCGGCCGCCACCGCCGCGGGGCCCGCCGCCGCCTCGATGCCGCTGCCGGCAAGGGCCTCCTTCAGCGCCGGATAGGCGGCTTCATCCGCCACCGCGGCGAAACGGGCGCCGAAATCGCGTGCGATGCGGGCAAGACCCGCCGCGTCGCCATTGGCCGTCACCGCCTCCACGGCGAAACGGTCGCGGTGACGCCCGACGATGTCCATCGTGCTGGTGCCGACCGAGCCCGTGGCACCGAGGATGGTAAGGCGGCGCACGCTCACCACACCAGCAGCCCGGCGGCGGGGTTGGCCGATCCGCCGCGCATCAGCCCCAGCGCCGCCGCTGCGACCGCGGCGACGAGGAAGCCGTCGAGACGGTCCATGACGCCGCCATGGCCAGGGATGAGCGATCCCGCATCCTTGGCCGCGAAACGCCGCTTGACCGAGGACTCGAAGAGGTCGCCGCCCTGGCTCAGCGCCGCGATGACCCAGGTGGCGATCGCGAGCCCGATGCTGAGGGGAATGCCGGCGAGCCGCACCACCACGAGGGCAATGGCCGTTCCCAGCAGCGTCCCGCCGATGAACCCCGACCAGGTCTTCTTCGGCGACAGGCGCGGCCACAGCTTCGGACCGCCGATGGAGCGGCCGGCGAAATAGGCGGCGACGTCGGTGCCCCAGACAACCGCGAAGAGCCAGAGGATAGCGACGAACCCGAGTGCATTGTCGTCCCGCAGGATGGTCGGTCCGAGCACCACGGCGGCGGCATAGAGGAGCCCCGCGATCGCCCAGCGGGATCGCCCCTGCGGGCTGAGCGCCAGAGCGACGCCGGCGCCGGCGCCGAGGGCCACCATGGCGAAGCCGGGATTGAGGAAGTACCGCTCGAGGCCGAGCGCGGCGGTGAGCGCGACGAGTTCGCCGGCATAGAGAGCCGGCGGCGCCTCGGGCAGGACCAGCCGGTTCCATTCCCGCAGCACCAGCGCCGCGCCGCAGAGCCACAGGATGGCGAAGGGCCAGTCGCCGAGCCAGGCGGTGAAGATCGCGACCGGAATGAGTACCAGCGCCGAGACGACGCGCTTCTTCAGGTCCGGATCGGAGAAGGCGCCCGCGGGGCGCTGGTCGGGCCGCATGTCAGGCGCCGACGGAGCCGAGGCCGCCGTAGCGGCGCTCGCGGCGACCATATTCGACGAGGGCCTCCATCAGCGCCTCGCGGCCGTAGTCGGGCCACAGGATGGGCTGGAAGACGAGTTCGGCGTAGGCCGACTGCCACATGAGGAAATTGGACAGCCGCATCTCGCCGGAGGTGCGGATGACGAGGTCCGGATCAGGAGTGCCGGCCGTGCTGAGCCGCGCCTCGATGGCCTCGGGCGTGATGCTCTCCGCGGTGCGCTCTCCCCGCGCCACCTCCGCCGCCAGCGCCCGCGCGGCTGCGGCGATCTCCTGGCGCGAGCCGTAGTTGAAGGCGACGATGAGCGTCTGGCGGGTATTGCCACGGGTCAGCGCCTCCGCCTCCGTCAGCAGCAGGCGAATGTCGGGCTCGAGGCTGTCGCGGTCGCCGGCGATGCGCACGCGCACCCCCGCCTCGTGCAGTTCGGCGAGGTCGTTGCGGATGAAGCGCTTGAGCAGGCCCATCAGTGCCGACACTTCTGCGGGCGGACGCGACCAGTTCTCCGACGAGAAGGAATAGACCGTCACAGTCTCGATCCCGATCTCGCGGGCCGCCCGCAGCGTGCGCCGCAAGGCGTCGACGCCGCGCCGGTGGCCCTCGATTCGCGGCAGGCCGCGCTGTTTCGCCCACCGGCCGTTTCCGTCCATGATGATGGCGACATGACGCGGCAGCGCCGCGGGCGCCGCCTCGGCGACACCCTGTTCAGCGGCCAGGCCTTGTCGGTCCACCATGGTCATGTCCGTTTCCGCCTCAGACCGTCATGATCTCTTTTTCCTTCTGCGCGAGCAGCTGGTCGATCTCGACGATGTGCTTGTCGGTTTCCTTCTGGACCTGGTCGGCGGCGCGGACGTTCTCGTCCTCGCTCATCGAGTGATCCTTCTCCTTGGCCTTCAGGATGTCCATCCCGTCGCGGCGGATATGGCGGATCGCCACGCGCGCGCCCTCGGCATATTTGTGCGCGACCTTGACCATGTCCTTGCGGCGATCCTGGGTCAGCTCGGGGATGCGCAGGCGGATGACCTGGCCCTCGGTCTGCGGATTGAGGCCGAGGCTCGACTCGCGGATCGCCTTCTCCACCGGGCCGACCATGGAGCGGTCCCAGACCTGGACGGAGAGCAGGCGCGGTTCCGGCACGCTCACGGTCGCGACCTGGTTGATGTGCATCGACTGGCCGTAGGCCTCGACCTGGATCGGGTCCAGGAGGTTCGGCGAGGCGCGGCCGGTGCGCAGCGTGCCCAGTTCGTGTTTGAAGGATGCGATCGAGCTCTGCATGCGACGCGTGAGGTCGCCAAGATCGAAGGTCGGGGACGCGGCCATGGGGTACGCCTCTTGGAGATTGCGCGGACGGATCCGCGGGAAGGTCACTGGCGCGGTCAGACGGTGACCACGGTGCATCGGCCCTCGCCCGCCAGCACCGACGCGACGGCGCCGGGGGCATCGAGGGAGAACACGATTATCGGAAGACGGTTCTCCCGGGCAAGCGCGAAGGCGGCCGTGTCCATCACCTTGAGATCGCGCGCGATCGCCTCGTCGGCGGTGAGCTGGTCGAAACGCACCGCGGTGGGGTCGCGCTTGGGATCGGCCGAATAGATGCCGTCGACATTGGTGCCCTTCAACACGACGTCGCAGCCGAGCTCCACGGCGCGCATGGTGGCGGTGGTGTCGGTGGTCAGCAGAGGCACGCCGATGCCGCCGCCGAGCACGACGATTTTGCCCGCCGCGAGATGGGCGAGCGCATGGCGCACCGTGTAGACGTCGAGGGCCTCCGGCACCGGCTCGGCGGAGAGGGCGATGGCGGGATGGCCGAGCGCATTGATCTGGCCGGCCAGCGCGATGGCGTTCATCACGGTCGCCAGACGGCCGATGGCGTCGGCGTCGACGCGGCTGAGGCCGATCCCGGCGATCTGCCGGCCACGGAAAATGTTGCCGCCGCCGACCACGACCGCGATACCGGTGCCGGCCCTGGCGGCCGCGATGAGGTCCTCGGCGATGGTCTTCATCGTCGGTGCGTCGAACCCGAACTCCTGGTCGCCCGCCAGCGCCTCGCCGGACACCTTCACCAGCGCGCGCCCGTAGCGTGGCCCGGCCATATCGTTCCCCCGATTCGTCATCGCCGTCTGAGATGTTTGGTCCGCCGGGTTTAGCGGAATGACCGCCGGGCGCAACAGCCGAGACGCCGCGCTCCCCGCCCTTGGCATCGTGCTGATACACGATATAGGCTGCCCCCTCGCCCACCCCGTCAACACCGGAGCCCCGCGCATGCCGAACCCGAAGGCCAGCGTCGCCGTCGTCGGCGCGGGAGACCATATCGGAGCCGCCATCGCCCGTCGCTTCGCCGCCGGCGGCTATGCGGTCTTCGCCGGCCGCCGCAACGGCGACAGGCTCGCGGCGCTCGAGCAGGAAATCACCGCCGCCGGCGGGACCTGTTATGGCCGAAGCCTCGACGCGCGCCGCGAGGATGAGGTCACCGCCTTCCTCGCCGAGGCGGACGCCCATGCGCCGCTGGAGGTCTGCGTCTTCAATGTCGGCGGAAATGTCCGCTTTCCGATCCTCGACACCTCCGAGCGGGTCTTTCGCAAGGTCTGGGAGCTCGCCTGCTACGGCGGTTTCCTTACCGGGAGGGAGGCGGCGCGGCTCATGGTGCCGCGGGGCCGCGGCTCCATCTTCTTCACTGGCGCCACGGCCAGCCTGCGCGGCGGGTCGGGCTTCGCCGCGTTTGCCAGCGCCAAGTTCGGCCTGCGCGCTCTCGCGCAGAGCATGGCCCGCGAACTCGGGCCAAAGAACATCCATGTCGCCCATCTCGTCATCGACGCAGGCGTCGACACCCCCTTCGTGCGCAACCTCCGGCGCGAGCGCACCGGCCTCGACGACGTTGCGCCGGACGAATTGATGAACCCGTCTTCGATAGCCGAGACCTACTGGCAGCTCCACGGCCAGCCGCGTGATGCGTGGACACACGAACTCGACATCCGGCCCTACGGGGAGACATGGTGATGGACACAGATGCCGACGACGAGGCGCCCATGTCGCTGAACGGACCCAGGCTGGTCGAATTCCATTTCGACGTCGGCAGTCCCAATGCCTATTTCGTCCACAAGGTGCTGCCCGGCATCGCCGAGCGGACGGGCGCGACCCTGCGCTACGTGCCGGTGCTGCTCGGCGGCATCTTCAAGGCGACCCATAACCGCTCGCCCTTCGAGGCCTTCGCCGGCATCCGCAACAAGCTCGCCTACGAACGGCTGGAAATCGCCCGCTTCATCGCCCGCCATGGGCTGACCGGCTTCAAGATGAACCCGTTCTTTCCCGTCAACACGCTGATGCTCATGCGCGGGGCGGTGGCGATGGACAAGGAGGGGCGCCTCGGCCCCTATGTCGAGGCGGCTTTCCACCACATGTGGGTCGAGCCGAAGAAGATGGACGACCCCGCCGTCTTCAAGACCGCCATGGACGCCTCCGGTCTCGACGGCGCGGCCTTGCTGGAGGCGGCCCAGGCACCGGACGTCAAGGCCGGGCTCATCGCCAATACCGAGGCGTCCGTCGGCCGTGGCGCTTTCGGCGTGCCGACCTTCTTCATCGGACGCGAGATGTATTTCGGCAAGGATCGCCTGCGCGACGTCGAGGAGGCGCTGGCCGCCTGACGCGGCGCGCCAAAGAAAAAGGGGCGGTTTCCCGCCCCTTCCCCTCGTCCGCAATGACGCCAGGCGTCAGCTCTTCAGGCCGGCCTGCGCCGCGACCTCGGCCGCGAAGTCGCTCTCGGCCTTCTCGATGCCCTCGCCGAGGGCGAAGCGGGTGAAGGCCTTCAGCTTGATCGGGGCGCCGACCTTGCTCTCGGCTTCCTTCAGCGCCTGGGCGACCGTCTTGCCGCCGTCGTGGATGTAGATCTGCTCGAGGAGGCAGACCTCCTTGGCGTAGGTCTTGATGCCGGACTCGACGATCTTGGCGATGACGTTCTCCGGCTTGCCGGCGTTCTTCTCAGCCAGGATGGCCTTTTCGCGCGCGACGACGGCCGGGTCGAGACCCTCGGCGTCCAGCGCCAGCGGGTTGGCGGCGGCGACGTGCATCGCGACCATGCGGCCGAGGGCGGCCAGTTCGTCCTTGGATCCGGTCGACTCGAGCGCCACCAGCACGCCGATCTTGCCGAGGCCCGGCTCGACGGCGTTGTGGATGTAGCTGCCGACGACACCGTCCGACACGGACAGGACGGACGCGCGGCGCAGCGTCATGTTCTCGCCGATGGTGGCGACAGCCGAGGCGATGGCGTCGGCGACCGAGCCGCCAGCGGCGGCGGGTGCGGCGAGGATCGCCTCGACCTCGTTGCCGGTCTTCAGGGCGACGTCGGCGATCGACTTGACGAGGTTCTGGAACTGCTCGTTGCGGGCGACAAAGTCAGTCTCGGAGTTGACCTCGACCACGGCGGCCTTCGGGCCGGCGGTGACGATGCCGACCAGGCCCTCGGCCGCGACGCGCCCGGCCTGCTTGGCGGCCTTCGACAGGCCCTGCTTGCGCAGCAGATCGTCCGCAGCCTCGATGTCGCCGCCGGTCTCGTTCAGCGCGGACTTGCAGTCCATCATGCCTGCGCCGGTCATTTCGCGCAGTTCCTTGACCATCTGGGCGGTGATGTTCGCCATGGGTCCGTCCTCGAATTGAAAGTCTGTGGGAAGGGAAACGGCCGGCCCGCGGAAGCGAGCCGGCCGGAACTCAGAACCGATCTCCGCCCAACACGGCTTTCGTGTCGCGCGGATGACGCCGGCCGGTTGGCCCGATCAGGCGGCTTCGGCCTCGACCAGCGTCTTGGCCTGGTCGATCCAGCCCTGGACGCGGCCCGGCAGGCCGACGCTGTCGCCGATCTCGGCGGCATCGGCCGGGGTGAAGCCGGCGATCTGCCAGTAGTGGAAGATGCCGAGGTCGTTGAGCTGCTTCTCGATCTCCGGCGACACGCCGGTGAGCTTGATCAGCTCGTCGGCCGGGCCACGCGGACCGGCGAGACGCTCGACGCCGGCGGGAGCGGCGGCCTCGGGCAGGTCCTCGACCATCGGCTTCTCGGAGGCGCCGAGATCCATGCCCGACGAGCCCTGGGCGCGGCCGATGCCGTCGATGGCGGCGCGGGCGATCAGGTCGCAGTAGAGCGAAATGGCGCGGCCGGCGTCGTCATTGCCCGGGATCGGATAGGTGATGCCGTCCGGATCGCAGTTGGTATCGACGATGGCGACGACCGGGATGCCGAGGCGCTTGGCCTCGAGGATGGCGATCGCCTCCTTGTTGGTGTCGATCACGAACATCAGGTCCGGCACGCCGCCCATGTCCTTGATGCCACCCAGGTTGCGCTCGAGCTTGTCCTTCTCGCGGGCGAGGGTCAGCGCTTCCTTCTTGGTGTAGCCGGCGCCGCCCGAGGCCAGGGCCTCGTCCAGCTTGCGCAGGCGCGAGATCGAGCCGGACACGGTCTTCCAGTTGGTCATCGTGCCGCCGAGCCAGCGGGAGTTCACGTAGTACTGGGCGCACTGCTTGGCACCGGCGGCGATCGACTCCTGCGCCTGGCGCTTGGTGCCGACGAAGAGGACGCGGCCGCCCTTGGCCACCGTGTCGGACACGGCGACGAGCGCGCGGTGCAGCATCGGCACGGTCTGGGCGAGGTCGAGGATGTGGATGTTGTTGCGGACGCCAAAGATGTACTGGTTCATCTTCGGGTTCCAGCGGTGGGCCTGATGGCCAAAGTGGCAGCCAGCTTCCAAAAGCTGACGCATGCTGAAATCGGGCAGCGCCATGGGTCTTCTCCGGTTGTGCCTCCGCGGACTATGGCCGGCCTCGGGTGAGGCTCCGTCGCCACCGGAGCGGCAAAGGACATTCGTCCTCAGCCGCGGGTCCGCGTGTGGAATGGCCGGGGCACTACACGATCCGGCCGGCGAGTGCAAGGGAGGCCGGCCCCGCCGGGGTCACGCCAGCAGCGCTGCCACCATGCCCGGCAGGTCCTGCGGCCGCTGGCAGATCGCGGTCGCGCCGGCTTCCCTGAGTTCCACCACGCCGCCATAGCCCCAGGCGACGCCGATCGAGGCGATGCCGTGCCGCTGCGCCGCGTGGATGTCGTGCATCCGGTCGCCGATCATCACGGTATCGGCGGGGTCGATGCCCTGTTCCGCGATGATCTTGGCGATGATGTCGGCCTTGTCGTCGAGGCTGCCGTCGAGCGCCGCGCCGTAGACCCGCTGGAAATGCGGCGCATAGCCGAAGCGCTCCACGATGGGGACAGCATAGGGCTCGGGTTTGGCCGTGCAGACGAACATCCGGTCCGACACCGCGCCGATGGCGACGACGGCGTCCATCATGCCGGGATAGAGCGACAGATCGTACATACCGCCGGCGCGGTAGTGCACCCGGTAGCGCTCGACGGCGGCCTCCGCGTCCGCCCCCTCCCCCATCACCTTAGGAAAGGAGAGCCGCAGCGCCGGACCGATGATCCAGCCGAGCGTCTCGTAGGGCGGCGGCTCATGACCGAGATCGGCCAGCGCCTTGCGGAACGAGCCGATGATTCCGGGCGCGGGATCGGTGAGGGTCCCGTCGAGGTCGAAGAGAACGGTGCTGGGCATCCGGCCTGAATAGGGCCGCGGGCGGGCCCCGTCCATGGCTGCTGCCGCAGGGGCCTGCCCCGTTCCCCCGGGGTGACAGGCCGCCAGCGCCGGGGCACAAGGCGGCTTTCGCGGAGGCATGCCATGGGCCAGGTCATTTCCGTCAGCCTCGACCGGCGGCACCGGTTCTCGAAAGCGTCCGTGCAGGAGATCACGCTGATCGCCGGCGAGGGCGTGGCGGGCGACGCTCATTGCGGGGTGACTGTGAAGCACCGCTCCCGCGCCCGCTTCAACCCGACGCTGCCGAATCTGCGCCAGGTCCATCTCATCCACGCCGAGCTCTTCGACGAACTGGCGGCGAAGGGCTTTTCCGTCGGCCCCGCGGAACTCGGCGAGAACATCACCACGTCCGGCATCGTCCTCCTCGGCCTGCCGACCGGCGCCCGGCTCTCCATCGGCGGTGCGGTCATCGAGATCACCGGACTGCGCAACCCCTGCATCCAGATGGACCGGTTCCAGGACGGGCTGATGCAGGCGACGCTCGACCGCGACGCCGAGGGCAATCTCGTGCGCAAGGCCGGGATCATGGGGATCGTCGTCACCGGTGGCACCGTCCGGCGTGGCGACGCCATCACCGTGACGCTGCCCGAGGGGCCGCACCGCCCGCTCCAGAAGGTCTGAGCGCAGCACGCCCCTTCTCCGGGCCCCCTCCCGCCGCCTGCGCTTCTGGTCTAGAAGCGCCTTCTGCACCGACATCAGGGGATCACCATGGGCGCACTGGACGGCAAGGTAGCCATCGTCACGGGGGCCGCGCGCGGCATCGGCAAGGCCATCGCCGAGCGTTTCGTGAAGGAGGGCGCCAGCGTCGTCCTCTCCGACATCGCCGACGAGGCCGGCCGAGCGACGGCCGCCGAGCTGGCGGAGATCGGCAAGGCCGCCTTCGTGGCAGCGGACGTCGGCGACGCCGCCTCGGTGGCCGGCCTCGTCGAGGGCGCGCGCAAGGCGTTCGGCGGCGACATCGACGTCCTCGTGAACAATGCCGGCATCGTCCACAGCGCCGAGTTCCTCGACCTCGCCGAGGCCGATTTCGACAAGGTGCTGCGGGTGAACCTCAAGGGCTCGTTCCTCGTCGGGCAGGCTGTCGCCCGCCGCATGGTCGAGCAGGTCAAGGCCGGCAAGACGCCCGGCGCCATCGTCAACATGAGCTCGGTCAACGCCCGGCTCGCCATCGTCAACCAGACGCCCTACTGCGTCTCCAAGGGCGGCGTCGGGCAGCTCACCAACGTCATGGCCCTCGGCCTCTCGGAATACGGCATCCGCGTCAACGCCATTGGCCCGGGCTCCATCGCCACCGAGATGCTGGCGAGCGTCAACACCGACAAGGCCGCGCGCCACCGGCTGTTCTCCCGCACGCCGCTGCGCCGCCTCGGCGAGCCCGACGAGATCGCCAAGGTCGCCGTGTTCCTCGCTTCCGACGCCTCCAGCTACATCACCGGCCAGACCATCTATGCGGACGGCGGCCGTCTCGGGCTGAACTACACGGTGCCGGTGCAGGATTGAGCGCCGACCTGCCGCCGGCGCTGAGGGCTGCCCTCGACGGGCTCGCCGGCCGCTTCGGCGGGCGCGAGCTCGCCGCCGCCAGCGCCCGCCTGACGGCGGATTATCGCGCCGGCCGCGGCTCGCGACTGCCCTCCCCCGTCGATCTCGCCGCCTATGCCGTGGCGCGCATGCCGGCGACCTATGCAGCCTGCGCCGCCGTTCTGTGGGAGGCGGCGGCCCGGATCGATTGCGCTCCCCGCTCGGTGCTGGACGTCGGCTGCGGGCCGGGCACGGCCACCTGGGCCGCCGCAACGGTCTTCGACAGTCTGACGCACGCGACGCTGCGCGACGCCCATCCCGGCATGATCGGCCTCGGCCGCGACCTCGCGGCGTCGGGGCCGGATCTCGTCGCCGCGGCCGACTGGCGCACCGCGAAGCTCGGCGCCGAGGCTCTGCCGCCCGCGGACCTCGTGATGGCGAGCTATGCGCTCAACGAACTGAAGCCGGCCGAAGTCGCGGTCGCCACGCGCAGCCTCTGGGCCGCCGCGGGCCAGTTGCTCGTGCTGGTCGAGCCGGGAACGCCCGCGGGCTTCGCCGTCACCGCCGCCGCGCGGAGTGCCCTCATCGCCGCGGGGGCCCGCATCGCCGCGCCCTGCACCGGCGAGACCCCCTGCCCGGTCGCGCCACCCGACTGGTGCCATTTCTCCGCCCGCCTGCCGCGCCTGCGCGCCCACAAGGCCGCCAAAGGGGCCGACGTGCCTTTCGAGGACGAGCGCTATGCCTATCTCGTGGCCGCCCGGCCCGGCATCGCCGTCACCCCGGCCGCGGCGCGCATCCTGCGTCCGCCCCGCGCCGACAAGGCAGGAACGACCTTCGCCCTCTGCACACACGGCGGCGCCGTCTCGCGCACCGTGCCGAGCCGCGACCGCGAGGCACACCGCTTGACGCGGCGGCTCGGCTGGGGCGACGCTTTCCACATCCTATCGCCGGAGCCGCCATGACACGCCGAACCGTCATCGCCCTCGCCCTTTGCGCCAACCTCGCGCCGCTGCCCGTCCTTGCCCAGGGGGAAAACCTCTCCTTCTCCCAGCGGATGAGCATCTACCGCGCCTGCAAGCCGGACCTCGACGCCAAGTGCCCCGGCGCCGGCACCGATTCGGCCAGAGTCTCGGCGTGCCTGCGCAGCAACCAGAGCCAGCTGTCGCAGTCCTGCACCGCAGCGATCCGGCAGGCGGGCCTGCGCTGAGGACGGCACCGCTGCCCTGCACCGGCCGCGATTGACCCGCCGCGCCAGAAGAGCCGATAGGCAGGCATCGGGAGTGCTTTGATGCTCGTCATGCCCTGGCTCTGGGCCGTCTTCACCGTCATCGCGGCCGCCGCCCAGACCGCGCGCAACGCCCTGCAGCGCAGCCTCACCGAGCGTCTCGGCACGATCGGCGCCACCCATGTGCGCTTCCTCTACGGCTTTCCCTTCGCGCTGCTCTTCCTCGCGATCGTCCATCTGGCCGTGCCGGCCCGCGCGCCATCGGTTTCCGCCGGGTTTCTGGCCTGGACGCTCGCTGGCGCCCTGGCGCAGATCGGCGCCACCGCGCTGATGCTCGCCGCGATGCGCGAGCGCTCCTTCGTCGTGACCACCGCCTATACGAAGACCGAGCCCGTCCTGGTCGCCCTCTTCGGCGTGGTGCTGCTCGGCGACCACCTGACCGGCTGGGCCTGGAGCGCCATCCTCGTCGCCACCAGCGGCATCGTCCTGATGTCGTGGAAGCCGGGCACGGAGCAGTCGTTGCGGCCGGCGGCCCTCGGCATCGTCTCGGCCGCCCTGTTCGGCCTCGCCTCCGTCGGCTTTCGCGGCGCCATCCGTAGCCTCGACACGGAGAGCTTCCTGCTCGCCGCCACCACCACCCTCGCCTGGAGCCTCTTCATCCAGACAGCCGTGCTGACCGCCTATCTCGCCGTCACCGACCGGGCGGGACTGGTGACGATCTTCCGCGCCTGGCGGCCCTCGGTCGCGGCAGGCTTCCTCGGCGCCTTCGCCTCGCAGTTCTGGTTTCTCGCCTTCGCCCTGGAGACGGTCGCCAAGGTGCGCACGCTCGCCCTCGTCGAGGTGCTCTTCGCCGGCATCGTGTCGGGCGCCATCATCAAGCAGGCGACGAGTCCCCGCGAGGGTCTCGCCATCGCCCTGATCGTCGGCGGCGTCGCGCTCCTGCTCAGTCTCGGCTGAGCGGCGAAAGCCGTGTGACGTGCCCCATCTTGCGGCCCTCGCGCTGGTCGCGCTTGCCGTAGAGATGCAGCACGCTGTCGTCCTCGGCCGCGAGCCTGCGCCACTTGTCGACGCCGTTCCCGATGAGGTTCTGCATCACCGCGTCGGAATGCCGCGACGTCGAGCCGAGCGGCAGGCCGGCGACGGCCCGCATGTGGTTCTCGAACTGGGAGCAATGGCAGGCGGCTTCCGTCCAGTGGCCGGAATTATGGACGCGCGGCGCCATCTCGTTCAGCAACAGCTGGCCGTCGCGGGTCACGAAGAGTTCGACCGCCAGCACGCCCACATAGTCCAGCTTCTCGGCGAGGACCGTTCCGGTCAGCGCGGCGCGCGCGCCGAGCGACACGTCGATAGCGGCCGGAACCGTCGACGTCCTGAGGATGCCGCCGCGATGGACGTTCTCCACCGGATCGTAGTGGCGGATTTCGCCGTCCACCCCGCGCACGACGAGGACCGAGATCTCCCGCTCGAACGACACGAAGGCCTCGAGAATGGCCGGCTGGTGGCCGATCGCCGCCATCGCACGGACAGGATCGTCTCCGGCGCGGATCACCACCTGGCCCTTGCCGTCATAGCCGAAGCGTCGCGTTTTCAGCACGGCCGGGCGGCCGATCGTCTCCAGCGCGCGGGCGAGGTCGTCGACCGAATCGATGGGCGCGAATTCGGGAACGGCGAGGCCGCATTCGCGGGCGAAGGTCTTCTCCCGGACGCGGTCCTGCGAGACCGTAAGGGCCATGGGTCCTGGCCGCACCGGGAGGCGGCTCGCCAGGAAGTCTGCGGCGCGGGCCGGCACGTTCTCGAACTCGTAGGTGACGACGTCGACGTCGCCCGCGAAGCGCGCCAGCGCCTCCTCGTCGGAATAATCGGCCTCCGTGATGCGGCGGACCACGTCGAAGGCGGGGCTCTCCGGTTCCGGGGCGAAGACCTGGCAGCGCAGGCCGAGCCGTGCGCCGGCGAGCGCCAGCATGCGGCCGAGCTGCCCGCCGCCGAGGATGCCGATGATCTGGTCCGGGCCGACCGAGCGGTCAGAGGTCGTCACGGGGGCGCTCCGCGATGGCAGCCGTCTGGCGCGCGCGATAGGCGTCGAGCCGGCCTGCGAGGGCCGGGTCGTTCAGGGCGAGAACGGCGGCCGCGAGCAGCGCGGCATTGATCGCGCCCGGCTTGCCGATGGCGAGAGTGCCCACCGGAATACCGCCCGGCATCTGCACGATGGAGTGGAGCGAATCGACGCCGGAGAGCGCCTTGCTCTCCACCGGCACGCCGAAAACGGGGAGCGGGGTCAGGGCCGCAGCCATCCCCGGCAGGTGGGCGGCGCCGCCGGCCCCGGCGATGATGATCTTGAAGCCCCGATCCCGCGCCGATCGGGCGAAGTCGTAGAGGCGGTCGGGCGTGCGGTGCGCCGAGACGATGAGCGCCTCGTGACCGATATCGAGATCAGCCAGAATCTCGGCGGCATGACGCATGGTCGCCCAGTCGGACTGGGACCCCATGATGATGGCGACGGGCTTCGACCCGCTCGCGGCCGTCTCCGGCATCGACGCCTCCCCCCGCACGTCGAGGATCGACGGCATCCAGAAAGAAGCGGCGGAGAATAGGCAGAGGACCGGCCCGTAGCAAGACGGCGCGACGGCCATTTCTTGCCTGACTTTCGGGCGTTCAGGCGATGATGTCGGGCGTCAGCAGATCGTCGAGGAAGGCGATGCGGTCGCGCAGCACCAGCTTGCGCTTCTTCAGCCGCTGGATCTGCAGGCGATCCGCCACCGGCATCCGCGCCAGCGCGTCGATGGCGGCGTCGAGATCGCGATGTTCCTGCCTCAGCCGCTCCAGTTCCGCCAGCGCCTCGCGCTCGTCGATGTCGTTCGATGCCATTGCGGATCCAGAGGCTGGGGCGGTGCCCGGGCGGCGCCCGGCGCGGGGTCCATTATGCCGCCGCCGCCACGCCTTGGGCAAGGCGGCGGCAGGCGGGCTCATGCCTGCGGCGGAGCGTCGCCGTAACATTCCGTGACTTTACTTTGCCGCATACGGGTTCACACTCGAAGGCAGTCCGATGCGTTTCGGACCTCGTCCGAAGCCGTCGGGACTCTTTGCCACAAGGAGGACTTTGATGAGCTTGCAGTCGCACCTCGCGGAACTCGAGAAGCGTCATGAGGCACTCGACCGGCAGTTGAGTCAGGTCGTCGCCCGTCCATCCTCCCCCGATGCGGAGATCACGGAGTTGAAGCGGCGAAAGCTGCAGCTGAAGGACGAGATCGAGCGCCTGAGGGCGAATTCGCTCCATTAGATTCGAAGCCGGCCTGGAGCCGCAGGGTTTTTGCGCTGCCGGTGCCCCTCGGGCGCCGGCAGCGTCGTTTCAGGTCCCGATCCCTAGAGCCTCACGCTCAGGGCCACATCCGCCGGAACACGCCATCCTTGATGACGACGAGGTGCATGAGCGCCGCGCCCACGTGCGCGAAGACGAGCAGCGTCATCAGCACGGCAGTGCCGAAGTGGACGCGGTAGACGGCCGCACAGGTGCTCTCCTGGCCCGAGAACGGCAGGGTCACCGGGATCGTCCAGAACAGGTTGACCGGTCCGTAGCACATCGAGGTGGCGAGCCAGCCGAGGAAGGGCACGAGGAAGATCAGCACGTAGAGCAGATGGTGGGTCGCACCCGACGCGATGCGCTGGAATTTCGTCAGGGTCGGCACCGGTGGCGGGGTGCCCTGTGTCACTTTCAGCGCCACGCGCGCCACGGCCAGCATCAACACCACCAGCCCGAAGGACTTGTGCCACTCGTAGAGGCTGTTCTTCAGCGCCGGGTTTGCACCCGGATTGGGCGGATAGGGAATGCTCGACATGAAGATGCCGATGGGCACGAGGCCGATGATCAGCGCGGCGGTTGCCCAGTGGATGATCCGATGGGGCGTCGAATAGACCTCGGCCTGCGACATGGCTGCCATCCCTTCTCTCGTCTCGTGGCGATGATGGGCGGGCGCGCGGGCCGAAGCAAGTGCCGCCCAGCCCTGGGCCATCGCACCCTCTGTCGTTACGGAACGATGACGGCGGACGCTTTTGATGCGACGATGACTGGTGACACTTTTTTCGCCGCTCCTGATCCAAAAGGCACAGTGACACCATACATGGACCGTGAGCAGCCGGATGGACGTCCTTCCGGTGCCGCCACGGGGGCATGAAAGGCCTTGTTGACGATGGATACTTCCGGAATTCTCGGCGGCGCAGCCGATATCGTCCGGGCCCAGGTCGAGCGGGCCATTGCCGAAATGCGGGCTGCGCGCCCCGTGCTGATCCGCAGCGAAGGACGGGCCGTGCTGGTCTTTGCCGTCGACGGCCTCGACCACGGCGCGGCGGAAGCCGCTTCCCGCCTCAGCCCGACCATGGCCCATCTGGTGCTGCCGGCCGCCCGCCTGCGCCGCCTCGGCCTCGAGCGCACTGCCCCGGCGCGGGTCGCTCTGCCGCGCCTCGACGCCGGCAGGATCGAGAACCTCGCCCTCACCGTCGAGGCGCGGATCGACGCGCCGGTCTCGCCCGTCGACGACCTCGACGAGGCCGCCCTCGAACTCGCCCGTCTCGCACTGATCGTTCCCGCCGTCGTGATGGTGCCGCTGGCGACCGGAGCCGAGGCCCCCGGCCACGTTCTCTCGGTAGACGCATCCGCCATCGTTGGCTTCCGCAAGCTCGAGGCCCGGCTCATCCGCATCGTCGGCCGCGCGCCCGTGCCGCTCGAGGGCGCTCCGGAAACCGAGTTCGTCGTATTCCGCGGCGGCGAGGGCCTGCGCGACCAGGTCGCCATCGTCATCGGCAAGCCCGATCCGGCCCAGCCCGTGCCGGTGCGTCTGCACTCGGCCTGCCTCACCGGCGACCTCTTCGGCTCGCTCAAGTGCGATTGCGGCGACCAGCTGCGCGACACGGTCGAGTGGATGGCGAAGAACGGCGGCGGCGTGCTGCTCTATCTCGACCAGGAAGGTCGCGGCAACGGCATTGCCAACAAGATGCGCGCCTACCGCCTGCAGTCGCTCGGCTGGGACACCTACGACGCCGACGAGGTCCTCGGTTTCGACCTCGACCAACGCCGCTTCGATTTCGCGGCGGAGATGCTGAAGCAGCTCGGCATTTGCTCCATCGACGTCATGACCAACAATCCGGTCAAGATCGCCGCCATGGCGGAGGCCGGGATCGAGGTCCGCTCCGAGCGCCGCGTCATCGGCCGCGCCACGGACGAGAACGTGCGCTACCTGACGTCGAAGCGCGACCGGGCCGGCCACGCCATCGACGCCGACGCGCTCATCGCCAGCCTCGCCTCCCGCAAATAGGCGGGATGGCGGCGTCGGCCGCGCTGGGCTAAGAGGCGGCAGGTTCCTCAACCATGCCGCCCATGCCCGTTCCCGATCCCGTGCCTTTCCGCCTCGTGCCGGCCCTCGGGCTGTTCGCGCTCGGCTGGTTCGCCCTCGCTGCGCCCTGGCTGCTCGGCACGGTGACGATTCCCTGGGACGCCAAGGCCCACTGGTATCCGCACCTCGTCTTCGCGGCGCGGGCGCTCCATGCCGCCGCCTCGCCCACCTGGACCCCGAACATCTTCGCCGGTTCTCCCGAGATCGCCGACCCCCAGTCGGTGCTCTTCTCGGCGCCGCTCCTCGCCCTCGCCGCCCTGATGCCGAAGCCCGGCCTGACGGCCATGGACTGGGCCGTCTTCGTCATGCTCTTTGCTGGCGGCACCGGCGTGATCCTCATGTTCCGGGATCGTGGCTGGCACTGGGGCGGTTCCGTCGTCGCGGCACTCGCCTTCGCCTTCGGTGCGGCGGCCGCCTGGCGTATCCAGCACCTCTCGCAGGTCTTCTCGCTCTGCTGGTGGCCGATCGCATGGTGGCTGCTCGCACGCGCCCTCGCACGCCGCTCGTTCCTCTGGGGCATCGCGGCGGGCCTCGCCGCGGCGCTGATGGTGCTGGGCCGCGACCAGGTGGCGATGCTCTGCGCCTATCTGCTGGCGGCGACCGTCGTGGTGCGGTGGGCCGCGGCGGAGCGGCCGCTGGCCGAGGTCCGCGCGACCTTGGCGCCGCTGGTCGCCGCGGCTGCTGCCGGGGCACTGGTGGTGGCCTTGCCGGTCCTGATGTCGGCCCTGTGGGGAGCGGAATCCAACCGCGTGGTCATCGACGAGATCGGCGCCGGTCGCGGCTCGCTCCACCCGGCCCATCTCCTCACCTGGGTCGTCGGCAACCTCTACGGTGCCGCAGGGCCGCTCGCCGAGCACTGGGGTCCGCCGAGCCCCACCTGGGGCGAGACCGGCCTCTTCCTCGCCCGCAACATGGGCAATCTCTATGCGGGCGCCCTGCCCCTGCTGCTGGTGCTCGGGCTCGTGCGCACCGGCGCCGTCCTCGACCGCGAGATCCGCTTCGTCACGATCGCCCTCGCCGTCATGCTGCTCTATGCCCTCGGCTGGTACACGCCGGCCTTCCGGCTGTTCTGGCACCTGCCGGGCGTCGACCTGTTCCGCCGGCCGGCCGATGCGGCCTTCGTCGTCGGCGCGCTCTTCGCCATCCTCGCCGGCTACGGCGCCCACCGGCTGCTGACCGCGAGCCTCCCCACCGGCTGGCGCGTCGAGGCCCTCGTCGCCGCCGCCCTTGTGACGGCGGCGAGCGCCCTCGTCGTCGCCAAGGGCGCCCCGCAGGCCGCATGGACGAACCTCGCCGTCGCAGTAGGCTCCATCGCGGCGGCGCTGCTCGTCCTCGGCCCCGGCCGCCGCCTGCCGGGTCACGCCCTCGCCGTCGTGCTGGCTGCGGTGCTGGCGGCCGACCTTCGCGTCACCAACGGGCCAAGCGAATCGACGGCCCTGCCGCTTGCGAGCTACGCCGTGCTCGAGCCTGGCAGCCAGGATCCGGCCCTCGCGCTCATCCGCTCGCTGACCGTCCGCGATCCCACGCGGCGTGACCGGATCGAGCTCATCGGCCTCGGCTACGAATGGCAGAACGCTGCCATGTCCCATGATCTCGAGGACGTGCTCGGCTTCAACCCCGTGCGCTCGGCCGCCTATGCCAATCTCGTGGGCGCCGAGGACATCGCCGCCCTGCCCGGCCAGCGGCGCTTCCCGCCAGCCTTCCCGTCCTATCGCGGCGAACTCGCCGACATCCTCGGCCTGCGCTACGTGGTCTCGCGGGTTCCCCCGAACGAGGTGGACCGGCGGCTCGCCCCGGACGCGCTGCCGCTGGTGGGCGAGGCCGGCGGCATCCGGATCTACGAGAACACCCGCGCCCTGCCCCGGGTGTGGGTGGCGCCGACCGCCATGGCGACGCCCCCGGATCTCGCGACCGCCGGTTTCCCCTCCGGTCTTGATCCGCGCCAGACAGTGCTCGTCGAAGGCCAAGTACCCTCGCCCCGGCAGCCCGGGGGAACGGCGCGCATCCTCACCTACCGGAATACCGACGTGGTGGTGGAGACGACGACCGCGGACGGCGGCGTGCTCGTCCTCGCCGATGCCTGGCATCCCTGGTGGAGCGCGCGGATTGACGGTCGCGAGGTGCCGATCCTCCGCGCCTTCGGCCTGGTGCGTGCCGTCGAGGTTCCCGCGGGCACCTCGACGGTCACCTTCACCTTCGAGCCGCTCACCGGTCTCGCCCGGCAGGTCTCCGAGCGGTTCAGGCGACCCTGAACGGCCGGATGGCGATGCCAGCGCCTTCCAGGGTCTCGCGGACCGTCCGCGCCATGGCAACGGCGGCGGGGTTGTCGCCGTGGACGCAGATCGTGTCGATGCCGACCTTCAGGCGCTTGCCGGTGACCGTGACGACCTCCTGGTCCTCCACCATGCGCAGGACCCGGGTCGCGGCGAGCGCGGCGTCATGGATCACCGCGCCCTCGACCTTGCGGCTCGTGAGGTTGCCGCTGTCGTCGTAGGTGCGGTCAGCGAAGACCTCCCGCGCCATGGGCAGGCCGAGCTTTTCGGCGGCGCGCTCGGTCGAAAGCCCCGGCATGACCACGTAGACGAGGTCGCGGTCCACCGCCTTGATGGCGCGGCCGACCGCCATCGCCATGTCGTCGTCGTCGTTCGTCATGTTGCCGAGAGCGCCGTGGGTCTTCACGTGGGTGACCTTGTGGCCGGCCATGACGGCGAGCGCCTGCATGGCGCCGACCTGGTAGGCGATCTGCTTCTCGAGGTCGGCCATGCTGTCGCCGCGGATGACCCTGCGGCCGAAGCCCCAGAGGTCGCCGAAGCCAGGATGGGCGCCGATGGAGACGCCCTTGGCCTTCGCGATCTCCGCCGTGCGGTGCATGATCAGCGGGTCGCCGGCGTGCCAGCCGCAAGCGACGTTGGCCGAGGAGACGATGGAGAGCATCGCCTCGTCGTCGCCCATCTTCCAGGGGCCGAAGCCCTCGCCCATGTCCGAATTGAGATCGACGGCAGTCATGACGGCCTCCTTCAGGCGGCGGAATGGAGCGGCGGCTCGGCCGGCGGCGCGTTGGCGTCGACCCAGCCGTCGACGAGATTGACCGACAGGAGATGCTCGGTGTCGAAGCCGAGCCCAACGGGCTTCAGCCCGGCGCGCACGGCCTCCAGCATCGCCGCCTGCTCGCGCGCGGCGGCAATCGCCTCGGCGAGCGTGACCGCAGTGAAGCGCATTTCACCGCCCGGACGCTGCTGCACGAAGCGCGGCAGGTCGGCGGAGACGATGGTGGCGATCTTCGGATAGCCCCCGGTCGTTTGCCGGTCGGCGAGCAGCACGATCGGCTCGCCCGAACCCGGCACCTGCACCGAGCCGGTGACGATGCCGTCGGAGACGATGTTGAAGCCCTTGCCGTGCTCGATCGCCGGCCCGTTGAGCCGGTAGCCCATCCGGTCGGCCTCGGCCGAGACGCGGTAGGTCTCGCCGAGGAAGGTGGCGATGCCCGCTGGCGTGAAATAGTCGTCCTGTGGCCCGAGCACGACGCGGAAGGCACCCGCCGAAACCTGCGGCGGTACGGTGGCGACGAGGTCGGGCCCCTGCGGGCTGCCGCCGACGGGCAGAACCTGGCCGGGGCGCACCGGCGACCGGTCGAGGCCGCCGAGCCCGCCGCGCAGGTGGAAGGAGCGACTGCCGAGATCGGTCTTCACGGCGACGCCACCGGACACCGCCAGCACCATGAAGGTGCCAGCCCTGGCGGCCCCGACGGTGATGCTCTGCCCATCGAGCGCCGTGGCGCTGGTGAGCGGCGGCACCGCCTCGCCATCGATCTTCAGGTCGGCATAGGCGCCCGCCAGCGCCACGCGCGCCGGGCCGCCCTCGACGACGAAGCTGCCGCCAAGCACGGTGAACTCGATGGCCGCCTCGCCCGGCGCGTTTCCGACGAGCATATTGGCGACGGCCAGCGCGATGCGGTCCATCGCGCCGGCGGGACCGACCCCGTAGCGCTGGTAGCCGAAGCGCCCGCCGTCCTGGATGGTCGTTCCGGCGCCGCAATCCTTGACGAGGAGCCGGATCATGCCGTCACCAGCTCGGCAACCGGCTCACCGGCCGCAGCCGCGGCGTCGAGCGCGTCCCAATCCCGCTCCGGAATCGGCCGGAACACCACCTCGTCGCCGGCGCCGACCAGGAAGACGGGATCGCGGTCCGGCATGAAGTTGCGCACCGGCGTGCGGCCGAGCAGATGCCACCCCGAGGGCGCCTCGACGGAGGCGAACAGCGCCTGGACGCCGCCGATGGAGACGGTGCCGGCCGGCGTCTTCAGGCGCGGACTGGTGCGCCGCGGCAGCGCGATGGAAGGGTCGGCACCCGACAGGTAGCAGAACCCCGGCAGGAACCCGAGCATGGCGACCCGGTAGGTCCGGCTCGAATGGCGCCGGATGACCTCCTCCGTCGAGATGCCGTGGCTCTTCGCCACGTCCTCGAGATCAATTCCGAATGCGCCGCCGTAGACGACGGGAATGATCCAGCGCCGCGGCGCACGCCCGTCCAGTTTAAGGCCGGCGAGGATGTCATGCACCCGTGCCTCGAAAGCCGGCATGTCGATGACCAGCGGATCGACCTGCACGAGCACCGAGCGATAGGTCGGCAGCGTCTCGATCACGCCCGGGATCGCCGCTTCCGTCAGCGCCGCGTCGAAGGCGAGGCACAGCGCGTTGAGCCCGTCATCGATCTCGGTGCCGAATTCCACCGTGACGGCGGTGTCGCCACAGGACAGGAAGCGCGGGGAATGGACGCCCATGGCCAGGTTCCGGTCAGCCCGCCATCAGATTTGGCAGGAACATGACGATCTGCGGGAAGACCACCAGGCTCATGGTGAAGATCACCATGATCAGCAGATAGGGCAGCGTCACCTTCGCCAGATAGGACAGGCTGTCGCCGGTGATGCCCTGGATGACGAAGAGGTTGAACCCGACCGGCGGCGTGATCTGCGCCATTTCGACCACCAGCACGATGAAGACGCCGAACCAGATCGGATCGAAGCCGGCCATCTTGATGATCGGCAGCACGATCGGCAGCGTCATGACGATCATCGAGAAGCCGTCGAGGAAGCAGCCCAGCACCAGATAGAAGATCACCAGGGCGAACATCAGCTGGAAGGGCGAGAGGCCGAGCCCCTGCACGAAGGCGGCGACCTTGGCGGGAATGCCGAGGAAGGCGGCGGCCGAACCGAGGATGGAGGCGCCGAGCAGGATCAGCGCGATCATCGAGCAGGTGACCACAGAGCCGATGGCGATCTCGCGCGCCGCCTGGGCCGTGAGCGACCCCTGCACGAGGCCGACGATCGCGGCGCCCAGCACGCCGACGGCGGCGGCTTCCGACGGCGTGGCGATGCCGCCATACATGGAGCCGAGCACACAGGCGATGAGGAACAGTGCGGGGCCCAGGTCCTTGAGCGACGCGAAACGCTCGCCCCACGAGAGGTTGCGCAGGGCGCGCTCGCTCTCCGGCACGAGATCCCTGCGGATCGTGGTGTGGATCATCACCCAGCCCATGAAGCAGCCGGCAAGCAGCAGGCCGGGAATGAGGCCAGCCGTGAACAGCTTGATGATCGAGACGTCCGCGAGGACGCCGTAGATGATCATGATGTTCGAGGGCGGGATGAGGAAGCCGAGCGTACCGGCACCGGCCAGCGAACCGACGGCGATGTCACGCGAATAGCCGCGCTTCAGGAGCTCGGTCAGCGCGATGCGCCCGACGACCTGTGTCGTGGCGGCGGACGATCCGGAGATAGCCGCGAAGATGGTGCAGCCGATGACGTTGACGTGGATGAGACGGCCCGGCAGCAGACCGGCCCACGGCGCGAGGCCGGTGAACAGCGAGCGCGACAGGTTGGTGCGGAACAGGAGCTCGCCCATCAGGATGAAGAGCGGCAGGGCCAGAAGCTCCTGCGTGGTCAGGATGTTCCAGGCGTATTGCGGCACCAGCCGGTGCAGCGGGATGTCGCGGAAGATCGCCAGGAGGATCGTCCCGGTGACGCCGAGCGTGAGGCCGATCCACAGCCCACCGGCCAGGAGGCCGAACAGGATGGCGAACATGACAATGACTTCGACGGCCATGGACGGCTCCGCTCGGCTGCTAGAATGGGTCGGGACGACGCGAGGCCGTTATTCGACAGGGTTCGAGGCCCGCATCGAGGGATCTTCGAGGGGCAGATCGAGAGCGGCCCGGATAGTGCGCGCCAGGAACTGGAGAGCGAGCAGCGCCATGCCGAAGGTGACGAGCGCCATCGGCGGCCAGACGATCGTGCCGGACGAGATGGAGACCTGGCCGCGGGAGTAGGAATTCCACGTGAAGATGACCATGGCCACCGTCAGGTAGCTGGTCGCGAGGCAGGCGACCGCCGACGAAACGGTTTCCAGCAGCTTCTTCAGGACAGGACCGGAATTGGAGAGGCCGAGAGTCACACGGATGTGCCCCCCGCCGCGCAGCGTCATGGCGGCTCCGAAGGTGAAGGCGGCCGCCATGAGGTAGGAGGAATACTCCCAGGCGTTGGGCACGACGCCAGGGCCGATGCCGAAGAAGTTGGACGCCGCCCGCGCGATGACCTCGGCCAGCATGAGGCAGGTCAGGGCCATCAGACAGATGGCGCCGACCCAGCCGTCGAGACGGCCGAGCCGGTCGATACCGGAGAGGAACCACCGGATGCCCGACGGCGCCCCGGCATTGAGATCGGTGTGGGGTACCATCGGGCTGTTCCGCTCAGGAGCGCTTCACTTCCGCGAGGTAGGCCTCGATCGGGCCCTTCGCAGCGGGAACGCGCTTGATGTAGTCCTGCACCATGTTGGCCGTGCGGCGGCGCATGTCGGCCATCATCGGCGCGGGGATGTCGACGACTTCCATGCCGCCCTGCTTCAGGCGGGCGAGGCTGTCCGTGTCGGCCTTCACCGAGGTCGCCCAGAATTCCGGCTCCAGCTTCTTGGCCACGGTCTCGATGGAGGCACGGTGGTTGGCCGGCAGCTTGTTCCAGGCGTCCATGTTGACGTTGACCATCTGGCACGACCAGACGTGGTTGGTCGGATAGATGTACTTAAGGAACTCCCAGAACTTGCCGTCGACGCCCGACACTGCCGAGGTCGAGACGCCCTGAACGGCGCCGGATGCGAGAGCCGGAATGGTCTCGCCCCAGGGAATGACGACACCGGTCAGGCCGAGGGCGTTGACCATGTCCTGCGCACCGCGATCGGGGCAACGAACCTTCTGGCCGGCGAGACCGGCGAGCGTGTCGGCCTTCACCTTGAGGTGCAGGTACTGCGTCGGCCACGGCACGATGTAGAGGTTCTTCTGGTTGTTGTTCTGCACCACGCGCTCGAACACCGGGCGGATGTGCTTGTGGTAAATGCGCAGCTCGTCCACCGAGCCGACGAGGAAGGGAATGCCTTCGGCACCGAGGATCGGCTCGTCACCGATCTGCTGGATGTTGAGCACGTCGGCGATCGGCACCAGGCCGTCACGCACCGCGCGAAGATGCTCCGGGCCCTTGAAGCCGAGCTGGCCGCCGGCCTTCACCGTGATGTTGACGGCACCGCCAGTCGCGGCCTTCACCTCGTCAGCGAATTTCTTGGCGTTGATGGTGTGGAAGTTGCCGTCCGGCCAGACGGTCGAGAGATCCCAGTTGGCAGCCTGGGCGCGCGCCACGGTCGGGGCGGCGAGAATGGTCGTTCCGGCGAGGCCGGCGACGAATTGACGGCGGTCGAACATTGGCGGGGCTCCTGGTTCCTGTCTCTGGATATGCCGTCGGGGACGACGACCGGGCTTTGCGCCCTTATTGGGGATTGGACCGCTGTTCGGCCGCATTGACAAGGCCGAAATCCGTGCAGCGCGAGCCTGGAACACGCGCATCGGGAACGCCTGCCATGCCGCCGCGTACCGGCGATCGTTGAGGGACGATCCCGCACCGCCGGCTTTGTGTCAACATCATGTTGACGTTTTGTCGTCGTTTTCTCTGTTTGATTTCGACGAAGAGTCGCGGCAATCTGACAGGCCGTGCTGAATGCACAGCCTTGAGGTCTGTCGATGACGCCTCCGTCCAAGCTCGGCCCCATCGTGTCGTCCGCCCATCTGGCCTCGGGCGAACTGCCGGCCCTGTCCGAGTTCGAATTCGGCATGATGATGGTCAGCCATGCCTTCCACCGCTGGACCGTGCGCTGCGCGGCGGCCGGCGGCGCTCCCGGCCTGTCGGCGCTGGAGAACATGATCCTGCACACGGTCTACCACCGTGGACGGCCGAAACGGCTCGCCGACATCGCCCTCGTCCTCAACGTCGAGGACATGCATCTCGTCACCTATGCGGTGAAGAAGCTGGAGAAGGCTGGCCTGGTGAAGGGCGAAAAGATCGGCAAGGAGAAGGCGGTCTCCGTCACCAAGAAGGGCGCCGAGGCCGTCATGCGCTATCACGAGGTGCGCGAGGCCCTGCTGATCCAGAGCGTCAAGGCCTTCGGTACCGACCCGGAAGTGCTCAGCCGCATCGCCACTGAGATGCGCGCACTCTCCGGCCTCTACGATCAGGCCGCCCGGTCGGCCGCCAGCCTCTAGGGCCGGCGGCCGAAGGCTTCAGCCGCCATAGACCTTTGCGCCCGCCGCGCTGACCAGCCCTGCACTCACGTCCTTCTCCACGGCGGCACGGTCGCGCTTGGCCGGATCGCCGATGCCGCCGCCGCCCGGCGTCATCACGACGAGGCGGTCGTCCGGCGGAATGAGCTGAAAGCCTTTTCCTTTCAGCACCTTGCCCGACTTCAGCGAGACTGCGCCGGCGGCCCCGTCCTTGCCGCCGTCGCGCCCGCGGGGCGGATGGTCGATGCGGTCATAGGCGGCCAAGAGGTCGAAGGGCTTGCCGATGCGGCTGCCCACCTCGATGACCTGGCCGAGGCCGCCGCGACGGGTCCCTGCCCCGCCCGAATCCTCGCGGAACTCCTTGCGCCAGAAGATCAGCGGGGTGATCGACTCGGCGATCTCCACCGGCGTGCCCTTGACGCCCGACGGATAGGCCGTCGCCGAGAGACCGTCCTTCATCGGCCGGGCGCCGGTGCCGCCGTTGGACGTCACGGCCATCATGAACCCGTAGTTGCCGAGGCCCGCCTCGTCGGTCTGGCCGCGCACGTTGAGGTTCCACAGGCAGGACGTGCCCTCTGCCGGAACGCGGTCTGGCACCGCCTGACGCAGGGCGCCGAAGACGACGTCGGGCAGCATCTGGCCGATGATGTGGCGGGAGGCGACCGGCTTCGGTTTCAGCGCGTTGACGATCGAGTTCTCCGGCGCCGAAACGGTCAGCGGGGCGAGCGAACCCGCATTGTTCGGGATGTCCTTGCCGACGATGCAGGCGAGACCGAAGACGGTGTAGGCGGTCGTATAGGCGAGCGGGACGTTGATGCCGCGCTTCGAGGCCTCGCCCGTGCCCGTGTAGTCGACATGGATGCCCGTCGGCGTCACCTCGACGGAACAGGCGAGCGTCACCGGCTCGTCGTAGCCGTCAACGGTCATGGTGTTGGACCACTTGCCCTTCGGCAGGGCGGCGATCGCCTCCAGCACCGCCGCCTTCGAGCGGGTGAGGATGTGGTCGGAGAGCACGTCGAGGTCGTCGAGGCCGAACTCCTCCATCATCTCCGACAGCCGCTCGCAGCCGACGTCGTTGCAGGCGGCGAGCGAATAGACGTCACCCTCGGTGTCGATCGGCAGGCGCGTATTGGCGCGGATCATCGCCATCAGCGTCTCGTTGAGCTGGCCCTGGTCGGCGAGCTTCAGCAGCGGGATGTAGAGACCCTCCATAAAGACGTCGGTACCATCAGGCCCGAAGCCGATGCCGCCGATGTCCATGAGGTGGCTGGTGCAGGAGAACAGGCCGACCAGCCTGCCCTTGTGGAAGGCCGGCGTCGTCAGCACGAAGTCGTTGAGGTGGCCGGTGCCCATCCACGGGTCGTTGGTGATGTAGATGTCGCCCTTCTTCATCGTCTCCACGGGGAAGACGCGGACGAAGTGCTTGACGCTCTCGGCCATGGAATTGACGTGGCCGGGCGTGCCGGTCACCGCCTGGGCCAGCATGTTGCCCTCGCGGTCGAAGACGCCGGCGGAGAGGTCGCCCGCCTCGCGCACGATGGGCGAGAAGGCGGTGCGCAGCAGCACCTGCGCCTGCTCCTCGACCACCGCGATGAGGCGGTTCCACATGACCTGCAGTTCGATGTCGGAAAGCTTGCTCATGACGGTCACTTTCCCTTCGCGGTGGACTTGCGGGCGGTGAGGACGAGGCCGAGGCCGCCGTCGATCTCGGCGTCGAAGGCGGCGGTCACATAGGTCGAGGTGCCGGCCTCCACGACGATGGCCGGACCCGCGATACGGGCGCCCGGCGCCATGGCGAGGCGATCGTACATGGGCACGTCCACCGTCTGGCCGGCCTTGGCGTCGAAGACGGGCCGCATGCCGATGGGCTCAGGCCCGGCGACGGCCGCGGGTGTCGCGAGCCGTGGCGGACGCGCCGTGTCGGTGGTGACCAGAAGCGACCAGGAGAGGATCTCGATGGCGGCGCCCGGGATGTGGCGGGCGAAGAGCTGGCGGTAGCCGGTCTCGAAGCTCTCGCGCATGGCCGGAATGTCCGCTTCCGCCAGCGGCCGGTTGGGCAGCGCAACGGCGATCTCGTGCCCCTGCCCCGCATAGCGCATGAAGGCGGTGCGGGTTTCGGTGAGCTTGCGGTCGCCGGCGGCGGCACTGGCGAGTTCCGTCGCCTCGGCGCTCATCGCCGCAAGCAGCCGGTTCGCCTCGCCGAGGTCGAACTTGTCGAGGCGCATGAACTTGGAATGGACGAGTTCGTAGGCTGCCGGCGCCCGCAGGAAGCCGACCGCCGAGCCGACGCCCGCATCCGCCGGCACCACCACGCGGGCGATGCCGAGCTTCTCCGCCAGACGGGCGGCGTGGAGCGGTGCGGCGCCGCCGAAGGCGACCATGGTGTGGTCGGAGACCACGACGCCGCGCTCCACCGAGTGGACGCGGGCGGCGTTCGCCATGTTCTCGTCGACGATCTCGGCGACGCCATGGGCGGCCATGGCGGTCGAGAGGGACAGCGGCGTGCCGACGCTCGCGTCGAGCGCCGCGTCGGACCGGTCCGGATAGAGGGTGATGGCGCCACCGGCGAAGCGCGCCGGCTCGATCTTGCCGAGGGCGACGTCGGCGTCGGTCACGGTCGGGAGTTCGCCACCGCGGCCATAGCAGGCCGGGCCCGGCACGGAGGCGGCGGAATCGGGTCCCACCGTGATCCGCTTCAGCGTGTCGACGCGGGCGATCGAGCCGCCACCGGCGCCGATCTCCACCATCTCGATGACGGGAATGCGGACCGGAAGGCCGGAGCCCTTCATGAAGCGCGACTGGCGGTCCACCTCGAAGGTGCGCGCCTTGTAGGGCGTCGCGTCGTGAATGAGGCAGATCTTGGCGGTGGTGCCGCCCATGTCGAAGGAGAGCACCTTGTCCTCGCCCCGCTCGGCGGCGATGTGGGCGGCGAGGATGGCGCCGCCGGCAGGCCCTGATTCCACCAGACGGATGGGGAAGCGCGCCGCCGTCTCCAGCGTCGCCAGCGAGCCGCCGGACGTCATCAGGTGGATCGGCTTGCCATAGCCCTCCGCCGCGAAGCGCGCCTTCAGCCGGCCGAGATAGCCGGCCATCAGCGGCTGGACGTAGGCGTTGGCCACGGCCGTGGAGGTGCGCTCGTACTCGCGCATCTCCGGACAGACTTCCGAGGACAGCGTCACGGCGATGCCGGGCGCCTCCCGGGCGAGGATCGCGCGCGCCCGCTCCTCGTGGGCCGCATTGGCATAGGAATGGATGAAGGCGACGGCCACGGCCTCGACGCCCGCCGCCTTCAGGGCTGCGGCGACGGCCACCACCGCCGCCTCGTCCAGGTCGATCCACACCTTGCCGGTGACGTCGATGCGCTCGGGAACCGTGAAACGCAGTTCGCGCGGCACCAGCTGGCGGGGCTTGTCGATGAAGATGTCGTACTGGTCGTAGCGGCCCTCGTCGGCGATCTCGATCACGTCGCGGAAGCCGTCGGTGGCGATCAGCGCGGTCTTCGCGCCCTTGCGCTCGATCACCGCGTTGGTCGCGAGCGTCGTGCCGTGGACGAAGACGTCGAGGGCGGCAAAGCCGATGCCGGCCTGGTTGAGGACGAGGCGCGTACCCTCCACCACCGCCTCCTCGGGCGCATGGGGCGTGGTCAGCACCTTGGTGGTGAACCGCTCGTCCCCGTGCTCCAGCACGATGTCGGTGAAGGTGCCGCCGATATCGGTGGCGAGACGGGTGATGGCGGTCTGGGTCATGCCTGGTGTCCGGTCCCTCGAGTCGGGCGGGGCACTGCCGGGCAGTCCTCCGTCACCGATGCCGCGACCTTTCTGGCACGAACCCGCGGGTTCGGCGACAGCCAGCCGCGCGGGACGAGACATTCGATCGGACCAATCCGCATGTCAACGATTCATCGACAATTCGTCATCGAATTGGAGCCGATCGCGGAGCACCCCTGCGATGGACGCGCAGCAATACCACCGCAGGGCTCGACGGCGGCAGGCGGGCGGCGCACGATCCCGCCCGATCCATCGGCAGCTTTCCGGAGCGTCCACATGCCTGCAGCCACCACGCCCCTTGTCGAATGGGCCAAGCTCACCGCGCCGGAACTGAACGCCATGGCCGCAGCAGGCGCGACCGTGCTCCTGCCGGTCGCCTCCACCGAGCAGCACGGCCCCCATCTCGGCACGGGCGTCGACACCACCCTCTGCGGCACCGTCTGCCGCATCGCCGCCGAGAAGGCCGCGGACCGCCGGCCGACCGTCGTCGCGCCGACGCTCTGGGTTGGCATGGCCGAGCATCACATGGCGCATGGGGGCACCTTCACGCTGGATATCCCCACCTATCGAGCCGTCCTCCTCTGCCTGATCAGGTCACTGGCCCGCCACGGTTTCAAGCGGGTGCTGATCGTCAACGGCCACGGCGGCAACATGACCGCGCTCAACGCCTTCCTGCCGGATCTCGAGCGCGAGACCGGACTGGTCGTCGCCGCAACGACCTATTTTGAACTGGCGCAGCCGGCCTTCGCGCCGCTCCTCGAGGACCAGACGAGCGTGCTCCACGCCTGCGAGGCCGAGACGGCCATGATGATGGCCGTGGCGCCTGAGGCGGTGCGCGAAAACAAGCTCTCTGAGGCGATGGGCCCGCATTTCGGCGACCCGCGCGCCGTTCTGGCACCGCCGGCCCAGCGCTTCCGCTCCTTCGCCACGCTCACGCCCTCCGGCGTCCTCGGCGATGCGCGCAAGGCGACCCGCGCCAAGGGCGAGAAGCTGCTCGCCGCCGCCACCGACGCCCTCGCGGACCTCATCGTGCGCGGCGAGCCTTGGGAATGAGGCCCTAGCGGATCTTCGCCAGCCACTTTTTGTCGAGCATCACGTGGATGCCCTTGTTACCGTTGACGACCTGCGTCACCCGCACGTCGGCGACGAGCGACAGCAGCGCGAAGGCCTCGTCACGGTCGAGGCCGGCGCGCGCCGTGACGAGGTCGATCATCGAGCGCAGGGCGATCTGCACCGCCGCATCGAGGTCCGGGTCGAAGGCCATGGTGAGGACGTGGCTCGCCGTCTCGGCCATCGGCCAGGTCAGGCGCATGTCCTCGCGAACGGTCAGCTTGAAGGTGCCGATGAGGCCGGTCTCGATGGCGGTGATGCAGACCTCGCCGTCGCCCTGGGCGCCGTGCGCGTCGCCGACGGAGAAATTGGCGCCGTCGACGAAAACCGGCAGGTAGAGCGTCGTACCCGCCACCAGCTCCTTGTTGTCGAGATTGCCGCCGTTGCGGCGCGGCGGCAGGGTGTTGACCCTTCCCCATTCCGGCGGCGGCGCCACGGCCATGACGCCGAAGAACGGCCGGTCGAGCGGAATCTCATGACCCCAGGGCATGGTCGCGATCTTGCGGGCCCGGTCGATGCGCGAGTGGAACAGGCGCTTCGCCTTGATGTCGTCGGGCAGCGCCCCGACCAGCGGCGCGACGAAGGTGTAGCCCCAGTCGTAGTGGAGATCGATCGCCTCGATGTCGACCTGCAGCACGTGACCCGCCTTGGCGCCGGCGACCGCCACCGGCCCGGTGCAGATATGCCCCGGCAAGGTTGGCCCACCGAAGCGCTGGTGGATCGCCAGGAGCCCGGGCGGAATGCCCCAGTCCGCGGGAGGCAGCACGTCGGCGCCGCCCGAGACCGTCGACAGCGTGACCGTCTCGCCAGACCGTATGGTGAGCCGCGGCGGCAGGGCGGCGTCGAAATAGCCCCAGTGGGCAGTGTCGGCGCCGGCGTCGAGGCGATGGGTCATGGCTGCGGGTCCCCCTGGAAAGCCCGGAAGTTTAGCTGCTCATCGGCGCCTGCCTAGCCTCGGCATCCGCAGTGCAGCGCCGCCTGCGATGACGGCCTCGCTCTCGCGCTTCACGTCTGCGTGCAATGCATCCAAACGGCACCGTCATCGCGTAGACTGCATGACCGAGCTGGAGCCCCGACCATGCTGACACGCCGCATCCTCCTCGCCTCGCCCCTTCTCGCCGCCCTGCCCTCGCCGCTCGCCGCCCAGGTCTCGTCCTCGGCCTACGCTTTTTCCTTCGATGGCCTCGACGGCAATCCGGTCCGCCTCGCCGACCACGCCGGGAGGGTTCTGCTGGTGGTGAACACCGCCTCCTCCTGCGGATTCACCCCCCAATATGCCGATCTCCAGACGCTCTGGACCCGCTACCGCGATCGCGGGCTGACGATCGTCGGCGTCCCCTCGGACGACTTCAATCAGGAGCGCGGCTCTGCCGCCGACATCGCCGCGATCTGCCAGGGCGTCTATGGCGTCTCCTTCCCCATGGCCGGAAAGCACCGCGTCACGGGCGGGCAAGCCCATCCCTTCTACCGCTGGGTAGCCGCCCAGCGGCCCGCGGACATCCCGACCTGGAACTTCCACAAATACGTTCTCGGCCGCAGCGGACAGGTCGTCGGCGCTTTCCCGGCGAGGGTCCGGCCCACCGATCCGCGCATCATCGCCCTCATCGAGGCGCAGCTGGCCTCCGCCTGAAGACCGTTCGCATCGGCCGCCGACTCCTGTAAGGAGGAGCACGATGCTGATCACGTCCTCTTCAGAACTCGCCGCCGTTTGCGCGCGGCTCGCCAAGCACCCCTTCGTCACGGTCGACACGGAGTTCCTCCGTGAGACGACCTTCTGGCCGAAGCTCTGTGTCATCCAGCTCGCGAGCGCGGCGGAGGCTGTTGCGGTCGATGCGCTCGCGCCCGGCATGGATCTGACTCCCTTCTTCGACTTGATGGTCGACCCCGCGGTGGTGAAGGTGTTCCACGCGGCCCGGCAGGACGTCGAAATCGTCTGGCACCTGTCCAAGCGCATCCCCGAGCCGCTTTTCGACAGCCAGGTGGCGGCGATGGTCCTCGGCTATGGCGACTCGATCTCCTACGACCAGCTCGTCCAGCGCACCAACGGCACCCAGCTCGATAAGACCAGCCGCTTCACCGACTGGTCGAAGCGCCCGCTCAGCCCCGCGCAGATCGACTACGCCATCGCCGACGTCACCCACCTGCGCGACGTCTACGTCAAGCTGACCGGCGAGCTCGAGAAGCGCGGCCGCAACGAATGGGTCGCCGAGGAGATGCGCGTCCTCACCTCCCCCGACACCTACCGCCAGGAACCCGAGCGGGCCTGGGAACGGTTCCGCAGCCGTGTCCGCAAGCCACGCGAACTCGCCGTGCTGATGGAGGTCGCCGCCTGGCGCGAGCGCGAGGCCCAGGCCCGCGACGTGCCGCGCTCGCGGGTGCTCAAGGACGACAGCCTCTTCGACATCGCGCTCACCGGACCGAAGAGCGTCGAGGCGCTGGGCGCCATGCGCTCGATCCCCAAGGGCTGGGAGCGCTCGCGCGACGGCATGGCCGTGGTCGAGGCGGTGCAGGCGGGCCTCGCGCGCGATCCGCGCGAGCTGCCGGCCATCGACAAGCATCGCCCGCAGAGCCAGTCGCAGTCGGCGACCGTCGAGCTCCTCAAGGTGCTTCTCAAGATGGTCGCCGAGAAGCATCATGTCGCCGCCAAGGTGGTGGCGACCTCCGACGATCTCGACCGCATCGCCGAGAGCGACGAGGCCGATGTCGGCGCCCTCAAGGGCTGGCGGCGCGAACTCTTCGGCGACAAGGCCCTGGCCCTCAAGCACGGCAAGCTGGCCCTCGCCATCGAGCGCGGCCGCGTCACCACCGTCGAACGCACACCGGCGGTCGTCATCGCCGAAGCCTGAAGGAGCTCGCATGAGCAGGACCGATCCGGCCCTCGCCAGGGCCCATGACCTGCTCGGGCGCTTCGTCCTCTTCGACGGGCACAACGACCTGCCCTTCTCGATCCGCCGCGCCGCGGATGGCGACGTCGCCGCCTACGGTCTCGACCGGGTCCACCAGGAGAGTGACACCGACATTCCGCGCCTGCGCGAGGGAAAGGTCGGGGCGCAGGTCTTCGCCGCCTTCGTGCCGACCTCGGTGCCCGATCCGGGGCGCTTCACCCTCGAACAGATCGCCATCGGCCTCGACATCGAGACGGTGCATGCCGACGTGTTCCACCCCGCCCGCCGCGCCGCCGACGTCGCCGCCGCCCGCCGGATGGGCAAGATCGCGTCCGTCATCTCGGTGGAGAGCGCGGTCGGCCTCGGCGGTTCGCTGTCGCCGCTCAGGGTCTGGTACGCGGCGGGCGTGCGCATCCTCACCCTCTGCCACAACGAGACGCTCGCCTGGATCGATTCGGCCACAGATGCCCCACGCCATGGTGGGCTGACCGATTTCGGCCGGGCCCTGGTCGCCGAGTGCAACCGCATCGGCATGATGGTCGACCTCGCCCACGCCTCGCCAAAAGCCCAGCACGACGCGCTGGACGTGGCGACGGCGCCGCTTCTCTGGTCGCATTCCAACGCCGCGACGCTCTGCCCGCATCCGCGCAACGTCACCGACGACGTCCTCGACCGGGTCAAGGGGAACGGCGGCATCGTCATGGCGACCTTCGTGCCGAACTTCATTTCGCGGAAGAGCCACGACTGGATGGCGCCGCTGCAGGTGCACGGCAAAACCCCGCCGGGCCGCGACATCGACGCGGCTGTCGCCCGCCGGGCGGCGGAAGCCGGCCCGTGGCCGCGCGCCTCCATCAGCGAACTCTGCGACCACATCCAGTACATCGTCGGCCGCACGGGCCTTGCCCATGTCGGCATCGGCTCCGACTTCTACGGCGGCCCCAACCCGCCCGACCTCGCCGACGCCTCGCGCTTCCCCCACCTCGTCGCAGAGCTGGTTCGGCGCGGCTGGTCCGACGCGGCCCTCAAGGGCATCCTGTCGGGCAATGTTCTGAGGGTCTGGCGGACCGTGGAGAAGATGTCGGCGACGCTGACGGCCGAGCGCCCGCCGGGCATCGCGCGCGTCGCCGCCGAGACGCTCGCGCCCCCCAGACGCAAGAAGCCGGCGACCTGAGGCCGCCGGCTCCCGCCGGAACGACGTCGCGGCGCCGTCAGTGCGCCATCAGCACCGGCACGGGCGAGTACTGGAGCAGGGTCGTGGTGGTGCCGCCGAGCACCATCTGGCGCAGGCGCGAGTGGGCGTAGGCGCCCATGACGATCATCTGTGCACGCGTGTTCTGCGCATGCTCGACGATCGTCTTGCCGACGTTGCGGCTGTAGGGGAGGTTCGTCACCGTCACCTTGACGCCGTGATGGGCCAGCATGGGCGCGAGATCGGCGCCGGCCACGAGGTCGTCCGCGTGGCGGTCACCGAGCACCGAGACGATCTCCACCTGCCCCGCCTTGTCGATGAAGTCCGAGGCCGAGCCGATGGCACGGGCCGCGACCGCCGAGCCGTCCCAGGCGACGACGATGGAATTGGTGGCGCGCGACGGCTCGAACCCGTCCGGCGCGAGGATGGTCGGGCGGCCGGTGGACAGGAGCAGCGTCTCGGCGAGTTCGGTCGCCCAGACATCGTCCGGCCGCGGCCGGCCACAGACGCAGAAGTCATGCAGGCGGCCACGCTTGCCGATGCGGCCGAACAGCGGGTCGATGGCGTCCGTCACCACCTCCACCGTCGCGGCGACACCGGCCGCCTGGGCGGCGCTGCGGATGGCGTCGCAGAGCTCGTCGGCTTTGTCGGTGCGGGTGTCGTTCTCGTCGGCGACGATGGCCTGCACCTCGGCGACGCCGGAATAGACGACCACCGGCACCTTGATGGCGCCGACCACGACCGAAAGATGCGCGCCATGGCTTGAGGCGAGCGAAACGGCATAGTCGATGGCGCCCTGCGGCCGGGCGCCGTCACCGGCAATGAGGGCGAGCAAAACGGATTTGATCGACATAGTGGGGGAGCTCCTTATTCACGAGCGAACACGTCGGGACGGTCGCGCGTTCCAGGCCGTGCGTCCTTGATGGAGATCAGACGCCGTCCGGAGCTTAGCCGATCAGAGCGGGATGTTGTCGTGCTTCTTCCACGGCGTTTCGGCCGACTTGTGCCGCAGGAGCGCCAGCGCCCTCGCCACCCGCCGGCGGGTCGAGTGCGGCATGATGACCTCGTCGATGTATCCGCGCTCGGCGGCGACGAAGGGCGACAGGAACCGCTCCTCGTACTCTTTCGTGCGCGCTGCGATCTTCTCCGCATCGTTCATGTCGGCACGGAAGATGATCTCGACGGCCCCCTTGGCGCCCATCACCGCGATCTGCGCGGTCGGCCAGGCGTAGTTGATGTCGCCGCCGATGTGCTTGGAGGCCATCACGTCGTAGGCGCCGCCGAAGGCCTTGCGGGTGATGACGGTCACCAGCGGCACGGTGCACTGGGAATAGGCGAAGAGCAGCTTGGCGCCATGCTTGATGAGGCCGCCATATTCCTGGCTCGTGCCGGGCAGGAAGCCGGGAACGTCCACGAACGTGACGATCGGGATCGAGAAGGCGTCGCAGAAGCGCACGAAGCGCGCCGCCTTGCGGCTGGCGTCGGAATCGAGAACCCCCGCCAGCACCATGGGCTGGTTGGCCACGATGCCGACGGAACGGCCCTCGAGCCTGGCGAAGCCCGTGATGATGTTGGGCGCGAACTTGGCCTGGATTTCGAAGAAGTCGCCCTCGTCGACCGTCTTCAGGATCAGTTCCTTCATGTCGTAGGGCTTGTTCGGATTGTCCGGCACCAGCGTGTCCAGCGACATGTCGATGCGGTCGGGCTGGTCGAAGGACGGGATCTCCGGCACGCCCTCCATGTTGTTCGACGGCAGGAAGTCGATGAGGCGGCGCATCTGCAGGAGCAGTTCGAGGTCGTTCTCGTAGGCGCCGTCGGCGACGGAGGACTTCACCGCGTGCACGGAAGCGCCGCCCAGCTCCTCCGACGTGACGACCTCGTTGGTCACCGTCTTCACCACGTCAGGGCCGGTCACGAACATGTAGCTCGTGTCCTTCACCATGAAGATGAAATCGGTCATGGCGGGCGAATAGACGTCGCCGCCGGCGCAGGGACCCATGATCAGCGAAATCTGCGGAATGACGCCGGAAGCAATCACATTCCGCTTGAAGACCTCGCCATAACCACCCAGCGCGTCGACACCTTCCTGGATACGGGCGCCGCCCGCATCGAACAGGCCGATGATCGGCGCCCGCGCCTTCAGCGCCATGTCCTGGATCTTGGTGATCTTCGCCGCATGGGCGCCGGACAGCGATCCGCCGAAGACGGTGAAGTCCTTGGAGAAGATGAAGACGGTGCGACCGTTCACCGTGCCCCAGCCGGTGACGACGCCGTCGCCGGGGATGTGGGACTTCTCCATGCCGAAATCCGCGCAGCGGTGCTGCACGAACATGTCGAACTCCTCGAAGGAACCCTTGTCGACCAGCAGTTCGATGCGCTCGCGCGCGGTCAACTTGCCGCGGGCATGCTGGGCGTCGATGCGCTTCTGGCCACCGCCGAGGCGGGCCTCGGCACGACGGTCTTCCAGCCTTTCGAGGACGTCCTTCATTGCAGCGCCGGGGATCGTGCCCCGCCCCTCATCGGTAATCGAACCAAGCTCGTCCGATAGCACGCAAGCTCCGCGCCAACCAATGAGACTGTCGGGGGATAGGATGCGGCAAACCACCCCCGCGCCTGCTATGGAGCCGACGTTCGGTTCCACCCCTCCGGGTTTCTCCCATGTTCGACCTGTCCACGCGAATGCTGCTGCGGCTCGAAGGCGCGGCGTTGTTCCTCGCCGCCGTTTCCGCCTATGCCTGGACCGGCCAGTCGTGGTGGCTGTTCGCAGCCCTGCTCCTCGCGCCGGACATCGGGATGGCCGCCTATCTCGCCGGGCCTAAGATCGGCGCGCGCGGCTACAATCTCGTCCACACCACGGTCGTGCCGTGGGGTATGGGGATCGCCGGCCTGGCATGGCAGGCGCCGTTGGCGGTCGCCGTCGCCCTGATCTGGCTCGCCCATATCGGCCTCGACCGGGCCCTCGGCTACGGCCTCAAGGAGCCCACGGGGTTCAAGGACACCCATCTCGGCCGCATCGGCGGATAGCGCCGGTTCAAGCCGGCAGCGTCTTGCCCTGGTTGTACTTCCAGATGCCGACCGCCAGGACGAGCGTGGTGATTCCGGCCACCAGCACGGTAAAAGGCGTTGCGCCCAGCTTTTCGAACCACTGGGTGTAGAAGTGGATGGCGCCGAAGACCGCGGCGAGGTTCAGCACCCACGGCCGGTTGGCCCGCGCCGCCCAGATGCCGGCACCGACGATGGCGACGAGCCAGCCGACCGAAAAGACGAGGGCCGGAATGACGGGGGCATAGCGCGACGTGCTCGCCGGCTCCACGAACCAGGTCAGCCGGTCGCCCCAGAGGGAGCCGATCCAGAAGCCGAAATTGACCAGGAGCAGCGCCGTACGGGCGGCGACGATGGCGAGGCGCGACATGTCGGCGCGCAAAACCTTGGACGCCTGGTAGGCGGCGATGGCGAGGCCCGAGAACAGGACGACCGTCATCGCCGGCTGCCGGATGGCGAGGAAATAGGTAGCGTGCATGTAGCCGGTGCGCGCACCGATCGTTGCCGACAGCGCGAGAACGGCGAGCGCGATCAGGAGCCCCGAGCGGGCGACGACACCGGCAACGACGAAGATGGCCGTCACCGCGAAGAGGGCCGGCACCGATCCCTTGGTGAGGAACATGACGCCCCCGGCGAGCATGAGGGCGCCGGCGAGCAGCACGATCTGCGCCAGCACCGACCAGGCCTGCTCGCCCTTCAGGACGAAGCCGAGACCGACGCCGCCGAGGATGCCGCCCAGCACCACCGCCACCATGGGCTCGGGCACGAGGCCCATGACGCCGAGAGCGACCGCCACCACGCCGAAGCCGATGAGCATGTTCATGGCGAGCGAGCCGGTGCTCTCCGCCGCCAGCGCCTGGAGCCGGGACGCCTCGTCGGGAGTCAGGCGGCCCTGCTCAACCAGCTTGCCGATGTCGAGCGTGATCTTCATGTGGGAGCTCCCCGCCGCGTCGGGCGGCTGTCGGGGTCAGGAATGACGCCCGCCCCGTTTCACCGTCGTGTCATACGGTGGCGAGCACCGTTGCCGCGGCATCGAACTCGCGGCGCCGGGCGACGCGCCGCTCGGCGGCGTCCGCATCCTCGCCCCATTGCGAGATCTGGAAATCCTCGTCGACATGGGCGGCGCTCCAGACGGCGTCGGCATCCAGCTTGCCCTGCAGCAGTGCGAGCGCGAGCAGCGCCGAGCCGGTCAGGGTCGTCACCACGTGGGTCGCGCCGATCCGCCAGCCGTCCGCCTGCGGCAACGCGGCGGCGAGCGCTTCGAGCGCGGCGGGAGGCTGGGTGACGAAAACGACCCCCTGCGACAGGATCAGCCGCGCGCCGAGGTCGTCGCGTGCCCAGTCGAGCACCGGGTTCCAGGCGGCGTCCTGACGAGCGACGAGGCTCGCCGGCCCTTCCGCCCGGTAGCAGAGGAGATCGGAGCCGGCATAGCGCACGATCTCCGCGGCGACCGGCGCGGGATCGGGCGCGACGCCGTCGATGATGGAATTGGCGATCCGCGTGATCGGCATCTTCAGGGGATCGATGAACTCGCCGAGCGCAGCCCATTCCGCCGCCACCGCCTCGGCCAGGGGCTGGCTCGGAAAGGCCAGGGCGTGGCGGCCGGGGGTCTTCGCCGGTCGTCCGTCGAGGAGAAGCCGCCACCCGTCCTCGGACGGGCCTGCTGTCGCCTCCTGGTAGAAGCGCTTCGGGTAGGTCGGCTTCATGGCGAGCCGTGCCGAGGCCACGGGATCGTAGGCGGCAGGGTCGAGGTCCCGCGCGAACCAGTCTTCGAAGGCGCTCTTGCTCATCAGCGCCATGTAGAGGCTCGCGCGCGCGATTTCAAACCGGCTCAGGCAACGAAGCGCAGGAACACCTCGCGGGCATCGGGCATCGGCAGGCCACGCGGCTCGAAGACGTGGCGGGTGAGAAAATGGCCGGTGAGGCGAAAGCCGGCGCGCACGTCCTCGGGTGCGATCGCGGCGGCGCCGCGCAGGAAGGGCGGAAGGGCGAGCAGCCGGTCGCGCCACGGCTCGCCGGCGGTGCGGGAGACCGCCCTGCCCGTCTTCGGCGAGACGTAGACGAGATCCTCCGTCGTGCCCGTAGCGGCGCATTCGGAGAGGTCGACTCCGAAGCCGAGGAGCCGCAGCACCTCCAGCTCGAAGCGGACCATGAGGGGCGCCGCGATGGCGACGTCCGGCAACGTGTCGGCGATGAGCGCCACCGCCTCGTAGATGCCCTCATGGGCCTCGCGCTCGGGCATGAGGCGGGCCGTGGCGGCGAGCAGCGTGATTCCGGCGATGCCTTCCCGGCTCTCCATCAGCCGCGCCGCCCGCGAGACCGAGGCCTCGATGGCATAGGTGCCGAGATGCTCGTCGAGCCGGGCGGACCAGTTGGCGTGGACCGTGTTGCCGGGCTGGATGACCGGCTGCTGGCGCCGCGATCGCCCGCCACGCACCAGGCCGAGATGCCGGCCGTGGGTGCGGGTGAAGAGCTCGAGGATCACGCTCGACTCACCGTAGGACCGGGCGCCGAGAACGATCCCCTCGTCGACCCAATGCATGGGGTCAGTAGTCGGAGAGCTTCAGGTCCGGCGAATAGGCCACGTCCTCCACCTCCCTGACGATGGCCTGGCCGCAGATCACGCGGCCCTTGGCGGCATCGAAGGTCAGCGTCGGATGACCGTAGAGCTGCCAGCCTTTGTTGATGGCCTCGCTGACGCGGTGGCAGAAGGCCGAATCGTCGGGGCCGGTCAGGTAGCGGTAGAGCGTGGTGGTGGACTTCGGCTTTACGGACAGCATGGCTCACCTGCCTTTCGGATATTCCAGCCCCATGCGCTCGTAGCGCTCGGGGTCGTCGCCCCAGTTCTCGCGCACCTTCACGAAAAGGAACAGGTGCACCTTTGTCTCGAACAGTTTCGAGAGCTCCTCGCGGGCGGAGGTCGAAATCAGCTTGATGGTGTCGCCCCGCTTGCCGAGCATGATCTTCCGCTGGCCCTCGCGCACCACGTAGATCGTCTGCTCGATGCGGATCGAGCCGTCCTTGCGCTCCTCGTAGCTCTCGGTTTCCACCGTCGCGTCGTAGGGCAACTCGTCGTGGAGGCGGTGATAGAGTTTCTCCCGGGTGATCTCTGCGGCGAGCATGCGTGCCGGCACGTCGGAGATCTCGTCTTCCGGATAGTGCCACGGCCCTGAGGGCACGACCGCCGCGAGATGGCGCTTGAGGTCCATGACGCCGGAGCCCGTGGTCGAGGAGATCATGAAGGTCTGGTCGAAGGTCGCGCGGGCGTTGATCGCCGTCGCCAGGTCGAGGAGCTTCGGCCGCTCGACGAGGTCGACCTTGTTGAGCACGAGGTCCTTCGGCTGGCGGATGTCGCCGATCTTGTCGAGGATGGCATCGACCGGCTCGTCCACGCCCTTCTTGGCGTCGACCAGCACGATGACGCGGTCGGCGTCCGCTGCTCCGCCCCAGGCAGCCGAGACCATGGCCCGGTCGAGCCGACGCTTCGGCGAGAACAGGCCCGGCGTGTCGACGAGGATGATCTGCGAGGCGCCTTCCATGGCGATGCCGCGAACCAGCGCCCGGGTCGTCTGCACCTTGTGCGAGACGATCGTGACCTTGGCGCCGACGAGGGCGTTGACCAGCGTCGACTTGCCGGCATTGGGCGCGCCGATGATGGCGACGAAGCCGCAGCGCGTGGTGTCTTCGGTCATGTCCCGGCCTCTCCCTGCGGGATCGCCGGCCAGACCCCCTCGCGCACCAGCACCGCCGTGGCGGCGGCGATTTCGGCCTGGCGCTTGGCGGCGCCCTCGCCCGTGCCATCGGCCAGGCCCGGAATGATCACGGCCATGGTGAAGATGGGGGCGTGGTCGGGGCCGGTGCGCGAGACGACCCGGTAGACGGGCGTGGCATAGCCCCTGCCCTGCGCCCATTCCTGCAGCGCACTCTTGGCGTCGCGCAGCGGCGATGCGCGGGCGAGCAGCCGCTCGCCCCAGTTGCGGACGACGAAGGCCTCCGCCGCCGGCCAGCCGGAGTCGAGGTGGATGGCGCCGATCACCGCCTCGCAGAGGTCGGCGAGGACCCCCGGGCGGCGCCCGACGGCCATCTGGCTCTCGGTGGGGCCGACATGGACGCCCTCGCCGAGCCCCAGGGCGGCGGCGATCTCGGCGCAGGTCTCGGCCCGGACGAGATCCGACAGGCGCTTCGACAGCGTGCCCTCGTCGTCCTCGGGCAGGGCCCGGAACAGCATGGCCGCCACCGCGAGGCCGAGCACCCGGTCGCCCAGGAATTCGAGCCGCTGGTAGGATCCGGAGCGCTTTTCGATGCCCGAAACGGCACTCGGATGGGTCAGCGCCCGAGCGAGCAAAGTCTTGTCGCTGAAAACGTGGCCGATCCGGGCCTCGATCTCCTCGAGGCTCGCCCGCTGGGCCTTGGCTTTGCGACCCGGCGCCACGGCGACCGTCACCTCACGAGGTTTCCGAACCGCGTCCAGCGGATCGACCAGGGCCACCGCCAGAATGCCCAGGCCCGCTCGCCCTCCTCGATGGAGAAGAACAGGACCTGCGCCCGGCCGATGAGATGGTCGAGGGGGATCGGCCCGACCTGGCTCAGCACGCGGCTGTCGGTCGAGTTGTCGCGGTTGTCGCCCATGACGAAGACGTGGCCCGGCGGCACGTCGTAGACGGGCGTGTTGTCGTAGAAGCCGTTCTCATAGAGGTCGAGCGTCGTGTAGGAGACACCGTTGGGCAGGGTCTCGCGGAAGCGGCGCGTGCGCACCTGCCGGCCGTCCTCGTTGTCCATGAAGTCGTCGATGCGTTCGCGCTGCACCGGCGTGCCGTTGATGTGCACCTGACCGTTGATCATCTGGATCTTGTCGCCCGGCAGGCCGATGACACGCTTGATGTAGTCGACGTCGGGCTCTCGCGGCAGGCGGAAGACGACCACGTCACCGCGCGTCGGCACCGATCCCATGATCCGCCCCTCGAACAGGTTGGGCGAGAAGGGGAAGGAATATTTCGAATAGCCGTAGGAGAACTTGGAGACGAAGAGATAGTCGCCGACCAGCAGCGTCTCCTTCATCGAACCGGACGGGATGTTGAACGGCTGGAACAGGAATGTGCGGATGACGAAGGCGATCAGCAGCGCGTGGATCACCACGCGGACCGTCTCGCCCAGTCCGCTCTTGTTGTCTTCGGCCACGCGCGTCGAACCTCATTCGGATGAGCCCGCCCTATAGCCCGCCGCGGCGAGGTCATGCAACGCCGACGGCGTTCAGCTGCAATTCGTGACCTGGTTGGCGCAGAGGCTACGCCACCAGCCACGATGGCCGCCAATCTCCACGAGGCCCCAGACGCCGGAGCAGGCGTGCAGCCGCTGGACGGGATCGCCGGTGCCGATGGGGCTGCCCTCACGGCTCACGTTCGCATGGGCGGAGTTTTCGTTGGGTGCCTGGTACAGGCGACCCGCCGGCAAGCTGCCATTGGCCAGGGCAGCGCCGACGAGGCGGGCGGACACCCAGCCCTGCCCGCGCGGTGCCCGGGGAAGGCTCCGTGGATAGCGTTCGCCATAGGCGACGCCGGGCGCGGTGATGTCGCGCACGAGGAACCATCCGTTGCGATAGCCGATCACCTTGAACTGGGAGCGATAGGTTTCGCCGGTGTCTCCGTCGCGATCGGGAGCCTTCCATGGCGCGGGAATGCGGCCGATCACCCGGGCCTGCGCATGGGGAGACGCGCGCAGGTTCATGCCGGCTGGATCGGTGTCCGCCGACCACCCGCTCATGTCGCAAGGCTCGGTTCCGGCAGGCAGTCGCTGCCGGGCGATCCGCAACTCCTCGACGTCCAAGACGAAGCCCGTCCATTCCTCGGTCTCTTGGGCGAAATGGGCCTCGACCACGCGAGAGCCGGTCGTCACGAACCGATCGCCCACCAGCGCGAGATCAAATTCGATGGCCTGCCCGGCATCGACCGCACTGCCCGGACGCGCCGGATTGTCTGCCCCATCCCGGAACAGCGAAACGTAGCCCTTCATCCGCCGAAGATCGACGTTGCGGACCGGGCCGGGCACCCATCCCACCGGCGGAGTGGTCCCCGGCGCATGGATCCAACCGTGGGTATCGATCCGCCGCATCGTATCGCCGGACACGAGGTAGGCGGTGCCAACCCGACGGTCGAGCTGGACGATGACACCCTCAGGCTTGCCATCGGCGTCGCTGTAATATTTCGGCTCGTCCCGAGACACGTCGTAAGGCTCTAGCGCCCGCCCGATGACCGTGGCCGCATCATCGAGGCCTCGCGACAGGATGAAGAGGTTCACGCCCTGTTGAATGCCGTCGCCATCGCTCCCCGTCGCTTCGAACACCTTGGCGCGGACGAGCCGAAGATTCTGGCCACCGATCGTCCAGGTCGACACGTCGACCGTCTTGCAGCGCAGCTCGCCGACCTGGTGTCCCCGCTGCGAAGGATGCCGGCTAGCCTGGAACACGGGATCAAGCCGCCAGTCCGTTTCGCCAAGGCTGCATGGCGGCAGCACCAGCGAGCCCTGCGCGAGCGATGGCGACGCGCAGCCGACAAGAGCTGCGACAGCCAGGGCGATACGGGTATTGCGAACGGCTCCGGACATGGCGGCTTCCTCCCGCCCCGTCCTATCGGGCCGCCATGCTGCCCACCGATCCCACCGCGATACCGCCTGTGTTTCGCGCGTTTCGTTAGAACTGCACTTCCTGCCGGTTCCGGATCGAGCGGCCCGTCGTGTCGCGCAACTCCGGTGCGATCACCGGCGGCGGCGTGCCGGGTCCCAGCGGATCGCGCGGCGCCGAGATGCGACGCGACGGCTCCCGGTTGCGATCGATCGTGGTGGGGATGGCGCCCGCCGTCTGCCCGCTCATGATCGTGCCGCCGAGGGCGTTCCCCCCTGTAGGCGCGCCGGTCGAGACGCGCGAGACGTTGCTGAGCGTCGTACTCTCCCGCGCGCCGGGCGCGGTGCGCATGCCGTCGACCTCGAGCCGCGAGGGCCCGGTGGCGACGGCGCGGCCGGACACCGGAACGGGTGAAGCGGCAATGGTCTGGACGGCGGGCGCCGGGAGCGCAGCCGTCTCCACCCGCTGGACCGGCGCGGCCTGGACGGGTTGAGGCGCGGCAACGGGGGTCTCCCGGCCCATGCAGCCCGCCAGCAGCATGGCCGCGACGGGGGCGGCGGCGAAACGCAGGATCATCAAGAAATTCCGTTCAGGCCGCCGGCAGGGCATCGGGCATCATCTCGTAGGGCGGCTTCCAGCCTGGCAGAGCCGCGATCCGCTCGCGCCAGGCGTGGAGATGGGGATAGGTGGCCTCGATGTCGTAGCCCGTCTCGTTCTGGGGATAGAACATGTACCCGGCGATCGACATGTCGGCGATGGTGGGCCGGCCGGCGACCATGTAGGGCGTCGTCGACAGGTGCTTGTCGACCAGGGCCAGCGCGCCGTCCACCCGCCCGCGCAGGAAGGACAGCACGGCGGGATCGGCCGGCTTGCCCGCCAGAGACAGCATGAAGCGGTGGGTGGCGAAGTAGCTGGTGAACTTGTGGTTGTCGAAGAGCATCCAGCGCAGGATGTCGAGCTCCTCGTCCTCGTTCGCGGCGGCGAACTGGCCGGTGCGGCGGGCGAGATAGGTCAGGATCGCGCCCGACTGCGACAGCCTCTTGCCCTCGTGCTCGAGCACCGGCACCTCGCCCATCGCATTGATCTCGTTCCGCCAGGCGGTGTCACGGGTCGCCCCGTCGAAGAAGCGCACGAGGACAGGCTCCCAGTCGAGCCCGCAGGCCGACAGCATCAGCGCGACCTTGTAGGCATTGCCCGACTGGGCGAAGCAGTGGAGGCGGTAGGCGGCCAATGTGACACCTGCGAGTTGGCGAGACCGAATGACGCAGGGAAGCGGCGCGCCGTGGCGAAATGGTGGCGGCGGATCAGCGCCGGCGCCGGTTGCCCTGCGGCTGGGCCTCGCCCTGGTTCGCGTGGGGGCCGAGGGCCGGATCCGGCGGCAGGGGCGGCGGAGTCGCGTTGACGACGGGCGGTCCGGGGGGCGCCGAGGGCTGCGTCTGGGCGCAACCGGCCAGCCCGGCCATGGCGACGACGGTCAAACCCGCGAGGATCGGTCTCTTCATGGTTGTTCGTCTCCGTGCGTGACAGACGCCCTTTAGCCCCCCGGTGGCGGCTTCCGCAAGTCGCCCGAAAACGGCAAGGCCCTGGCAACCTTAAACAAGTCTTAGGCGCCTCCTTCTACAGTCCATTACCAGCAAGGTTGCGCGTTCGGAGACCACGATGGATATCGCCACAATCCTCGGGCTTGTTGGGGCCATCGGCGTCATCGTCACGCTCATCATGATCGACGGCGGCAATTTCGCCCAGTATTTCGACAAGCACGCCGTGATCATCATCTTCGGCGGCTCCGCGGTCGCCACCATGGCCCGCTTCCCCCTCGGCGTCATCGGTCACAGTCTTCCGATGGGCTTCAAGGCGGCACTCGCGATGCCGAAGTCGAGCCCCCGCCAGCTGGTCGAGGAGATCGCCAGCATCGCCGACGTCGCCCGCAAGCAGGGTCCCAACGCGCTCGAGAAGCTCGACGTCTCGGACCCCACCCTCGCCCAGGGCATCCGCTACATCGCCGACGGCTATGACGCCGACTTCATCCGCCAGACCATGGAGACGGACAAGGACAACGTCTATGCGCAGCTCGACGAGGCCCAGAAGGTCTACCGCTCCATCGGCGACTGCGCCCCGGCCTTCGGCATGGTCGGCACCATCCTTGGCATGGTCAACATGTTCGCCAACATGACCGACCCCTCCAAGCTCGGCCCCATCATGGCCATGGCGCTGCTCGCCACGCTCTACGGCGCCGTCGTGTCCAACTTCGTCTGCCTGCCGATCGCCGACAAGTGCCACCTCAAGATGGCCGAGGAGGACCTCAACCGGTCGATCATCATCGACGGGGTCATCCAGATCCGGAACCAGAAGAGCCCGCAGGTCGTCAAGGAGATGCTGCTGGCCTATCTGACGCCGCACGACCGCCACCACCTGGCCGAAGCCGCCTGAGGTCCCCATGGCAAAGCGCAAGGGCGGAGGTCACGCCGGTGGCCACGGCTGGTACGTCACCTTCGCCGATCTAATGGCCCTGCTGATGTCCTTCTTCGTCGTGCTCGTCGCGACGTCGACCCAGGACGAGCGGAAGAAGCACATGATGACGGGCTCGTTCCGCGAGGCCTTCGGCACGACCAGCAACACGAGCCTCACGGGCATGATCGAGCTGCACGGCATCCCGACCCGGCCCTACATCCAGAACCTCGCCTCGACACCCGAATCGCCGACCGACCGGCCGGCGCCGCGCACCGACGAGCGCAACCCCGACGCCATCAACGCCATGGCCGACCGCCGCATGGCGCTCGCGGCGGCGAGTCTGCGGCAAGCACTGCAGGCGTTCCCCGAGATCGCCGAACTCTCCAAGAACATCATCATGGAGGAGCGCCCGGACGGCCTCGACATCCAGATCGTCGACCAGGACGGGCGCGCCATGTTCCCCCCGGACGGCCGCGAACCCTATGAGCGCACGCGGCGCCTCATCGCTGCGCTGACCCCGGCGCTGCGGCAGCTGTCGAACCGCGTCACCATCACCGGCCACACGTCCGGGACGCGGGTGCTCGGCCGGCCCGGCTACGGGCCCTGGGACCTCACCGCGGACCGGGCCAACGCCGTGCGCATGATCATGGAAGAGCACGGCCTGCCGCCCGATCGCATCTTCGCCGTCACCGGCAAGGGCGACAGCGAGCCGATGTTCCCCGACGATCCCTATCTCGCCGCAAACCGGCGCGTCTCGATCCTTCTCATGAAGGAAGCGCCGGTGGCGCCGCGGTCCTTCCTCGGCAACTGATCAGGTCCAGCCGATCATTCCGAGGAACTCGTTGGCCACCTTGTTGAACCGCACGGCGTGCTCGAAATAGACCGAGTGGCCGGCGCCCTCGACCCGATGGATCGAGGCGCGCGGCCAGCTGTCGGCCACAAGTTCAATTCCGCGCGGGCAGATGAGCGGGTCCTCCGAGCCGATCACGAACAGCGCGGGACAGGCCATGCGCGCGGCATCGGCCGCGCCGCGCGTGCGCATGACGCGGATGCGCTTGCCCACGTCGTCCTTGTCGAGGCCGGAGGTCAGCCGGTCGATGCCCTGATAGAGAGCGTGCAGCGAAGGATTGTCCTCCGCCATCCGCTCTCCCGCCGCCCGGTGGATGCCGCGGGCGGCGAAGTCCTGGAGCCGCGCCGGCATGGCCTGGCGCCAGGCCTGCACCTCGGCATCACCGAAGCGGTCGTAGTCGAAGGAGCCGGTGGTGCACGCCATGACGAGGCCGGCGACGCGGTCGGGCGCGGCCAGCGCCGTCTCCACGCAGGTCCAGCCGCCCATGGACTGGCCGACGATCACCGCTTTCGCGATGCCGAGATGGTCGAGGAGGGCCAGGAGGTCGCCCGCATAGAGCTGCGGATCGGCGATGCCGCCCGGCGCGGTGGAGGGCGCGAAGCCCCGGTGTGAGAGGGTCACGACCTTGTGCCACTGGGCGAAGACCGGCGCCGACTGCCACCAGCTCAGGTGGTTGCCGCCGAGGCCGTGGGCGAAGACCAGGGCCGGACCCTCGCCGCCCGTCTCGTAGTAGATTTCGGCCCCGTCGGGGCGCGCCAGTCGGCCGGCGGTTAGCGTCGGATAGGGATTCGACATGGGAAGCACTCCTCGGACACCGCCAGCCTAGACGCCCCGCCGCCGCGCCGGAAGCGCCCGCCATGCAGGCCGACCGTGCCGACGCGCCCCTTTCCGCAAGGCTCCCGGCCGTCCATGATCCCCAAAACAACAGGGAGGATAGTGATGGCCATGGTCGATGCGGAGCGCCTCGTCGCGCTCGTCGCGACGATTTTCGAGCGGGCGGGCTGCGACGCCGAGGAGGCCGGGCGCATCGGTCGCTACCTGACGGAGGCCAATCTGACGGGCCACGACAGCCACGGCGTCGCCCGCGTCCCGCGCTATGTGGACTGGCTGAAGGAGGGCCGGGTCGAGGCCGGAAAGTCCGTCACCGCCGTCGTCGATACCCCGGCCATCACGGTGCTCGACGGCCACTACGGCTTCGGCCAGACCGTCGGCCCGCAGGCCGTGCGCATCGGCATCGCCAAGGCGAAGCAGAACGGCCTCGCCGCCGTCGCCTTGCGCAAGGCGGGTCATCTCGGCCGCATCGGCGACTTCGCCGAGATGGCCGCCGCCGAGGGCCTCGTCTCCATCCATTTCGTCAATGTCGTGGGCTCGATCCTCGTCGCCCCCCATGGCGGCGTCGACCGGCGGCTCTCCACCGCGCCCTACTGCATCGGCGTCCCGCGTCCCGGCCAGCCACCGCTCCTCCTGGACTTCGCCACCTCGCTGGTCGCCGAGGGCAAGGTGCTCGTCGCCTCCATGGGCGGCAAGCCCATCCCGCCGGACGCACTGATCTCTCCCGACGGCACCAAGAGCGGCGACCCCGCCGTGCTCTACGGCCCCTACCCCGCCGGTCCTGGCACCCGCGACCCGATGAACGGGCCCGGTGCGATCCGCGCCTTCGGTGACCACAAGGGCTCGGGCCTCGCCTTCATGTGCGAGATCCTCGGCGGCGCCTTGACCGGCGCCGGCACCACCGGGCCGGACAAGCGGTTCTGCAACGGGATGATGTCGATCTACATCGACCCGAAGGTGGTCGATCCCGACGGGTTCTTCCCGGGCGAATGCGCAGAATATGTCGCCTATTACAAGAGCGCCCGGCCGGTGGAGGCGGGCGGTGAGGTGCTGGTGCCGGGCGAGGCCGAGCTGCGCTCGCGGGCGAAGAAGCTGACGGACGGCGTGCCGCTCTCCGACGGCACCTGGGACTCCATCGCCGCCACCGCGACGGCCCTCGGCATCGGAGACAACGTCATCAAGGCGGCGCTGCGCTGATCAGATCGAGCCGAAATCGCCGCCGCGTCCCTTGCCGGCAGCGAAGCGCCCTGCCCCTTCGATCCCTTCGGCGACCGCCATGGTCGCCGACGTGCGCCATTCGTGTCGAAGGGCCTCGGTCATCGGCAGGTCCCACTGGGCGAGCGCAGAGGCGCGGTCGGCCCTGAGGCAGCCTTGCGGGAAGCGGGCGATCTCGTGTGCCAGCGCCTCCGCCGCCTCCCGCGAGGTGCCCTTCGGCACGACCCGGTCGGCGAGGCCGATGCGGAGCGCTTCCTCCGCCTCCACCTTGCGGCCGGTGAGGATGAGGTCGAGCGCCCGGCCCTGGCCGACGAGGCGCGGCAGCCGCACGGTGCCGCCGTCGATCAGCGGCACGCCCCAGCGCCGGCAATAGACGCCCATATAGGCGTCCTCCTCCATGACACGCAGGTCGCACCAGAGCGCGATCTCCATGCCGCCGGCGACAGCCGGTCCGGCGATGGCGGCGATCACCGGCTTCGACAGCATCAGCCGGGTCGGCCCCATAGGCCCGCGCGGCCAGTCCGTGTCGCCATCGGGAATGTCGAGATCGCCGCCGAAGGGCGTGCCCCCCGGCGCCGCCGCCGCGTGCTTCAGGTCGAACCCGGCGCAGAAGGCCCCGCCGGCACCCCACAGCACGCCGACGCTCGCCGTCTCGTCCGCCTCGAAGGCGAGGAGCGCCTCCGTGAGGGCCACGGCCCCTTCGGGGTTCATGGCGTTGCGCGCCGCGGAGCGGGTGCGGATGAAGGTGGTGACGGGTCCGGAGGTCTCGACGACGAGATCGGTCATGGCTGGCTCCTCAATCGACGATGCCGGGCGTCTCGACCACCATCATGGTGGCCGTCATCATGGCGATGAGCTTGCGCTCGCCGCCCGTCTCGGCGAAGCACTCGCCGAGCGTCACCATGATCGTCTTGCCGGGTCGCACCACCCGGCCGATGCCGATGAAGCGCTCGCCCTTGCCCGGCGACATCATGTTCACCTTGAACTCGATGGTCAGCACGCCGGTGCCGCGCGGCATCAGGGTCATCGCCGAGAACCCGCAGGCATTGTCGACGAGCGCCGCGATCGCGCCGGCATGGACGAAGCCATGCTGCTGCAGGATGTGCGGCGCGAAGGGCATGGTCATCTCGACGTGGCCCGGCGCGATGGGGCCGAGGCTCATGCCGAGCGTCGCCATCATGGACTGCCGCGCGAAGCTGGCGCGGCCGCGGGCCTCGTAGTCCGGGTCCTTCGGGGAAAAGTCCTGCTGCGCGGCAGCCATGCGCACCCACCTTCGCTGAAATGCGGGCCAAGGGTCGCAAACTCGCTTATTGTCCCGCAAGCCGTCTGGTCGGTCGAGGGATCGCATTGCTCTTCTGGTACATGCCACGTTTCACTGAGGCCGCCATGAGCGCCGCCACGCTGTCGGCTTCCACCGCCGTCGCGTCGGCCGTGACCATTACCCACCGGATGATGCTGCTCGCCGATCCCGCTACGATCTGGGACCTGTCGACCCGCGGCGAGGCCATGCAGATGATCTCCGAAAAGCTGGATGCGGCGACGCAGGGGTCGTTCGATGCCGCGGTGGAAGCCGGCAGGCTCGCCCTGCGCAGCGCCACCGGCCAGCTGTCCCACGACGACGTCGCCCATGGTCTCCTCGCCATCGGCGTGGCCGCGGCCCGTCCGGCCGCCCGCAGAGCCAGGGCCAATGCACGGCGCCTCGGGCGCACTTGACGGCCGGCGGCTGGGCCCCATCTCCGTAGAGGGCGGGCACCATTGACGCGCCTGAGACGAGGCGCCACGGAGGCCGACATGCGCCACCTGTTCCTCTCCCTCGCCATGACCGGGGCGGTGCTCGGTGCGGCGACGACCGCGGCCTCCGCCCTCTGCAACATTTCCGCCCGGCCCTTCGTCATGGGCCAGCCCGGCCGTATCGCCATGGTGGTGGCGGGCGAGCCATGCCGCATCAGCCTGCAGGCGGGTGAACGCAGCCGCTTCGACTCCCTCAATGTCGTCGCGCGGCCCCGCGGCGGGCGCGTGTTTGCGGACGGGCGGACGGGGGTGGTCTACACGCCCAGGCACGGCTTCGTCGGCCAGGACAGCTTCGTCATCGCCGTGACGGGCACCAGCAGCATCGGCAGTGGCACATCCGAGCTCCACGTCGACGTGGACGTGCCCCGGCCGCGCTAGCTCAGGAGGTTGACGAGCCAGAGCGCCAGCGCCGGAAAGGCGACGACGAGGCCGAGCCGCAGCACGTCCGCCAGCACGAAGGGGATGACGCCGCGATAGGTGGCGAGGATCGGCACGTCCTTCGCAATTGCCGAGACGACGAAGACGTTCAGGCCAATCGGCGGCGCCGTCAGGCCGATGCCGACCACCATCAGCACCAGGATTCCGAACCAGATGGCGATGTCGTCGGGCATCATGCCGAGGTCGAGGGCGGTGACGATGGGAAAGAAGATCGGCAGGGTGAGGAGGATCATGGCGAGCTCGTCCATGACGCCGCCGAGGATGATGTAGAACACCAGAAGGCCGACGATGACGCCGTAGGGCGGCAGGCCCGACTGGGTCACCAGCTCCGCGGCGGTCGCCGGCAGCTGCGACAGGGCGAGGAAGCCGTTGAACACCTCGGCCCCGAGCAGGATGATGAAGATCATCGCCGAGGTCTCGGCGGTCTGGATGAGCGAGGCCTTGATCTCGCTCCAGCCGAGACCGCCCTGCACCACGCCTACCACCAGCATGGCGATGCAGCCGATGGAGGCGCCCTCGGTGGGCGTGAACACTCCGCCGTAAATGCCCCCCACCACCGTCGCCGCGATCAGCATGACCGGCCAGACGCCGACGAGGGCACGCCCCCGCTCCGCCCAGCCGACGCGGTCGACGGCCGGTCCGGCCTCCGGCCTGAGGCGCACCATGATCGCGATGACGATGCAGTAGAAGACTGCGGCGAGGAGGCCGGGGATCAGCGCCGCCATGAACAGCTTGGCGATGTTCTGCTCGGTGGTGATCGCATAGACGACCAGGATGACCGAGGGCGGGATGAGGATGCCGAGCGTGCCGCCCACCGCGATCATGCCCGTGGCGAAACCCTGGTCGTAGCCGTAGCGCTTGAACTCCGGCAGCGTCGCGCGGCCGAAGGTGGCGGTCGTCGCCACCGACGAGCCGCAGATGGCGCCGAAGCCGGCGCAGGCGCCGATCAGCGCCATGCCGAGCCCGCCGCGGCGATGGCCGAGGAAGCTCGCGGCAGCCCGGAACAGCGCTGTCGAAAGGCCCGACTTCTCCGCGAGCGCCCCCATCAGGATGAAGAGCGGAATCACCGACAGCGTGTAGTTCGCGAACAGGTGATAGGGCGTCGTCTTCATGTAGTTGAGGAAGATCGGCACGCTGGTGAACCAGGCATAGCCGATGGAGCCCGCCGTCAGCATGGCGAGGCCGATGGGCATCCTCAGAACGAGCAGGACCAGCATGCCGGCGAAGCCGACGGCGGCGACAGCGGCACCGCTCATGGTTCGGCCCGCCCGAGGCGCAATGCCGAGGTGACCGCCACCAGCGCGAGAAGGAGGGCCATCAGCGAAACCGCAAGGATGGCCCACCCGATGGGGATGGCGAGCACCATGGAACTGGTCCGCGATGAGATGGCGTCGATGCCGCCGGCCATGAGCCGCCAGCCGATGAGGAGCGCAAAACCCGCGTAGACGAGGTCCCACAGCCGATCGAGGCTGCGGTTGAACCAGGCGGGCGTGCGCAGGGTGAAGGTGTCGACAAAGACGTTGCCGCGGCGGATCTGGCAATAGGGCAGGAAGGCGAAGACCGCCACGGCGGTGGCGATCTGCACCATCTCGAAGTCGCCCTGCACGCCGGACCTGAACAGCCAGCGCAGCAGGACGGACAGCGTCACCATCACCGCCGCGGAGAGCATCAGGAGCCCACCGAAGACGGCGAGCGTCCGCGTCACGGTGTCGATGATGCCGGGCGCCGGAACGTCCCGCTGCTCGGCCCCCTCCTGCGTCATGCCGTCAGGCCGCCATGTGTTTGGCCACGGCCGCCCTGACGTCGTCGACGATCTTCTGCCCGTCGAGCCCGCGGTCCTTGACGCCCTTGATCCAGGCTTCCTCGACCGGACGGGTGGCGGCGCGCCACTTCGCCGCCTCGTCCTCGGCGAGGACGGTGATGGTGTTGCGCGAGCGGCCCTTGACCATCTCGGCCACGGTCCGGCCGCGCTCGTCCCACATCTCGCCGGCCATGACCGCGGCCATCATGCCGGAATGGTCGTCCATGACCTTCTTCAGGTCGGCCGGCAGGCCCTCGTACTTGGCCTTGTTCATGGCGAGGATGAAGGTCGCCGTATAAAGCGTCGGCGATCCCGGGATCTCCGTGTGGTGGTTGACCAGCTCGTGCAGGCGCAGGGCCGGCACGACCTCCCAGGGGACCACGGCGCCGTTGATGACGCCCTGCGCCAGAGCCTCCGGCACCTGCGGGATCGGCATGCCGATGGCGGTCGCCCCGAGCGCCCTGAGCGCCTCGCCCGCCTGGCGGGTGGGGAAGCGCAGCTTCAGGCCCTGCAGGTCGGCCTGCGTCTTCACCTGCTTGTTGGAATGGATGAGACCGTGGTCGTGCGCCCAGAGGCAGAGCGGCTGGACCTCGGAATATTCCTTGTAGAAATGCGTCGGGCCGAGCTCGGCCATCACCTTGGAATTGGTGACCCCGCGCTTGCCGCCGATGAAGGGCAGCTCCATCGCCTCCGTCGCCGGGAAGCGGCCGGGCGTGTTGCCGGGCAAAGTCCAGACGATGTCGGCGACGCCGTCGCGCGCCTGGTCGAAGAGCTGAGGCGGGGCGCCGCCCAGCTGCATCGAGGGGAAGATGTCGATCTTGATCCGGTTGCCGGAGGCCTCCTGCACCTTGCGCGACCACGGCAGCAGGAAGCGCTGGTGGGCGTTCGAGACGGGCGGCAGGAAGTGGTGCAGGCGCAGCGTCACCTGCGGGGACTGGCCCCAGGCGGTGCGCATCACGGCGGGTGTGGCGACGGCGGCGCCGGCAAGTGCCAGCGCGTGGCGACGGGTGAGCGTCATGGCGAAATCCTCGTCAACGTTCCTCGGGAGGCCCTTGGGGCCGGCGCCGTTGATGGCGTCTTGGTGGTTTGACGCGACGATAGCGGCGGGCGGGCGCCCGTCGCAAGGCATTTGGTTGGATATCCGACTAAATCGGTCTGCGCAGGACTACGGACGCCGGCCGGTCACATGGTCGCGCCGATTTGCCAGGGCACGAACTCGTTGTCGCCGTAGCCGAGCAGCTCCGACCTCGTCTTCTCGCCCGAGGCCGTCCTCAGGATCAGGTCGAAGATCTGCTGGCCCTTGTCCTCGAGCGACACGCCGTCCAGCACGTCGCCACAGTTGATGTCCATGTCGTCGATCATGCGCGTGTAGATGTCGGAATTGGTGGCGAGCTTGATCGAGGGGGTCGGCTTGCAGCCATAGGCCGAGCCACGCCCCGTCGTGAAGCACAGGAGGTTCGAGCCGCCGGCCACCTGCCCCGTCGCTGCCACGGGGTCGTAACCGGGCGTGTCCATGTAGACGAAGCCGGCCCGGTCGATCTTCTCGGCATAGTGGTAGACGCCGCGCAGCGTCGTCGAGCCGCCCTTGGCAGCAGCACCGAGCGACTTCTCGAGGATGGTGGTCAGGCCGCCGGCCTTGTTGCCGGGCGAAGGATTGTTGTCCATCGACCCCTCGTGCTTGGCCGTGTAGCCCTCCCACCAGCGGATGATGTCGACCAGCTTCTCGCCGACCTCGCGGCTCTCGGCGCGGCGGGTGAGGAGATGCTCCGCGCCGTAGATCTCCGGCGTCTCCGACAGGCAGGCCGTGCCGCCGTGGCGGACCAGCAGGTCCACCGCCTTGCCGAGAGCCGGATTGGCCGTGATGCCGGAGTAGCCGTCGGAACCGCCGCACTGGAGGGCGAGGCACAGTTCCGATGCCGGCAGCGTCTCCCGCTGCGCCTGGTTGACGATGGGGAGCATTTCGCGGATCCGCGCCATGCCGGCCTCGATCGACTTCTTCGTGCCGCCCGTCTCCTGGATGGTCATGGACTGGAATCGGTCGCCGGGCTGGATGCCATAGTCCTTCATCAGCCGCGGGATCTGGAACACCTCGCAGCCGAGGCCGACGATCAGCACGGCCGAGACGTTCGGATTGGTGGCATAGCCCCAGATGGTTCGCTCGAGGATGTCGAACCCGAGGCCCTCGCCGGCGAGGCCGCATCCCGTGCCGTGGACCAGCGGAATGACGCCGTCGACATTGGGGTACTCGGCGAGCATGCCCGAGCGGTTCACTGCCTCCGCCATGAAGCGGGCGACCGAGGCCGAGCAGTTCACCGAGGTGAGGATGGCGATGTAGTTGCGCGTCCCGGCGCGTCCGGTGGCCCTGCGGAAACCCTGGAAGGTGGCGCGATCAGCGAGCGGGAGAATGTCCTCCGGCTTCGCGTCCCGTGCGAAGGCATAGTCCCGCTCGAAGGCGGCGAAGGCGCAGTTGTGGGTATGGACCCAGTCGCCGGGAGCGATCGGCTGTGAGGCAAAGCCGATGATCTGCCCATATTTGACGACGGGCTGGCCCTCCGCGAGCGGCTGGGTCGCCATCTTGTGACCCTTCATCACCCGGGCCGTCGCCGTCACCCCGTCCACCCTCTTGCCGGCGTCAATCATGTCGACGGCGACGACGACGTTGTCCTCCGCGGCGAGGCGGATGAAGCGGGGCTGGGTGGTCATGGGGCTCTCCCGGGACAGCGGCCACTCGGCCGTCATTGCCGCCGATCATGGCCTTTGAACCGTTTTAGGGAAAGGGGTCAGCGCATCGCCCCTGCCCCGCCTCAGCCGGCGGCGAGCCCACCCTTCTCGCGCACGAAGCGGGCGACCTCGGCGACGCCGTCGCCGGTCTTGATGTTGGTGAAGACGAAGGGCCGCTGCCCCCGCATGCGCTTGGAATCGCGGTCCATGTTGCCGAGGTCGGCGCCGACCATCGGCGCGAGGTCAGTCTTGTTGATGACCAGGAGATCGGAGCGGGTGATGCCCGGCCCGCCCTTGGACGGGATCTTCTCCCCCGCCGCAACGTCGATGACGTAGATCGTGATGTCGGCGAGTTCCGGCGAGAAGGTCGCGGCGAGGTTGTCACCGCCCGACTCGATCAGGATGAGATCGAGTTCGGGGAACTTGGCCCGCATCTCCGCCACGGCCGCGAGGTTGATCGAGGCGTCCTCGCGGATGGCGGTGTGCGGGCATCCCCCCGTCTCGACCCCCATGATGCGCTCGGTCGGCAGCGCGCCCGACCGCATCAGATATTCGGCATCCCACTTGGTATAGATGTCGTTGGTGATGGCGGCGATCTCGAAGTCCTGCCGAAGCGCCTTGCAGAGCGCGTCCATCAGCGCCGTCTTGCCGGACCCGACGGGTCCACCGATGCCGACGCGCAGGGGTCCGTGGGGAGAAGGCATGGGTCAGCTCCTGAACAGGCGGGTGTACTGGGTTTCGTGGCGCATGGACGCGATGTCCGAGCGCAGGGCGTGCCCGCCGATATCGTCGAGGGCGAGCACGCGCGCAGCCGCCGCCGTCTCGGCCACGACCGGCTCGAGGGCGGCGAGCGCCCGCTGCCCGTCGGTCTGGCCGAGGGGCACGAGCCGCACGGCGGCCGAGATGAGGTTCGCCGCCACCGCGTGCAGGAAGGCGTGGAGCGCCGTCGCCTCATCGATGCCGTGGGCCGCGGTCGCAGCGCCCACCGCCACCGGATAGGCGACGGCATCCGGCCAGGAGGCGCGCACGAGGGTGAGCGGCGCCGCCGGCCAGGCGGCTTCCGTCGCCGTCATGAAGGCGTTGCCCTGGGCCGTGGCTTCAAGGCGCCGCTCCCGGGAGGGCTGGAAGGCGAGCGCCAGTTCCGCGACCTCCGCCAGCGCCCTGCCCTCGCCCGCCGCCACGGCGCGGTGCGCATGGGCGCAGAAGGTGGCGTCGGCGAGCCCTGAGCCCTCGCGCATGACGAGGCCGAGCCAGTCGACAAGGCTCCTGAGGTCGGTGATGTCGCCGGTCTCCACCGCCCATTCCAGCCCGTGCGAATAGCTGAAGGCGCCGACCGGATAGGCTGGCGACATCCACGCGAGAAGACGATAGAACGCCGCCGGGGCGGCTGCCGGCTCAGCCATGCTTGTGGTCGTGGCCGTGGTGATGGCCGTGGTCGTGCCCATGGTCATGGTCGTGGTGATCATGCCCGCAGCCGCAGGACTCGTCGTGGACATGGCCGGCGGTCTGGACGGCAAGGACGTCGCGCGGCTTCGGCGCCGGCGCGTGGTCATGGCCGTGGTGGGCGTGGGAATGCCCCTGACCATGCGAGTGGCTGTGGGCGTGAGCATGGCCATGCGCATGCGAATGACTGTGGGAATGGCCGTGATCGGTCGCATGTGAATGACCGTGGTCATGCCCCGTCACCGTCCCGTGGCCATAGGCGCCGCCCTCGGGATCGAAGGGCGCTTCGATGGATACGACCCTCGCGCCGAGGCCGCGCACCATGTCCTCGATGACGTGGTCGCGGCGGATCCTCAGCCGCGTGCCCATGATCTGGGTCGGCAGATGGCGGTTGCCGAGGTGCCAGGCGACGCGAACCATGTGGTTCGGATCGCTCGTGCGGATCTCCACCAGCGGCTCGGCGGCGGCGACCACCATGACGACGCGACCATCCTCCAGCTTCAGCCCCGAATCGGAAACCAGCGGCACCGCTTCCGGCAGGTCGAGCAGGAAAGCCGTCCCCTCGACGCCCTCCATCGCCAGGCGCCGCCGGTGGCGGTCGTCATAGTCGAGCACGACGCGGTCGACGACCGCGGTCTCGGCGAAGGAACGGGGAGCGAGAACTTCGGTGGCGCGGATCATCGTATGTCTCTTGTCCTGGACGCCTTGCAGAACTGAAGTGCGTCCTTCGAGGCAGCTGCCGAGCCTCTAAGGACGCAATAGCCCAAATGCCAGCCGCTGGCGAACGTCAGAACAGGAAGTAGCGCTGCGCCATCGGCAATTCCTTCGCCGGTTCGCAGGTCAGGAGCTCCCCGTCCGCGCGCACCTCGTAGGTCTCGGGATGAACCTCGATATGCGGCGTCGCGCCGTTGTGGATGAGGCTCTTCTTGGAGATGCCGCCGCGCACGTTCTCCACGGGGAGGACGATGCGGTCGAGGCCGAGCTTCTCGTGCACGCCTTTCTCATAGGCCGCCTGCGACACGAAGGTCACCGAGGAGGCGGTCATCGCCTTGCCGAAGGCGCCGAACATCGGCCGGTAGTGCATGGGCTGCGGCGTCGGGATGGAGGCGTTGGGGTCACCCATGGGCGCGGCGGCGATGGTGCCGCACTTGATGACTATGGCCGGCTTCACCCCGAAGAACTTCGGCTCCCACAGGACGAGGTCGGCGAGCTTTCCGACCTCCACCGAACCGATGTGCTTCGACAGGCCGTGGGCGATCGCCGGGTTGATGGTCACCTTGGCGATGTAGCGCTTCACCCGGAAATTGTCGGCGCCGGTGCCGACGTCCTCGGGCAGGCTGCCGCGCTGCACCTTCATCTTGTGGGCGGTCTGGAAGGTGCGGATGATCACCTCGCCGATGCGCCCCATCGCCTGGCTGTCGGAGGCCATGATGGAGAGCGCGCCCATGTCGTGGAGGATGTCCTCGGCCGCGATAGTCTCCTTGCGGATGCGGCTCTCGGCGAAGGCGACGTCCTCGGGGATGGAGGGCGAGAGGTGGTGGCAGACCATGAGCATGTCGAGGTGTTCCTCGATCGTGTTCACGGTGTAGGGCATGGTCGGATTGGTGGAGGACGGCAGAACGTTCTCCACCATGGCGACCTTGATGATGTCGGGTGCATGGCCGCCGCCGGCGCCTTCCGTGTGGAAGGCGTGGATCGTGCGGCCCTTCAGGGCCGCGATGGTGTCGTCGACGAAGCCGCTCTCGTTCAGCGTGTCGGTGTGGATCATCACCTGGACGTCGTGGTCGTCGGCCACCGCCAGGCAGTTGTCGATGGCGGCGGGCGTCGTGCCCCAGTCCTCGTGCAGCTTGAGGGCGCAGGCCCCCGCCTCGATCTGCTCGACCAGAGCGTCGGGCAGCGCCGCATTGCCCTTGCCGGCGAAGGCGAGGTTCATGGGGAAGGCTTCCGCCGCCTGCAGCATGCGGGTGATGTGCCAGGGGCCGGGCGTACAGGTCGTCGCCGTCGTGCCCGAGGCCGGTCCCGTGCCGCCGCCGAGCATGGTGGTGAGCCCGCTCATCAGTGCGTCGTCGATCTGTTGCGGGCAGATGAAGTGGATGTGGGTGTCGATGCCGCCGGCGGTGAGGATCTTGCCCTCGCCGCCGATCGCCTCGGTCCCCGGACCGATGATGATGGTGACGTCCGGCTGCACGTCGGGATTGCCGGCCTTGCCGATGGCATGGATGCGGCCGTCCTTGAGGCCGACATCCGCTTTCACGATCCCCCAGTGGTCGATGAGGAGGACATTGGTGATGACCGTGTCCACCGCCCCTGCCCGGTTGGTCACCTGGCTCTGTCCCATGCCGTCGCGGATGACCTTGCCGCCGCCGAACTTCACCTCCTCGCCATAGGTCGTGAAGTCCTTCTCGACCTGGACGAAGAGTTCGGTGTCGGCGAGGCGCACCTTGTCGCCGACCGTCGGCCCGAACATGTCGGCATAGGCGCCGCGCGTCATCCTGTAGGGCATGGAATTCTCCTCGGAGCGCTCAGAGCTTGCCCATGACGGACTGCCGGAAGCCGTAGACGGTGCGCGAGCCGCGATAGGGCACGAGCGTCACCTCGCGCGTCTGACCGGGCTCAAAGCGCACGGCCGTGCCCGGCGGGATGTCGAGGCGCATGCCGCGCGCCTGCTCGCGGTCGAAGACGAGGCCGGGATTGGTCTCGTAGAAATGGTAGTGGGAGCCCACCTGCACCGGCCGGTCGCCGGTATTGGAGACGGTCAGCACGACGCTGTTCTGGCCCTGGTTGAGCTCGACGGTGCCCTCGGCCGGAATGATCTCGCCCGGTTTCATGCCACAACTCCCGCGCAGCCCTGGGGCTTCAGCACCCGTTTCGTCGAGGCAGGGAAGCGGGCGAGCTTGGCGGCGGGCCTGACCGGCCGGCGCACCAGCTCCCCGCCGCAGTTCGGGCAGGTCCCCTTCAGGACGTCACCCGCGCAATCGGCGCAGAAGGTGCACTCGAAGGTGCAGATCATGGCGTTCGTCGCCGCGGGCGGCAGGTCCCGGTCGCAGCATTCGCAGTTCGGGCGCAGGTCGAGCATGCGGATCTCCCCGGGAGCGGCGTCAGAAGAAGCGGACTGCGAGCACCACGCCGGCGACCGCCGTCAGGCCACCGGCGGCGCGAGCCGCCACCGGCAGCGTGAAACGGGTGGCGATCACCGTGACGGCGATACCGCAGGCATGGAGCAGCGCGGTCGCCAGGGCAAAGCCGGCGGCATAGGCGAGGCCGGAGGCGTCCACCGGAATTTCGGTGCCATGCGCATGGCCGTGGAACAGGCCTGCCAGAGCCGCGAGGGCGAAGCCCACCGCGAGCGAGGGTCTGAAGGCGAGCGCCGCGGCGAGGCCGATCACCACCACCGATGCGACGATGCCCTGTTCAACGAGGGGCATCGCCATGCCCGCCATGCCGAGGGCGCCGCCCAGCACCATGGCGGCGACGAAGCCCAGGGGCCAGAGCCAGAGCGCCCTGCCACCGGCGAGGCCGGCCCACAGGCCGACGGCCACCATGGCGAGCAGGTGGTCGAAGCCGCCGAGCGGATGGGCGAAGCCGGCCGTGAAGGCGGTGGTCGAACCGTGGCCCGTATGGGCCTCCGCCGCGGTTGCGAGGGCGGTCAGGACGGCGGCGGAAAGGGCGAGACGGAGGGAGCGCATGGGCCGGGCCTGTTTGCGGGTTCAGCGGATGGGTTCGTGGACGGTCACGAGCTTCGTGCCGTCCGGAAAGGTCGCCTCGACCTGGATGTCGTGGATCATCTCCGCGATGCCGTCCATGACCTGGTCGCGGGAGACGACATGGGCTCCCGCTTCCATCAGGTCGGCGACAGCCCGGCCGTCCCGCGCCCCTTCGACCACGAAGTCGGTGATCAGCGCGATGGCCTCAGGGTAGTTCAGCTTGACGCCCCGCTCCAGCCGCCGACGGGCGACCATGGCGGCCATGGAGACGAGCAGCTTGTCCTTTTCGCGCGGCGAGAGATTCATCGAGCTTCCTCAGCAGGACCAGACGCGCGGGATCGGCCCGCGCAGCAGTTCCAGAATGTTCACCAGGGCGGTGCGGAGTGCAAACGGGTCGGGCGCCAGCAGGCGCAGCGACAGGAGCCCGTCGAAAGCGCTGGCGCCGGCCTCGACCCCGCGCTCCGCAAGAGGCTCGAGGCGCTCCCTCACCGCATCGAGACGCCCCTCCGCATCGGGCGCGACCAACACGAGGCTCGCGGCGGCCTGCGCTCCGGCGCCGCACGCACGGCGCGACAGCGCTTTGGCGATGCCGCCCTCGAGCTTGAGGCCCTCAGCATAGACGAGACGGCCGCCACGCCGGATGCGCCAGCGGTCGAAGAGATAGGCATGGTCCACCCGCTCGCCACGCGCCAGCCGGCCGAAGACGACGCTTTCGACGGCCAGCAGCCGCGCGTCGGACGCCATGTCCACATCGAGCCGCCGCTCCAGCGCCGATCCTTCGAACAGGATCGCCTCCTGCGGCAGCCAGGCGAGATCGGCGCCTTCCGCGATGGTGAGGGTGGTGTCGAATCGCCCGATCCCTCCGGACGAGCGGTAGACCTTCTCGGCGGCCTGGGTCGTGACGACTGCACGGGTCAGAGGGGCCGCAGCGACGTCGAGGATGAACCGGTCGCCGCCAGTGATGCCGCCGGCCGTATTGATCACCACCGCCTCGAGCGCCTCGCCGGGCTCGACCCGCGGCATGCGGATGCGCAGCCCCGCTTCCTGGTAGCACTGACGGATCACGGTCGCGCCGTCGCGCGTTGCCAGCGTCAGGCGTCCGGCACCGAAGGCCCGCTGCATCCGCGCGCCGGCGGAGCGCCAGGCGAACGGCCCCTCTGTCGCCCCCTGTGCAGCAACCGCCAGCATCTGCAAGATCACCCCCGTCTGGCGCGATCTTGGTTACCGGCCACGCCTGCCGCAAGCACAGAAATTGTGCAGAAACCGCTCCGGAGCGACCAAAAGGAAGGCCTGCGAGAATCACGCACCGCGCCCATGATCGTGGCCGGAACCAGCGGCTGGTTACCGCGTATTAACCTCGTCCGGGAACACTGTCGGCTCGCCGTGCATCGCATCCCGTGTGGACTCGTTCCTGCCGAGGGGCCGCAAGCCCTCCGAGCCGGATCGCCCTGGAGACGACCTTGATGCAGACCTTCACGCGCCCGACGCCCGACCCGACCCGTCGCTCCGACAAGGCCGACCCCATGGTGGCGAGCCTCGGCCGCCGCGGCGAGCTGACCGATGCGGAGGCCTTCGCCGTTCTGCGCAAGCGATTTCCCGAGACCGCCCTCTGCGAGCGCGTCGCCGCCATCGCCGACTGGCGTCGCGGCTGATCAGGGGGCCGGCGGGGGATCACTCTCGACCGGCGGCGCCGACGCCGCCTCTTCCGCCAGCGCCATCTTGCGCGCCTGCAAGGCGATGATCGGCAACGAAACCAGGTAGGCGACCGAGCCGACTGCCAGCACTTCCCAGGGATAGCTGAACAGCAGTGCGACGAAGGCAATCGCCAGGACGAAGAGCGGCAGAACCCTCTCGCGCGGCACACGTGCCCCGAGCTTCTTCCCCGAGAAGACCGGCACCTTCGACACCATCAGGAGCGCGATGACAATCGTGTAGGCGGTCGTCACCAGCGGCGGGCTCAGGAGGTTGGGAAGGCCGCTGCGCTCCAGGTAGATGGGCAGCAGCAACAGGATCGCGCCCGCCGGGATGGGCACGCCGGTGAAGAAGTTCGCCATCCAGGCCGGACGGTTCGGATCCTCGATCTGGACGTTGAACCGCGCGAGCCTGAGGGCGCCGCAGATCGAGAAGACCAGCACGGCAATCCAACCGATCGGACCGGCGTGATTCATGCCCCAGAGATACAGGATGAGCGCGGGGCCGGCGCCGAAGCTGACGAAGTCGGCGAGACTGTCGAGTTCGGCGCCGAACTTCGAAGTCCCCTTCAGCAGCCGCGCGATGCGCCCGTCCATGGAATCGAGGATCGCCGCCAGCAGCACGAGATAGACGGCGATGTCGAACTTGCCCTCCAGCGCCATCCGCATCGCGCTCAGACCGGCGCAGAGCGCCAGCAGCGTGATCAGGTTGGGAATGAGGAGACGCATAGGCACGGGTCGAAACCGCCGCCGGGGCGGTTCGTTGCGATCCGGCGTGAAGGGCTGGAAGAGCGAGGACATGGCGCGGACCCTAGCCTGAATTGCGGGGCGCGTCAGCCGATCCGGACGATCCTCTGCGGCTCGTCGGAGGCCATGTCGGCGAGAACCGTCTCGCCGGCAACGGCGCGCTGGCCCTCGGCGACGAGCGGCTGGGCGCCTTCCGGGAAATAGACGTCGACGCGCGAACCGAAGCGGATCATGCCGAAGCGCTCGCCGGTCGCCAGCGGCTGACCCTCGCCCACCCACCAGACGATCCGGCGGGCGATGAGACCGGCGATCTGCACGACGCCGAAGGCGCCGTAACTGTTGCGGATGACGAGGCCGTTGCGCTCGTTGTCTTCCGAAGCCTTGTCGAGATCGGCATTGACGAACTTGCCGGGACGATAGGCCATCTTCTCGATGGTCCCGCCGATCGGCGCGCGGTTCACGTGGCAGTCGAAGACCGACATGAAGATCGAGACGCGCAGCATCGGGGAGGTCCCGAGGCCGAGCTCGACCGGCGGCGTCACGCGGGAGATGAGCGAGACGCGACCGTCCGCCGGGGAAATGACCAGTCCGTCGCGCGCCGGCGTGACGCGCACCGGGTCCCGAAAGAAGAAGACCACCCAGACGGTCAGCGCCAGCATCGGCCAGGTCAGCCAGGCGCCCCACCATGCGAGCAGCAGCGTGCCTACACCCGCGATCGCGATGAAGGGATAGCCCTCGCGGTGAACCGGAACGAGAACGGTGGTCCTGATGCTGTCGACGATGGACATGAAATCTCTCCGCAAGGGCCCCGCATCGCGTCTGCCCGACGTGCGGATGGGGAAACCCCGATGAACTCCCGCCGCCTCAGGAGGCGGGAGCCGTGGTCTCCCCGTCGCCGTCGCCGTCGGTTTCCCGCTTTTCGGCCGCGCGCTTCTTTTCCATGCGGGCGACGACGAGAATGCCGACTTCGTAGAGCCCGATGAGCGGAATAGCCAGCGACAACTGGCTGATCACATCGGGCGGCGTCAGAATGGCCGCGAGAACGAAGGCGATGACGATGAAATAGCGGCGCTTGGTGCGCAGGAACTCGGTGTCCACCACGCCGATCTGGCCGAGCAGGGCGATGATCACAGGCAGCTGGAAGGAAATGCCGAAGGCGAAGATCAGCGTCATGATGAGGCTGAGATAGTCCTCGACGCGGCCGAGATACTGGATCGCGGTGGCGGTGTCGCTGGGCGCCTGCTGCATGCCGAGCGAGAACAGCATCAGCGCCCGCATGACGAAGACCAGCACGAAGATGCCGCCGGCGAAGAAGCAGATGGGGGTCCAGATCAGGTAGGGCCGGAAGGCGTCCTTCTCGTGGGTGTAGAGGCCGGGCGCAACGAACTTGTAGAGCTGGATGGCGATCAGCGGAAACGCCAGGAAGGCGCCGCCGAACATGCCGATCTTCAGCTGCGTGAAGAAATACTCCAGCGGCGCCGTGTAGATGAGGCGCACCTCCGTCCGGGGAATCTTCAGATAGTCGGCGGCCCACTCGTAGGGCAGCACCAGAAGCTGGAAGATCTGCTTGGAGAAGGCGAACGAGAAGATGAAGCAGACGACGAAACCGAGCATTGCCTTGATCAGCCGCGACCGCAGCTCGATCAGGTGCTCCATCAGCGGTGCCTTGGAAGCCTCGATGGCGTCCTCGTCCGCCTTCAGCTTGTCCTCGGGAGCGGGAACGGAGGTCATGCCTTGGTCTTTCTGGAGCGCTTCGGCTTCTCCGTCTCGCCCTCACCCTCGGCGGCGGGAGGCGCCGGCTCGGCCGGCTCGGCCACAACAGGCGCGGGTGGCGCGGAGGGCGCCGGGGTCGCAGCCATGAAGCCGGGCGGCGGATCGACGGGAGCCGCCCCGAGGACCGGCGACTGGACGGGAGCCGGTGCTGGTGCGGAGAACGCGGAGGGAGGCTCGATCGGAGCCGGCTTGAAGGCGTTCTGGATGGCCTGGGGGTCGGCCGTGTATGAGGGCGGCGCCGGCACGGCCTGGGCCAGCGGATCGGGCGCAGTCGGCCCGATCATACCGGGGGCGGGCTGGCCCTTGATGTCGTCGACGGCCGACTTGATCTGGTCGCGAGCGTAGTCGATCGGGTTGAAGGTCGAGGTGGGCGTCGAGCCCACCGCGTCCGTCACGCTGTTGATCGAGGACTTGACCTTGTCGACCTCGGCCTCCTGCAGGGCCTGGTTGAACTGGTACTGGAAGTCCGAGGCCATGCGGCGCAGCTTGGAGAGCGCCTGCCCCATGCCCCTGAGGACACCGGGCAGTTCCTTCGGGCCGATCACGACCAGCGCGACGACGCCGATCAGTGCAATTTCGCCCCAGCTCAGATCGAACATGGCAATTCACCGTCCACGCGCATGCGCGGGCCTCAGGAGGAAGCTCACCCGGCTCCGCGAAGACCCGACGCTCAGCCGACCTTGGGAGCGGAAGCGGGCGTCTGCTCCGACGTGGTGGCGGCGGGCGCGGGCGCAGGCGTGACCGGCGGGGCCGAAGGGGCGGCCGCAGGCTGATGATCGATGGTCGAGGCCGGCACCACCGGCGGCGTCTCCGGCTTGTCCTCCTCGGCGAGGCCCTTCTTGAAGGCCTTGATGCCCTTGGCGGCGTCGCCCATGAATTCGGAGATCTTGCCGCGGCCGAACAGCAGCAGCACCACGATGGCGACCAGAATCCAGTGCCAGGCGCTAAACGTACCCATGATTCACTCCTTGACCGTTTGGCGCCGGGTCCCGCAGCGGGGCGGGCGGCGCGATTGTTTGGTGCGGCCCTGGAACGACCGTTGATGTGGGAAACTATGCGGCGGGTGCGGCAAAAACAAGAACCTCGGAGGCGGTAACGTCAACGCCGATGTCGCGGCCGGGGCTGAGCCCCTCGGCGGAGCGCACACGGGCCTTCAGCGGGGCCTCCATGCCTTGCACCACGATCTCCAGAAGCTCGACTTCCCCCAGATACCGCCGCGAAACCAGTCGACCGGGCACGCACATGCCGGCCGGCTTCGGCAGGATCGACTGCGGCCGGATCGCCGCCACGGCCGGAGCCCCGTCGGCGAGGCCGGGCGCGGCAAAATAGCCCACCGGGGTGATCAACCGGCCGCCCTGCACGATGCCGGGCACCTCGTTGACGTCGGAGAAGAACCGGGCGGTGTCGAGGTCGGCGGGAGCCTGGTAGAGGTCGCGCGGCGTGCCGATCTGCGCGATGCGGCCCTCGCGCATCAGCACGATCCGGTCGGCCATGCGCATCGCCTCCTCCGGATCGTGGGTGACGACGATGCAGGTCGCCCGCGTTTCCCGCATCACCGCCAGCGTCTCCTCGCGGATCGCGTCGCGCAGGCGGCTGTCGAGGCCGGAGAAGGGCTCGTCCATCAACAGGATGCTCGGCCGCGGCGCGATGGCGCGGGCGAGCGCCACGCGCTGCTGCTCTCCGCCTGACAGGGTGTGGGGATAATCGAGGGCGTGGTCGGCGAGCCCGACGCGACTCAGAGCGAGCCGCGCCGCGCGCTCCGCATCCGCCTTCGGCAGCGCTTTCAGGCCGAACATGACGTTGGCGAGGTTGCTGAGGTGCGGGAACAGCGCGAAATCCTGGAACACGAGGCCGACCCCGCGCCGCTCCGGCGGCACGAAGGCCGCGGGTCCCGCCACCTCCCGGTTGTCGATCAGAACCCGGCCAGAAAGCGGCCGCTCGATGCCGGAGGCGATCCTGAGCAGGGTCGTCTTGCCGCAACCCGAAGGCCCGAGGAGGCAGAGGACCTCGCCCGGCGCCACCACCAGCGAGATACCGGCGAGCGCCCGCACCGCCCCGTAGCCGTGCACCACGTCCTCGAACGCGAGCGCGGAGGCGATCGACGTCCCGGCGGTGCCGCGCCGTCCCCAGCCCGACACCGTGTCCATCAGGGTGCGGTTCATGGCGCGTCCCGCTCCGGGGCCGGCGCCAGGCCGAAATCGAGCTCGCCGTCGTCCGGCTCCTCGTCGTCGCGCAGCGCCACGTCGTCGTTGGGAATCGGGATGCGGAACCCGGGCGGCAGGCGTCCGTCCAGCATGCCCGCCGCCTTGAGGTCGTCGAGGCCAGGAAGGTCGCCGATGGCCTCGAGTCCGAAATGCTCGAGGAATGCCGGCGTCGTGCCGAAGGTGACAGGTCGGCCCGGCACCTTGCGGCGTCCGCGGATGCGGAGCCAACCGGTTTCCATCAGGAGGTCGATCGTCCCCTTTGCGACGGTGACGCCGCGGATCTCCTCGATCTCCGCCCGAGTCACCGGCTGGTGATAGGCGACGATGGCAAGCGTCTCCAGCGCGGCGCGCGACAGCTTGCGCTCGTCGGTGGTCTCCCGGTGCAGCAAAAACGAGAGGTCCTGAGCCGTGCGGAAGGCCCACTTTCCCGCGACGCGGACGAGATTCACCCCGCGCGGCGCGTAGAAGGCCTGGAGCGTGGTCAGCAGCGCGCGCAGGTCCGCGCCCCGCGGCAGGCGTTCCGCAAGCGCCGCCTCGTCGAGCGGCTGGGCCGCAGCGAAGAGCAGCGCCTCGACGATGCGCAACTGCTCGACCGGCCCGTCGACCATGCCGACGGGCGCGCCGAGTCGCAGCTGTGCCGGATCGTCCATGTCCCGCTCGTTGGCCATGCGGGCTTCTATCACGTCCCGGGCGGCTTGGAAGCCGGATCGCCCCTGCGTTTCCGCATCAAAAGCGGCCCGAGCGGGCGGTCCTGGTGCAGTTCGAGGACGCCCTCGCGCACCAGTTCCAGGCTGGATGCGAAGCTGGATGCGAGCACCGTCGCCCGCTTCTCGTCGCTGACTAGGTAATCGATCAGGAAGGTGTCGAGCGGGGTCCAGTCCATCGACGCGCCCACCAGGCGCTCCAGGATCTCGCGCGCCTCGGCCAGCGACCAGACCTTGCGATGCTCCATCGTGACGTGGGACAGCGCGCTCTTGCCCCGCTGCTGGGCATAGGCGGTGAGGAGATCATAGAGGCTCGCCTCGAAGCGCCGCTCGGCCAGCGCCACGATCGGTTCGGGATCGCCGCGCCCGAAGACGTCGCGGCCGAGCCGGTGGCGCGTCATGAGCCGGGCTGCCGCGTCCCGCATGGCCTGCAGGCGCTGCAGGCGGAAGGCGAGCACTTCCGCGAGTTCCGGGCCGGTCGGCCCCTCCCCCTTGGCGGGCTCGGGGATCAGCAGGCGGGACTTGAGGTAGGCGAGCCAAGCGGCCATCACGAGATAGTCGGCGGCAAGCTCCAGCCGGAGCTTGCGCGCCTCCTCGATGAAGTCGAGATACTGGTTGGCCAGCGCGAGGATCGAGATCTTCGTCAGGTCGACCTTCTGCGTGCGGGCGAGCGCCAGCAGCATGTCGAGAGGCCCCTCGAAGCCGTCGAGGTCCACCACGAAGGCAGGTTCCGACGTGCCGCGGTCGGCCATCGTCTCGAAAGGCAGGACGTTGCCGCCGTTGGGGATGGGGTTGCGCGCCATGTCGGGTCCGGACCGGAGGAACCCGGCCGGGTCCTCATAGCGCGGATCATAGGCTCAGCGCATGGTCCGCCGCAAAGGCTGTGGACGACGCGCTTTGCGCCCGCTCGAGGCTCTTCTCGAAAAGGGCGAAGGCCTCGCGGGCGTCGAATAGCTCAGGCAGGTGGCGGATGCGGCCGAGCGCGGCCCCTGCCCTCTGCCTTGCCCGCCCGCCGAGCGGCCGTGCCTCGGCCGCGACCTGCCGCATCTCGTCGATCTTGCCGTTGCAGTGGAGCACAACGTCGCAGCCGGCCCGGTAGGAGCGCCGCGCCCGCTCGCCGAGCGTGCCCTCCAGCGCATTCATCGACAGGTCGTCAGTCATGACGAGGCCGTCGTAGCCGATGGCGCCGCGCACCACCGACTGCATCACCCGGCGCGACGTGGTCGCGGGCCGGCGCGGGTCGATGGCCGTGTAGACGACGTGGGCGGTCATCGCGAGTGGCATGTCGGTCAGGGTGCGGAACGGCAGGAAGTCGGCCTGAAGCGCTTCCAGCCCAGCATCGACCACCGGCAACGCGGCGTGACTGTCGGCCCCTGCCCTCCCATGGCCGGGAATGTGCTTGATGACTGGCAGCACGCCGCCGGCGATGAGGCCCTCGGCCACCGCCCGCCCGAGCGCCGCGACATCTCCGGGTTCCGTGGAGAGGGCCCGGTCGCCGATCACGTCGTGGGCGCCCGCCACCGGCACGTCCAGCACCGGCGCGCAATCCACCGTGATGCCGACGGCGTGGAGATCGTGCGCCATCAGCCGGCCGGCGAGCCGCGCCAGGGCACGGCCGTGCAGCGGATCGTTGGCGAGGCGGGCGAAGACGCGCGCGGGCGGATATTTCGGCCAGTGCGGCGGGCCAAGACGCTGGACGCGTCCGCCCTCCTGGTCGACGAGGACGGGCGCATCGGCGCGCCCCACAGCGTCACGGAAGTCTCCCACGAGCCGCCTGATCTGGTCGGGATCGGCGCAGTTGCGCCGGAACAGGATCAGGCCCCAGGGATCGAGGTCGCGGAAGAACGCCGCCTCCTCCGCCGACAGGGTCGTGCCGGCACAGCCGAGGATCAGAGCCGTCTCGGCCATGGGTCCGTCGTGCCGATCAGTTCAGCACGCAGGAGCCGCCGGCCGACTTCAGCCGCTGGCAGAAGTCCTGGGCCTCGTCGCGGGAGAACGGGCCGACCCTGAGGCGGTGCCAGGTGCCGCGACCCGGAATTTCCGCGGTGCGGATGTTCGGCGTCTGGCCCTGGAGCTGCGGGAAGCGGCGCGAGGCCGAGGTGAAGGCCGTGCGGGCCTCCGCCTCCGACTGGTGCGATGAAATCTGCACGAATGTGCCGCCGCCGGCGGTCGCCGCAGTACGCACGGAGGCCGTGCGCTGCGGGCCGAGGTCGAGGGGCTGGGGCTGAGCGGGCGCAGCAGCCGGACGCGGCGCGGCGCGGGCGGGTTCAACCGAGGTCGGGGCAGCCGGCTCGGCGCGCGCAACCCGCAC
>NZ_JBQVQL010000005.1:0-88372 GCF_052440005.1 Phreatobacter sp.
CGAAATAGGCCATGGGCGACATGGCGAGGCCGATGTCGTGCACCCGGCAGCCCGCCGCCATCAGCCCGGTGACCAGCGCCATCTTGATGGAGGCCGAATAGCCGCGGAAATCGTGGCCGACGACGATCTCGCGCGCAACGCCCATCCGGCCGATCAGCGTGCCGAGGCCCATGCCCACCGCCTGCACGCCCATCAGGTTCAGCTCCTCGCCGAAGAACCAGCGGGCGTCGTATTCGCGGAAGCCCGTCGGCTTCACCATCGGCAGGGATTCGTAGGCGGCCGTGTTGGGCTTCAAGCTGGCGAGCGGCCTGGGGAAAGAAGGGGAAGGCATGATGGTCTCCACTATCGGTCCTCAGTCATCTCGCCGGCGATTTGGGGGAAGCCGACCATCCAAGGGGCTGGCAGGATGGCGGGCCATGGCGGCCCGGACGGGTGACGAAGGTCTATATCGAGAAGAGTTGGGCGAGTCGCATCCATGGTCCTGTCACATCGTCGGAGGCTCATCCGCTGAGGGTGATACCAACCTTCGCATAGGCGTCCGCCAGTTTGATCTTGTAGGTCTCCGGCGAAAACGTCTTGGCCTGTTGAGGTCCACGCACCGACAGCTCGGCCCGCAGATCCGCGTCGCCGTCGAGTTCCCGCAACCGCCGGGCCATGGCGGAAACGTCGAGCGGATCGACGAGCACGGCGGCCTCCCCGGCCACCTCGGGCAAGGAGCTCGTATTGGACGTGAGCACGGGAGTTCCCAGTTGCAGGGCTTCCAGGACCGGCAGTCCGAACCCTTCGTGAATGGAGGGGAACACGAAGAACTTCGCGCACATCATCAGCGCCGACACGTGACGGCGCGGGAGAAGGCCCAGCCGCTGGATGGGAAGCCGGTTGGGCCGCGGCTGCGGAGCGACCATGTCGAAAGCACCCGCAATGGCATTCGCCAGTCCCTCCTGCGGCGGCAGCCGCATCGGCAGCGCATTGCGCGTAACGCTGTCGACGAGCGCCAGTTCCTCCTCATAGAGCCACCCGAGCGGCCCTGCGATCAGCAGGGGGATGTCGAGACCCGCCAGCAGATAGGCATCGACGAGGCGCCGGAGATTCTTCTTCGGTTCGATGGCGCCGAGGAAGAGTGCGTATTCGCCGGGCTTGGCGCCATAGACGGTGCGGACCAGGCGCTCGGCCTCCTCGCGCGTCAGGAACGGCAGCGGGGGCACGGGCTGGAACGTGACGGCGACCCGCTCCTCGGGCACCCGGAGCAGGTCCACGATCTGCCTCTTGGAAGCCTCCGAGACGGTGACGATCAGATCCGCCGACTGGGCGATCGATTGGTGGAGCCGGGCCGACCGGCCGCCCCGGTCGAGGACCATGTAGGGATACTGGAGGGGAATGAGGTCGTGGATCGTGTAGATGTTCGGCACGCCCTCCGCGCGCACCGGCATGGGAGACGACCAGTGGGCGACGTCGAACGTGTCGGGCAGGCGAATGCTCGTCATCTTCCCCGTCAGCGTGAAGACGCGATCGGCATTCACGAACACGCCTGATGCGCTCACGACCTGGTCGAAGGCCGGCAGCGGCGGCTCGAACGCGTCGACCTCGAGGCCCTTCATGTTGACCATCCGGGCGGTGATGCTCCGACCGGGAAACAGCAGTGCTCGCCCGAGTTGTCCTCCCGTCCGCAGCGCCTTCACCAGGATGTTGGGGGGCGGCTCGTGACCCAGGATCTGGGTGGCCAGGACGAGGTCGCTGTCGTTACGCCCGTAGGAGACCTTCGCTCCGAAGAGGACGCCGACCGTGCCGCCGAGATCGCGAATGTTGTGAATCAGGGTGCGGCTGTAGCTCGCGATTCCGGTCCCGAACCGACTGAGGAAATGGTTGCCGTCGGTGAGGACCCTAGACTTCTTCACGATCGACTCTTCCTTCTGCGCTCCATCGGCAGGGCGATGGTTACCAGAACATTTTGCGGCGCAATGAAACAGCCCGTCTTCTTCCACATAGCTCGTGGCAGCGCAACGAACGGAAGGCGCTACGTCACCCCGCTAGCGAGACCGTTTGTCTCTCCATAACTATTTCCTGATACAAAAAAACGGGCTCCGGCCGCGGCAGAAAAAATCCGCGCAGACCCGCATCTTTGCGACCAGAGTGGCGTCCATGTCCGCGAAATCCTCTCATTCCCTGGCGCCCGGCCAGCGCTCCGATCCGGTGGCGGAGGCCCTCGCGTCCTGCCGCGGAGCGTTGATGGCGGCAGGCCTGTTCTCGGGCGTCCTCAACATCCTGATGCTGGCCGGCGCGATCTACATGCTGCAGGTCTATGACCGGGTGCTGACGAGCCGCTCGGTCCAGACGCTGGTCGGGTTGACGGTGCTGCTGGCCCTGGTCTTCCTCGTCCAGGGCATTGTCGACATCGTCCGCCAGCGGGTTCTGACGCGCGTCGGCGCGACGATCGATCGCCGCCTCGCCCTCCAGGTCTATCGCCTCGTGACCCTGGCCCCCGTCAGGATGGGCAGCCAGGCCGACGCCATGCAGCCGAGCCGCGACGTGGACGCGGTGCGCGGCTTCATGTCCGGCCTCGGGCCGACCGCCTTTTTCGACCTGCCGTGGATGCCGCTGTTCATCGGGCTCTGCTTCGCCCTCCACCCCTGGATGGGCATCATGGTGCTCTGCGGCGCCCTGCTGCTCCTGGCTGTGACGCTGATGACCGAGAGGGCGACGCGCAACCCCATGGTCGCCGTCGCCCGCGAGGCCGGAGGGCGCGCCGCCATCACCGAGACCTCGCGCCGCAACGCGGAAGCCATCGCCGCCATGGGCATGGGCCCGGCCCTGGCCTCGCGCTATGGCGAGCTCACCTCGCGCTTCCTCCGGGCGAACGAGGCGGCGACCGACGCCGTCGGCACCTTCGGCACCATCTCCCGCATCCTGCGCATGGCCCTGCAGTCGGCCGTGCTGGGCCTTGGCGCCTACCTCGTCTTGATGGAACAGGCGACGCCCGGCGTCATGATCGCGGGCTCGATCCTCATGGGACGGGCACTCGCGCCCATCGAGACCGCCGTCGCCCACTGGAAGAGCTTCGTCGCCGCCCGGCAGGCCTGGAAGCGCCTGCGCCAGAGCACCAGGCTCCTGCCCCCACCGGCCGAGTCGCTCGCCCTGCCCCGCCCGACCACGACCCTCACCGTCGACCAGGTCTTCACCGGTGCCCCCGGCTCGACCTCGCCGATCGTCCATGGCGTGTCGTTCTCGCTTCTCGCCGGGCAGGCTCTCGGCGTAATCGGCCCGTCGGCGTCGGGGAAGTCGACCCTCGCGCGCACGCTCAGCGGCGCCTGGCTGCCGCTCCGCGGCTCGGTCCGCCTGGACGGCGCCGAACTGTCCCAATGGGGAGAGGAGGCGCGCGGCTCCATCGTCGGCTATCTGCCCCAGGAGATCGGCCTCTTCGACGGGACGGTCGCTGAAAACATCGCGCGGTTCGACGTCTCGGCCCAGGCCGCCGACATCGTCGAGGCGGCCCGCGCCGCCGGCGCCGACGAGATGATCCGCGGCCTGCCGGACGGCTACCAGACGCGCATCGGCGAGGGCGGAGTCATCCTGTCCGGCGGCCAGAAGCAGCGGGTTGCCCTCGCCCGGGCCCTGTTCGGCAATCCGTTCCTTGTCATCCTCGACGAACCCAATGCCAATCTCGACGCCGAGGGCGAGGCCGCGGTCACCCAGGCGATCCGCCACGTCCGCGACCGCGGCGGCATCGTGATGGTCGTGGCCCATCGTCCCAGCGCCATATCGGCGGTCGACATGATCGGCGTCATGAAGGACGGCCGCATGCAGGCCTTCGGCCCCAAGGATGAAGTCCTGAAGCGCGTCCTCGCGCCTCAGAAGGGAGTTGCCCAGCTATGAACCGCGCTCCGACACCCCCCAACGCCATGTCCCGCGACATCGCGGAGAACACCACGTCGCTGCGCCGCCTCATCGCGGTGGGGCTGGGCGTCTCCATCGTCTTCGTCGGCGGCCTCGGCGTCTGGGGCGCCACGGTCCCGCTCTCGGGCGCGGTGGTGGCCAGCGGCCTGGTGGTGGTCGACAGCAACGTGAAGGCGGTCCAGCATCCCACCGGCGGCGTCATCGAGCGCCTGCACATCCGCGACGGCATGCGCGTCAGCGAGGGCGACCTCCTCATCCGCCTCGACGACACCGTCACCCGGGCCAATCTCCAGGTGATCACCAAGCAGCTCGACGAGTTCACCGCCCGCCAGGCACGGCTCGAGGCGGAGCGCGACGGCGCCGACGCCGTGGCCGTTCCCGCCCTCCTGCGCAGCCGGCTCGCCGAGCCCGACGTGATGCGCGCCCTCGAGGGCGAACGGAAGCTCTTCGCGGCCCGCCGCGCCTCCCGCGAGGGCCAGCGGCGCCAGTTGCGCGAGCGTATCGAGCAGATCAGGGGCGAGATCGTCGGCATCACCGCTCAGGAAGATGCCCGGCGCCGCCAGGTTCAGCTGATCGAGCGTGAGTTGCAGGACATCCGCGACCTGTTCTCCCGTAACCTCGTGCCGCGCACCCGCCTCGTCGAACTGGAGCGCGAGGCCGCCCGGCTCGCCGGCGACGTCGGCCAGTTCGTGGCCGAGCGGGGCCGCGCCGAGGGCCGCATCAGCGAAAGCGAGCTGCAGATCCTGCAGATCGACGTGGAGCTCCAGCGCGAGGTGACGACCGAACTGCGCGACGTGCAGGTCCGCATCGGCGAGCTGGGCGAGCGCCGCGTGGCGGCCGAGGACGTGCTGAAGCGGATCGAGATCAAGGCGCCCGCCACCGGGCTCGTCCACCAGCTCACGTTCCACACGGTGGGCGGCGTCATCCCCGCCGGCGGCCCGCCCATCATGCAGATCGTGCCGGACAACGATGCCCTCGTCATCGAGGTCCGGATCGCACCCCAGGACATCGACAAGGTGGCCCCGGGCCAGGCAGCCTTCATCCGCTTCACCTCGTTCCCGCACGGCACGACCCCCGAGGTGACCGGCTCGGTCCTGCGGGTCTCGGCCGACGTGGTGAAGGACCCCCAGACGGGCGCCCTCTACTTCAACGCCCGCATCGCGGTCGCCGAGGGCGAGCTCGCCAAGCTGGGCGACAACAAGATCGTGCCCGGCATGCCCGCCGAGGTCTTCGTCAGGACCGGCGACCGCACCGCCCTCGCCTATCTGTCGAAGCCGATCGTCGACCAGATCAACCGCGCCTTCCGCGAGCGCTGACTGGCCGGACGACGCAGGTCTCAACGGGGCCGCGGAACGGCCCCGCCGCAAACGCCGCCTGTCCGCCTGATCCGACGCTGAAAACGAAAGAGCCGGCCCGAAGGCCGGCTCTCGTCGTTGGCGATGCCGTGTCGATTACGAGATCAGGTTGATGTCCGAACGGTTGAAGCCGGCCAGGTTCGACGAGAGGTCGAAGGTCAGCACCAGCAGGTCGTCGGCATCGGTGACCGACCCGTTGCCGGTGCGGTCGAAGTACAGCCTGCCGGCGATGCCGGCCGAGACCGTGTCGAGCACGAAGGTCGGCGCGCCGTTGGAGCCGCTATAGGCACCAGTCCCGTCGTTGACGTCCGTCGCGCGATAGGCACTGGCGGACAGCGTTCCGTCCAGGTCGAAGACCGGCGCGTTCCCGCCGAAGAACGCTGCATCGAAGTGCAGGCTGTCGTTCTCCGCGTCGGAGTAGCCGAACAGCGTGTCCCCCGCATGGCTGGCCGCCAGGTAGTGGAACTGGTCCGCACCGGTTCCGCCTTCCAGGCCATCGGCACCATCGCCACCGACCAGCACGTCGGCGCCGTCGAGACCCACGATCGTGTCCGCCCCGCCGCCGCCGACCAGACGGTTCGCACCGTTGTCGCCGGTCAGTTCGTCGACGGATGCCGTACCGACGAGGTTCTCGACCCCGACCTCGGTATGGACCAGCGCGTTGCCGGTGAGGCGGAACGTGCCGGTCGACAGCGACGCGGTGACCCCGCTACCCACCGCGCTGAAGTCCAGCGTGTCGGTATCGGCCCCGCCGTTGACCTGGAACTGCGGGCCACCGGCGAGCGCGGTGAAGGCCACCGTGTCGTTGCCGGCACCGCCGTCGACGGTGACGATCTCGATCCCGCTGTGGGTGACGCCGCCGCCCGCCGAGGACGTCACGGACGTGTTGTCGACCGTGAAAGTCTCGGCGGTCGCGCCGCCGTTGATGGCGAGCGTGTCGGCCGTTCCCGCCGCGCCCACCACCGTGTCGGTGCCGTCGCCGCTGTTCCAGGTGAAGAGGTCGTTGCCGCCCGCACCCACCAGGTGGTCGTTGCCCTTGCCGCCGGTGATGGCATTGCCCGACGGATCGGCGCCGACGATGAGGTCGTTGCCGTGCTCGCGGGTTCCCGCGCTCGACACGTCGTTCGGCGTGCCGATGACCGTGTTGGCGGCCAGGAGGGCGACCAGATCGATCGGCTGCGTCGTCGCATGGGTGAATGCGATGTCGATGCCGGAGATCGTGTTGCCCGTGATCGCCACGCCGGTCGGCGTGGTGTTGACCTTGCCCGCTTCACCTAGGCGGATGCCCACCTCGGTGCGCGGACCGGTCGTGATGGTGTTCTCGATCGTGTTTCCGGTGAGCGTCAGACCGTTCAGCGTCGCCGGGTTGTTGTTGTAGCTGCTGGCGTCGTCGCGGGCCTTGATCGTGATGGCACCCGAGGCATCCGGCAGCGCCGGATTGTTGTTCAGGTTCATCACATAGCGGCCCGAGTCGCGGATCAGCGAGTCCTTGATCGTGATGTTGGCGAAGTCGAGATACTTCAGGTTGATGTCGATGCCGGAGTTGCGGGACACCGAGAAGGCCGGTGCGTCCGTCGCCGTCAGCTTTCCGGAATTGACCACCTCGATGTCGTCGAACACCGCGTTGGACAGCTTCTCGGCATAGATGCCCTTCTGCCAGTTCTCGTTGAACGTGGTGTTCGTCACGGTCAGCCCGGAGAAGGTCGAGGCCCGGGCATCGTCGCCGGGCGCCGTATTGGTGGCGGCACCGTTGGCGAGATACATGCCGAACCAGTTCCCGTCGAAGGAGCTGTTGGTGATGGTCACGTTCGAGACGTTGACGAATTCGCCGACGTTCAGACCGGTCGAGAAGACGTCCGTGTTGATCGGCGCGGGCGCACCGTTGTCGATCGAGCTCACGTCGGTGATCTTGATCCCCGTGCGGGTCTCGTTGCCGCCGACCGGCTGGCTCGCATAGGTGTCGCCGATCTGGATGCCGTGCATGAAGTTCTTCACGGTCAGGCTGGCGATCTCGACGTTGTCGGCGACGATCTTGAGGCCGATACCCGTGTCGTTGCCCTCGATGACGACGCCCGCCTCGCTCTCACCCATGATGGTGATGCCGGACTTGTTCACCACCGCACCGGCATAGCTCGTGCCGCTGTTGGCGATGAGGATCGTGTCACCGTTCTGCGCCTCGTCGATGGCCGCCTGGATGGTGGAGAACCCGCCATTGCCGACCAGCAGGATGCGCGCCCCGGCGTTCTGGACGATCTCGACGCCGACGAGGGTGTCGGTGCCTTCCGTGCCGCCGGTGGTGACGGTCCAGCCGGCGACATTGGTGACACCCGGGCCCGGATCGGCGTCGACCGTGCCGGAGGTCACCATCGCCTTGGTGATGGTGGCGTCATAGACCGCCACGTCACCTTCGCCAGGGGCTCCGGTCAGGACCTCGGCCGTCTCGCCGCCGACCAGGAGGTCGTCGCCCGCTCCGCCCTTGAGCTGGTCGAAGCCGTCGCCGCCGTCGAGGACGTCGTTACCGCCACGTCCCTCCAGCACGTCGTTGCCGGCACGTCCCTCGAGCCAGTCGATTTCCGCCGAGCCCTTGATCGTATCCGCGGACGCGTTGCCGACGGCGTAGAAGAAGTCGCCGGTAGCAGGGTGGTCGTCGACCGCATCGGAATAGGACCCGATCTTGGTCTGCAGATCGATGTCGAGGGCCGAGGTCAGGTTGCGCAGGTTGAACTCGGTGTCGACGTTGACGAAGGAGTTCGTGCCGACCGTGGCGAGGCCTGCCGATGCCGTGGGCACACCACCACCGAAGGTGATCGCGGTGCCCGCGTCCTTGAACGTGTTGCCGGTAATGGTCGGTTCGGCGGCGAGTGCCGAGGTCCGGTCCATGTTGAGCGCGGACCGCACGTACTCGAACGTGTTGCCGTCGATGACGATGGCGGCACCGTTGTAGTCGGCCCAGATGGCACGGCCCCAGGAGGCGGTGCCGAACTTGCCGGTCAGCGAACCCGTGACGAGGTTGTCCTCGACCGTGATCGTGCCGGTGGTCGCGCCCACGCCGATATGGATGGCGCGGTCGTCGCGCACCGCATCCCCGTCAACCCCGACAGCCGCAGTATCGCCGCCGTCGAGCGCGCTCCAGAAGATGGTGTTGCGCACGGCATGGCCGGCTCCGGCACCGCCCAGGTTGAAGGTGAGCGACGCATCGCTGCCGACGCCCTCGGGCGACACGTTTTCGAAGCGCAGGCCATCGATCACGACCCCGGCCGTGGTCGCGATGGTCCACTGGCCGCTGATGGTCGATTCACCCACGCCGGTGCTCGCATCGCGGCTCACTGCCGAGGTTGCCACACCGTTGCGCGTACCCAGGATGGTGACGCCGGTCGAGATGGTGAGGTTCTCGGCGAAGTTGCCGCTGGCCAGGTGGACCGTGTCGCTCGCTCCGGCGAGAGCCAGGGCGGAGGCGATCGTCGACAGGCCGCCGTTCGCCGTACCGTCCACCAGCCAGTGGACCGCGCCGCCGATCGTCACCTTCTCGACGCCGTAGAGCGTGTCGGTGTCGCCACCCTCGGTCACCTTCCAGGCGCCGAGCGTGTCGTCCCAGGCGATCGTCGCCGTCGCCCCGTAGCTCGCCGTGTCGATCACCGTGTTGGCGTCGTCGGCCAGAGCCGTGCCGCCGTAGTAGGTGTCGTTGCCGGCACCCACGTCGAACGTGTCGCCGCCGCCGAGACCGATGAGGATGTCGTTCCCGCCGCCGCCGTTGAGGATGTTCACCCCCGCGTCGCCGGTGATGGTCTGGGCGAGCTCGTTGCCCGTCAGGGTCAGGCCGCTGCCGGCGGAGGTGAGGAACTCGACCTCCGTACCCGCGGCCAGGGCGTAGTTCACCGAGGCGAGCACGGTGTCCGAGCCTCCGCCCGTCGCTTCCGTCACGACATCAAGGGCGTTGTCGACGCGGTAGGTGTCGTCGCCGAGGCCGCCGATCATGATGTCGATCCCGGCGCGGCCATCGAGCAAGTCGTTGCCGCCGAGGCCGGTCAGCGTGTCGTTGCCAGCCGCGCCGAAGAGCTCGTCCGCGAGGCCCGAACCGCTGACGTCGAACACGGTCGCCAGCCCGGGATTCGGGTCGTGCGAGACACCGGCCGCATAGGGGTCGGTAACGTCGATGTCCGAGATGATGTTGCCGGACACGGCGACCTGAGTGGGCGAGACATTGCCAGTCACCACCACGCCGGTATCCACCTGCGAGATGGTGTTTCCGGTCACGGATCCCCCGGAATTCGCCGTGCCGAAGTCGAGCACGTAGATGCCGACGACCTTGGCGTCCGTCGTCACGCCGTTGCTGCCGGTCACGGTGTTTCCGGTGATGGCGAGATTGGTATTGCCGTAGGCGAGGATGCCCGCGGAATAGGCAGCTGCCGGCCCGGCATAGCCGATCTTGGTGATCGTGTTGCCGGAGATCGTGCCCGTCGAGTTCAGCACCTGAATGCCGTTCTGGGCATTGATCGTCTGGGCCCCGCCGCCGGTGATGGTGACACCGGTCACGGTGAGATTGGTGTTGTTGAACACCGTCGCGTTCTTCTGGAAGTCCGAGATCGAACCGCCGGTCATCGTGAAGGCGAGCTGGGTGTTGTTGTCGACCTGGAGGGCCACGCCGCGCTGATTGCCGCTGACGACCGGTTCACCGCCGAGCGTCGCGCCACCCGGATAGGGATCACGCACGCCCTTGATGTCGACGTCGATGAGCGAGCCGGAGGCGTTGCGGTAGAAGACGCCGGTGTACTGTGCCGGACCCGTGCCACCGCCTTCATCGATCGTGTTCGCACGACCGTCGCCGTCAACCGTGATGTCGTTGAAGACGATGTTCGTGCCGTTCAGCACCGTGACGACGCTGTGCATCTCGCGGTCGCTCGACGAGCGGGCCGTCTCGACCACGTCGATCGGAGCCTTGATGATCACCTCGCCGCCGATGGCGACGAAAGTGATGTTGTCGAGGCCATCGACGATGATCTGCTCGACATAGGTTCCCGCGGCGATGGCGATGGTGTCGCCATCCTGCGCCTCCTTGATGGCCGCCTGGATCGAGTCGAAGGCGCCATTGCCGACCAGCAGGGTGCGCGCCGCGCCGTTCTGGACGATCTCGATGCCGGACAGGGTGTCGGTGCCCTGCCCGCCGCCGGCCGTCACGGTCCAGCCCGGCTGGATGCCGGTCGTCACCGGATCGGTGTCGGCGGCGTTCGTGGCGAAGGTCAGCGTGGTTGCGTCATAGACCGCCACGTCGCCCTCGCCGGTCGCGCCGGTATAGGTCTCGCCGTTCTCGCCACCGAGCAGGAGGTCGTTGCCGGCGCCGCCCTTGAGCGTGTCGAAGCCGTTGCGGCCCTCGATCATGTCGACGCCGGCGGAGCCGGTGATCGTGTCGCCCTGACCGCCGCCGATGATGCTCAGCACACCGGTCGGGTCGATGACCGGAGCTGCGACGCCGCTGGCGGGAGCCCCGTTGGCGGTCGCCGTCGCATCGAAGGTGACCGCAGTCGTCACGCCGCCGAGGTTGAAGTCGGAGCCGACGTTCTCGAACGTGTTGTTGATGATGTTCGTAATCGTCGCGACGTCCTGAGCGGCGCCCATGGAGATGCCGGAGCCCGAGGAGACGAAGCTGTTCCCGGACACGGTCGACGTGGTGTCGTTGTAGAAGTCCAGGTTGAGCCCGGAGCGGGTGTACTGGAACAGGTTGGAGGTGATCGTCAGCGACGACTCCGCGCCGTCCGACCACACGCCTGCCCGCCACGACGCCGTGCTGAAGCCCGCCTGCGAGGCGCCGGTGAAGGCGTTGCCGGTGATGGTGATGTCACCGCCGGCCCCCGTCTGCAGGAAGACGCCGAAGTCGGCATTGGGCAGGTGGTTGCCGTTCGGACCGGTCGACCAGAACAGGTTGTTCCGGACGGTCAGGTCGGCCGCACCCGTCACGACGATGGCGTGAGCCGACGTCGCATTGTCCGAGAGGTTGCGGAACTCGAGGCCCTGGAGGGAGACCTCCTTGCCCGCCGCGGCGGCCACCGTGATGGTGCCGGTGATCCGCGCGCCGGTGTCCTGCACCTGGTCCCTGCCGAGCACCGTGCCGTTCGGGCCGAGGATCGTGACGCTCTCATTGATCGTCACGTTGCCGGCGTAGGTGCCGTTGGCGAGATGCACCACATGCCCCTCGCCCGCCTGGTCGAGCGCTTCACCGATCGTGGACAGGCCGCCGTTCGCCGCACCGTCCACCAGCCAGTGGACCGCGCCGCCGACCAACACCTTCTCGATGCCGTAGAGCGTGTCGGTGTCGCCACCCTCGGTCACCTTCCAGGCGCCGAGCGTGTCGTCCCAGGCGATGGTCGCGCCGGCGCCGTAGGTCACCGTGTCGATCACCGTGTTGTCGTCATCGACCAGAGCCGTGCCGCCGTAGAAGGTGTCGTTGCCGGCACCCCCGTCGAACGTGTCGCCGCCGCCGAGACCGATCAGGATGTCGTTCCCGCCGCCGCCGTTGAGGAGGTTCACCCCGGCGTCGCCGGTGATCGTCTGGGCGAGTTCGTTGCCCGTCAGGGTCAGGCCCGTACCGGCGGAGGTGAGGAACTCGACCTCCGTTCCGGTCGCCAGGGCATAGTTCACCGAGGCGAGCACGGTGTCGGAGCCTCCGCCCGTCGCTTCCGTCACGACGTCAAGCGCGTTGTCGACACGGTAGGTGTCGCCGCCGAGACCGCCGGCCATGACGTCGGCGCCGATGCGGCCGTTGAGCAGGTCGCTACCCACGGTGCCGGTCAGCGTGTCGACGCCGGTGAGCGCCTGCAGGCTGGCGAACAGGCCGCCGGTGTTGGTCGAGACGATGCCCGAGGCGTCGATGACGCCGCCGACGCTGTCGGCGTTGAACAGGCCCCAGGGCGCCGTGCCGTTCAGCGACGTCCCCGTGAGGAGGAGGCTGTCGAAGTCGGCGATGCGGTAGAAGGCGACCATGTCCTGCGCATAGGTGCCGTTCACCGTGAGGCCGCGAAGGTCCACATCGCCAGCCGGGGCATAGGGCCCCACGCCGACCACGTCCGTCGGCGCCTGCACGCCGCGCATCTGGAAGGCCTTCTGCGCTTGGCTACCCGGGTTCGAGATGGTCGTGTTTACGACCGTGACGTCGCCGTTGTAGCCGAACAGCATGATGTCGCCGCGGCCGCCGGATCCGGTGTTCAGCGTGGCGTTGTTGGAGAACTTGCTGTTCAGGAACGACACGGCCTCGATCGTGTCGGACAGGACCGGCGTCGAGCCGTTGCCGGCGCGGATGTAGGCGAAGCCGTTCTGCTGCGCGCCGGAGATCGAGACCCCGTCGAGGGTGACCGAGCCGTTGCCGGTGCTGTGGGACGAGACGAAGACGCCGTAGGACTCGCCCACCGCATCCACCGCCACATCCTTCAGCGTGAAGGCGCCGTTGAGCTGATCCGAGACGGTGATCTGCCCCTTGATGATGGTCGGGGCCAGGCCATCGTCGCCGAAGCCGGCGATGGTGATCGCCTTGCCGGCGACGGTGACGTCGCCGGTCCAGGTGCCGGAGGCGACGAGGACCGTGTCACCGCTCACCGCCTCGTCGATGGCCGCCTGGATCGAGTCGAATCCGCCATTGCCGACCAGCAGGATGCGCGAGACGAAGGCCCCGCCGGCATCGACGTTCTCGATGATCTCGACGTTGTTGAGCCTGTCGGTGCCCTGGTTCGGGGTCAGACCCGTGGCGTTGACCTGCCAGCCGTCGAAGCTCGCACCGTTCACCGGATCGGTGCTGGTGATCAGCGACAGATTGGCCGTGGTGACCTGGGTGGCGCCGCGATAGACCGCGACGTCGCCCTGGCTCGGGATGGCCAGGCCGTCCACCGTCTCGGCACCGCCGTTCAGGTAGTCGTCACCCGCGCCGCCCTCGAGGCGGTCGTTGCCGGCCTCACCCGCAAGCGGCTGACCAGGCTTGTCCGCCCCGTAGAGCTGGTCGTCGCCAGCGCCGCCGAGGAGGATGTCGTTGCCGGTCTTGCCGATCAGGCGATCGGCAAGGCTGGTGCCGGTGATCGTGGTCTCGCCGGCGTCCTGGCCGAACTTCTCGCCCTGGATCTCCGTGACGATGCCGTAGCTGCCGGGGAACGTGATGCCGTAGCCCGAGACGTCGATGGCGTCGTCCTCGACACCGTCGATGTTGACCAGCGGCCCCCAGGAGCTGGTGGCACCGGTCAGGTCGAGACCGGCGATCGACAGGCCGTCGATCTCGGAGATGTTGAACACCGCCACCGGATTCTTGTGGAAGCTGCCGGTCACCGTGACGTTGGTGATGGCGACCGTTCCGAGGTTCGGCGCATCGGCGCCGACCGGGTTCTGCTGGCCGGTGATCTCGATGGCATTGTCGGGACGGGCGGGGTCAAGGGCCCCCGCCGCGGCACCCGCGATGGTGACGTTCTCGATCGTTGCCTTGCCGTCGAAGCCCCAGAGCTTGATCTGGGCGGTGTTCGCGGCGCCGCCGGCGCCGTTGAGGCCGAACACCATGTCCTTGACGACCACTTCCGCCACAGACCCCGGGTTCGGACCCGGACCGTCGACGAAGAGACCGTAGGTGGAGGCGCCCGAGATCGAGCCGTTGGTCACCGTCAGCGTGTCGATCGCGGCCGAGCCGGCCACGGCGATGCCGGTGGCACCGCCCGCGATGTCGACGTTGTCGATGGTGATGTCGGCGAGGCCCGTCGCAGTCAGCGTGAAGGCGGTGCCGGAGGCCGGCGAGACCGTCGGCGCGCCGTTGCCCACGTCGATGCCGACCAAGGTCAGCGCCTTGTCGACAATGACGTTCTCCGAATAGGCCGTGGACAGGCCCTTGATCAGAAGCGTCTGGCCGTCGACGGCGTCGCCGACGGCGGCACTGATCGTGTCGTAGGTCCCGACCAGGCGGCCGGAGGCGTTGAGCACGAAGACGTTCTTCGACAGGTCCGTGCTGCCGGCGAACTCCACGTCGAACCCGACCGAGACGACGGCCGAGCCGGCCGGCGCCTGCTGGGTGAAGACGTAGTTGCCGCTGCCGCCCTGGACGACGGTCAGGACGTAGTCGTTCAGGCTGCCCGGCAGGACCACCGTGTCGGTGCCGCTGCCGCCCCTGACGGTGTCAGACCCGCCGTTGGTGGTGAAGGTGTTGGCATTGCCGTCACCGGTGAAGGTGTCGGCGCCGCTGGTGCCGATGACGTTCTCGACGTTGACCAGCGTATCCGCGCCGCTACCGCCCGAGACGTTCGAACCGACGTTGTCGGACAGGTCGACGACGACCGGTGCGGTCGCGCCGGCATAGCTTACCGTGTCGGTGCCACCGGCGCCGTCGATGACGTTGTCACCCGCATTGGCGACGATGGTGTTGTCGCTGGCATTGCCGGTGACGTCGATGTCGGCCGCACCCGCCAGGGCGACCGTCTGCACGGTCCCGCCGAGGGTCAGGTTGACGTCCGACCCGTCCGGACCGCGGAAGGTGAGGTTTTCCACGTTCACGGTGACGGATTCCGGGCCCGCATAGGCCCCGAAGTCGATGATGTTGCCGGGGGCGGCCGCGTTGGCCGCCGCCTGGACCGTGGTGAAGCTGTCGAGGATCGTGTTGCCCGAGTAGAGCTGGATGAGATTGCCGTCCAGCGTCTTGAGGGTGATCTCGTCGACGGCGATGCCGCCGGTGATCGTGTTGGCCGTGAACCACATATAGCGGTTGCCGCCGGCCACCGTGCCGACGTCGTCCGTGGTCGCCGTCCGGACCTCCGTGAAGATCCAGTTGCCCAGCCCGTCATAGACGTTGAGGGCCACCTCGAGATCGCCCTTCTCGTTGGGGTAGAGGCGATGCTCGAACGTGTACCAGCCGCTGGCCGAGGCCTTGGCGACGTTGTCGAACGTCGCCAGATCCTGCCGCGGCGAACCGTTGGTGTTGTTGGACGCGGCGATCAGGAAGCCGCCGGCCGCGTCCGACTTCGTCACGTGGAAGATGAAGTCGCGCAGATGGGCGCTGGAGGTGTTGTTCGCCGCCACCGACAGGTCGAAGCCCTGGGTGTTGGCCACCGCCGTGTCGAGATAGATGCGGGCAGTGGTGACGATGCCGCCGTCGAGAGCATTCCGGTAGCCGTCAAAGCGGGTGAAGGCGCCCGGGTTCGTGATCCGGGCGAAGCCGGTCACGCCGCCGAGGGACGTGGTGGTGTCCAGCGTCACGGTCGACGTGCTGGCCGTGATGCCGTCCAGGTCAGCCGTGAACTTCTGGTCGAAGCGCAGGGTCGCGCCGGAGAAGCTCGGGCTGTTGGCGTCGAGCTCGATGCCGTTGAGGCCGTTGTCGTTCGGCCCGGCCACCTTGTCGGCGAACTGGACGAACTCGATGCCACGCAGCGTGTCGACCTTGCCCGAGACGGTCTCGGTCACGGTGAACGTGCCCTCGGCCGTCTTCGCGATCGTGTAGGCCGAGGCGTTGCCGGCATAGACGACCGTGTCGCGCAGACCCGCCCCGCCCTCGATCGTGTCGGCCTCGGCCGTGCCGATGAAGGTGTTGTCGCCCGCATTGCCGACGAGCGTCAGGCCGGTGCCGACCGCCGAGGCGTCGATGCCGATGGCGACGGTGCCGGTGGCGTTGCCGTCGGCAGCCGCGATCTCGACACGCTCGACATTGGTGACGCCGGCGCCGAGCACGTAGGTCTCGGCGACAGTGCCGACGAGGCGGATCGTGTCGCTGTCGACACCGCCGTCGATGCTGTCCCCGGTCCCGTTGGCCGCGTTCTCGATGACGATGACGTCGTTGCCGCCGCCCGCCTGGAAGGTGTCGCCGCCCGCGCCGCCGGCGAGGAAGTCGTCACCCGCGCCGCCCTGGATGAGGTCGGCACCCGGCGTCATCGAGCGGATGACGTCGGTCGCGCCGTCACCCAGCACCGTGTTGCCGGAATAGGTCCCCGGGATGCCCTTGTTGTCGACGAAGATGCCACGGCTGTCGCCGCCCGTCGTGTGGTCGAGCGTGTTGTCGATCACGTCCGTATCCGGACCACGCACCCTCAGGGCAAAGCCGTTGCCGGCGGTGAGGCCCGTGAAGGTGTTGCCCTGGATCACCGAGCCGTTGGCGTCGATGGTCACCAGCGTGTTGCCGAAGGGCTGGCCGCCGTCGACGCTGATGCCGCCGGCCGTGCCGGTCACCTGGTTGTTGGTGAAGGAGATCCGCTGCGCCGGCGTGCTGGCCGTTGCCCCGCCGCCGTCGCCCATCACGACGAGCTGGCGCGGCACGTTGTTGCCGAGGTCGAACTGGGTCGCGAAGCTGGTCCCGCCCGGCTGCGATCCCGTGAAGGTCTGGCCGGAGAAGATGTTGCGGTCGATCCGCACGTCGGTGACGGCATTGCCGAACTCCGACATCAGGCCGGCGTCGCCGTTGGCCCGGATGTCGTTGCCGACGATGTCGATCTCGTCGTGGGCCCCCTGCAGGTAGACCGCGCCCTTCTCGCTGGCGCCGTTGCCGTTGAGGCCGATGATGGTGAAGCCCTTGCCGACGTCACCGATGCGGATGTCGTTGACCCCGCCGGTGACATAGACGGCGCCCTGCTCCGCGCCAGCCTGCTGGCCGGTGATGGTGGTGACGCCGCGGCCGTTGGCCGAGAGCAGCGTGACCCCCGAGGTGCCCAGCGTGACGTTCTCGGCATAGTCGCCGTCGGCGACCAGCACCGTGTGGCCGGTGAGCGCCAGGCTCACGCCGCTACCGATGGTCGACAGGCTGCTGTTGCCGTCCTGATCGACGAGCCAGGTGGTCTTGCCGTCGATGACCACCTTCTCGATGCCATCGAGCTTGTCGGTGAACGTGGAGACACCGTCGGAATGGGTGACCGTCCAGGTCTTGGTCGTGTCGTCCCAGCCGATCGTGGCGCCGGCGCCGTAGACCGCCGTGTCGGCCGCGCTATCGTCGGTGGCGCTGTCCGCGCCGCCGACGATCGTGTTGTTCCCCGCGCCGCCGGTGATCGTGTCGGCGCCGCCGCCGCCCACCAGTACGTTGTTGCCGGCATTGCCGGTGATGGTGTCGTCGCCGGCGCCGCCGGTGACGTTCTCCACGTTGAGGACGGAGGGAACCCCGGCCACAGGGCCGTTGAGGTCGAGATTGAAGCCCGTGGCGGTGCCGGTGGACAGGTCCACCGTGACGCCCGCGGAGGAGCCGGCATAGCTCAGCGTGTCACCGGCCGCGGCATTGGTACCGAGATCGGTGCCGATGGCCTCGATGCCCGACACCGTCGCGCCGTTGACCGAGGTGATGGCCGTGCCGTTGAAGACCACGGTGAGCGTGTCGTCGGTGCCGCCGTCGGCGAGCGTCGGCGTCGCGGGGTTCTCACCGCCCAAAATCAGGACGGAGTCCACCCCTGGAGTGCCCGTATCGTTGATCGAGCTGGCCGCGGTGGTGGTGAAGACCAGGTAGGTGTCCGAACCGTCGCCGCCGTTCATGGCATGGCCGCCGGCGGCGCCCACCAGCAGGTCGTTGGAGGCATCACCCGTGAGCGAGGCGCCCACCGTGACGCCGTCCATCTGGATGTCGCGGCGGGTCGGATTCGTGCCGCCGTTCGAGACGCTGAGGCCGGGAGCGCCAATGTCGGACAGGTCGAAGCTGCCGCCGACATTGTCGAGGTGCAGGCCGGCATAGGCCGTGCCGGTGACGTTCACACCGACCGTATTGACCGCCAGAGCCACCAGGCTGAGGTAGTCGCGGATGGCGATGCCGGTGGACGAGAAGGCGCCGGTCACGTTGACGTTGGTCAGCGTGATCGTTCCGCCGGCCGCGATCGCCGAACCCGGATAGTCGCCACGGATCTGGATGCCGTTCTCGGCCCCCGCGCCGGGGGCATCGACGGTCACGCCGCTGAGCGTGACGTCACCGTTGAACTTCTCGAACAGGATGGCGCCTTCGCCGCGCCGCCCGTCTGAAGGCGGATTCGTCCCGTTGTTCGAGAAGATGGCGTTTTCGATCGTCACCACATCGACGTCGGCGACGTTGACCGCGAAGCCGTTGAGGACGCCGCCGGTGACGTTGCCGTTCTGGAAGGTGATCGAGTCGTAGGTCGCCGTCGGATCGACATAGACGCCGTAGTCGCCGGTCGTCGTGACGTCGACGTTGTCGATCACCACGTCGCCGCCGCTGCCGTTGACCGTGATCGAGGCGACGGTGACGGGGCCGAGGGCGATCAGCGTCAGACCGTGAGGAATGGTGATGGTCTCGCTGGTCAGCGCATAGTCGACGGCAGCCGGGCCGCCGGCGCCGCTGACGAGGATCTTGTAGCCCTCCGCCGAAGCCGCCACGGCGTCCGCGATGGTCGAGAAGGTGCCGACCAGGGTCGATCCGTTGAAGAGCTGGACCGGCGCGGAAAGCTCAAGGGTCACGTCGTCGAACTGCAGGCGCTCGACGCTCGACAGGGTGTCGTCGCCGTCGGGGCCGCCCGTCACCGAGCCGAAGCTGGTGATGAAGCCGCCGACCGCTGGCGTGTAGCCGACCGTGTAGTCCGCCAGGTCGCCGTCATAGACCGCCGTGTCGACGCCCGTGCCGCCGCGGAGGGTGTCGTTTCCGGTGCCGCCGGTCAGCGTGTCGTTGTTCGCCCCGCCTTCCAGGGTGTCGTTGCCCGCGCCGCCGTCCAGCACGTCATTGCCGCCGAGACCACGGATGAAGTCGTCGCGGTTGCTGCCGGTGAAGGCGTTGACGTTGTTCCAGTCGGTGACGTTCGCCGCGAGGTCGAGGGTCAGGACCTGCGGTGCGCTGGTCAGCCCGCCGTCGTCGGTGACCGTCACCGTGACGACCCGGTCCTCCGGGTTGAAGCTGAAGCTCGTATCGGTGTTGGCGTACTTGACGTTCTCCAGAATGCCCTCGAGCTGGGCCGGGCTCACCCCGCCGGTGGTCGAGGTGATGGTCAGGGTCTGCAGCGTGGACGTCGCCGTGAAGTCGACCGTGTAGCCCAGCGCCTCGAGCGCGTCGGCGAAGGCCGGTTCGAGGTAGATCGCCTCGTTGCTGTCGAGGTTGCCGTCAAGCACGCCCGTGGCGACCGCGAGGGTGAGCGTGACCGACTGGACGGGGCTATCGACATCGACGATGCCCGTGCCCGCATCCAGGAGATTGGCGTTGAAGACGCCAATGATCGCGCTCGGCGTCGGGGCCAGGCTAGTGGGCGAAAGGGTGAGCACCGGCGCGTCGTTCAGCGGCGAGACGGTGAGCGTGAAGGTCTGCGAGGCGCTCGTGGAAGCGTCCGCGGCCGTCACCTTCAGCGAGAGCGTGCCGTTGAAGTCCTGCGGCGGCTGGCCGGAGAAGGTCGAGCCGGTGAAGGTCAGCCAGGACGGCAGCGGGTCGCCGTTGCCCAGCGTCGCCGACAGCGTCAGCGTGTCGCCGTCCACATCGGTGAAGGCGCCGGTCGGGACAATGAAGCTCCACGGCGCGTCCTCATCGACGCTCTGGCCGGGGATCACGGTGCCCACCACCGGCGCGTCGTTCACCGGCGTGACGGTGAGCGTCGCGCTCGCCGGAACCGGAGCCGCGGTGCCGTCCGAGACCGTGTACGAGAAGGTCACCGCGCCGTTGAAGTCGGCGGCCGGCGTGTAGGTCCAGGAGCCATTGCCGTTGTCGACCACGGCACCCGACGAGGGCGTCAGGCCCGCGATCGTCAGGGCGTTGCCGTCAACGTCAGAGGCGTTGCCCAGCAGCTGGGCCACCGTCAGAACCCGCGTGCCGTCCTCGGCCAGGTCCGCCAGCGCCACCGGCGCCGACACCACCGGCGCGTCGTTCGCTGCCGTGACGGTGAGCGTCGCGCTCGCCGGCACCGGAGGCGCGGTGCCGTCCGACACCATGAAGGAGAAGGTCACCGGGCCGTTGAAGTCGGCGGCCGGGGTATAGCTCCAGTTGCCACCGCCATTGTCGAAGACCGTGCCGGCCGAAGCCGTCAGGCCCGACACCGTCAGCGTATCGCCGTCAACGTCCGAGGCGTTCGCGAGGAGCTGGGCGGCGTTGATTGCCACCGAAGCATCCTCGGGCAGCGGCGCCAGCACCACCGGACCGGTCACCACCGGCGCGTCGTTTACGGCCGTCACGGTGAGCGACGCGCTCGCCGGAACCGGGGCGGCGGTGCCGTCCGAGACCGTGTAGAAGAAGGTCACCGCGCCGTTGAAGTTGGCGGGCGGCGTGTAGGTCCAGGAGCCATTGCCGTTGTCGACCACGGCACCCGACGAAGGCGTCAGGCCCGCGATCGTCAGCGTGTCGCCATCGACGTCCGAGGCGTTGCCCAGCAGCTGGGCCACCGTCAGCACCATGGTGCCGTCCTCGGCCAGGTCCGCCAACGCCACCGGCGCCGACACCACCGGCGCGTCGTTCGCCGCCGTGACGGTGAGCGTCGCGCTCGCCGGCACCGGAGCCGCGGTGCCGTCCGACACCATGTAGGAGAACGTCACCGGGCCGTTGAAGTCGGCGGCCGGGGTGTAGCTCCAGTTGCCACCGCCATTGTCGAAGACCGTGCCGGCCGAAGCCGTCAGGCCCGACACCGTCAACGGATCGCCGTCAACGTCCGAGGCGTTCGCGAGGAGCTGGGCGGCGTTGATTGCCACCGAAGCATCCTCGGGCAGCGGCGCCAGCACCACCGGCCCGGTCACCACCGGCGCGTCGTTCACCTTCATCACATCGAGAGAGAACGTCTGCGAAGCGCTCGCCGAACCGTCGGACGCCGTCACCTTCAGGTCGATGGTGCCGTTGAAGTCCTGCGGCGGCTGGCCGACGAAGGTGGAACCGGTGAAGGTCAGCCACGACGGCAGGGGGGCGCCGCTGGCAAGCGTCGCGGACAGCGTCAGGGCATCGCCGTCGATGTCGGAGAAGGCATTCGCCGGGACCGTGAAGGTCCACTGATTGTCCTCCGCAACGGTCTCGGTCGAGAGCAAGCTGCCGAGCACCGGCGCGTCGTTTTCGCCGTCCACCCGGATGTTGAGCTGCCGGCCGACGTCGCCGCCCGGTGCACCGTCGCTGATCACGACGCGCACGGTCTCGGTGAGCGCCTCGCCCGCCTTGAGCCCCTCGTACTGTCCGTCCGGGTTGAAGCTGTAGGCACCGTCAGAGCCGATGGTCAGCTTGCCGCCGCCCGGCAGGGTGAGGACGACCGTGCCGCCGTTCGGGATCTGGGTCACCACGTTGGTGGTGACGTCGACGACCTGCGTCACCCGCGGCCAGGGGCCCGCGGGGTTGGAGAAGGACGTCCCGTCGACGTCGGTCACGTCCTTCAGCAGGCCGTCAGCCGATGCGACCGTCAGGACGGCGCTCTCGCCGGCGACCTGGTTGAACTGCGGGGTTCCGGCATTGGCCGGGACCACCGGAGCGTCGTTCGTGCCGAAGACGTTGACCGTCAGCGTGCTGGTGGCGGTCCCTCCCTGGCCGTCCGACACGGTGTAGGTGAACTGATCCGGTGCCGACTGGCCGGCCTTCAGCGCGTTGGTCGCGGCCGACGTGTTGTCGAGGACGTACTGGTAGGCGCCGGTCGCCTTCGTGACGGTCAGCGTGCCGTAGGTGCCGGTGACGGTGATGGTGGCGCCGTTGTCGGTGCCGCCCGCGAGCGATGCGACCGCGAGGGTACCGCCGTCCGAGTCGGAATCGTTGAACAGCAGCCCGCCGTTGGCGGTCGAAATGGCCGGGGGATTGCTCTCCGTGACACCGGCGAAGTCGGTGTTGGCGGTCGGCGCGTCGTTGACGCCGTTGATCAGCAGGGTCACCACCTGCGGGGCGGATTCCGCCCCTTGATCGTCAACCACCTTGTAGGCGAAGGACACCTGCGCCGTCTGGCCGGTCGTCAGCCAGGACGTGGTGTTGCGCGGGTCGTAGGAATACGTGCCGTCCGCATTGAACACCAGGCCGAACGGGGGGGCGCCCACCAGCGCGTAGCTGGCGATGGTGCCGTCGACGTCCGTCGCCGCCACCGAGCCGTTGAGGATGGTGTCCTCGTCGGTCGTGGTCGAGCCCACCGCGCCCGTCGCAACCGGCGCGTCGTTCACGGGCGTGATGGTCACGTTGACGGTGGCAGGAGCGGATTCCGCCCCCTGGCTGTCGCGGGCCGTATAGGTGAACGAGCTCGCGGCCGTGCTGTTCGCCGTCGGCGTGAAGGTCAGGGTCTGGTTGGCGTTGAGCAGCACCGTGCCGCCGGCGACCGCGACCGTCTGGCCGACCGTGATTGCGTTGCCGTTGATCTGGCCGATCGACAGGGCCTGGTTTTCGACATCGGTGTCGTTGGCGAGCAGGTTGAGCGTGGTGGGCGTGTCCTCGATCACCGTCGGATTGTTGCCGACCGCCACCGGCGCGTCGTTCACCGGAGTGACGGCGACGGTCGCCGTGGAGGCGGCCGAGAAGCCGCCGTCCGAGACGGTGTAGTCGATGATCGCCGTGCCGTTGAAGTTGGTGGCCGGGGTGAAGGTCACCGACCCGCCCGCGAAGACCACGGACCCGACCGCGGCGCCGCCACGCACGGACGCCGCCGTCACGCCGAGCAGGGTTCCTGCGTCGGGATCGGTGTCGTTCGCGCTCACATTGATGCCGACCGCCGTATCCTCGGTGGTCGTAGCCTGGTCCGTGGTGGCGGTGGGCGCCTCGTTGACGTTGCCGACCGTGACGTTCACCGCGACGAAGGTGCGGTTGCCCGCAGCATCAGTCGCCACGATGTTGGCGACATAGCCGTTGTCGCCATTGCCATCCGCCGGGGCCTCGAAGTCGGGGGCGGAGAGGAAGCGCAGCTGGTTGGCACTGACGATGGTGAACAGCGCCGAATCCGCGCCGCTGCCCATGGAGAAGGTGACCGGACCGTTGGCATCCGTGGCCGTCAGGACGCCGGCCAGGGTCTGGTTCTCGATGCTCTCGAGGGCAAGGCTGGTAACCGCGGGAGCCGTCGTGTCGACCGTCAGGGCGACGGAGGCCGAGGGAGCGGACGTGTTGCCCGCCGCATCGGTCGCAGTGGCCGTGAGCGCATTGCTGCCGCTCCCGAGCGTGACGCTCGCGGCATAGGTGCCGTCGGGATTGGCGACGGCAGACCCAACGGGCGCGCTGCCACTGAAGATGGTCACGGTCGAGCCGGCTTCCGCCGTACCGGAGACGACCACGGTCCCCGTGTTGGTGATGCCGTCGCCGGTGACGCCGCTGTCGGGAGTGATGCTGCCGATGGCGGGCGCGGCCGGAGCCGTCGCGTCGATCGTCAAGGACAGGCTGGCGCTCGGCGCCGAGAGGTTGCCGGCAGCGTCCGCGGCCTGGGCAGAGAAGGCGTAGGTGCCGTCGCCCAGCGCGCCGGGCACCGTGAACGCGAAGGTGCCCGCGCCCGTCGCAACGACGGTGCCGATCAAGGTGGAGCCGTCGAAGATGGAAACGGTCGATCCCGCCTCCGCGGTGCCCAGCAGCGTCGGGGTGGTGTCGGAGGTGCGGCCGTCGCCGGCGACGCCGGTGTCGTCGAGGAAGCCGATGAGGACGGGCGGATTCGGGGCCTTGGTATCGATGGACACGGCGAAGACCGCGCTCGCGACCGACGTGTTGCCGGCAGCGTCCGCAGCGGTCGCGGTCAGGCCATAGGCGCCGTCCGCCAGGGTCTGCGACAGGGTAACGGCGAAGGCGCCGCCGCCGTCGGCGGTGGCCGTGCCGACCAGCACCGAGCCGTTGAAGATCGAGACAGTCGAACCGGGCTCCGCCGTTCCGGAGACCACCAGCGTGTTGTCGCCGGTCACGCCGTCGCCGGCGGTGCCGGTATCCGTCGAAATGCCGCTGATCGCCGGCGCGGCGGGAGCGACGCCGTCACCCTGGGCGACCGGCACGGTCACCGTGCGGGCGGTGCTCGAGTCGCCGCGGGAATCGACGACGGTCACCACCAGCGATCGGTTGGCGGTGTTGAGGCCCGACGACACGTCGGGATTGCTGTACTGCACTTCGCGCAGCAGCGACTCGTACTGGCCGACGGACGCCGCGCCGCTCAGCGTGAGCGTGCCTGCGGCGAAGGAGACGCTGATGCCCGCGCTGGTGGCGATGGCGGCACCCGCGGCCGACAGGCCGAGGGCCTCGCCCGCCGAGGTGGCGTTGGAGATCGCGACCGTCATCTGGGCGATCTGGTCGCCGGCTGCGACATCGGCGTCGGTGATCGACGCATTGGCGGCGATCTTCACGGCGGCCGTGCCGGTGGTGTAGGTGGCGACCGTCTCGTTGAATCCCGCGCCGGACAGGCCGTTCAGGTCGACGACCGGCGCCTGGTTGACGACGCCCGTCTGCACCGTGGCCGTTCCGATGTCGGCCTGGATGTAGAGGCTGTAGCCGTTCTGGCGGTAGTGAAGGAAAGTGATGCCGTCGAAGACCTGATTGGCGTGATTGGTGTCGACCAGGGTCCAGCCGGCACCGGCATTGACCACGTCGTCGCCGTCGCCGAGCACGTAAAGACCGAAATAGTTGCCGCTCACCCGGGCCAGATCGTCCACGGTCAGGGTCAGGCGCGAATTCTGCCCGACCACCACGCCCGTGGGGTCGGTCTGGTTCCGCATGTCGATCGCCTGGATGTTCTGCAGGCGCGAGGCCGACATGGTCGTCAGGTCGAGCTCGATGTTGTTGCCGTAGGTCTCGAGGCGGTTGAAGCCGCTGTTGCCGTTGACCTCGGCGAAGCTGCCGTCGCCGATGCGGATCCAGTCGTTGGTGGAGCCGCCGCGGATGACGTCCGCGCCGCCGCCGCCGACCAGCATCTGGGCGCCGTTCACAGTCACCTGCGAGCCGTCGATGGTCTCGACGGACGTGGTGCCCCAGACGCCAAGCGTGCGCTGGTCGGCCGTGCTGACCAGCTGGTTGGTCGTCTGGATGGTGCTGCCCGCACCGTCGAGCTGCAGGTTGATGCTCTCGATACCGAAGGTGTTGACGAAGCGGTCGGCGTTGTAGACGCCGTTGGCCTGGAAGACCAGGAAGTCGATGCCGCCATTGCCCCGCACGACGTCGCCGTTCAGGTCGCTGGTGGTGAAGACGAAGAAGTCCTGGCCCGAGCCGCCGATGAACGTGTCGGTGCCGTCCGAGGTGCCGCCGCCGGGGGCGGCGCGCGAGATGACGAGCAGGCCCTTGGTGAGCGCCGTGCCGTCGACGACGTTGTTGAAGGCACCTTCGGCGACGACCTCGATCTGGGACGGCGCGAAGGCCGCGTCGTGCAGCGTGACGTTCGTCGCCTGCCGCAGCACGACCTTGTCGAGACCGCTCTTGTTGAACTGGAAGGCGGTCGCCTCGACGGTGCCGGCACCATCGAGGATCACCCAGTCGGTGCCGCTGCCACCCTGGATCACGTCGGCCGCCGTGAAGTCGGCGACGTTCGAGTAGACGTGGTTGGTGGTTCCCGCGCCGGTGATGACGGTGTCGGTACCGCCGTTGGCGAAGATCGACACGGTCGAGCCCGCTTCCAAGGCGGAGGCGTTGATCGTGTCGTTGCCGGCGTTCGCGACGACCGAGAGGTTGGAGTTGAGCGCGGTCGATGCGAGCGCGTTGGTCAGGACGACGTTGTTACCCTGGGTCGAGGTGAACTCGAGCTTTTCGATCCGGCGAACACCGCTCAGCTGCAGCTCCGAAACACTTCCTCCCTCCGTGAGGAGAAGAATGTCGTTGATCGCGCTCTGGACCGACCCGGTGACCTGGTCAGCCTGCTGCAGGAAGCTCGGCGTGAAGTAGAAGAAGTTGAACCCACCGCTGTCGAGGCCGGAGAACGTGTCGGTATTTCCGGTGCCAGTGAAGATGTTCGCCATAGTTGAACACTCGCGGTTCTAAGTGACTGTGGGACAGGCAAGGTGCGGCAAGGCACGGGCGGCCGATGCGGCCGCATTGCGCTGTGATGACCTGGATATGCTGCGGAAACTGAAGGTGTCGGACGAACCTAACCAGTCAGACTGAGGACGATCGGGCTCGGCCTCGTCGGATCTGTTGGTCTGTCAGGAATGTTGGCGACGGGGGGATCGGCGGACCCTGCGGCTTCCGCAACGTCCAAACGAGCAGGACGACTCCATCACGCACACCCCCACACGACGTTAGCTGGCGCAAATGCCCCAACCTTTTATGTCTCATTGTTTCCGCCAAATTAAGCTTCTGTCAATAGATATGGACGAGACGTTAATCGGGCGGTTCGATACTGGTTAACGTCCACGCTAGGGCAATCGCAGCAAAACGGGGGCCTTTGGCTGGCAAACCTTGCGTTACAGGGGCCGGATGCACGACGTAAGGTTTTTGCACCTGAACGACTTCCGCTCCGCAAACCCTGGGTAGCAGACGGCTCTGAGGTAATATTGTAGGGACCGGCAGGGGCGCGGCGGAACTTTAGGCCCCAGGCCCGCCACAGAGGGGCAGCTCCTGTCGCCCAGCCGGATACCGCAACCTGGGGAAGGTGCCGGGTCGGCGGGCGGCGGAAGGCACACGCGGACCCCTCGAGCGCGCTCGGCGCGGACAGTTGGCGGCCCCGGGAAGATTGAAGACGCCTCGTCACGGCGGCCCTGCCCGCGGCCGCGGGCCTCAGAGCACGGACGGACTCGTCTTGAGCGCCGGAGCGCGGGCGGCCCCTGTCGCGAGGCGACCGGCGACCGCGCAGCAGGCGCGATCAGAACAGGAAGTCTGCTGCCGTCAACTCGGCCGCGGTGGTGCCACGCAGCCAGATCTGGTCGGCGCCCGTATCGCCGAGGCGGAAGACCAGGGTGTCGCCCTCGACGACGTCGGACGCGTCGAGGAGGGTCGCGAAATCGGACGGGCCCAGGCCACGCCAGGCCGTCAGGTCGACCTTGTCGAGGCCGCTCTGGAAATCGTGGACGATGTCGATCTCGTTGCCCGGCTTGAACACGAAGGTGTCGGCGTCTGAGGCCAGCACCTTGCCGTTCGCGTCGTAACCGACGTCGAGAAAGATGTCGTCGATGCCTGCGCCGGCATCCACCCGGTCGGCGCCGGCCCCGGCGAAGATGTAGTTGCGGCCGGAATCCCCGAGGATGAGGTTGTTGTCGCCGGCCGCGATGACGGTGGTGATCTCGCTGCCCGCGGCAGGGCGGCGCATCTCGATTTCTTCCATGCCCGTCGCCCGCACCCAGTACCAGGGCGCCTCGACGATGACCTTGTCGTATCCTCCGCCCCCGAGGCCGAAGGCCGCGGCCACCGTTCCCTCGTCGATCGCGTCGAAGGTGTGGTCGACCCAGTAGGTGTCGTCGCCGTCGCCGCCGTACATGAAATCGGCGCCGCTGCCGCCGCGCAGCAGGTCGGCGCCGTTCCCGGCATAGAGGTCGTCGCTGCCGGCGCCGCCGAAGAGCTGATCGTCGCCCTCCCCGCCGTTCAGGACGTCGTTGCCGTCCCCGCCATCGAGCATGTCGGCACCGGCGTCGCCGAACAGCACGTCACGGCCCTTGGCGCCAAAGAGCTCGTCGTTGCCCGTCCAGCCCCACAGGATGTCCATCCCGTCGTGGCCGACGATGGCGACACCGGCCTGCGAGCGGGTGCCGAGCGTCGCCGGCCCGCCGGTGCCGTCGCGATCGCTGACGAGGATCTCCGCCGTACCCGCCCAGTCGAAGAACCAGGCCGCGGTGGAATGGATCGTGTCCGTGGCGCCGTCGCCGGCAAGTTCGGGAAACTGGCTCGCCAGGGCCGGGCTCTCGTCGACAACGTCGTTGGCGTCGTCCACGTAGTAGGTGTCGCCTCCGGCGCCGCCATACATGCGATCGGGGCCAGCCCCGCCTGTGAGGACGTCGTCGCCCGCCCCGCCGTAGAGGAGGTCCACGCCATCGCCGCCGTCGAGGCGATCGTTCCCCTCTCCGCCGTCGAGAATGTCGTCACCGCCCTGACCGAACAGCTCGTCGGCACCGCCGAAGCCGTAGAGCGCATCCGCGCCCGAGAGGCCCTTGAACGCGTCGAGGCCGGAGGTGCCGAGCATCCGGTCGGCACCAAGGCTTCCCGTGCCCGTCCACAGGACGGTCCCGTCATCGACGATGCCGGCCTTCACCAGGTCGATCGCGAAGACGTCGCCGGCGGCGTTCGTGTCCCCCGGCAGGAGATTGGACGCCTCGCTGGAGTAGACGGCGACGAACTGGTTGCCGGACAGGATCGGATTGGCGGAAGCGCCGTTGGCCTGCAGCCCGTCGGCGGTCGCGCTGATCCGCACGACATGGCCGGTCAGACCGTCCAGCACGAAGACGTCGGCGACGCCGTTCGTGTCCCCCTGCACGAGATCGTCGCGTGTCGAGGCGAAGACCTGGAAGCGGCCGGGCGCGGGAAGGGCTGCCAGCCCCGCTCCCGGCGCGGGATAGGGCGAGCCTGGCCGCTCGTCGAACTCGAACTGGCCGCGGGCGTCGAGATCGATCATGACGCGCCCGGGCGGCTGTCCCGGGACGTCGCCGAAGAGGTTGGTTGCCGACGTGGCGAAGTCGATGAAGCGGCCGTCGTTGCTGATGCGGGCGTCGGAACTGTCGGCGTCGCCGCCGGTGCCGGAGGGCGTCTCGCTGGCGCGGATCACGGTCCCGAAGACGAGGCCTTTGACGAAGACGTCGACGCGCCCTTCCCCGTCGCCCGAGACCAGATTGGTGGCTGCACTCGTTAACGCGACATAGCGTCCGTCTTCGGAGATCGCGGCCGGGCCGTTAACACTTGCGCCGTTCCCGATCTGACCGCCGTCCGCCGACGAGACCATGATCAGGTAGCCGTCGCTGGCACTCGACCACGAATATGCCACCATGACTCGTACTCCGGACGCAAACGCGAACTTGAAGGCCACACACCGGTAGATTGAATGGCATCACATGACCAACAGAAACCATTTGATAAGCTTAATGACAATGGTTAACCGGGAGGCTTTCGCAAGCAAGCTCCCGAGCCGTTCCAGATGTCGATTCTGTCTCTGATTCCGCGTGCCGTCGTGCGTCCGGCAATCGTCCTTGCCAACGGCGCCGAGGTCGAGGACGGCGGCAACTCCACCTTCTCGCAGAACATGCCGGATTCCTATGGAGTCCGCCGGATGATGCGCAAATGGTGGGAGTGGGACTACATTTCCGGGTGCGTCGACGCGCTCTCCGCCGCCGGCCCGGGCAAGGTCGCGCTGGGTCTCGGATGCGGCAATGAGCCGCTCATCTTCCACTTCGCCAACCAGTTCGGCCACACCATCGCGACCGATCTATACTCGAGCGATACGGCCTGGCAGGAGGCGAGGACAGAAAGCATCAACGCTCTCTACGACACGGCTCCCTTCGCATTCGACCGCAGCCGCCTCGAGATCATGAACTGCGACATGCGAACACTGACGAGGGACACCGGCTCGGTCGACCTCGTCTGGTCGACGTCGAGCATCGAGCATGTCGACGGACTGGAGGACCTCTGGGCCGTCTATGCCGAGATCTGGCGTGTCCTCAAGCCGGGTGGCTACGCCGTCCTCACCACCGAGTTCTGCCTGACCGAGCCGCCCTATCTGTTGCCGGGCGTCAACGCGATGGACGCCTCCCTCCTCCCCGCCATCGCGCTGGGCAACGGCGGCTTCGAATTCGTCGGCCCCGTCTCGTTCGACTACAACTGGGCCTATCCGGCCAACACGGTGAAGGCGCGCCGTTACAAGCCGACGCGCCTTCAGGAACACGCCGCCGATACCCCCCTCGCCCTCTATCGCCAGGGCGAGATCGCCAATCCCGTCGGCATTTCCGCCATCACGCCGGTGGGCTTCGTGCTGAGGAAGACGGAGCGCGCCTTCGCCCCCTGGGAGGATTGCCAGGTCGACCCGCACTGGCGCCGGTTCAGTGCCTTGACCAGCCGGTGTGCGCGGCGCGACTTCCCGCGCGTGGCGGCAGACCACCTCGCACGGCGGCCGGACATCTTCGCCGACCACCTCGACCCCGGCGACCCGCGCAACACGATGCAGGTCCGCATGCACGCCCTGCGCTATCAGGCCGATTCACTGGCCAACGACCCGCTGGCCAACCAGCGGCTGATCAAGGTGCTGGTCGAAAAGGCGCTGGACTGGCTGCCCGAAGGACCCGTCCAGGACCCCGACGTGCTGGACCTCCTCGCCTATCTGTGGCGGCAGGCCGGAAATCCGAAGGGAGCTCGCGACCTGCTGATGCGCGCCATATGGGCACCGGGCGCCAGCTCCGAACACGTGGTCAAACTGTCCGTCGACCTGGCGGTGGCCGGCGCCGCGGCAGGGTCCCCCTTCGAGGACGCCCTGGAGACGGCCGCCCTGGCTGTCGCGGACCTCATGCTCAGCGGCACCTCGCGCCAGGAGATTCAGCCCATGCTGGGAGGCCGCCTCGCCGACAGCGGGCTGAGCCGCCAGGTCGTGGATCGCCTGGAAGACCGCATCCGTGCGGTCCTGCTGCGGCAGGGCGAGATGATCTCGGCCTCTGCCCGGTCCCTCGCCGGCGTCGCCTGACGCGCCGCGATGGCGGCGCGCGCAGGCCTCAGGCGATGAGATAGAGGCCGTTCAGGGCGTCGGAGAGCACCGTGTTCTCGATGATGAACTGGTCGCCGCCGAAGCCGAACACGACGTCGGTGCCGATCTGGGCGGCCGACGCGGTGACGGTGGCCAGGTCGCCGAAGCCCTCGAGGAAGAGCACGTCCTCGCCGAGGACGAAATCGGTGACGCGGTCGATGCCGAAGCCGCGCTTGAAGGCGAAGGTGTCCGTTCCGCCGCCGCCGGTCAGCAGGTCGATGCCGGCGCCGCCGTAGAGCCAGTCGTTGCCCGCGCCGCCGTTCAGCACGTCGTTGCCGGCCTCGCCGCGCAGGTTGTCGTCGCCGTTGCCGCCGGCAAGCTGGTCGTTGCCGTCCCGCCCGTAGAGCCAGTCGTTGCCGTCGTCGCCCTCGAGCGTGTCGTCGCCGGTGCCGCCGTCGAGATTGTCGATGCCGTTGCCGCCGCGCAGGACGTCGTTGTCCGCACCCGCGATCAGCCAGTCGTCGCCCTCGCCGCCTTCCAGCGTGTCGATGCCGTCCTCGCCAATGAGGTTGTCGTTGCCGGCGCCGCCGCGCAGCAGGTCGTTGCCGCTGCTGCCCCACAGCCAGTCGTTGCCGTCGTTGCCGTTCAGCTCGTCGTGGCCGTCATTGCCCACCAGCACGTCGTTGCCGGTGCCGCCGGAGATGGTGTCATTGCCCAGATTGCCGAACACCCAGTCGTCGCCTTCGCCGGCGTCGATCCAGTCGTCGCCCGCGCCGGCGTCGACGTTGTCGGCACCGAGGCCGCCGTAGATGACGTCGTCGCCGAGGCCGCCGAACAGCCAGTCGTTACCGGCGCCGCCGTCGAGCTGGTCGTTGCCGTCCTCGCCGACGAGGTTGTCGTGACCGTCATCGCCGTAGAGGGCGTCGTGGCCGTCGCCGCCGAAGAGCCAGTCGTTGCCGGCGCCGGCGCGCATCACGTCATTGCCAGCGCCGCCGACGAGGTTATCGAGGCCCTCGCCGGCGTCGAGGTCGTCGTTGCCGTCACCGCCGAAGAGCCAGTCGTCGCCGATGCCGCCCACCAGGATGTCGTCGCCGGCGTAGCCGAAGAGATGATCGTCGCCCTCTTCGCCGAAGAGCTGGTCGTTGCCGCCCTCGCCGGTGAGCGTGTCGCCACCGAGGCCACCGCGGATCACGTCGTCGCCGTCCTGGCCGGCGAGGAAGTCGTCGCCCTCGCCGCCCTCGATGACGTCGTTGCCGGCGCCGCCGTAGATGAAGTCACGGCCGAGCCCGCCGCGCAGCAGGTCGTTGCCGTCCTCGCCGAACAGGCGATCGTCGCCGGCGCTGCCGTCGATCGTGTCGTTGCCGGCGCCGCCGTAGACCTCGTCGTTGCCGTCGCCCGAGGTGATGACGTTGTCCTCGATGCCGCCGACGATCCGGTCGTCGCCCAGGCCCGTCGTGGCGGTGGTGAACGAAGCGCCGGCCGCGATCGTGAAGACGTTGCCCGCGAGCCGCGACTGCCAGCCGGCGACCAGCACCAGGTCGACGTTGCCGTCGATCGCAGCGGTGTTCACGCCGTTGATGCCGTCGGCGTTGTCGAGGATCAGGGCCGACTGGTGGGCGAAGGCCTCGGTGAAGTAGGCGGTCGCGCCGCTGGTGGCGTCGGCGCCGTACAGCTTGAGGGAGGCGCCACGGTAGAAGCCCGTACCGCCGGTTCCGGCATCGGTCACCTCGAGGGTCCACACGCCGGCCGCCTCCTCGCCCCAGAACTTGTTGGACGAGAGCGTGAACACCAGGTTGTCGCGCATGTTGGTACCGGCAGCGGGCCGGTCGACCAGCACGCTGCGGGTGCCGTTCGGGGAGATCAGCGTCACCACCAGGTCGCCGACATGGGTATGGGCGATGTCCACCGACAGCTCGATCCACTCGAGATCGACGTTGGCGGCGGCGCCGCTGACGGTGAAGGTCGTGCTGAAGGTCTGGTTGTCGACGAGGGCGACGCCCGAGGCGCGCGTGTCGGAGACGGTCGCGGACAGCTCGTTGGCGGCGGTCTCGACGTCGGTCCAGGACTGGGCGAGGCGCACGGCGGCCGCAGCGTCCACCAGGCCGAAGCCGAGGTCGGGGCTGGTCATGAACCCGCCGCCGTTGAGCTGATGCGAGCCGTTCTCCGTCCAGGTCGTGGAGTCTTCGCCCGTCTGGCGCGCCGTAATGGCGAGGATCTTCTGGATGTCGCGGTAGCCGAGGTTCGCGTTGGCCTCGAGCATCATCGCCACCACACCGGCCACGATCGGAGCCGAGAAGGACGTGCCGCTGACATAGACGTAGCTGTCAGTGGTCGCGCCGCCCGAGGTGGTGGCCGTGGACAGGATGTCGACGCCCGGAGCCGCGACGAGGATGCTGTCGCCCGGCGTCGAGAAGGAGGCGGTGTCGCCATTCTCGTCGGTGGCGGCCACCACGATCGCGGCGCGGTTGTTGGTCAGGTTGTGGTAGTTCGTGTTGTCGCCGTCGCGGCTGCTGTCGCCGGCGACGAAGGCCCGGTCGTTGCCGGCCGCGATCACCATGACCGTTCCGAGACCGCTGCGGCCGTTGGCGGCGGCGTCGGCGAAGGCGTCGCGCAGGTCGCGCCAGCTGGTCAGGGCGAAGTCGTCGGCGAACTGGGTGGTGAAGCCCCAGCTCATGTTGGCGACGTCGAAGTCGGACGCGCGGTCGACGAGCGTGGTGATCTCGGTGCGCGAGCTCGCCGAGGTGCCGAACCGCATGAACAGGCCGGCGAGATCCGCATCCGGCGCGATGCCGACGATGCCGGTGCCGTTGTTGGCGGCGGCAAGGACGCCGCTGACCCAGGTGCCGTGCGACTGCGAGGTCGTGTCGGGAAGGACGCTCTGCGACGAGGCGGCATCCCGCGGATCGTAGTTGAGGCCCAGGCTGAACTGGCCGGAGAGGTCCACGTGCCGGTAGTCGAAGCCTTCGTCGATCACGGCGACGGCGACCCCGTTGCCCGTGGCGATCCCCCAGGCCGCGGCGGCGTTGACGCCGAACCCGCCCTGCAAATACCACTGCGACGCAGACAGAGTATTCGCAGAAAGAACAGCAAGACCTGCAGACACGCCGACCGAACTAGAGTCAACGGAAGCTGCTTCGATAATGACGTTAGTCTCGGAAGAGGTCGACATTGTTTTAGCCACCCTGTTTGAGGCGACTATCGACCCGAAATCTCTGCAATCGGTGATTTTTGTAGGTTGACGGTTCCTTACGGAGACTTTGAAGGGTGGGTTAAAGCGCTTTAGGTAATCAAAGAGCCCAATGGATATTGTGAATCAATTCGAATCTCGATGGTAAATATTAAGCATCGACGGCAGGGCACGCGCTCCGGCCGCAATGGCCTCGCTCTGGTCGGGCTGGCCGAACCGCGGCCCGCCGGGGCCGGCCGCTGATTGCTTTATGCCCCCCCGTCAGGCAAAAGGCGGGCATTCCATGGAGAATCGATGAGTTCCCCCGGCACATTCATTGCTGCAGGCGCTTCCGACGTTGCCCGGGCCCTCGCCGCCTGGCGCATCTGGTGGATGCTGGCCAGGAACGACATCGGCAGGCGGTATCGGCGCTCCAGCCTGGGGCCGTTCTGGTTCACCATCAGCATGGGCGTGATGGTGGCGGGCCTCGGCATCGTCTACACCACCATCTTCCGGACGAGCATCGGCGACTATCTGCCCTTTCTGGCCTGCAGCCTCGTCTTCTGGACCTTCATGTCCGTGACGATCATCGAGAGCTGCGGCGCCTTCGCCGAAAGCGAAGACATCATCCGCCAGATCGACATCTCCAACTTCGCCTTGGTCCAGCGCGTGGTGCTCCGCAACGTCATCATCCTCGGACACAACATCATCATCATCCCCGTGACCATGGCGCTTCTCGCCTTCGCCCCGGGCTGGGGAGCTCCGCTCTTTCTTGTCGGCCTGCTCCTGGCGCTCCTCAACCTGACGTGGCTCGGCTACGTCCTGGCCATCACCAGCACCCGCTTCCGCGACGTCCCGCTCATCGTCCAGAACGTCATGCAGCTCGGCTTCTTCATCACCCCGGTCATGTTCCGTCCCAGCCAACTGGGCGAAGCGCACCCGCTGGTGGTGTTCAATCCCTTCGCCGTCCTGCTGGATCTGATGCGGGGGCCGCTGATCGGATCCATCCCGCCGCTCTCCAGCTACGTCGCGGCCACCCTCGTGGGCATCGCCGGCTGGGCCTTCGCCTTCTGGATCTGCGGGCGCTTCGGCAAGCGCGTCATCTACTGGCTCTGATATGGCGTCCGTAACGCTCGACAATGTCTCCGTGGAATTCAATATCTACAACGGGCGCTCGCGCGCCCTGAAGAGCGAGATCCTTCGCCGCGCGGTCGGCGGCCGGATCAAGCACGGCCCACACGATTCCATCACCGCCGTCGAAGCCCTGAAGGACATCTCGTTCCAGGCCTCGCCCGGAGAACGCATCGGCATCGTCGGTCACAACGGCGCGGGCAAATCCACTCTCCTCCGCGTGCTCGGCCGCATCTACCCACCGACGTCGGGGCGCGCCGACATCCGCGGATCGATATCGAGTCTGGTTGACCTCACCATGGGCATGGAACTGGAGGAGAGCGGCTTCCAGAACATCATGATCAAGGGGACGCTGCTCGGATTGCGGGACGCGGACATTCGGGCGCTGGTGCCCGAGATCGCCGAGTTCAGCGAACTGGGCGAGTTTCTGCACCTGCCGGTGCGGGCCTACTCCTCCGGCATGCTGCTGCGCCTGGGCTTTGCCATCAGCACGGCGATCCGGCCCGATATCGCCGTCTTCGACGAGGTCATGGGCGTGGGCGACCTCAGCTTCCATGCGAAGGCCAAGGCGCGGCTGCTCCGGCTGGTCGAGCAGGCCAGCATCGTCTTCATCTGTTCGCACGACATGACGGTGATCCGGGAGAACTGCTCCAGGGCGCTCTGGCTGGAGGGCGGGCGCCTGCTCGACGACGGACCGGCCGACGACATCGTGAAGGCCTATCTGAGCAAGATGAACCCCAGCGTGGAGTGACCGGGGGTCGCCGCCGGCGGCAGCACCCTCCTGGCGGCTTTGCCCCGCCTAGGGCGCGAGGCGCAGGCGTGAACGCTGGTCGAGAGCGCCCCTGTAGGCCTCCACCCCGAAGCCACGCTCCGCGTCTTGAAGGGCGCGCGCCACCAGTCTCTGCCGCAGGGCCGGGTCGTCGCGCAGGCGGGTCAGCGCCGCCGCCGCCGCATCCACGTCCGGTTCGGCCCACTGCATGTGAGGATAGGCGTACTCACCCTGCGGGTCTTCCGCCCCGACGAGGCGGTACCCCACGGGCATACTGTTGTCCGCGTGGAGGAAGTCCGTGTTGCCCGACCAGTCCGTGGCGATGACGCAGGTGCCCGCGGCCATGGCCTCGGCCAGGATGAGGCCGAAGCCTTCGGAGCGGTGGAGCGAGATGAAGACGTCCGCTTCGCCGAGCAAGCGCATGAAATCCTGGTGCGACCGCGCGCGCTCGTCGAGAACGATGTTGCCATGTCCTCGAATGGCGGCGCGGATCTGCTCCAGGCCGCTCCGGTAGGTCTCTCCGCGAATGACTTTGACGACGAGCCTCGCGCGGGTGTCGTGCCCGAAGGCGCGCTTGAACGCCGCGATGGAGGCCAGGGGATTCTTCCGGGTGAATCCGGACGACATGTCGAAGGCCGTCAGCACCTCAAACCGCTCCGACGTAGTCGGCGCCGACCGGAGCGGCACCTCGGGCCGGTCGAGCATCACCGGATGCGGCACGACCAGGACGGGGGCGTCACCGGCCAGAGGGGCAACAGCACCGGCAACGAACCGGCTGGGAACCCAGATCTCGTGCACATAGGGAATGCCCCGGCGCCACGACGGCGGTGTCTCCGGCAGCTCCCAGGCCCAGTATCCGACGATCAGCTTCCCCTTGAGGCGGCGCTTGCCGATGGACAGGAGCGCGAGCGGCAAGAGCGGCGAATTGACGTGGACGATGATGCTGCCGGGACCTTCGGGGACCGACTCCGCCAACTCCTCGGGCCGGTCGCCGGACGTGGCCATCATCACATGGGTCAGGTCGATCGCGGCGGTCCGCTGACCCGCCGCCCGCAGCGCCTTTTCGCAGAGGCGGGCCGAATGACCCAGCCCGGACGAGGCCCGAAGCACGCCGGCGACGGCCACGGCACCCCCCGCCTGGGGATCGACCTCGGAACGCGGCGCCAAAAGGTCGGCCGCCGCCTCGATCGCGCTACGCCGTGCCCGCTTCGGGAGGCGCTGCCACACCTGACGGTGCAGAAACAACGCTGCCCGCTGCCTGAAATCGAGACCCATGTCGCACGACTGCATGTAAGAATGCGTTCAAGGGAGCCAACGGCGGCGCGCCTTATGACGAGCTGTCTTGCCCGACCCGACGGCAGCCACGTCCTTTCCGCTGTATCACCCCAGAAACGCCAGAGCGCATTGGCGGCGATGGACTGCGGAAGTCAAGTCTCGTCGGGCTGCCGCTCCCAGGGGTGGCGCTGACAGGGGCCTCGCCTGCGGCCGGCGAGCACGGCGCAGACGCCAGCGGTCCCGGGGCCCTGGCGTCACGGTTTGGAAGACAATGTGATTTCGGTTGCTGCGGCGCACTGCCTATGGCTTTCGCCGGCCCACCCGGCCACCGCGGCCGATTCGGACCGCCCATCGTTATGAAGGTCGACACGTGACAGACGCAGCCGCTTTCGCCCCCATCCCCTTCATCGACCTCGGCGCCCAGCGCCGCCGGCTCGGCAGCGCCGTCGACACCGCGATCATGAAGGTGGTCGACCATGGCGCCTACATCATGGGGCCGGAGGTCTTCGCTCTGGAAAAGGCGCTGACCGATTTCTGCGGTGCGAAGCATGCGATTTCCTGTTCCTCGGGCACCGACGCCCTGGCGCTCATCCTCATGGCCAAGGGCGTGAAGCCCGGCGACGCCGTCCTGTGCCCGGCCTTCACCTTCGCCGCCACGGCAGAGGTCGTTGCCTGGCTCGGCGCCAGCCCCGTTTTCGTCGACGTTCACGCGGAAACCTTCAACATTGACCGTGCCTCGCTGGTCCAGGGCCTCGCCACGGCCAAGGCGGCCGGGCTGACGCCGGTCGGCGTCATCGCCGTCGACCTCTTCGGCCAGGCCGCGGACTACGACGCCATCGAGCCCTTCTGCGCCGAGAACGGCCTCTGGCTCCTCGACGACGCCGCCCAGTCCTTCGGCGGCACCCACAAGGGGCGCAAGATCGGCACGATCGGCATGGCGACCGCCACCTCCTTCTTTCCGGCCAAGCCGCTCGGCTGCTACGGCGACGGGGGCGCGGTCTTCACCGACGAAGACGGCCTCGCCGACGTGATCCGCTCCCTGCGCATCCACGGGCAGAACAACGAGGACAAGTACGACAACCAGCGCATCGGCATGACCGGCCGCATGGACACGATGCAGGCTGCGGTGCTGATCGAGAAGCTGAAGATCTTCCCCGACGAGATCGAGGCCCGCAACGCCGTCGCCGCGCGCTACAACGAGGCGCTCGCCGAGCTGGTGGACGTGCCCCGCGTAGCCGACGGGCTCGTCTCCGTCTGGGCCCAGTACACGATCCTGCTGCGCGGCCGCGACCGTGCAGCCTTCGCCGCCAGGCTGAAGGCCCAGGGCATTCCGACCGCGATCTATTATCCGAGGCCCCTGCACCAGCAGACCGCCTACAGGCGCTATCCCGTCGCCGGCAACGGCCTGCCGGTTTCGGACCGCCTCGCCAGGGACGTGATCAGCCTGCCCATGCACCCCTATCTCGACCAGACCCTCCAGGACCGCGTCATCGAGAGCGTCCGGGCGGCTGTCGCCGCCTGAAGGCACCCTCTACCTGCCAACGCGACGCAGTCTGGAATTGCTACAAATTCCGGGTTGACGTTTTTGCGCCGCCGCGAGAAAGTACCCTTAGTTCTTCGGCAGTGCAGCAAATCGTGACGTTGCGTATGAGGGTTACGAGCGTGAATGTAGAGATTGCCTTCGAATTGGTGGCTCTGGTTCTCGGTGTTGCGTCGGCCTGGATGGTTGTCCGCGACCGCATGCGCGCCCTCTGATCTGCTGTAGCCGCGGCCTTTCCGCGCCTCTCCACCCGCTGCCGCGGCGTTTCGTGGCGCTCCCTGGGTCCACGGATCGAATCTGCTAGCCTGTCGTGCCGCCAGACCGGTGGCTGGTCGGCCCGGCGCGGTCCCTCGTCAATGCTTTCTGTCTCCAGTCTCGCGACCGTGGTCGCCGCGTCCCTCCTGTCCTGGCTCGCCATCGCCGCCCTCAGGCCATGGCTCGGCCGGGTCGCTGCGGCAAAGCCCGACGCCCGGTCCTCCCATCGCACCATCACCCCCCAGGGGGCCGGCATCGGCGTCGTCCTTGCCATTCTCCTCACGGGAGGCGCCGCGACCCTGCTCGCAGGCGCCGGCGAAACGCGGCTCCCCGCCCTGCTTGCGGCCGTCCTCGGCCTCACCGCCCTCGGCTTCGTCGACGACGTCCGCCCCCTCGCCTGGCGGCCCAAACTCGCGGCCCAGGCCCTCGCCGCGGTGCTGGCGGTGGCGAGCCTGCCACCCGAGGCCTCCCTGGTGCCCCCCGCACTGTTCTGGCCCGAACGCGCCGTCGCCGCCCTGGCGCTCGTTGCAACCGTCAACATCGTCAATTTCATCGACGGCATCGACGAGATCACCCTCGCCCATTCCGCACCCGCCTTCGCCATGGCGGCGATGGCGGCCTCGCTGGTCCCGGCCGGTGGCGCGACGGGCCCCGTCGCTGCGGCAGGTCTCGGCGCCATGCTCGGCTTCTGGCCCTGGAACCGCCATCCCGCGTCGATCTTCCTCGGGGATTCCGGGAGCCTTCCTCTCGGCCTGCTCCTCGGCTGGCTGGCGCTCAACCTCGCCCTCGCTGGCCAGCCCGTGGCCGCCCTCCTCATGCTGCTCTACCCGCTCGCCGATGGGGGGATCACGCTCGTTCGGCGGTTCCTCGCCGGCCGCAGGCTCACGGAGCCCCACCGGGACCACGCCTATCAGCGCGCCGTCGACGGCGGCGTGAGGGCGCCGCGCGTCGCTCGGACCGTCGCCCTCGTCTCCGCCGCCGCCGCGGCACTGGGACTGGCGTCCATTTCCGCGGGCAACCCGTGGATCGCGGCCGGTCTCGGCGCCCTTGCCCTCGGCGCCGTCTTCGGACTGATCGCGGCCTGGCTCCGGCGGTCGGGACGGACCGCATGAGGGTCCTCGTCACCGGTGCCAGCGGCTTCGTCGGCACAGCCCTCGCCGAGGCCCTGGCGGCACGCGGCCACGAGGTGCGGGCGGCCTCGCGCGGTCCCCTGCCCGACCGGCTGGCGGGGCGGGTGATCCCCGCGGCCATGCCCGATCTCGCCGGTGACGATCTCGCCGGGGCCTTCGCCGGTCTCCTCGACGGCGTCGAGGCCGTTGTCCATGCGGCGGGGCTCGCCCACCAGCCGGCCGGCATCGACGAAGCCGTGATGCGGAGGACCAACACGGCGGCTTCGGAAAGCCTCGCCCGCGCCGCGATGGCTGGGGGCGTCGCCCGGTTCGTGCTGATCTCGTCGTCCCGCGCCGTCAGCGGCCCTTCTGCGCCCCATCCGCTCACGGAGACCGCACAACCCGCGCCCACCGACGCCTATGGCCGCTCCAAGCTCGCCGCGGAAACGGCGGTGCGCGCCGTGCTCCCGGACGCAATCATCCTCAGGCCGCCGGTGCTGCACGGGGCAGGTGCCAAGGGCAATATGGCGCGCCTCGCGCGTCTCGCACGCCTGCCGGTTCCCCTGCCGATCGCAGGTATGGTGGGACGGCGATCCATTCTCTCCGACGTCAACCTGGCGGAGGCCGTCGCCTTCGTTCTGGCGAGGCCCAACGCGGCCGGAGGCACCTTCCATCTCTCCGACGGTGCGCCTCTCAGCCTTCCGCAACTGATCGCCGCCATGCGGCAGTCTGTCGGCCGCGCACCAGGGATCGCCGGTCTGCCGGTGCCTTTGACGGAGTGGCTGGTGGCACGCCTGGTTCCGGGCCTGGCCGACCAGCTCTGCCGCGACCTCGTGCTGGACGATGCGGCGATCCGCGCCCTCGGATGGCGTCCCGCCGAGAGCTCGGCGGAAGGCCTCGGCCGGTTGATGCGCGGCGCAAGCCCTCAGACGCGCTTGTAGTCGTCCTGGCTGCGCACGATGTCGTCCTCGCCGAGATAGCTGCCCGACTGCACCTCGATGAGCTCCAGCGGAATCTTGCCCTCGTTGGCGAGGCGGTGCCAGGCCCCCAGCGGGATGTAGACGTTCTCGTTCTCGCGCACGATCCTGGTCGTCTCGTCGACCTCGACGGTCGCCGTACCCTTCACGACGATCCAGTGCTCGGCGCGGTGGAAATGCTTCTGCAGCGACAGCCGGGCGCCGGGATTGACCACGATGCGCTTCACCTGGAAGCGATCGCCCCGGTCGACGCTCTCGTATGAGCCCCACGGACGCAGGACACGGCGATGCTCTTCGGCGAGGCGCCGCCTTTCGGTATCTCCGGCGCGCAGCGCACCGACGAGGCTCTTCAGCTCTCCCGCGACGGATCGCGGCGCCACGAGGACGGCGTCCTTGGTCGTGACGACGACGACGTCGTCGAGGCCGACCACGGCGGTGTGCACGTCGTCGCTCGCCACGTAGCAGTTGCGGGTGTCGACGAGCGAAACGGAGCCCCGCACCGCGTTGCCGTCTCCGTCCTTGGCCGAGGCGTCCCACAGCGCGTCCCAGGACCCCAGGTCCGACCAGGCATAGTCGGCTTGCAGGACGGCCGCGCGATCGGTGCGCTCCATGACCGCGTAGTCGACCGACTTGGCGGGAGAGGCCGCGAAGGCGGCCCGGTCCATCCGCTCGAAGGTCATGTTGCCGGTCTGATCGACGGCCATGCCGTCGGCGACCAGCTTCGCAGCCTTCGCGATCTCGGGTTCGAAGCGGGCGAGTTCATCGAGGAAGACGTCGGCCTTGAACAGGAAATTTCCCGAATTCCAGAGATAGCCCTGCTTGACGAGCGTCTCGGCCTTCTCCTGATCAGGCTTCTCGATGAAGGCGGCGACCATGCGCACGGAGCCGTCCATCACGTCGCCCGGCCTGATGTAGCCGTAGCCCGTGGCAGCGTGGGTCGGCCTGACACCGAAGGTGACCAGCGCGCCGGCCTCGGCCGCGGCGAGACCGGCCTGGGCGGTCGCCGCGAAGGCTCTCGCGTCGGTCACGAGATGGTCGGCGGCAAGGACCAGCATGACCGCATCGGGGTCCGACCGTTTGAGGAGCTCGGCCGCCACCGCGATCGCCGGGCCGGAATCGCGCCGCATGGGCTCGAGGATGATGCGACCGGCCTTGCCGGCGCGGGTCAACTGGTCGGCCACCAGGAACCGGAAATCCTCGCCGGTGACGATCATCGGATCACCGAAGATCGTCTCGTCACCCACGCGGGTGAGCGTCTGTTCGAATGTCGAGCGCTCTCCCAGGAGAGGCAGAAACTGCTTGGGATAGGCTTCGCGTGACGCCGGCCAGAGGCGGGTGCCGGCGCCCCCTGACAGGATCACGGGAACGATACGTTTCAGCTTCGACATGGAAGGGTATTCCTTCGATACTCACCGGCGCGTTTGCGACTTACTAACCAGTCGCCGGAGCGTCCGCCACACGCATCTTGCGTCATGGTCAACGCGGCGCGGGGTCCGGCACACCGAGAAACGGGCGCGTGAACGCCTGGATTCCGACCCGCGCCTGGTGGGCCGCCACCAGCAGGACGAGATAGGCCGCCGCGTAGACCGTGTTGGTCTGGTCGTGGCTGAACAGGAGGTTGGTCAGGCCGAAGACGGCGTAGCTTCCGGACAAAAGAACGGCGAAGGCCCAGCGGTCGCGCTGGCGAGCGTCCCGCGGGGCCCGCGCCACCATCAGCAGCGGTGCGACCAGCAGCAGGATGAGGGCGAGGAGGCCGACGACGCCGCGGCCCACGGCCACGGACATGAACTCGTTGTGCAGGTGGCGGTACGGCGGAATCTCGAAGCCCGCGCGCGCGGCCCGCGCCCTCACCTCGGACACGGCGTTCTGGCTGCCGTAGCCGAAGAACGGGCGGTCGACGAAGGCCTCGAACCCGTAGGTCCACAGCACCACCCGGTGGGCGGTGGAGGGGTCGCGCTCCACGTCCAAGGTCTCGCTCTGCAGCGCTTGTCGCACCTCGTCCACCCGCTCCGGCACCTTCAGCGCCACGGCGAAGACCGCGAGGGCGGCGACTAGCCCGGCGGCCATCAGCGCCGCCTGCCAGCGCCGCATCCGGACGGCCGGCCAGACCTGAACCGCCACGACCACCATGACCAGAGGGAGGGCGAGGAGAGCCCCGCGTGTCTGCGACAGGAAGCTGCCGCCGATGCCGCAGATCAGTGCGAGAACGGCGAAGACGCGCATCGGACGGCTGAGGCGCACGAAACCGACCATGGCGAACCCCGCCGCCAGCATGGCGGTGTCGCCGAAGGGAATGGCGTTGGCCATGCCCGCGGTGGCCCGGTGGTGCCCGAAGAGGAAGACCTGCACCAGCGCGTGGCCGAAGGAGACGATGGCGGCCGCCCTGACGCCGTTGAGGAACAGGTCGAAGACGTCGACCTTCGGCGTCTGCACGAGTGCGCCCACCAGCGCCGTCAGCGCCAGGTAGTGTATGGCCGTCCCGACGTCGAGCCAGCCGGCCACCTTGTTGGGAAAGGCCAGCGGCGAAATCATCGTGACGGCGAAATAGCCGAGCGTGACGAAGCAGCCTAAGGAGATGGTCGACGGCCAGACCCATCCGATGCGCCGGCCGAGGAAGATGAGCCCGACATAGATGCAGGCGCCGAAATAGAAGAAGGTGGCGACGCTGCCGAACGTCAGCGGCAGGAAGGCCAGCACCGGAATGTAAAGCCAGGCGATCCGGTTGGGATCGTCGATGGTCGCCCAGAGCCAAGCCCACGCGGCAGAGAAAATCCCACGCGGCTGCATGGGTCCCGGCTGGCCTTGGTCAAGTCCGCGATGATCTGAAATCATGAAGGCTGGAGCTGTCTTATCTCTGCAGCCCCATGGAAGCTGTCAGTCCACCATCGATCGAAATCGTAGCGCCTGTCAGGTAACTTGCAAGCGGCGACAGGAGATAGGCGACGAGCCCACCGATCTCCTCGGGCCGGGCGAAACGGCCGGCCGGGATCTGGCTCTCCATCTTCTCGCGATAGTCCGCATACTTGGCCATCATGTCGGTATCGACGAAGCCGGGGGCGACGACGTTGACCGAGACGCCGCGCTTGGCGCTCTCGATGGCAAGCGTCCGGCAATAGGCGGCGAGCGCCGCCTTCGAGGCGCCGTAGGCGGCATTGCCCTGGTTGGAGCGCTCCGCCGTTACCGACCCGATGGCGACGATGCGGCCGGTCCGCGCCCGCATCATCGGGCGCACCACGGCGTTCACCAGACGCGTGAAGGCGAAGAAATTGATCTGCATGACAGCCTCGGCCTTCGCCTGGTCCATGACCGCGGCGAGCTGGTCGTAGGGCTGGCCGGCATTGTGGACGAGGCCGTAGAGCGCCTCGCCCTTCTCGAGGGTCGCGCAGAACGCTTCCACCGCCGCCTTGTCGGCGAGATCGAGGGTGGCGATCGCGACGTCGCGGTCGGGATGGGAGGCCTTCAGCTCGGCCACCAGCGCTTCGGCGGCATCACCCGAGGAGCGCACGGTGAAGGTGACGTCGTGGCCGCTCGCAACCAGCGCCCGGACGATGGCGGCGCCCATGCCCTTGGCGCCGCCGGTGACGAGGACGCGCCCCATCAAACCGGCTCCGCCGCGAGGACGAGGCAGACGTTCTGCCCGCCGAAGCCGAAGGAATTGGAGATGGCGCGGGTAACGCTCGCCTTGCGGGCGACATTGGGCACGAGATCCATCTTGATCGCCGGGTCGGCTTCCGTGTGGTTGATGGTCGGCGGAATGACCCCGTTGCGGATGGTCATCAGCGTGAACACCGCCTCGATGGCACCGGCCGCCGACAGGGTATGGCCGATCATCGACTTGTTGGACGAGACGGCCACCTTGGCGAGGTGGTCGCCGAAGACGGCCGCGAGGCCGACATATTCCATCTTGTCGTTCTCGGGTGTCGAAGTGCCGTGGGCGTTGACGTACTGCACGTCGGCCGGCGTGACACCCGCATCGTCGAGCGCGTTCCTGATGCAGCCGATGATCGGCGCGCCGTCCGGGCTCGAACGGGTGCGGTGGAAGCTGTCGGCCATCTCGCCGCAGCCCTCGACCACGCCGAGGATGGTGGCGCCGCGCGCCTTGGCATGCTCGTAGGATTCGAGCACCAGGGCCCCTGCCCCCTCGGCCATGACGAAGCCGTCGCGGTCCTTGGAGAAGGGCCGGGCGGCGGCGGTCGGGTCGCCGTTCCGGGTGGAGAGCGCAGAGAGCAGCGAGAAGCGCACCAGGGATTCCTGGTTGGCCGACCCGTCGGCGCCGATCACGAGGGCAGCCTCGGTCTCGCCGCGGCGGATCGCTTCCACCGCGAGCTGGATGGCGGTGGCGCCGGTGGCGCAGGCGGTGGAGATGGAGATCGGCGCACCCTTCGTGCCGAAGCGGTCGGCGAGCGCATCGCCCACCGAGCCGAAGAGGAAGCGCGTCTGCATCGCGGAGAAGTCCTTCGCCGCCGCGCCCTTGAGGATGTCCGTATAGGTGATGTCGGCGCTCTTGGCCGACGCGCGGGCGAGGTCCTGCCGCTGCGGCCATTCGAGCTCCACCGGCGGCATGCCGAGGAAGAGCGGTCCGGGGAAGGTGCCCTCGCCGCCGATCTTCGCTTCGGAAACCGCCTCGTCGCCGGCCAGCGCCGCCATCTTGGTGGTCAGGTCCGGTGCATTGTCGAAGGGCACGAAGTCGACCGTGCCGGCGATGGTGGTGCGCAGGCCCTCGATGGGGAAGCGGGTGATCGTGTGAATGCCCGACTGGCCCGCGGTCAGTTTAGCCCAGTTCTCGTCCTTGCCCTGGCCGAGCGAGGTGACGACGCCCATGCCGGTGACGACGACGACCGGGCGGCCGTGCTTGTCCTTCATCAGAGCCATCGCGCCCTCCTCAGATCGCTTCGACAAGGGCCATGCCCTCGCCGCGCCAGTGCCCGACGGAGGTGACGACCGCCTGTTTGACCTTGCGGGTCATGCGCGCCTCGTCCTTGGAGCCGCCGATGGGCGGCACCGCCTCGCCGCGCGCCACCATCATGGCGGCGAGCGCGACGTTCGCCGGGAAGGTCGCCTCCACGCTGTGGCCGAGGACCGAACCGGTTGCCCGCGTCGGCACCCGGCGCTGGTCAAGAATGTCGCGCTCGATGGCGACCGCCTCGCTGACGCCGGTGGCGCCCGAGACGACCACCGTGGCGCCGGGAATGAGGCCCGGCGAGATCTCGTTCCACTGCACCGCCATGGAGTGCTCGGCATCCCCGTCCTTGCGGCGGGTGCGGTCGGAGGAGACCTTGGAGAGCTTCGCGATGGGCCTGACGCCGCGCTTCTCCGCGTGTTCGCGCGCCTCGATCACCAGGAAGGCGCCGACCGAGCCGAGAATGGTGCCGCCACCGTGCTTCGGCCGCTCCCAGACCGGGACCCAGGGCTTGGTCCAGTTCATGTGACCGAGTTCGAAATGCAGGATCGTGTCCGGGCGTTCCGCCGAATAGGCGCCGCCCACGAGGAAGATGTCGCCCTGTGCAGCATGGCAGCGGCCGAGTGCGACGCGCACCGCGTCGACGCCCGCCATCTCCTCGCCCATGAAGGTCCGCGAGGAGCCGACCACGCCGTGGACGATGGAGATGTTGCCGGCGAGGAGGTTGGAGAGCTGGGCCAGGAAGAGTGTCGGCCTCAGGTCGTTCATCAGCCGCTCGTTGAGGAACTTGCCGGGTTCGTTGGAAGCCTCGAGCCCGGACAGGATCTGCCCGTCGACCGCGTAGTCGCGCTCGCCGCCGCCCGCGGCGACGATCATGTGCATGGTCTCGAGGAGATCATCCTGGCCCTTGACCCCGGCATTCTCCAGAGCGAGGCCGGCGGCATAGGTGCCGAGCCGCTGCCAGCCCTCCATCTGCCGGCGATCGCCGCGGTCGGGAATCTGCTTGGCGAGGTCGAGCGCGACGGCAGGATGCACCTGGTAGGGCGCGTGGGTGGTCGAATCGAGCTTCAGCCAGGCCTCGCGGTCGCCGTGGAGCGCCTCCCAATGGGCGTCCAGCCCTTCGCCGAGCGCGGAGACGAGGCCGATCCCGGTGATCCAGGCCTCACGTTCCGGAGCAATCGCCATCATGCACTCCCTTCAGGCCGTTTCCAGCTTCTCGAACGGGAACTGGAGACGTTCCCCCCACTCGCGGATCATTTCGGCGAATTTCGGATCGGGGAAGGTCTTGACCGCGAACTTGATCTCGGCCTCCGCGACCTTCTTGCCCGCGCGCGTGATGAAGGCCTTCGTCACCGCATAGCCCGACCCGTCGCCGACCATTTCCGCGTGAACCACCAGCGGCGTCGAGGGCTGCACGAAGTCGCGCATCTTGGTGCTGTTGGTGCCAACCAGGAAGGGCATGGCGGTGAGGCCGTTGAGGCCGAGAATCAGCCAGCCGGAGGTCTGTGCCATGGCCTCGATCATCAGGACTCCGGGCAGCAGCGGATAGCCGGGAAAATGGCCTTCGAAGACCGGGCTCTCGGCGGGAACGTCCGCCGCTGCCGTCAGGGTCCTGGCCTGCGCGTCGAACTCGACGACGCGCGTGATCATCTGGAAATATTCGAGCCGCATGGGAGGATCGTTCTCCCGCGCCGGGAGGCTTTCGACAGGGGTTGGATGACGAAACCGGCCGGAGGACCCGGCCGGTCATGCAGAACGGACTGTCGCCGCCGGAACGGCCGCGAGATCAGGCGCCCTTGGCGGCGACCAGCTCGTCGATCTTGCCGCAGAGCGCGCCGAGGACGAAGTAGTCCTCCGTCTTCGCCTTGCCCTCGTTCACCTCCTGCGTCCACTTCTCGAGCGGCAGCTTGATGCCGAAAGCCTTGTCGATGGCGAAGGCGATGTCGAGGAAGTCGAGCGAATCGATACCGAGATCGTCGATCGCGTGGCTCTCGGGCGTGATCTTTTCCAGCGGAATGTCACAGGTTTCCGAGATGATCTTCGAGACGGTTTCGAAGGTGGACGACATGGTAGCGCAATCTCCGTGGCGGCCGTCAGATGGTGATCAAAGCGGCACGAAACAAGGCATTCACCCGCACGGGGCGCCTCGAACAGGGTGGTGCTGCTATAGATGAGGCGGCTTGCCGCATCAACCCTTCGTCTCCGGCGCCGCCCGCACGGGCTCCAGGCCGTCCAGGCCTTGCCGGGTCCGCGCCCCGCGCCGCCTCGGTTGACGATCCCGCCCCGGGCCTTTAGGCACCGGCGCCTTGCAGTCTTTGCTGGTGCGGCCGTGTGTTCCGCCGCGTTTCGGGCCATTCCGCCCGCAAGAGGATCTGTCCCATGCGCGCCCTGCGCCTTCACGGTGATCGCGACCTCCGCATCGAGGAGATCGCAGAGGCCCCCGCCCCTGGTCCCGGCGAGGTCCGCATCAAGGTCGCCGCCGTCGCCCTCAATCACATCGACGTCTGGGGCTTTCGCGGCATGGCCTTCGCCAAGCGCCAGATGCCGCTGGTGGTGGGCGCCGAGGCTTCCGGCACCATCGAGAGCGTCGGCGACGGCGTGACGTCCTTCAGGGCCGGCGACAAGGTCGCCATGTTCGGCGCCAAGACCTGCGGCACCTGCCAGTTCTGCCGCGCCGGCCAGGACAACCTGTGCACCGACGTGCAGGGCATCATGGGCTTCCACATCGACGGCTTCGCTCGCGAATTCGTGACCATGGAGGCGCGCCACGTCGTGCCGGTGCCGGCTTCCGTCTCGCTGCGCGATGCCGCCACCGCCCCGATCACCTTCTCCACCGTCGAGCACATGCTCTTCGACAACTGCAAGCTCCAGCCCGGCGAGACGGTTCTCGTCCAGGCCGGCGGCTCGGGCATCGGCACCATCGCCATCAAGGTCGCCAAGGCCCTGGGCTGCACCGTCATCACCACGGTGGGCGACGACGAGAAGGCCGCGAAGGCCCTCGCCATCGGCGCCGACCACGCCATCAACTACCGCACCGAGCGGTTCGAGGGCGTGGTGCGCAAGATCACGAAGAAGAAGGGCGTCGACGTCGCCTTCGAGCATACCGGCGCCGACACCTTCAACCAGTCGCTCTTCTGCCTCAGGCGCGGGGGGCGGCTCGCCACCTGCGGCGCCACCTCTGGCGCCACCATCACCTTCAACCTGATGCAGCTGTTCCAGCAGCAGTACAAGATCTTCGGCTCCTTCGGCGCCCCCATCCGGGCCATCGCCGACGGCCTGAAGCGCATCGAGGCGGGGGTCACGCCGGTGATCGACACCGAACTGCCGCTGGCCGACTTCGCCCAGGCGCTGGACCGGCTGGAGGGCCGGAAGGTCTTCGGCAAGATCCTCGTGAACCTCTGAAGGCCGCAGGTCCTTGGTCCGCTGGATCCGCCACAACTACCCCGCCGCCATGGTGCCGTTCGACTGGGTCGTCGGCATGCTGGTGCTCGGCGCCATGGCCGCCATCCGCTCGCTCGGTCCCGACCGGGCGAGCAACCTCGGCGCCGCCATCCTGCCGCGCATCGGGCGCCTCCTGCCGGTGAACCGCACGGGCCTCGCCAACCTGAAGGCGGCCTTCCCCGAAAAGTCGGACGACGAGATCCAGGCGATCCTCACCGGTGTCTGGGAGAACCTCGGACGCACCGCGTTCGAGTATGCCTGCATGGACGACCTCTGGGACTATGATCCCGCCCGCCCGAACCAGGGCCGGATCGTCACCGACGACGTGCCCCTCTACGAGCGCCTGCGCGACGACGGCAAGCCGGCCGTCTTCTTCGCCGCCCATCTCGCCAACTGGGAGATGCCGGCGGTGGCCGCCGCCGCCCACGGGCTCGACACCACCGCCCTGTACCGCATGCCCAACAACCGCTTCGTCGCCCGCGCCATCCAGCGCATCCGCGGCAAGACCATGGGCAAGCTGGTGGCCTCGGGTGGCGGCGGGGTCCTCCAGCTCGCCCGTGAGCTCGAGGCCAACAACCACGTCGGCATGCTGATCGACCAGCACCTTCACCGCGGCGTCGACGTGACCTTCTTCGGCCGGCCCGCCAAGGCCAACCCGACCGCCGCACGCCTCGCCCGCGAGTTCGACTGCCCCGTCCACGGCGTCCGCGTCATCCGCCTCCCCGGCAACCGCTTCCGCCTGGAGGCGACGGAGGAGATCGTGCTGCCGCGCGAGGCCGACGGCCGGGTCGACGTCAAGGCGACGATGCAGCTGCTCACCTCCATCGTCGAGGGCTGGGTGCGCGAGCATCCCGAGCAATGGCTCTGGCTGCACCGCCGCTGGCGGTGAGCGGGAGGGACCGAAAGGCTCAGTGAGCCCCAAGCCTATTGGCAATCCGACGCTTTGATGTTCCTTTAGGGAACGAGCCGCTCGTATGGGACGGGTTGCGGCGCTGTACGGCACTGTTCTTGACCAACGCATCCCCCCGCTTCCCGCGTCGCCGCCGGCCAGGCCGTGCCTGTGAGGCCTGGCGGATACCCCTGTCATCGGGCGCGCGCCTGCTCCTGTGCCTCATGGTCCTCGCGCTGTCGGGACCAACCCATGCCACGGCGGAGACCTTGGCCCGGTTCATCGGGCCGCTCGCCGATCATCTGCTGGACCGGTCGGGCCGCCTGACGATCGCCGACATCACGGCGCCAAGCTCCACCGTGGTCTTCCAGCCCCATGACGGTCGAAGGGCCGCCAACTACGGCCCTAGCCCCTCCCCCGCGGCGGCGCTTTGGCTGCGGGTCGTCGTCCCCGCCATCACCGCGCAAGCCGGCGACGAGAGGGTTCTGGCGCTGCGCGAACCGCGCATCCGCAACGTGTCGCTCTTCATGGCCGACCAGGACGGCTGGAAGGAGTTGCGCTGGCGCATCGGCAGGCCCCAGGTGGGTGCGGGTTTTGCGACCCGCTATCCTGTGCTGACGGTGCCGGCGGCGGAGGTCACCGGCCGCACGGTCTATCTGCGCATCGAGACGCCGTCCTCGATGCGCGCCTCCCTGTGGCTGCACACCGACCTCGACTTCCTCGGCGCGAGCAGCGCGGAGAACCTGGTCTTCGGCATCGTCTTCGGCATTCTCGCCGCGCTGTTCATGTATCTGGCCGCCGCCGCGCTCGTCGCGCGCGACGCCACCTCGGCCATGCTGTCGGGCCTCGTTCTGGCCTATCTCGGCTACGTCCTCGGTGACCAGGGGTTCATTGAAAGCATCATCGGGCCCCAAATGATCATTGCCTCGCGCGTGATGTCCTTCGGCGGCACCTTCCTCATCTTTGCGATGACGCTGTTCTACAGCCGGCACTTCCTGCGGATCGCGTCCCATTCCCCGCGCGTGTCGATGGCGGCGCGCGGGCTGGCATTCGCCATGCTGGGTCTGACGCTCGTGGCGGTCGCATCGGTGCTGATGAACGACCTGACGCTCAGACGGTTCGTCGCACCGATCGGGATCGGCACGATCCTGTTCTGCGTGATGCTCGTCGCGCTCTCCTGGCGATCGGAACGACGCCGGGCGCTCGTCTTCATCGCCTGCTGGGGGCCGATGTTCGCCGGGGGCATCCTGCGCATGCTGCACGACGCCGTCCCGGCCATCGGCGCCAACCCCGTCGCCGTCAACGTCAACTACCTGACCACCTCCCTGTCACTCCTGCTCTCCGGTTTCGCCAACGCGATCGATCTCCAGAGCCGCGAGCGCGAGGCCCGCCGCTTAGCCGAGGACAACGCCCTGCGCCTGCGCGCCTTCGCCGAGAGCGCCTCCGACAGCTTCTGGGAGTGCGACAGGCAAGGCACGATCACCTTCGCCTCGGGCCCCAGCTCGCAGGCCATCGGCCTCGCGCCGGGACAGAAGCTCGACGAGTTTCTGGGCAGGATCCAGCAGGGTGGCGAGACCGACCCGCGGGCCGATCTCGCCGGCAGTCTGGCGACCGGCTCCGAGTTCCGCGCCACCGTCAGCCTGCCCGTGACGGCAGGCGGGCTCGAGCATCGGCTGATCGTCTTCCGGGCGCGCCCGGCCGGACCGGCGGGCGGCCTGCGTGGCATCGTCTCCGACAATACGGCCGAAGCCGCGGCCGAGGAGCGCCTCGCCCAGCAGCGCAAGATGGCGGCCATCGGCCAGTTGACCGGCGGCGTCGCCCACGAGATCAACAACCTGCTGCACCCGATCGTGAACCTGTCGCGGCGCGTCGCCCGCGGCATCGAGGCGGGCGATGATCGCCGTCGCCTCCTCGAGATCGTGGCCGAATCCGGCACCCGCGCCGCCACCATCGTCGCGGGCCTCCTGACCAGCGTCCGTCCGACGCCGCGCGCCGACAGTCACGCGCCGCTGGGACAGGCTCTGGGCGACGCGGTCCGCAGCCTGCGCAGCATGCTGCCCGACAAGATCGCCCTCAGCTTCGAGAACTATGGCGATCCAGGCCCGTCGGTCGATGCCAACGAGGCGTTCCAGGTGCTGACCAACCTGGTGGCCAACGCGGTTTATGCGACGCGGGGAGAAGGTCATGTCGACGTCCGCTTCAAGGGGTCGGACGCGGCCGGCTATGTCCTGTCGGTGGAGGACAACGGGGAAGGGATGGACAACGAGACGCGCCAGCGCGCAATGGAGCCCTTCTTCACCACGAAGCAGCCCGGCCATGGAACGGGGCTTGGCCTTCCCATCGTCTATGGCATCATTCACGCTTGGAAGGCCACGATCGACATCGAATCCCAACCCGGTGTGGGAACGCGCATCACCATCGCCGTTCCCGCGACGACAGCCTCCAGGACGGAGCCGACCCATGCCGCCATCACCTGACGTCCTGGTCGTCGACGACGTGGAGGCGGTACGCGTCTCGCTGGCCGAGGCCCTCTGCGAGGCCGGCTACAACCCGGTCTGCGTCGCCTCCGCCCAGGAGGCGCTGGCCGAACTGTCGAGCCGCCCCTTCGCGGTGGCGGTCACGGACATCTGGATGGCGGGCATCGACGGGCTGAAACTCATCAAGCTCATTCGCGAGAGCAACCGCGATCTGCCGATCCTCGCCATGACCGGCGGCGGCCCGCGCCTGACAATCGAAACGGCCGGTGCCCTCGCCGAGGTCTGGGGCGCCGAGCGGGTCTTCGTCAAACCCTTCGATGAAGACCTTCTCGTCAGGGCCATCGATGCGATCGTCGCACGTCCTGAGGCGCGTTCGGCCTAGTCCTCGACGGCGTCCGCCGTCTCCAGCGGCTGCATCGACACCAGGATCTGCTCCAGGGCCAGGGCGAGCGCCAGCCGCTGCGGATCGTCGAGCCCCTCCAGCGCCGTCACCACGGCGAGAAGCGGGTCACTCGCGAGGATGGCGTGGCCCTGGTCGGTCAGTTCCAGAAGCTCCGCCCTGCCCTTGCCGGCCGATCCCGCCTTGCGCAGCAATCCCTTGGCGATCAGCGTGCGAACCGTCCGCGACACCGGCCCGAAGGCCATGCCCTGGAACCGCGCCAGGCTGATCGCGGTGCGCTGGCCCTGGTCGGCCGCGGCGAAATAGCGAAGCGCCGTCCACTGGGCCGGAAACAGCCCCTGGCTATGGCCGGCCGAATGAACCATCCGGGTCGACTGTTCGAACAGCCGCGCCAGCGCATCGGCTCGGATCGAATTTCGCGCCATCGGCGAAGAGTTCCTGTCTGCCGCCTTCGCGACTCATCCACCGCCCCCGCGCAAAACATGCCTTGCCGCAAACGGCATGTCATCTGCAGGTATCTTGAAAAGCTCACTGAGCTATTATAAGAAAGACATGCCCCAACGTCACTTCGGAGACACCGTCATGCGTATTTCTGCCCGCCACATCTCGCTCGCCGCCGCGATCCTCGTCGCAGGCGCCGCCAGCACGTCCACGCCCTCGCAGGCCGCCGGCTGCGGCGGCTATGTCAACGTCTTCGTCTCCGGCTGCGCCCCTTGGGACAACAACCCGCGCCGCATGCCGGGCGCTCCCGGCTACCAGGCCCCGCGGCCGACCCCGCAGCCCGGCATCAGCGCCGGCGCCCGCGCCGGCATCGTCGGGAACCCGAACGCCCGCCCTGGAATCGTCGCCGGCACGGGCGGCGCCGGCCTGATCAGCCCGGGCAACCGCACCGGCAGCAGCCTCATCAGCCCGGGCAACCGCACCGGCAGCAGCCTCATCGGCAATGACAGCGCTGGCCTGATCAGCCCCGGCAACCGCACCGGCAGCAGCTTCCGGCGTTGACGGCGGCGGCCTGACCAGTCCCGGCCATCGCACCGGGGCGACCTCGCCAGCAATGACAGCGCGGGTGTCTGCCGCTGCGCGGCACCCCGCTGTTCCCCCGATCATCACGAAGGATAGTGCCATGCTTTGCTTCAACGCCCCGAGGTCGTCACTGGCGTCTCTCGCCGGGACGCTGACCGTCATCGCCGTCGCGTCCGTGTCGTCGACCCAGCCCGCTACGGCGGCCGGTTGCGGCGGCTATGTGAACGTCTTCGTCTCGGGCTGCGCGCCCTGGGACAACAATCCCCGCCGCATGCCGGGCGCCCCCGGCTATCAGGCGCCGCGTCCCACGACACAGCCGGCACTCGTCGGCCGCGTCCAGCAGCCCCCCATCCAGCAGCGCCCGGTCGTCACCCCCACCGGCCAGAACCGCCTGATCACCGACAACGGTGCCGGGCTGATCAGATCCGGCAACCGCAACCCCGGGCTCCTCGCCAACGACGGCACGAGCTTGCGCCCGGGCGGCAACATCCTCTCCGACCAGGGCGGCGGCTTCCGGCGCTGACGCCGGGTCAGGCGGGCTTCGCGACCCGCCTCGTCAGCCCGAAACAGCGTCAGTTGTTCGACGCCCGGCAGGTGACGGCTCTGAGGCAGGTGCCGAGGCGGCGCGCCGCCGCTGGCCGCCGCGCAGGCATTGACCGCCCCATCTTGGCCGTTTCTTTCGTCGGCCCTGCTGCCGAAAGCGCCCGGTGCTGTCCTTGGCAGACGAACCACCGCGGCGCAGCGTCCTGCTGGCAGCGGAATGCCGTTCCGACGCAACGGGTCTGGACCTGGTTGATCGGCGTTTAGGTGCGGATGCAGTTGCTACGGAACGCCTGGTCCTGCGGGAGTCGTATCGCAGGCCCTTTTCGCGCGGCCCTGACGCGCTCTTGTCCGGAACTTGCGGCTCGCCGGCCACGGTCGGGCTTTATCTGCGCGAAGTCGGCCAGCGGCCGCCGCGGTGGTCTGCAAAATGCGTCGGCGGCGGCGCTGGCTCCACCGGTCACAGATGAGCTTTCTGGCCTCAGACGAGGAGGACTGCCCGAGAGCGCCTCCATTATCCCGCGTAGCGGGACGAGCGCTCAGTAACGGGCGACCACAGCAGCCGGCCCGGTGGAGAACAGATAGTTGATCGAAATCTTGCCGACGTGGACATCCGCCCGGGTGCGGATATCGAAGGCCAGGCCGGTGGTGCGGGTCGCGAAAGAGCCGAAGTAATTGTAGTTGTATTCGGCGCTGATGGTCACATTCTGCATGATCGCATACTCCGCGCCGACACCGAGCAGGAGACCGGCCCTGGTGACGTTGTAGTTGGCTTCTGGCGCTAGAGCTGGGTCGGCCTCGCGGAAGGAGAATGTTCCCACGGCTAAACCAAACTTGCCAAAGATGAGAGCCCGACCCGCCGCATAACCGACCCGCACGGCCACGTTACCGAGGAACGTGTTGGCTATCCGGAAGTTGTCAGGCGCGCCAAACTGCGTGACGGTCAGTGGCCTTTGGAAATTGGACCGCGCTGAGCTCAACGACACCGCGCCTTCGAGACCGACGACCAAATTCGGCGCTGCCTGCCAGTTGTACCCGATCTGCACACCGCCAAGAACACCGCCAGCCGAACGGCTGAATTGCTGTCCCGCCAAGGCGTCGATGGGAGCCGGCAAAGGCGTCGTGAGATAGGTATAGCGGCCGGACAGAGAGTTCAGACCGATATGGGCTCCTGCATAAAAGCCGGTCCAGTTGAACGAAGGCGCGACGACCACGGTGTCCAAGCCGCCGCGCGGTACACCGAGGTCGGCCGACTGGGCGCCCGACGCAAAAGAAATTGCGGCGACGCAAGCGAGAAGTATTTTTTTCATTCGGCCGCTCCCAATCTTCCCGCGACCTTGATCGGCTGACGCTACGTTATGCAATCGAATTCCGCGCCGCCTGATAGCTCAGTGAACAAGTGTGATATTCCGACCACATGCACGGAAAGCGCCGGATCTTTCAGACAGTGCGGAGCCCATACAATCGAACGGAACCCGGCACCCCCATGAATACTGGTCTCATGACAATCGACGGCGGCCCGTCATCGGCATGGCCAAACGGAACGTGATTGAACAGGCAGAACGCCAACGGCGCATGCGCTTTCGGCTGGCCGTTCAGGCTCTCATCAAGGGGCTTCACAAGGACGTCGAGATCGTTTCAACCCTGCGCTGGCGCGGAATGTTGGCACCTCGGGTGCACCAGGATCAGGACTCATTGATCACAGCCAGAACGCGACCGCGGCCTGCAATGCAGATGGCGGAGAGGAAGGCGTGGGCGCATCGGTCGTAGCGGGTTGCAATGCTGCACCAGTCGTTGCGCTTGCCGAAAATATTCTCTTGTCTGTGCCTCTGTCGTTTCCCATGAGGTCTCTGGACGGTCTTCTCATCCTCCCAATTCCGTACCGCAGGCCCTTTTTTGCGTCGCCCTGACGCCCTCCCCTTCCGGACCTTGCGGCTCGCCCGGCCACGGTCGAAGACCAGCCGCGCGGGCGGAGCGCTTTCCCCGCGGGCAGGCGCGCCCTAAGAAGGTGGGCATGACCGCCCGCATCACCTGCCCTGCCCGCGTCCCATGACAGACTGGTCCATCGATGCCGTGGTGATCGGCGCCGGCGTCGTCGGCCTCGCCACGGCCCGCCGCCTGGCGCTCGCCGGGCTCGACACCCTCGTCATCGAGGCCGCCGACGCCATCGGCACGGGTACGTCCTCGCGCAACAGCGAGGTCATCCACGCCGCGCTGTATTATCCCACCGGTTCGATCAAGGCGGCCGCCTGCCTGCGCGGAAAGCACCTCCTCTACCGCTACTGCGCCGACCGGGGCGTGAAGGCCAAGGCCTGCGGCAAGCTGATGGTGGCGACCTCCGACGACCAGTTGCCGAAGCTTCAGGCGATCTGGGACCAGGCCCACGCCAACGGCGTCGAGGGGCTCACCTGGAAGACCCCCGACGAGGTGCGCGCCATGGAGCCGGAAGTCTCCTGCATCCGCGCCTTCTTCTCGGCCTCCACCGGCATCGTCGACAGCCACGGCTTCATGCTGGCGCTCCAGGGCGACCTCGAGAACGCCGGCGGCATGGTCGCCTTCGAAACGCCGATCCTCGGGGCGACCGTGACGGACGAGGGCATCGTGCTGCGCACGGGCGGCGCAGAGGCCGCCGAGATCGCCGCGCGCATCGTCGTCAACGCGGCCGGCCACTTCGCGCCGAAATTCCTCACGGGCCTGGCGGGTTTCCCTGCGGAGCACGCACCGCGGCAGTGGTACGCCAAGGGCAACTACTTCTCGCTCGTCGGACGCCAGCCCTTCTCCCGCCTCGTCTATCCCATGCCTGACGCGGCCGGCCTCGGCGTTCACGCGACCGTCGACCTCCAGGGCCGCTGCCGCTTCGGGCCGGACGTGGAATGGGTCGAGAGCGAGACCGACCTCGTCGTCGATCCCCGCCGGGCCGACGGCTTCTACGCCGCCATCCGCGCCTATTGGCCGGGTCTTCCCGACGGCGCGCTGCAACCCGACTATTCCGGCATCCGGCCGAAGCTGCACGGGCCGGGCATGCCGATGCCCGATTTCCGCATCGACGGTCCGGAGGTCCACGGCGTGGCCGGCCTCGTCAACCTGCTGGGCATCGAAAGCCCGGGCCTGACCGCTTCCCTCGCCCTCGCCGACATCGTGGCGGCCCGCCTCGGCCTGCCCGCCCTGGAGACCGTCCCATGACCGATGCAGCCACCGTCCTCGCCGCCGGCGCCGTCGCCACCGCCGAGGCCATCGCCGAGGGGCAGACCAGCGCCCGGGCCGTGGTCGAGACGACGCTGGCGCGGATCGCCGCCGCCAACGACCGTCTTCACGCCTTCATCGCGGTGACGGCCGACGAGGCGCGCGCCGAGGCGGACATGCTCGACGCCGTGCAGGCCTTCGGCCAGCGCCGCGGCCCGCTGCACGGGGTCCCCGTGGCGGTGAAGGACATCATCGACGTCGCGGGCCAGCGCACGCGCGCCGGCTCCCTCACCCGCGACCACTTGCCGGCCGCCGGGTCGGACGCCTGGTGCGTTGCGCGCCTGAGGGCGGCCGGCGCCATCGTCGTCGGCAAGACCCACACGGTGGAATATGCCTTCGGCGGCTGGGGCACCAACCCGGTCGCCGGCACGCCGGTGAACCCGCACGACGCCGCGACGCACCGTGTCCCCGGCGGATCCTCGTCCGGGACCGGCGTGGCCGTCGGCGCCGGGCTCGTACCCATCGGCTTCGGCACCGACACCGGCGGCTCCGTGCGCCTGCCCGCCGCCTGGTGCGGCACGGTCGGCCACAAGACCTCGATGGGCCTCATAAGCCGCGCCGGCGTGGTGCCGTTGGCGCTCCACTTCGACACCATCGGCCCGCTGGCGCGCACCGTGCGCGATGCGGCCGTGATGAGCCAGGTCCTGCTCGGCTCGGACCCGGCCGACCCCTCCACCGAGGGCGCCCCCGGGCTCGACCTCGTCTCCGGCCTCGAGGCGGGCGTGCGCGGCCTCACCCTCGGCGTGCTGGCGATCGACCCCGACATCGCCGTCGACCCCGCCGTAGCGGCAAGCTTCAGCGCCGCCGTCGCCGCCCTCGAGAAGGCGGGCGCGCGCCTCATGCCGGTCTCGCTGCCGGAGGGCCTCGCCACCTACGCCCAACTCTGCGGCGAGCTGATGATGGTGGAAGGCGCCCACCACCACGGCGCCCTTGCCCGCGAGACACCCTGCCGCCTCGGCGGCTGGGCGGCGCGGCGCATCGGCGGCGGCTTCGACATTCCCGCGACGCGCTATTTCGCCGGCGTCGAGGCGCGGCGCCAGCGCATGGCCGCGGCCAACGCCTTCCTCGCCGACAACGGCATCGACGCCCTCATCCTGCCGACCACTCCGGTCCCCGCCGTGCCGGTGGCACAGGTGGACGAGGCCGGCACGCCCGGGATCTTCACCCGCTTCGCCAACTATCTCGAGTGGTGCGGCGTCTCGGTGCCGGTCGCCACGACCTCCGCCGGCCTGCCGGTCGGCTTCCAGGTCGTCACCCCGCGCTTCCGAGACGCGCTGGCGCTTCGCATCGCCCGCAGCGTCGAGCAGTCGGCCGGCGGTCCCCTGGCCCTGCCGGCCTGAAACCTCATGCCCTCTGTCCGTCCATCGGGCAGAGAATGAACAATTACAGGGCGCGCCCGCGGCGCGCACCTTGATCTCCCTGAACCAACCTGCTCAATTCTTGTGCAACCTGCACCCAGGCTCGGCAATCCTTTGCCGGTGACCGAACGTCAGGCGCCAGGAAGCCGGATCAACCGGCTCTTTGGAATGGCTGGCATGTGCCTTGCCAGTCCGGACGAGGAAGTATCAGGGAGACTTCGTATGCGATCCATATTTCGTCCGGCCTTCATAGCCGGCGCCTTCGCCCTTGCGGGTGCGCTGCTGACCTCGGCCTCCGCCATGGCCCAGGAAAAGGTCCTGCGCATCGGCATGACGGCGGCGGACATTCCGCGCACCCACGGCCAGCCCGACCAGGGCTTCGAGGGCAACCGCTTCACCGGCATCCCGATGTATGATGCGCTGGTCCACTGGGACCTGTCCAAGGCCGACGCCGCCTCCGTCATCATGCCGGGCCTTGCCCTGTCGTGGGCGGTCGACGCGACCGACAAGAACAAGTGGGTCTTCCGCCTGCGCCCGGGCGTGAAGTTCCACGACGGCTCGCCCTTCAACGCCGCGGCGGTGGTCTGGAACGTCCAGAAGGTGCTGGACCAGAACGCCCCGCACTTCGACCAGAGCCAGGTCGGCGTCACCGTCTCGCGCATGCCGAACCTCGCCTCAGCCCGCGCCATCGACGACCTCACGGTCGAGCTGACGACCCGCAACCCGGACTCGTTCCTGCCGATCAACCTCACCAACCTGTTCATGGCGTCGCCCACGCACTGGCAGAAGCTGCTGGGCGAGGTTCCGGCCTCCGTCGCCGATCCGAAGGCCCGCGCCGCGGCCGCGTGGACAGCCTTCGCCGCCGCTCCCTCGGGAACCGGCCCGTTCCGCGGCGTCCGCCTCGTGCCGCGCGAGCGCTTCGAGATGGTCGCCAACAAGGACTACTGGGACGCCGCCCGCCGGCCGAAGGTGGACCGCGTCGTGCTGCTGCCGCTGCCCGAGCCGAACGCCCGCACCGCCGCCCTGCTCTCGGGCCAGGTCGACTGGATCGAGGCGCCGGCGCCTGACTCCGTGCCGCAGATCAAGCAGCGCGGCTTCACGCTCTACACCAACGCCCAGCCCCACGTCTGGCCCTGGCAGTTCTCGTTCCGCGAGGGTTCGCCCTGGCTCGACCGCCGCGTTCGCCACGCCGCCAACCTCTGCATCAACCGCGCCGAGCTGAAGGAGCTGCTGGGCGGCCTGATGGAGGTTCCGGTCGGCACCGTTCCGCCGGGCCATCCCTGGTGGGGCAACCCGTCCTTCCAGATCAAGTACGACCTGCCCGCCGCCCAGAAGCTGATGCAGGAGGCCGGCTTCTCCGCCGCCCGCCCGCTCAGCGTCAAGGTTCTGACCTCGGCCTCCGGCTCCGGCCAGATGCAGCCGATCGTCATGAACGAGTGGCTGCAGCAGGCGCTGAAGGAGTGCTTCTTCAACGTCGAGCTGGAAGTCGCGGAGTGGAACGCGGTCTTCACCAACTGGCGTGAGGGCGCCGGCCACGCCAATGCCCGCGGCGCCAACGCCACCAACGTCACCTTCGCGGCCATGGACCCCTTCTTCGCCATGATCCGCTTCGTGACGCGGCAGACCAACCCGCCGGCCTCCAACAACTGGGGCTTCTTCAACTCCGACGAGTTCGACCAGCTCGCCGCGACCGCCCGCTCGACCTTCGACGACACCGGCCGCGACAATGCCCTGGCCGCCCTCCACAAGCGGATCGTCGAGGAAGCGCCGTTCCTGTGGGTCGCCCATGACGTCGGCCCGCGCGCCATGTCGCCCCGCGTCACCGGCGTCGTGCAGCCGCGCTCCTGGTTCATCGACATCGCGCCGATGGACATCCGCCCCGGCTCGTAAAGCCTCAACTCAGTGACCGGGCGGCCTCGTGCCGCCCGGTCATCATCCCCCACAGGCTTTGAGGTCGAAATGTCTTCGTTGGACAGGCGGCAGATTCTGGCCGGCGCCGCAGCCGCGGCCGGCTCGTCCTTCCTCGACCTCTCGCAGGTCAGCGCCCAGGGCGCGAACGTCCTGCGCATCGCCATGACCGCCTCGGACATTCCCCTGCCCAATGGCCAGACCGACCAGGGCGCCGAGGGCATGCGTTTCGTCGGTTACAACGTCTTCGATTCCCTGATCCTCTGGGACCTCACCAAGGCAGACGCGCCGGGCGGCCTCGTACCGGGCCTCGCCACGTCCTGGAAGGTCGATGCGGCCGATCCCACGCGCTGGACCTTCGTCCTGCGTCCCGGCGTGACCTTCCACGACGGTTCCGCCTTCGACGCCGCCGCCGTCATCTGGAACTTCGACAAGATCCTCAAGGCCGACTCGCCCCAGCACGACCCCCGCCAGTCCGGCCAGGGCCGCACGCGCATCCCCTCGGTGAGGAGCTACCGCGCGCTCGATCCGATGACGGTCGAGTTCGTGTCTTCATCGCCCAACGCGCTCTTCCCCTACGAGATCTCCTGGATCCTGATGTCCTCTCCCGCGCAGTGGGAGAAGGTCGGGCGCAACTGGGACGCCTTCCTTCGCGCGCCCTCGGGCACCGGCCCGTGGAAGGTCGACCGCTACACGCCGCGCGAGCGGCTGGAGCTCATCCCCAACGCCGCCTACTGGAACCCCGCGCGGCGCCCGAAGCTCGAGCGCGTCGTCCTGGTGCCGATGCCGGAGCCGAACGCGCGCACCGCGGCCCTCCTCTCCGGCCAGGTGGACTGGATCGAGGCGCCGGCCACCGATGCCCTGCAGCAGCTGCGCTCCCGCGGCATGCAGATCACCTCCAACGTCTACCCCCACAACTGGACCTGGCATTTCAGCCGGGTCGAGGGCTCGCCTTGGAACGACATCCGCATCCGCAAGGCCGCCAACCTCGCCGTCGACCGCGCCGGCATGGTCGAACTGCTCGGCGGCATGATGCTCCCCGCCAAAGGCATGGTGCCACCGTCGAGCCCCTGGTTCGGCAAGCCCTCCTTCGACGTGAAGACCGACGTTCCCGCCGCCCTGAAGCTGATGGCGGAGGCGGGTTATGGCCCGTCGAAGCCGCTCTCCGTCAAGGCGATCATCTCGCCCTCGGGGTCGGGCCAGATGCAGCCGCTGGTGATGAACGAGCTCATCCAGCAGAACCTCGGCGAGATCGGCATCAAGGTCGAGTTCGAGGTCATGGACTGGAACGCGCTGGTGAGCTCCTGGCGCGCCGGCGCCAAGCACCCCTCCTCCCGCGGCGCCCATTCCACCAACTCGTCCTATTTCAGCCAGGACCCGTTCACCGCCCTCATCCGTCATCTCGACGGCGGCCTCCTGCCCCCCGCAGGCACCAACTGGGGCTACTACGTCGATCCCGACATGGATGCCCGGCTGGCGAAGATCCGCTCGTCCTTCGACGCCGGCGAACAGCTCGCCGCCATCCAGCGCGCCCATGAGAAATTCGTCGACGAGGCGTTGTTCCTGTTCGTCGCCCACGACGTCGCGCCGCGTGCCCTCTCGCCGCGGGTGAAGGGCTTCGTCCAGGCCCAGAACTGGTACCAGGACATCACCCCGGTCACCGTCGCATGACGCCGGCCGCAGGACGCACCGCATGCTGACCTATCTGGGCAAACGCCTCGTCTACACGATCCCGATCGTCATCGGCGTGTCGATCGTCTGTTTCGGCCTCGTGCACATCGCCCCCGGCGACCCCCTGGTGTCGGTGCTGCCGCCGGACGCCTCGGAACAGCTCAAGCAGCAGATGATGAAGGCCTACGGTTTCGACCGGCCCTATTACGAGCAGTTCCTGCTGTGGTGCTGGCGCGCCCTGCAGGGCGACCTCGGGACCTCCATCGCCACCGGCCGCGCCGTCTCGAGCGAGGTGCTGCGGGCGGTGAAGAACACGCTGCTGCTCTCCTTCGTCGCCACCCTCATCGGCTTCTTCTTCGGGCTCCTGTTCGGCTTCGTCGCCGGCTATTTCCGCAACAGCCCCATCGACAAGATCGCCTCCATCCTCTCGGTCATCGGCGTCTCCGTGCCGCATTACTGGCTCGGCATGGTGCTGGTCATCATCTTCTCGGTGCAGCTCAACTGGCTGCCGCCGACCGGCGCGGGGCCCGGCGGATCCTCCGACTGGCAGCCCGACTGGGCCCATTTCCGCCACCTGATCCTGCCCGCCGTCACCATGAGCGTCATCCCCATGGGCATCGTGGCGCGCACCATCCGTGCCCTCGTCGCCGACATCCTGAGCCAGGACTTCGTGCCGGCCCTGCGCGCCAAGGGCCTCTCGGAGTTCGGCATCTTCGGACACGTCGTGAAGAACGCCGCCCCCACGGCCCTCGCGGTCATGGGCCTCCAGCTCGGCTATCTCCTCGGCGGCTCGATCCTCATCGAGACGGTCTTCTCCTGGCCCGGCACCGGCTTCCTGCTCAACGCCGCGATCTTCCAGCGCGACCTGCCGCTGCTGCAGGGCACGATCCTCGTCCTCGCCCTCTTCTTCGTCCTCCTCAACCTCATCGTGGACGTCATCCAGACGGCCATCGATCCGCGCATCCAGAGGAGCTGACCCGATGACCTCCGTGGCCTCGCTCCTGCCGAAGGACCCCGCCAAGACCGTCGCGCCCATCGAGCGCTCGCCCGGCTACTGGTCCGGCGTCGTTACGCGCTTCGGCAAGGACAAGCTCGCCATCGCGGCGGGCATCCTGGTCCTGCTGCTGATCCTGATGGCGGTCTTCGCGCCGCTCATCGCACCCATGGACCCCTATGCCGGCCGCACCATCCGGCGCCTGCGGCCAGTCGGCACCACCGGCTTCCCGCTCGGCACGGACGAACTCGGCCGCGACATGCTCTCGCGCCTCATCTACGGCGCCCGCTATTCCCTCATGATGGGCGTCACGCCGGTTCTGATGGCCTTCGGCGTCGGCAGCCTCATCGGCGTCGTCGCCGGTTATGTCGGCGGCAAGACCAACACCGTGATGATGCGCACCATCGACGTGTTCTACGCCTTCCCCTCCGTGCTCCTGGCGGTCGCGCTGTCGGGGGCGCTCGGCGCCGGCATCCAGAACGCGCTCGTCTCGCTCACCGTCGTCTTCATCCCGCCCATCGCCCGCGTCGCCGAGGCGGTGACCACGCAGGTGCGCAACCGCGACTACGTCGAGGCCGCGCGCGCCTCCGGCGCGAACGCGCTGACCATCATCCGCGTGCACGTGCTCGGCAACGTGCTCGGCCCTATCTTCGTCTATGCGACCGGCCTCATCTCGGTGTCGATGATCCTCGCCTCGGGCCTCTCCTTCCTCGGCCTCGGCGTGCGCCCGCCCGAGCCCGAATGGGGCCTGATGCTCAACACCCTGCGCACGGCGATCTACAACCAGCCGCTCGTCGCGGCCCTGCCCGGCGTGATGATCTTCATCACCTCGATCTCCTTCAACGTGCTCGCCGACGGGCTGCGCAACGCCATGGATGTCAAGGTATGAGCCTTCCCCTCCTCACCGTCCGCGGCCTCGTCAAGCACTTCCCCATTGCCGGTGGCCTGTTCGGCCCGAAGAAGGTGGTGCGCGCGGTCGACGGCATCGACTTCGACGTCATCGACGGCGAAACCCTCGGCATCGTCGGCGAATCCGGCTGCGGCAAGTCGACCACCGCCCGGCTGCTCATGCACCTGATGGACCCGACGGCCGGCGAGATTCTCTTCGACGGCGCGAAGGTCGGCTCGCCCGACCTGTCGCTGACAGAATACCGCCGCCAGGTGCAGATGGTCTTCCAGGACAGCTACGCCTCCCTCAACCCGCGCCTGACGATCGAGAGCTCCATCGCCTTCGGGCCGCAGGTGCACGGGGTGCCGCAGCGCGAGGCCATCGAGCGCGCCCGCGACCTCCTCGCCAAGGTCGGGCTCGAGCCGGCGCGCTTCGCCGGCCGCTATCCCCACGAACTCTCCGGCGGCCAGCGCCAGCGCATCAACATCGCCCGGGCGCTCGCCCTCCAGCCGAAGGTCGTCATCCTCGACGAGGCGGTCTCCGCCCTCGACAAATCGGTGGAGGCGCAGGTGCTCAACCTCCTCCTCGACCTGAAGGAAGAGTTCAAGCTCACCTACATCTTCATTTCCCACGACCTTCACGTCGTCCGCTACATGTCGGACCGTGTCATGGTCATGTATCTCGGCAAGGTCGCGGAGATCGGCCCCTCCGAGGCGATCTTCGATGATCCCTTCCATCCCTATTCCGGCGCCCTCACCCGCTCCATGCCGACCATGGACCCGGACAACCGCACGGAACAGGCGCCGCTCTTCGGCGATCCGCCGAACCCGATCGACCCGCCGCCCGGCTGCCGCTTCCACACCCGCTGCACCTTTGCCGAGGGCGTCTGTTCCCAGCGCGAGCCGGTGCTGACCCGCGCCGCCACGCTCCACGACGTCGCCTGCCTGCGCTCCGAGCCGGGCTCCGGCCACACCATGGCGCCCCCCGCGGCGGCGGCTGCCTGAGGGCCATGACATGCTGACCACCCCTCCGCTCGTCGACATCCGCAACCTCAAGGTCACCTTCACCGGCGGCCCGAAGCCGATCTGCGCCATCAACGGCGTCGACCTCGCCCTCGACCGCGGCGAGACCCTCGCCATCCTCGGCGAATCCGGCTCCGGCAAGTCGGTGACGCTCCGCGCGATGCTGCGCCTCAACCCCGAGAAGCGCACGAAGGTCGAGGGCTCCATCACCGTTGGCGGCAAGGACGTGCTGGCACTGGGCCCCAAGGACCTGCAGGCCTTCCGCGGCCGCGACGTCTCCATGATCTTCCAGGAGCCGGCGCTCGCCCTCGACCCCGTCTACACCCTCGGCCACCAGATCGCCGAGACCATCGTCAAGCACGACGGCGGCGCCTATGGCGACGCGAAGAAGCGCGCCCTCGACCTCTTCGAGCGTGTGCGAATTCCCTCCCCCGAGCGGCGGCTCGACAACTACCCCCACGAGATGTCCGGCGGCATGCGCCAGCGGGCGATGATCGCCCTCGCGCTCGCCTGCAATCCGAAGGTGCTGCTCGCCGACGAGCCGACCACCGCCCTCGACGCCACCGTGCAGATCCAGATCCTGCTGCTGATCCGCGAGCTGCAGCGCGAATTCGGCATCGCCGTCATCTTCGTCACCCACGACATCGGCGTCGCCGTCGAGGTCGCCGACCGGGTCGCGGTCATGTATGGCGGCCGCATCGTCGAGACCGGGCCGATCCGCGACATCCTGCGGGCGCCCCGTCACCCCTATACGATCGGGCTCCTGAAGAGCCGCGCCCATGACGCCATGACCAAGGGCACGCGGCTCGACGCCATTCCGGGCTCCCCGCCCGATCTCGCCAACCTGCCGCCCGGCTGCTCCTTCGCGCCGCGCTGCAAACTCGCCCTGCCGGCCTGCTCGGAGGCGACGCCGGAGCCGGTGGCCGTCGGCGCGGGCCACGAGGCACGCTGCTTCAGGACCGACGCGACGGCGCCCGTCGCGGCCTGAATGTCAAAAGCATGGGCGGTTCGGCGCCCGTGACCGGGCCGGAGGGGGTCACGGCGCGCGGCGGTAGATGCCGTTGAACGTGACGTTGGCGCCGCCGCAGCGCAGGTTGTCGGTCACCACCAGCCAGGGGCCGACGAGCTGCATCCGCATGCGGCAGGCGCTCTCGTCGCCCTTGTCGTAGGGCAGCGTCCCGCCGTCGCCCACGGTGAAGGCGAGCCGGGTCGGGCCGTCCGCGCCGGCGCGCGCCACCGTGGCGGAGACATCGCCGATATTGATCGCCCCGCGCCGCATCCGCTCCGGGTCCTGCGCGCCATAGGTCGCCTGCCCGTCGAGCTGCCAGTTGCCGCCGTCGCGGCGGATGGACATGGACTGTTCCGGTCCCGCGCGCCACTTGCCGGCGAAATCGGGATCGTGGGCGGCCGGCAGGGTGATCAGCCCGGCCGCGGGCAGCCAGCCCGTCCGGGCCTGGCCGTTGGACGCGATGTAGATCGAACAGCGGAAACCCTGGTGGCTGCGGCCGGCGATGACGCCGTTGCCGGGGACGAGGTAGGCACGCTCGCGGCAGGCCTCTCCCGCTGACGGGCAGCCCTCCTGGTCGGCGGCATTCTTCACGAAGGGGAGCCTCGTCCCCTCGTTGCGCACCAGGGCCGCCTCCAGTGCCTCCCCGGCGGTGAACGATTCGCGCCGGCAGTCGCCCTCCCCCGGTTCCGCGAGGGCTGCGGCGGGCAGGAAGGCCAGGACGACGAGGACCGGAACGCGCACGCTGCGAACTCCCGGAAGGATTCCGATGGTCCCGTTCTGGACGCGGTGCGTTTCCGCTTCATTGCGTCGGGTACGGCGTGGCACGATGCGGCTCCAGCCATCCTGAGCCTCCTGCACCGCCGCCATGCACCTGACCATCGTCAATCCGAACACCACCGCCTCCATGACCCGCACCATCGGCGAGGCGGCGCGGGCCGTCGCCGCGGCGGGCACCGTGATCGAGGCGGTCAATCCGGATCACGGCCCCGCCTCCATCGAGGGCTATTACGACGAGGTCTATTCCATCCCCGGCATGCTCGAGGAAATGCGGGCGCGGCCCGCCTCCGACGCCTTCGTCATCGCCTGCTTCGACGATACCGGGCTCGATGCCGCCCGCTCCCTGATGGCGGTGCCGGTGGTGGGCATAGGCGAGGCCGCCATGCACATGGCGACGCTGCTGGCGACGAAGTTCACCGTCGTCACCACGCTGGCCGTGTCGGTGCCCGCCCTGGAGCACAACGTCCACAAATACGGTTTCGCCCACCGTTGCGGGCGCGTGCGCGCCTGCGAGGTGCCGGTGCTGGAGCTCGAGAACCCGGCCTCGGACGCCCGCGCGCGCATCTCCGCGGAGATCGCGCGCGCGAAGGCCGAGGACCGCGCCGAGGCCATCGTCCTCGGCTGCGCCGGCATGGCGGACCTGGCGGCGGCCCTCTCGGCAGAGCATGGCCTGCCGGTGATCGACGGCGTGGCGGCTGCGGTGAAGCTCGCCGAGAGCCTGCACGCACTCGGGCTCAGGACCTCGAAGGTCGGCGGCTATGCCCCGCCGCGGCCCAAGACCTATCGAGGCCGGTTTGCCTCCGCGGCGGTGTCAACGGACGATTAATGGCTCGGAGCTAGGCTGGCCCCGTCGCGTCCCTCCACCGGGTTGTCCCCTTCGTGTCCACCACCTCCGCCGCAGAGCGACGCGCTACCCAGCGCTCTCGCACCTTCTGGAAGGGAACGGTTCTGTTCCCCGGCGGGCTGCGTTCGACCGAGTGCACGGTGCGCAACTTCACGACGAAGGGCGCGCGGCTCGACTGCGGCGGTGTGAACGACCTGCCGGATCACTTCCAGTTGAAGATTCCGCAGAAAGGCGAGACCTTCGACTGCGCCGTGATCTGGCGGCGACTGCCGGACATCGGCGTGGCCTTCGTCGAAGCTGCGGCCGCAAGCGCGGATTCGCTCGTCGACAAGCTCAAGACCCTCGAGCAGCAGAACCGCAGGCTGATGCGCCGTCTCAACGAGCAATCGTCGGACTGACGCCGCTCCGCGCTTGCATCGCGGCGCCGCAGGCGGCAGTGATCCCGCCTGCATTCCGGAGCCTGCCATGCCGCCCAAAGCCGCGATCATCCAGCCCATCCTCATGGCCGCCGTCATGGCGTTCCTGATGACCGCGCTGATCACCTGGCTCAATCTCGGGTTTCCCGCCGACTATTTCCGCCGCTGGATGACGGCCTTCGTCATCGCCTGGCCGGCCGCTGCCGTCGCCGCCTACATCGCCATCCCCATCGCCCGCAGTCTCACGGGACGCATCGTGGTCTGGATGGAGGCGAAGGGCCTGTGACGCCGCTCGGCGCCGCCGCCGCCATCGCCAATGGGGCGACACCGGCGCGCCTCGCGCTGGCGCTCGCCGCGGTGCTGGGTCTCTGGCTCGCGGGCGCCCTCGTCCATGCCCCCATCGAGGCCGCGCTGCGCGCCGCCCCCTGCGAAGGCCTCGCCTGCCTGCGGCCGCTACGCCCCGACACGCGCCATGGCGGCTACAGCGCCGCCGAATTCCGCGATTACCTCGATGCGATCTGGTCCCTCAGGGGCCGCGCTCTCGCCGGCCTCCTCCTCGACCTGCTGCTGGTGGCGGCCGTCGCCTCGGCGCTGCTGCTGACGGCGGGGCTCGTCACCCGGGACGTCCCGGTCAACGAGCGCACCCACCGCCTGCTCCTCGCCCTGCCGCTCGCCTACGCGGCGATGGATCTCGGCGAGAACCTGCTGCTCGCCGTCGCCTATGCAGGGCTCGCCGATGTCGCAGTCGTGCTGCCCTGGATCTCGGCGATGAAGTTCGGCACCGCCGTCGCCAGCGGTGCCGTCAGTCTCGTCGTCGCAATGATGCGGGCGCTCGCCTGACCTCAGGCTGCAGGGCGCGGAGACGCCGCCCGCTCAGACATGAACTGATCGAATTCGGCGCGGTCGCGGCTGCGCTTCAGCCGGTCGAGATAGGCGGCGAACTCGTCCTGCGCCTCGAACAGCCGGCGACGCTCCGCCTCCAGCCGTTCCAGTTCCTGGCGCTTGTAATCCTCGAAGGCGACGTTGCCGGTGTCCGACGGGCCCAGCAGCACCTGGTGCCGGTCGCGCCGCCGCGGGGCGTCACCCATCCACTTTTTCCAGGCGAGGATGGCGAGGCCGATCGGCCAGAAGAGGACGAAGCCGACGATCATCGCCGCGAGTTCCACGGGATGCCAGCGCCGCTCCGCGGCACCGCGCCACCCCCCGTGGAAGGCCGGCATGCGCGGGGAGGTTTGATGAAGGCAGGACATTGACGCTCTCCATGAGTGTTAATGTGAGAGATATTAGCATTCCGCGGACTAATGTCAACCGCGTTTACATCGTCGTGGTGGAACAGGGTGCACCCGCGGGCGCGCTCCGGCTGTGTCCCGCAAGCCCGGGGGATCAGTGAACCGTCAGGGGGTCTTGCCGAGGCCAGACAGCAGCGCCTGGACGCCCACGTCCAGCATGCGCTCCGGGTCGTCCAGCCCACCGGGCATCGCGATGGAGCCAGGTGCCGAAAGCGACGCGAGGCCATGGGTCAGCGCGAAGACCAGCGTCGCCGCCATCTTCACCCGCTGCGGGTCGGTGCTGCCGAGGGCACGGCCGACCGCCTGCTGGAGGGCGTTGAACCCGGGATCATCTCCCGAGGGCCCGCCGCCGGGATGGCCGGTGTTGAACATCGCCGCGTAGTAGGCCGGTTCCTCGCGGGCGAAGGCGAGATAGGCCCGCCCCATGGCGAGGAAGCCATCCGGTCCCCCAGCCCTTGCCGCGGCCCCGAGACGCTGCCCCAGCGCCTGGAAACCCTGCACGGCGATTTCCTTGAGCAGCGCCTCGCGGTCCTTGAAATGCCGGTAGGGCGCCGCCGGCGAAACCCCGGCGAGCTTGGCCGCATCCGACAGGGTGAATCCGGCGGGCCCCCGTTCCGCGATCAGGCGGCGGGCGGCTTCCAGAAGCGCCTCGCGCAGGTTGCCGTGATGATAGCCCCGGCGTTCGGAGAGTTCGGTATCGGGAAGACGAGCCATGATGTAAACAGGCGTGACATCTGCTTTGCCACACGTCAAGCGCGATTCGTCCCTCCCTACCCCCGATACCCTGCACGCGGCGCGCCGGGCGGCGGATGCGCGAAGGGTCAGGAACCCTCACCCAACGCCGGGCGTTGTCCGTCGGAATTTCCGCAATCGAGTCAATCGGGAGCCCCGGCAGTGCCGTCTGCGACAGGCCAAAACCTCTGGATATCCTCAGAATCCGCTTGGCGGACCGTCGCGAGCCGGCATAGCGTTGGGAACCCGGTTCCTGTTTGGGAGATCAGCCGTGGAACTCGTGCGTCACGTCAACATCGTCTACGCGTGCGCCGCATTCGCCTTTGTCGGGGCCATTCTTTTCGGCGCATTCTGAGCCTTGTCCGGACCACCGCGGTCGAGGCGAAAGCCCCGGCTGCGAGATTGGCTTCTGCCGGCCGCTGTGACGGCGCCCGAGGGTCGGCGACACGCTCCCGCAACATCATACCGCTATGGGTGCGCCGATCCGGAGGGAAGGCCCAACCATCGGCCTATTTCCTCCCCGGAATTCCGCCGGCCTCCGGCGGTCGCCCCAGCCGGAGGTTCGACCGATGACCTCGCGAATGCCACGCATGGCCCTGCTTGCCACCCTCGCCCTGATACTGGGGGCGGTCGGCACTGCCGGCCCCGCCGCCGCCCAGGACCGTGACGAGTTCTACGCCATCGCCCGAGGCGAGAATGGTCGCTCCGCCGCTTCGCCGAGCCGCGGCGGCGGCCTTGGCTTCTTCTCCCTTTTCGGCGGCAACAGCCGGCGTCAGGTTCCCGAGATCACCGTCCGTCCCGGCGAGGACGGCCGCGGCGCGACCCGCAGCCAGTCCGAACAGAGCCGGACGGCGACCGGCGAAAACGTCGGCGGTCCCCGCGCCTACTGCGTGCGCACATGCGACGGATTCTTCTTCCCCATGGGCCCGTCTACCTCCGGCGACGCCCGCCAGGCGCAGCAGGAAAGCTGCAACGCCATGTGCCCCGGCGCCGAGGTAGCGCTCTATTCGGTGAGCCGCCAGGGCAGCATCGAGGACGCCGTCAACGCCCGCGGGCAGACCTACTCGGCCCTCCGCACCGCCTTCCGCTTCCGCCAGGGGCTGGAGCGCACCTGTTCCTGCCAGGGCGCTGCGGCCAACGGCCTCGCCCGCCTGCCGATCACCCACGACGTCACGTTGCGCCCCGGCGATGTGGTGGTCACGGAGACCGGCGTGCAGGTCTTCCGCGGCGCTTCGCGTTTCCCCTACCAGTCCCGCGACTTCGTCGCAGCCCGTTCCTACGGCCGGCTTCCGGCGGACGTGAGGCGCCGGGTCGACGAGATCCAGGCCGGCATCCAGGCAGGCGACACCGGCCTGTCGGCCCCGGTCGGCCGGCTCCCGCGGCAAGCCGCAGCTGCGGCCGAGCGGACACAGACCGTCTCGGGCCCGACGTCGGTCTCCATTCCCGTGACGGATCCCCAGCCCGCTATCCGCGTCATCGACATGACTCAGCGCCGCGACACCCTGGTGCGCTGACGCGGCGACAGGCCCCATTGATCCGGCTTCGGCGGAAGAGTAGAAGCATGCCGCCGGAGGCCGTTCTGTCCCGTGTGCCCGACACGGGGCCGTGGTGATCGGCAGCATCCGGCGAGAAGAGGTCGGTGCACCGTCCTGATTGATGCCGGCAGAGAGAAGGCGCAGCTTAAGGTCAAGCGCGCGCTCTCAGGAGCTCCAACCAGACCGTCCCAAAGGTTTCGATCCGATGGCAGAAGACACGGCGGCCGGCGCCCCGAAGCCGGCTGAGGCCGACGGCGGTGCAGCCCGGGAACATCGCACCGAGGGACAGGTACGCACGGTCGAGAACGGCCATGGGCATGGCCATTCACAGGCAAGCTTCTGGGGCCTGCTCGTCGGCTCGGTCGGCGTCGTCTACGGCGACATCGGAACCAGCCCGCTTTACGCCTTCCGCGAGGCGGTGGTCGCCGCCACCGGCCACGGCGCCATGGGCCCGCCTAGCCGCGAGACCGTGCTCGGCGTCCTGTCGCTCATCCTCTGGTCGCTGATCCTCATCATTACCGGCAAATACGTGCTGCTGCTGCTGCGCGCCGACGACAAGGGCGAAGGCGGCATCCTCACCCTCGTCGCCCTCGCCCAGCGCGCCATGGGCAAGCCGAGCTACACCGTGGCCCTGCTCGGCATGGCCGGCGCGGCGCTGTTCTACGGAGACGCCGCCATCACGCCCGCCATTTCGGTCCTCTCGGCGCTCGAGGGCCTCAAGCTGGTGACGCCGGTCTTCGAGCCCTACATCCTGCCGTTGACCGTCGTCGTCATCGTCGGGATCTTTGCCGTCCAGAGCCACGGCACGGCCAGTGTCGCCCGCTATTTCGGGCCGATCTGCATCGTCTGGTTTCTCGCCATGGCGCTGATCGGTGCCATCCACATCGCCGACGATGTCGGCGTCTTCCACGCCTTCAACCCCTATTACGGTCTCGTCTTCGTCGCCAACAACGGCACGATCGGCCTGCTCGCCCTGGGCGCCGTCTTCCTCGCCGTCACCGGGGGCGAGGCGCTCTACACCGATCTCGGCCATTTCGGCCGCAAGCCGATCCAGTGGGCCTGGTTCTGTCTCGTCTTCCCCGCCCTGACGCTCAACTATCTGGGCCAGGGCGCCATGGTGCTGGCCGACCCGTCGAAGCTCACCAACCCCTTCTACCTGCTGGCGCCGTCATGGGCGCTGCTGCCGATGGTGATTCTGGCGACCCTTGCCACGATCATCGCCAGCCAGGCTGTGATCACCGGCGCCTTTTCCCTGTCGCGGCAGGCCATCCAGCTCGGCCTGCTGCCGCGCATGGCCATCCGCCACACCTCGGAAGAACAGGCCGGCCAGATCTACATGCCGGCGGTGAACTGGGGCCTGCTCATCGGCGTCCTGGCGCTGGTGCTGCTGTTCAAGAACTCGTCGAGCCTCGCCTCGGCCTACGGCATCGCCGTCACCGCCACCATGTTCATCACCGCCGTCCTCGCCTGGTTCGTCGTCCGCCGCCTGTGGCAGTGGAACATCGTCCTGGCCATCGTGATCATGGTGCCGCTCATCGTCATCCACCTCATCTTCTTCGGCGCCAACATGCTGAAGCTGGTGGACGGCGGCTGGGTGCCGCTGGTGATCGGCGCGGTCATCATGTTCCTCATGCTGACCTGGCGGAAAGGCACCGCCATCCTCGCCGACAAGACCCGCCGCATCGAGGTGCCGCTGGTCGATCTCCTGAAGAGCTTCGACAAGCGCCCACCGCATCAGGTGGCCGGCACCGCCGTGTTCCTCACCTCCGACCAGTCCTATGCGCCCGCCTCGCTGCTGCACAACCTCAAGCACAACAAGGTGCTGCACGAGCACAACGTCTTCCTCGCGGTGAAGAGCGTCGATACGCCCCGCCTGCCCGACAGCGAACGCATCAGCTACGAGAAGATCAACGACCGCTTCTCCCGCCTCACGGTGCGGTTCGGCTACATGGAGACGCCGCACGTGCCGAAGGCGCTCATCGCCTGCAAGAAGTACGGGCTGAAGTTCGACATGATGTCGACCTCCTTCTTCCTGTCGCGGCGCCACCTGAAGGCGTCCGGCAAGCTCGGCATGCCGCTCTGGCAGGACTACATCTTCATCGGCATGGCGGTGAACGCCAATTCGGCCTCCGACTATTTCCACCTGCCGACCGGGCGCGTGGTCGAGGTCGGCACCCAGGTCACCATCTGACGGTGCACAGGCCCCGGCTCAGGGGCGAGGCGGAAACACCGGCGGCCAGAGCCGCCTGACGGGCGTGAGGTCGCTGATCTGCGGCGGCTGCTGCGGCAGCGCCGCGAGCGGCCTCTCTGAACAGGTGCCCGGCCGCTGCGCCACGCAGCGCGCCCCGAAGCAGACCCCGCCGACGATCCCCAGGGCCTCCTCCTGCCCGCGGGGGTAGAGGATGGTATTGAAGGCCGGCGCCGCCTCGCGATACTCGGCGAGCGAGGTCGTGGCGTGGAACGGCACCGGCTGGTGCATGTGGACATAGCCGCCGCTCCAGACCCAGGCGACGTCGTAGCTGCCGATCCCGCAGACCCCCGTCAGCCGCGAGACGTGCAGCGCCGACTGAACGATGTCCCGGTGACGCAGCCAGGCGAGGCCCTGGTCGGGGATGAGGATGAAATTCGCCATCCGTCCGACGAGCACCAGCGCCAGGACCATGAGGCCCGCCGCGGACCACCACCGCGCCCGCGCCGGAACCCAGGGAAAGAGACCGGGCGGCGCCCGTTCGACCAGCCAGGCCACCGCGCGGGCGAGACCGATCGCCGCCAGCGCCTCGACCAGCAGCATCATCGGATAGAGGAACCGCAGCTCCTTGTGGCCGATCGGCTGGTGCGCGACGAAGACCGCGACGACGAGGGCTGCCAGCAGCGGCTTCGCCCGTGCGCCCAGGACCGCCAGCGGCAGCAGGAGGCCGAGCGCCGCGCCGAAGGTGACGGCGAGCAGCGCCGGATACTGGTACCAGGGCTCGACGCCGAAATGGGCGGCGACGCCATGGCCGATGTTGTAGCGCAGGTTCTGCGCATAGGAGAGGAAGGGCGCCCCCCACGTCCACCAGTCGAGAATGCCCGCGAAGGCGACCGCCGCCGCCCCGCCGAGGGCAATCCACAGCGCCCGCGCGAGCGGCAGGCGCCAGAGCGCATAGGCGGCGGTGAGGGCCACGGCGGGCGCCGTCTGCAGGCGGATCGCCACGGCGAGGCCGAAGAGCAGGCCGGCCACCGCGAGCCGCGCCCTCCCCCCGCTGTCCTCCTCGACTCCGGGGAAGGCGAGATAAAGCGCGATGACGAGAAGATGGCCGGCCACCACCTCCGTCAGGGCGCGGGATGAGAAATAGACGAGTTCGGGGGCAAGAACCGCGACTGCCGCGCCGAAGAGGGCGGGACCCGTGCCGGCGATGCGTGCCGCCCAGAGGAAGATGCAGGTCACCGCCGCAGCGCCGAGCGCCGCCAGGAAGGCCTGGATGACGGGGAGGTAGACGTGCGGGCCGTCGCCCAGCACGAGGCTCGCGCGCATCAGGCCGGCGAGGAACCCGGGCAGGATCCACGAGCGGATCGCATGCTCGAACTCCCACGGCACGAAGCCGTAGCCGAAGACGATCCTGTGCGCCTGTTCCAGCGACTGGAAGATCTCGTCCGGGTGATGCATCCCGGGCGCGAGCAGCCCCGCGCCGAGGCGCAGCGCGAAGGCGACGACAAAGACCGCGAGCGCCGCGGCGCGGCGCCCGGAACCATCGGCCACGGCGCGGTCGAACGCGATCACGGCGCCGGCGCCGTCACTCGGCCGCTTGGCTGAGGCTCCGCAGGATGGCCGGATCGTAGTTGAGCACGGGCGCGAGCCAGCGCTCGGCCTCCTCCACCGTCCAGCCCTTGCGGCGGGCATAGTCCTCGACCTGATCGCGCTCCACCTTTCCGACGCCGAAATAGGCGCTGTCGGGATGGGCGAAGTAGAGCCCCGACACCGACGAGCCCGGCCACATGGCACGGCTCTCGGTCAGCGTCACGCCAATGGCACGCTCGGCGTCGAGCAGCCGGAACAGCGCGTCCTTCTCGGTATGGTCGGGCTGGGCCGGATAGCCGGGCGCCGGACGGATGCCGCGATACTGCTCGAGGATCAGCTCCTCGTTCGAGGTGGTCTCGTCGGGCGCATAGGCCCAGAGTTGCTTGCGCACGATCTGGTGCATGCGCTCGGCGAAGGCCTCCGCCAGGCGGTCGGCCAGTGCCTTGGCGAGGATCGAGGAATAATCGTCCTTGGCCGCCTCGAAGCGTTTGGCCAGAGCCTCCTCGCCGATACCGGCGGTGACGACGAAGCCACCGATCCAGTCCGGCTTCGTGCCCACCGGGGCGATGTAGTCGGCCAGCGCGATATGGGCGCGCTCGCGGCCCTCGCGGCGCGAGATCTGCTGGCGCAGCGTATGCAGGCGGCCGAGCTCCTGGGTGCGGCCCTCGTCGCCGTAGAGGACGATGTCGTCGCCCACGGTGTTGGCCGGCCAGAGGCCCACCACGGCCTTGGCCGTCAGCCACTTCTCGCCGACGATCCGCTGCAGCATCACCTGCGCATCCTTGAACAGGTTGCGCGCCGCCTCGCCGTACTTGTCGTCGTCGAGGATGGCGGGGTAGCGGCCCTTCAGCTCCCAGGTCTGGAAGAAGGGCGTCCAGTCGATGGCGCTGACGAGATCGGCGAGGTCATAGTCCTCGAAGACCCGCGTGCCGATGAAGACGGGCTTCGGCGGCACGTAGCCCTCCCAGTCGAGCTTCAGGCGGTTGGCGCGGGCATCCGCCAGCGGCATGCGCAGCTTGGCCTGCTCGCCGCGCAGATGGGCCTCGGCGATCTTGGCGTACTCGGTCTTGATGTCGGCGATATAGGGGCCCTTCTGGTCGTCGGAGAGCAGGGCCGAGGCGACGCCGACGGCGCGCGATGCGTCCAGCACGTAGACCGTCTGGCCCTTCGTGTAGTTGGGATGGATCTTCACCGCCGTATGGACGCGCGAGGTCGTCGCTCCGCCGATCAGCAGCGGCACGGTGAAGCCCTCGCGCTCCATCTCGGCGGCGACGTGGACCATCTCGTCCAGCGAGGGGGTGATGAGGCCGGACAGACCGATGATGTCGACCTGGTGCTTCCGGGCCTCGTCCAGGATGCGCTGCGCCGGCACCATGACGCCGAGGTCGATGACCTCGTAATTGTTGCACTGGAGCACGACGCCGACGATGTTCTTGCCGATGTCGTGGACATCGCCCTTGACCGTCGCCATCAGGATCTTGCCGGCGGCGGGCTTGTCCACGAGGCCCATGTCGCGCTTTTCCTGCTCGAGGAAGGGCTGGAGGTAGGCCACCGCCTGCTTCATCACGCGGGCCGACTTCACCACCTGCGGCAGGAACATCTTGCCGGCGCCGAACAGGTCGCCGACATGGTTCATGCCGTCCATCAGCGGTCCCTCGATGACGTGCAGCGGACGCACGGCCTGCTGGCGCGCCTCCTCCGTGTCCTGCTCGATGAACTCGGTGATGCCGTGGACGAGGGAATGGGTCAGGCGCTCGCCCACCGGCTTCTCGCGCCAGGACATGTCCTTCTTGTTGTCCTGCTGGGCGACGCCGTCGCCCTTGAACCGGGCGGCCGCATCCACCATCCGTTCGGTGGAATCGGCACGCCGGTTGAGGATCACGTCCTCGCAGAGCTCGCGCAGTTCCGGGTCGATCTCGTCATAGACCGGCAGGGCGCCGGCATTGACGATGCCCATGTCCATGCCGACCTTGATGGCGTGGAACAGGAAGACCGAGTGCATGGCCGCACGCACCGGTTCGTTGCCCCGGAAGGCGAAGGAGAGGTTCGACACGCCGCCGGAGACGTGCGCGTGCGGCAGGTTCTGCCGGATCCACCTGGTCGCCTCGATGAAGTCGACGCCGTAGTTGTTGTGCTCCTCGATGCCGGTCGCCACCGCGAAGACGTTGGGATCGAAGATGATGTCCTCGGGGGGAAAGCCCACCTGGTCGACGAGGATGCGATAGGCGCGCTCGCAGATCTCGATCTTGCGCTGGAACGTGTCGGCCTGGCCGACCTCGTCGAAGGCCATGACCACGACGGCGGCGCCGTAGCGGCGCACCTTGCGCGCCTGCTCGATGAACTTCTCCTCGCCCTCCTTCATGGAGATCGAGTTGACGATCGGCTTGCCCTGCACGCATTTCAGGCCGGCCTCGATCACCTCCCACTTGGAGCTGTCGACCATCACCGGCACGCGGGCAATGTCCGGCTCGGCGGCCATGAGGTTGAGGAAGGTCACCATGGCCTTCTCGGAATCGAGCAGGCCCTCGTCCATGTTGACGTCCAGCACCTGGGCGCCGCTCTCCACCTGCTCGCGCGCGACGTCGAGCGCCGCCGTGTAGTCGCCGTTGGTGATCAGCTTCCTGAACTTCGCCGAGCCGGTGACGTTCGTTCGCTCGCCGATATTGATGAAGGACGCGACGGGGGTGGTCATCAAAAGAGCCTTCAGGCGTGAGCGAGCCAACCGTGGACCCAGAGGCCACGGTAGAACGGCTCGACGGAATGGAAACCGGCTTCGGCCAGCAGCGCTTCGTCACGCGCGGGGGGAAGCAGATGAATCTGTTCGGCGACGGTGGCCGCCGCCATGGAGGCCATCTCCGCCGGCGCGCCCTTGAACCGGGCAAAGGCGCTGTAGCGGGCCATATCCCGGCCGAACCGGGGCGACGCCTTGTCGAGGCAGCCGTTGATGAGGAGGAAGGGCGCGCCCGGCTTCAGCCGGCGGCGGGTCTCCTCGAGCAGTGCCAGCCGGGAGCCGTCGTCCGCCACGAAATGCAGCGTCAGGAAACAGGTGGCGGCGTCGAAGGGGCCGGCCGGTGCGTCCGCCACGAACCCCTGGATCAGCGTCACCCGATCCGCCGCCCCCATCGCCGCGAGCCTGCCTTCGGCCATGGCGAGCATCGGCTTCGCCGGATCGATTCCCGTGAAGCGCCACTCAGGCCCTGCCTTGGCGAGCGCCGCGAGTTCGATGCCCCCGCCGGCACCGACCACGAGGATCTCCGCAGTCGGGGGCACGAACTCGTGCAGCAGCACGGCGGCCATGTCGTGGCTCGCCTCATAGGCCGGAATGAACCAGCGCGGACCCTGCTCGTAGGCCGCGACCTTCTCCGGATCGTCGAAGAACTGCGTGTTCACGCGGCGAACTCGAAGGCTTCGAGGCCCGACAGGCGGAGCCGCGTCGAAATGGTCGGGATCGCGCGCGGCGCCACGCCCTTCACCGCCTTGGCGATGGCGGCGATGTGGTCCGGCGTCGAGCCGCAGCAGCCGCCGACGATGTTGACGAGGCCGCTGGTGGCGAACTCGCCGACCATCGCCGCCATGGCCTCCGGGCTCTCGTCGTAGAGGCCGAACTCGTTCGGCAGGCCGGCATTGGGATAGGCGCAGACCAGCGTGTCGGCCACCTTCGACAGCGCCTGGATATGGCCGCGCATCTCCTTGGCGCCGAGCGCGCAGTTGAGCCCGATGGAGAAGGGCGAGGCGTGGCGGAGCGAGTACCAGAAGGCTTCCGGCGTCTGCCCCGACAGGGTGCGGCCGGACAGGTCGGTGATCGTGCCGGAGATCATCACCGGCAGGCGCACGCCCTTCTCCTCGAAGACCTCCTCGATCGCCACCAGCGCCGCCTTGGCGTTCAGGGTGTCGAAGATCGTCTCCACCAGCATGATATCGGCGCCGCCGTCGATGAGGCCGCGTGCCTCCTCGCCATAGGCCTCGCGGAGCTGATCGAAGGTGATGGCGCGGAAGCCCGGATTGTTGACGTCCGGCGAGATGGAGGCGGTGCGGTTGGTCGGCCCGAAGGCTCCGGCGACGAAGCGGCGACGGCCGTCCTTCGCCTCAGCGCGCTTCGCAGCGTTCTTGGCGAGCCGCGCCCCCTCGTAGTTGAGCTCGTAGGCGAGCTCCTCCATGCCGTAATCGGCCTGCGCGATGGAGGTGGAGGAGAAGGTGTTGGTCTCCACCATGTCCGAACCCGCCTCGAAATATTCGAGATGGATCGCCTCGACGACGTCCGGGCGCGTCAGGATCAGCAGGTCGTTGTTGCCCTTGAGGTCATGGCTCCAGTGGGCGAAGCGCTCGCCGCGGAAGTCGGCCTCCGAGAACTTGTAGCGCTGGATCATCGTGCCCATGGCGCCGTCGAGCACCAGGATCCGCTCGCGGGCGGCCTTGGTGAGGGCGGCCGCCACCTCGGCGCCGTCGGCGTGCAGATGGGGAAACTGGGTCATCTGGAGAACTCCTTCCGGAGAAGAACTGAAAGGCTCACGCGGCCACGGCCGCCGGTGCTGCGTCCTTCGGCCTGAGGCCGAGGAGGTGGCAGACGGCATAGACCAGGTCGGCGCGGTTCATCGTGTAGAAATGGAACTCCGTGACGCCGCGGTCGACGAGCTCGAGCGCCTGCTCGGCGGCCACCGCCGCGGCGATCAGCTTGCGCGTCGCCGGGTCGTTCTCCAGTCCCTCGAAGCGGCGGGCGAGCCAGTCCGGCACGCTCGCCCCCGTACGGGCGGCAAATCCCGCCGTCTGCTTGAAGTTCTGCACAGGCACGATGCCCGGCACGATCGGGATGGTGATCCCGGCGGCGCGGACGCGGTCGAGGTAGCGCAGGTAGACATCGTTGTCGAAGAAGAACTGGGTGATCGCCCGCGTCGCACCGGCGTCCACCTTGCGCTTCAGCATGTCGATGTCGGTGTCGAGCGAGGGGCTCTCCGGGTGTCGCTCCGGATAGGCCGAGACCGAGACCTCGAAATCACCGATCGCCTTGATGCCGGCGACGAGCTCGGGCGAGCCCTCGTAGCCGCCGGGATGGCTCTCATATTTCGTGCCGACGCCACCGACGGGATCACCGCGCAGCGCCACGATATGGCGCACGCCCGCCGTCCAGTAGTCACGGATGACGTCGTCCACCTGCTCCTTGGTGGCGGCGACGCAGGTCAGGTGCGCCGCCGGCTTCAGCGCCGTCTCCTTGACGATGCGCGAGACGGTGGCGTGGGTGCGCTCGCGGGTGGAACCGCCGGCCCCGTAGGTGACGGAGACGAAGGAGGGTTCCAGCGGCGCCAGCCGCTCGACCGATTCCCACAGGGTGGTCTCCATCTCCTCGGTCTTCGGCGGGAAGAACTCGAAGGAGACCTTCAGGCGGGAGCGGGAGACGTAGCGGCTCGGCTTGTAGGCGGAGGACATCAGGCGACCTCGATGGCGGGTGCCGCCGGCAGGGCCGGGGCGTCGTTGACGATGCGCGGGTCGCGGCCGACCCAGATGGAGACGGTGAGCTTGTCGCCCTGGGGCTTGTCCGGAGCGAGGTTGAGGAAGCGGACGGGCGTGAGCCCGGCGGCGGCCATCCAGCCCTCGATGACGTCCCGGGCGAAGCCGAGCCGGCGATGGGCCTGCGCCTCGCGCAGGAACTCCTGCTCGTGCGGCGCGAAGTCCACCACCACCAGCCGCCCGCCGGGGCGCAGGACACGCGCCGCTTCGCGGATGGCGCGGGCGCCGTCGTCGAGGAAGTGCAGGACCTGGTGGATGATGACGCCGTCATAGGCGTCACGCGGCAGGGCGAGCGAATAGATGTCGCCGGTCCTGACCGAGCAATGGCGGATGCCGGCACGGTCGAGGGCGGCCCGGGCGAGGGTCAGCATTTCGGGGCTGGCGTCGATGCCGAGCCCGCGGTCGATCTCGGGGGCGAAGAGCTCCAGCATCCGCCCGGTGCCAGTGCCGAGATCGAGGAGCGAGCGCAGCGGCGCGCCCGAGAGCGCGTCGCGGATTGCCTTCTCCACCCGCTCCTCGGGCACGTGGAGCGCCCGCAGGCGGTCCCAGTCGGCGGCGTGGCGGCTGAAGAAGGCCTGCGCCTCGGCCGAGCGCTTGGCGCGCACCGCGGCGAGCCGCTCGCGGTCGCTGGCGAGGATGGGATCGGCCGGATCGACGAGGGCCGTCAGCGCCTCGACGGTGCGAGCGCCCGCCCCCTCCCCCGCCGCGCGGAAGAAGGCCCAGGAGCCCTCCTTCACCCGCTCCACCAGCGCGGCCTCCAGCAGCAGCTTGAGGTGGCGGGAGATGCGCGGCTGCGACTGGCCGAGGATGTCGACCATGTCGGTGACCGTCAGCTCCGCCTGTGCGAGCAGAGCGAGGAGGCGTAGGCGCGTCGGCTCGCCCACGGCGCGCAGCACCGCGACGGCGTCGTCGAAGGCATAGGCCGCGGCAGGGCCGCCGAAGGATTTGCCGAAGGACAGGGTCACGGGCCTCACTCACATATAAAGATATCTTTATGCCCGTTTCGGCGTCATGGCAAGACGCGATTTCAAGCGCGGCCCGCCGCAGCTGGAACCGCAGATGTTCCAGTTTTGTTCTTGAGCGTGAAAGCCGCCTCTGCTAGATCTCGGTCCATGCCCCGCCCCCGTTTCCAGCCTGCTCCAGAGGATCTCGCGGCCCGCCTGAATGGCGGTGGAATGGAGGCCGCGGCGGCGCGCATTTTCGGCCTCAGGACCGCGGGGGCGCTCGACCTGTCCTCGGGTCCCGCCGTCGCCGACGCGCGCCGGCGCGGCCGCGGCACCCTGACCAATGCATCCGGCCGCTTCGAGAGCGAGAGCCGGGAGGCCGTGGATGACGGCTGGGGGTCGCTGGGGGAGCTGCCCGCCCTCGCCACCACCGTCACCGAGGAGAAGGCGAAGCGGATCATCACGCGCAACGATTCGCCGGACCTGTCCTTCGACCGTTCGATCAATCCCTATCGCGGCTGCGAGCACGGCTGCACCTACTGCTTCGCGCGGCCCAGCCACGCCTATATGGGCCTGTCGCCGGGGCTCGATTTCGAGACGCGGCTCTTCGCCAAGCCCAATGCGCCGGAGCTGCTGGAGAAGGAGCTGGCCGCGCACGGCTATCAGCCGCGCACCATCGCCCTCGGCACCAACACCGACCCCTACCAGCCCATCGAGAAACAGTGGCAGCTCACCCGCCGCATCCTCGAGGTGCTGGAGGCGGCGAACCACCCCGTCGGGATCGTCACGAAGAACCACCTCGTCACCCGCGACATCGACATTCTCGGGCGCATGGCGGCCAAGGGCCTCGCCAAGGTGGCGCTGTCGGTGACCACCCTCGACGGCAAGCTCGCGCGCTCTCTGGAACCGCGCGCCTCGACCCCGAGGAAGCGCCTCGAGGCGCTCCGCCTGCTCTCGGAAGCAGGCATCCCCACCGCCGTGCTGGTCGCGCCCGTCATCCCCGCCGTCAACGACGCGGAGATGGAGCGCATCCTCGACGCTGCCTGGCACATGGGCGCCCGCGAGGCCGGCTACGTGCTGCTGCGGCTGCCGCACGAGATCCGCGATCTCTTCCGCGAATGGCTGGTGGCGAACCGGCCGGACGCCGCCCGCCACGTTCTGTCGCTGGTCCAGCAGACCCGAGGCGGCAAGGACTACGACGCGACCTTCCACCTCAGGCAGAAGGGCACCGGCCCCTTCGCCTGGATGATCGGCCGCAGGTTCGAGGTGGCGCGTGAGCGGCTCGGCTTCAACAAGCGCACACTGCGCCTCGACACCGCGCAGTTCACGCCGCCCGCCCGCAAGGGGGAAGCGGCGGCCGAGCAGCTCACCCTGTTCTGAGGAGGAAGCCCATGGCTGCCGAACCTGCCGCCGTCGCGCTCATCACCCTCGGTGTCGATGACCTGCAGCGCGCCACACGCTTCTACGAGGAGATCGGTTTCGCGAAGTCCGTTTCGCAGAGCAGCGACACCGTCAGCTTCTTCCGGGCAGGCGGCGTGGTGCTCGCCCTCTTCGGCAGACGCGCCCTCGCCGAGGATGCGGGACTGCCGGAGGAACAGCGGTCGGGCTTCGGCGGCATCACGCTGGCGCGGAACTTCCCGTCACGTGAGGCGGTCGACGAGGCTTTCGTCCGCGCCGTCTCGGCGGGAGCGACGCCGCTCAAGACGCCTCGGGATGTTTTCTGGGGCGGCTACAGCGGCTATGTCGCCGATCCCGACGGGCACCCGATCGAACTGGCCTGGAACCCGCTCTTTCCCGTCAACGCGGACGGCACCATCGACCTGCCGATGTGAGGATGCGGCGAAGTCACTGCCCTGCGGTGATGCCGTCGCCGAACATGTAGCGAAGACCGATGCGCACCTCGTGTGCCGCCACCGTCGTGCGATAGGCGCCGCCCGCCGTGTCGGCGAAGCGCAGCGCGCCCATGTGCATATAGCGGTAGCCGATGTCGAGCTTGGTCTGCGGCGACAGGTCGACGGTGACGCCGGCCATGGCCGCCCAGGCGAGCGTCCATTTCACCGTGCTCACGAGGGCGGGCGTTCGCGTCGCCTCGCCGAGGGCGGCGGCGGCCGGCACCGGGGTCGAGACGTAGTTGGAGGCGGCGAGCCGCGCCATGCCGAGGCCGGCGCCCACATAGGGCGTCACGCCGCCCCAGCCGCCGAGATCGACATAGGCGTTGACCAGCGCCGAATGGGCGGTGACGCCGAAGCGCTCGGTGCGCAAGGGGACCGGCAGCGGGCCGGCATAGGCCCAGTTGCCCTCGGGCGGCGCGAAGCCGGACAGCCGCGCGGTGGAGCGGATGTCGAGCGTGGTATCGAGCCGCAGCCACTTGTACTTGAAGCCGAAGCCGAGGCCACCGCCGAAGGTGGTGTTGGCCCGGGTGTCGCGCAGGTCCACGAAAGCGGCGGGGGCGAAATTGACCGTGTCGAGATAGCGGGCGGCCGGGCGGCGGAAGATGCTGGCGGTGACGTCGCCGCGCACGTACCAGCCCGACGAGAAGTCCTCGGCGAGCACCGGCGGCAGCAGCGGCGCCGAGAGTGCGGGTCCACGGGTGTCGGCGGCAAGCCCGGGGCCTCCGGCGAGCACCAGGACCGCAAGAGCGGCGGCCGGGAGACGGGTTCCGCTGCGCAGCCGCGGGGTCGGACGGGTCATCACTCGTTTCCTGCAACGCTTCGGGGGCCCCTGCCCGGGGCGCTTGACGAACTCGGCGCCGAGTGTGGGACAGCGCGGTTAAGAGCGCCTTAAGGTTAAGAATTAACCGTGTTTGGCCCCCTGCCCCCCAAACGCAAACGGCGCGGGCCGGGGCCCGCGCCGTCGTCTCTCCGCTGGAGGGAGGGTTCAGTAGCGCGCGACGATCGGCTCGGAGGGAACCGCGCAGGAGCAGTTCAGCGACCAGCGCATGCCGATCTTGATCTCGTGGGCGGTCAGGCGGCTGACCTGCACGGTCTCGTTGCCGGCGCGCGCCAGGCCCGTGGCCGGATCGCGCAGCAGCAGCGCCGGCATGTCGCCGAGCGACAGGTAGCGGTAGCCGGCCTCGAGCGTCAGCCGCTCGTTGACCTTGTAGCCGACGCCGGCCATCAGCGCCCAGGCGAAGCTGGTGCGCGACACGGTGCTGGCATAGCCGCCGAGCGAGCCGGTGGCGCCGGTCACGCTGTTGAAGCCGGTGGAGGTGTCGGTGAAGCCGCTCACCGTGGTGTGCGCGAAGCCGAAGCCGGCGCCGACATAGGGCGTCAGGCAGCCGAGCTGGCAGAAGGTGCCGAGATCGACGTAGAAATTGGCGAGGCCGACCATCGAGCGGCTGCTGCCGTGATAGAGATTGGTCTGCGAGGTGGTGCCGCCGCTCTGGTCGAAGTTGACGTAGTCCAGACCGCGCAGGTGGCCCCCGCCGCGAAACTCGCCGGTCACGTCGACGCGGAACCACGAGTTGAACTGGTAGCCGACGCCGACACCGATCGTGTAGCTCTCCGAATGGGACTTGGTGCGCAGCGCATAGTCGTTGACGCCGCCGGCGCCGGCGCGCACCTGCGTGCCGTTCTGCATCACGGCGAAGTTGCCAATGGTGTGGGCGGCGACGCCGATGTCGCCGCGAAGATACCAGCCGCCGCTCTCAGCGGGCTGGACCACAGGCACGGACTGGCGAAGCACGGGCGGCATGTCGGCGGCGGAGGCGGCCGTCGCGGCGAGCGCCGCCGCGGCGGCGAGAACGGCTGTTGAGGGACGGCTCATGGCAATGTCCTGGCGGGGGCACACCCGTGATGGGCTGGCCCGAGGGTCAATGCCGAAATGCTCGCAGAGATTGCTTAAAGCCTGCTTAACCCTAACGATCGTGGTGAACGGGGCGTGAAGATCACCCCGCCGCGGCGGCTCAGGCGGCCGCCTTGGCCACCGCCTCGACGATCTGGTCGACGACGGCCTCCACGAGCTCGCGGTCATCGCCTTCCGCCATCACGCGGATGACCGGTTCGGTGCCCGAGGGGCGGATGACGAGGCGGCCGCGGTTGCCGAGCTTCAGCTTGGCGTCGTCGATGGCGGTGACGACGCTCGTCGCCTCCAGCGGCTTGCCACCCTTGAAGCGGACGTTCTTCAGGATCTGCGGCAGCGGCTCGAAGCGGTGGCAGACCTCCGAGACCGGACGGCCCATCTTCAGGACGACAGCGAGAATCTGAAGTGCCGCCACCAGGCCGTCACCGGTGGTCGAATAGTCCGACAGGATGATGTGGCCGGACTGCTCGCCGCCGACGTTGAACCCATGCTCGCGCATGTGCTCGAGGACGTAGCGGTCGCCGACCGGGGTGCGGGCGAGCTGCAGCCCGAGGCCGCCGAGGAAGCGCTCGAGGCCGAGATTGGACATGACGGTGGCGACGATGCCCGGCTGGGCGAGGCGACCGTCCTCGAGCCAGGACTGGGCGACAACCGCCATCAGCTGGTCGCCGTCGACGACATGGCCCTTCTCGTCGACGATCAGCACGCGGTCGGCGTCGCCGTCGAGGGCGATGCCGATGTCGGCGCGCATCTCGCGCACCTTCTCCACCAGCGTCTCCGGATGGGTCGAGCCGCAGGTGTCGTTGATGTTGAACCCGTCCGGCTTGTCGCCGATCGTCAACACCTCGGCGCCGAGCTCCCACAGCGCCGCCGGGGCCACCTTGTAGCCCGCGCCGTTGGCGCAATCGATGACGATGCGCAGGCCAGCGAGGTCGAGGTTGCGCGGCAGGGTGCGCTTGGCGAATTCGATGTAGCGGGCCTGGGCGTCGTCGATACGCTTGGCGCGGCCGAGCAGCCGCGAGGTCGCGAGCCGCCGGGACAGGTCCTGGTCCAGCAGCGTCTCGATGTCGCGCTCCACCTCGTCCGAGAGCTTGTAGCCGTCGGGGGCGAAGAGCTTGATACCGTTGTCGTCGAACGGATTGTGCGAGGCCGAGATCATCACGCCGAGGTCGGCGCGCATGGACCGCGTCAGCATGGCCACCGCCGGAGTCGGCATCGGGCCGACCAGCAGCACGTCCATGCCGACCGAGGTGAAGCCCGCCACCAGGGCGTTCTCGATCATGTAGCCGGACAGCCGCGTGTCCTTGCCGATCATGACGCGGTGGCGGTGCTCGCCGCGCTGGAACGCGAGGCCCGCCGCCTGCCCCACCTTCATCGCGAACTCGGGCGTGATCGGGAAGGCGTTGGCGCGGCCGCGGATGCCGTCTGTACCGAAATACTTGCGGGGCATGGGCGTGGTCTCGTGCGGCTTCGGGAGATCTGGTGATGCGATTCGGATCATCGCACCCTCTTTCCGCCTTATAGGCGCGGATGACGCCGATGTCGCCGCGCGCCGTTCACAAATGGTGAGCGTCGGTGACAACAGCGGCCGCCGCGGGGTGACGGCGGCTCAGTTCTTGAAATAGGGCTCCACCGGCCCCTTGAGCTTGACGGTCAGCGGATTGCCGAAACGGTCCTTGGCGGCGCCGGCGGTGACGCGGATCCACCCTTCCGAGACGCAGTACTCCTCGACATTGGTCTTCTCGGCGCCCTTGAAGCGGATGCCGACCTCACGCGACAGCACCGCCTCGTCGTAATAGGGGCTCTTCGGATCGGTGGACAGGCGGTCCGGCAGGGTCGGCGCATCGGTCACGGTGAGGCTCCTCGCGGGATGGATCTTTCCCGCACATAGACGCCCCATGACGCGCTGCCAAGCGCCCGTGCGGCCGGCCGCCTCTGGAACCCGCTCCCTGCCCGCATCGTTCAGTCTCGACCGGGGGAGGAGACGTTTCGAGGAGGACAGCTCATGGATCGGAGATATTTCATCGTCGCGGCCCTGGCCGGGACGACGGGGCTCGCGGCGTCAGCCGCACCGGCGCGCGCGGCGGGGCCGATCGGCCTCGCCGACGTTCAGGGCGCGCTCGGCACGGGAGCGGGGCAACCC
>NZ_JBQVQL010000006.1:0-83382 GCF_052440005.1 Phreatobacter sp.
GATCGCTGCCTACAGGGTGCTGGTCGCCACCGCGGAACGGGCGGGCGATACCGAGACGCGCGACGCCTGCCAGGCCATCCTCGAGGAGGAGGAGGACATGGCCGCCTGGCTCGCCGAGCACCTCGCGCCGACCACGATGCAATATCTCGAGCGCGAGGCGCGCGGCGAGACGGCCAAGCACTAGCGCGCGATCCGAAGGGCGCCGGGCGGATTCCCGGCGTCCTCCCTGCGAGGAGGCAACGATGAAGGACGTCGGGACCTTTCCGAAATCGGCCGGGATCCTGTTCGGCCTGGGTCTCGGCGGGTTCTTAGACGGCATCGTCCTCCACCAGGTGCTGCAATGGCACCACATGGTCAGCAGCTGGTATCCGATCACGTCGGTCGAGGCGCTGGAGCTGAACACGTTCTGGGACGGGGTGTTCCACTCTGCCACCTACCTCTTCGTCCTCGCCGGCCTCTTCGTGCTGTGGCGCCATGCCCGGAGCAGACATCTCGTCTGGTCCAACATGCTCCTCGCCGGAACGATGCTGACGGGGTTCGGCGCCTTCAACCTCGTCGAGGGCCTCGTCAATCATCACCTCCTCGTGCTGCACCGGGTCAACGAACTCGTTCCGCCCTCTCAGCGGATCGTCTGGGATATCGGCTTCCTCGTCTGGGGAGCGGCGATGCTCATCGGAGGCCTTGCCCTGACGCGCCGTGAGGACCGGATCATGCTCGAGCGCAGGCCATGAAACGGCCATCGCTGCCCGCCGGCTACCTTGGCTCCCCGCTTGGTATCGCCACCGGGTGGTTCTGCTTCGCCGTGCTGGCCGTCGTCGCGACCGCGCCGGTGTGGGGGCGCATCGCCTTCGGATTTCATCCGACCCTCGACCAGTTGCTCCTCATCGGCTGCCTGACGCCGCCCTGAGGCACCGCGGTCTGGAACAGCTCCGATAGGAACGCAGCGGTCGAGCCGGTGTTTGCCATGAACCCGATCGATCAAGGGAGCCATCATGTCATTCCTGTCCCGGGTCCTGATGACCGGCGCCGCCGCCAGCTTGTCCTCCGTCGGTGTTCTCGGTGTCCTTGCCAAGGTTGAGGGGCGTGATGCCGTCCAGCCGGTCAACGCCACCAGCCACTGGCTGCACGGCGAGGGCGCGGGGCATTCCAGGGATGTCGACGCGAGCCATACGCTCGTCGGCTTCGCTACCCACTGCGCAGCTTCAGTCTTCTGGAGTGCGCTGTTCTTGCGGCTCCGGAAGGCGCGGCCGGAGCGCTCGCCGGTGCCGGATGCCCTGGGGGTGGCGGCGCTCGCTGCCGTGGTCGATTACGCGCTGGTTCCGAAGCGGCTGACGCCTGGCTGGGAAGCGGTCCTGTCCCCCGCCAGCATTGCCCTGGCCTATGTGGCGATGACGGCCTCCTTCCTTGCCTCCAGCCCGCCCCGGGATAGGTGAGGGTCCTGCGATGTCATTCAGCGGAAAGATCCTCCTCAGCGGCCTCGCAGGGTTCGTCGCAACCTTGCCGATGACGGCGGCCATGGTGCGTCTGCACGGGCGCTTGCCACGGGGCGAGCGCTATCCCCTGCCGCCGCGCGAGATATCGCAGAGCCTGCCGACCCTGGGGGTGCCTGCCTCAGTCGCCACGCTCGCCTATCACTTCCTCTACGGCGCCGCCGCGGGCAGCCTCTATGCCACTCTCTCCGACAGGCGGGATCCTGCGACCGGCGCTCTGTTCGGCATCGGCGTGTGGGGTGCGAGCTATCTGGGGTGGATTCCGGCGGCGCGAATCCTCACGTTCGGCGGCCGCCATCCGGTCCGGCGGAACAGCCTGATGCTTGCGGCCCACCTGGTTTGGGGGGCTGCACTCGCAGTGAGCCTCAGGGAACTCGAGGCCGCGCAGCGCAGCGCTTTCTCGCTGACGGAAGCCAGCCCTTCCATCCTCCCCGACAGGACGGACGGCAGAAGCTGAAGGGCGAGCGCTTGCATCGGCGGCTGCGTCTGGGCCGAACCTGGTGACATCTTTGCTAAGCTTGCGCGGATGACACGGGCCGCCTCGGTTTGGTCACCCCTCGCGACAGGAACGGACCCACCTTCCCGAGTTGCAGAAGACATGGAGGGTTCATGAGTGGGCTACTTCCTATGGCGCCTTCTCAAACCATTCAGTTGCGGTCCGGGGGATTGCAGCTGAAGCTCTATTACCGTGACCCGGCGGCATGGATCGCATGCAAGACGGGAGACAGGGCGCTGGCAGGACCGCCCATCCCGTCCGGCGAAAGCCTTGCCAGATCCGGGCCTGGACGAGGTTCGCTGGATCTCCCCGTGTGGAAATTCCCGCAAAGAGGAACAGGCGGTTGACCAGCCCGGTTGGTTCGGAACGCCAGTCTTGCCTCCCGTCAACGCGCCGGTACTGAGCGGGGCGCGCCTACAAGACCGTGGAGCTCGGGATCGTCGAATGACTTTCTTCCCCGGACACCTGTTCACGACCCACCAGCTCGAGGTGATGCGAAGTGCTCTGATCGAGGCTGCGTATATGACCGGCCTCAACGGTGACACTGAGGGCGAGCGCGCCCTTGCCTATGCAATTTTGGCCGCCGCGCACGCCGGCTGCTTCGATCACGATGATCTTGTCGCGGTTGCCATCAACGTTGGCCGGCGACTGGACCAAAGAGTTTCTCACTAGATACGGACTACTGGCCGGCTGGCCGGCCGGAACCGGACCCGGGTCCTGTCCCATCTCCGCCGCCCGTAAAGGAACGTCCTGCGAGGAACCGCCGTTTCGGCTGCAACGCGCAACCACGGAAGGGGCAGGAATGGTAGCTGCACAGCCTCCAAGGCACCGTATCGTCATCATCGGCGGCGGATTTGCGGGTCTGGAGGCCGCCAGAGCGCTGAAGGGCGCTGATGCCGATGTGGTGCTGCTCGATCGCAACAACTACCACTGCTTCCAACCGCTTCTCTATCAGGTCGCCACCGCCGCTCTCTCACCGGGCGAAATCGCCTGGCCGATCCGCTACCTGCTCCGCGGCCAGCGCAACCTTTCCGTCTACCAGACGGAGGTTCAGGGCATCGACCTTCCTGCCAGGGTGGTCCATGCGGGCCCGCATGCCTTTGCCTTCGACCATCTCGTCATCGCCACCGGCGCGACGCATTCCTATTTCGGCCACCCCGAATGGGCGGAACACGCCCCCGGGCTGAAGAGGATCGAGGACGCAACCGCCATTCGCCGCCGCGTCCTCTGCGCCTTCGAGAATGCCGAACTCGCACCTCCGGACGCACGGGCACCTCTCCTCACCTTCGTCGTCGTTGGCGGCGGGCCCACGGGCGTCGAGATGGCGGGCGCGATCGCCGAGATGGCCCACCTGTCGCTCCGCCGCGACTTCCGCCGCATCGACACGGCGAAGGCCCGGATCATTCTCATCGAGGCTGGCCCGAAGATCCTGGCGGCCTTCCCCGACGACCTCTCCAGCTACGCTGCGCAGGCCCTTGTCCGCCAGGGTGTCGAGGTTCTGCTCGGCACGACGGTGGAGCGCTGCGTTGCGGAAGGCGTCATCGTCCAGGGGGGTCTCATCCCGGCCTCGGTGACCATCTGGGCCGCTGGCGTCAGGGCATCTCCCGCAGCCTCCTGGCTGGGCGCCGGGGCGGACCGCGCCGGGCGCGTCATCGTCGGGGAGTACCTCTCGCTTCCCGGTCATCCCGAGGTCTTCGTCGTCGGCGACGTCGCGGCGGTCGCCGGCGAGAAAGGCGATCCCGTCCCTGGCATCGCTCCTGCCGCCAAACAGATGGGTCGCTATGTCGGCCGTCTTATCGCCGACCGGGTCGCGGGGCGGCCCTCTGCCGGACCGTTCCGCTATCGGCATCAGGGCGATCTCGCCACGATCGGACGCAACGAAGCCGTCGTCAGCCTTGGCGGGCGAAAGCTCACCGGGCGGATCGCATGGCTCTTCTGGTCCGTCGCCCACGTCTATTTCCTCATCGAGGCGCGTAGCCGCCTGGCAGTCGCAGTGGACTGGGCCTGGAGTTACGTCACCCACCGGCGCGGCGCCCGCCTCATCGTCGGCGACGAGGCGGCCGCGTCGCCCACAGCTTTGTCCGTCGTGAAGCCGGCGCATGAGCACCTCAACGGTTGAGGCCGGCGAACGCTGGGACGGCTCGCGAAAGCATGTGGCGACGGATATGCCGGCCCACCTGAGAGGCGGATCAAGCAGCGTGCCCCTTTTAGCAGCGGTAACTGGCACCTCTGCAGCCCGTCACGCTGTCACGCGAAGCCGTTGAGGCTCCCCTATGGCGTCCCGAAGCAGACGTTCCGAATGTCTTCAGTGGGCCCAAGAGCTACCGGAGCCGTGTCAGCTTCGCGCCTCCTAAGCGGACGTGCGATCTGCGGCGGATTGCTGACGATCTGCAATTTCTCACCACAGGTACGACGACTTTCGTGACGCGTCACGAAAGTCACTGCCTGGCCGTCCAGCACGTTGTCTGCGGATTGCGGCCGGCCTCTCTCCGATGCGTCCGATGGGCGCCGAAAGCTCGATGATGTCGCCTTGTATAAAAACGAAACTACACAATAACGACGCATCGGTCGCTTATCCGGTCATTTGAGGATTGGGTGCACTGTCGAGGAGGTTAACCTCAGACGGATCGCCCTCATGCATTGGTTGCGCCGCCTTCAATCCGACAACAGTGCATCCGTGGCCTTGTTGTTCTCCGGATCGCTGCTTGCTGTTTCGCTGACCGTCGGGGCAGCGGTCGATTTCACGGTCGCACAGAACGCCAAGGCGAAACTCCAGTCCATTCTCGATGCGTCGGTGCTCGGCGGCTTGCGTAGCCGCGGCGCAGAGGCTCTCGCGGCCGAGAACCTCTTCAATGCACAGAACACGATCGCAGGCGTCGAGCATTCCTTCGCCCTGAAGGGCGATACGCTGGAGGGTTCGGCACACGCTCACGTGCCGACGACGTTCATGAAACTGGCCGGCATTTCATCGCTCAGGGTGGAAGCGGCTGCAAAGGCGTTGCGCACGATGTCGGGAACACCGGCCGGCGGGTCGCCATGCATCATCGCGCTCGCGCCGTCTGCCAAGCAGGCCCTTCTGGTCAACTCGGGCGCGAAGATCGACGCCCCGGACTGTGAGGTGCATGTGCGCTCCACCGCGTCGCCGGCCGCCATCTTCAATGCCGGGACGACCCTGAAGCTGAAGAGGTTCTGCATTCAGGGGACGAGTATCATCAAGAATACCTCCAACCCGCTGCCGATCGAGACCGGTTGCGACGCGGCGGCCGACCCCTATGTGGACGCGCTTCCCAAGCCTGTGGTCGGCGCCTGCACCAACACCAAGTCGGTCTATGATCCGCCGTCCGGCGGCGCGCCCCACGTGATGCCGGCGGGCTCGGTCTGGTGCAATCTCACGTTCAACGGATCCCCCCGGGTCCTCTTCCAGCCCGGCCTGCACATCATCAAGGGCAGGATGATCATCAACTCGGGTGCCGTGGTGGAGGGCGCCGGCGTCACCTTCTTCTTCCCCGACACCGGGTCCGAGATCCGCTTCAACGGCGCGCTGACCTCGCGGCTGAGCGCCCCGGCCAGCGGGCCCTATGCGAACATCCTGATGTTCGAGCCGAGCCCTGGAACGGCAACATCGAGGGTGCAATACGTCTTCAACTCGTCGGTCAGCGAGGAGATATCGGGGCTGATCTACCTGCCCCGCCGGAACCTCACCTGGAACTCCACCTCGACCGTCATCGGTTCGAAGGTCCAGATCGTCGGCAACACGATCATTTTCAACACGCTGAACTGGCGGCTGTCGACCCCGACGCTGCCCGGTGGCGGCAGCCCGGCGTCAGACTCGGTGAGACTGGTGCAATGACCCGCCGGGCCTCCACCCTCGTCTCCGGAGCGCCGAGCCCGCGCCCCACAAAGACCGCATCCTTGAGGAACCCGATGACATTGCCGATGCCCCAGCTCAAGATCCGCGGCAAGGCCGTCGTCCTGGCGATGCTGCTGATCGGACTGACGTCGCTCGCGCTGACGTCCCTCGCCTGGCTGCAGATGCAGCAGCACAACGACAAGGCGGCCATGAGCCAAGCCAGGACGAGCCTGCGCACTCTCGCGGTCCTCTTGTCCCGGTCGGCGGAGGGCGTCGACGTCACTATTGAGGCCGATCGTCTCGCCATCGTCAGGGCGGCCGCAATGCCGACCTTTGCCGATCACTCGCTGGTCGACCGCAATGTCCAGGCGGGAGGCGGCGTCGCGACGATCTTCGTGACGGACGAGAAGGGCGCGTTCATCCGCCGGTCGACCAATCTCAGGAAGGAGAACGGCGAAAGGGCCATCGGGACGTCACTGGCGGCCGATCATCCCGCTCAGGCGTTCCTGCGGCAGGGACAATCCTATTACGGACCGGCCAACCTGTTCGGCCGGCCTTATCTCGCGGCCTATCAGCCGGTCCTCGACGCCGCCGGCACAGTCATAGGCGTTCTCTTCATCGGCATCCCGACCGAAGAACTGGAGAGCGCCGCCCGCCAGACGCTCTATGCACTGTTGGCAGCCCTCATCGGTATCGCCACCGTCTTCGGTCTTGCGGCCGCAGTCATCGTGCAGCGTGCGACGAGGCCGCTGTCCGCCGCGACGGCTTCCCTGAACCGCGTTGCCGCCGGCGACCTCGACACGCCCGTCGTCGTGTCCGACCGGATGGACGAGATCGGCGATCTCAGCCGCGCCCTCGCGGTCTTCCGCGACAACGCCCTGCAGGCGAGGCGGATCGAGGCGGAGCAGGCCCAAGACCGCGCCGCCAAGGAGAACCGTGCCATCGTCCTCGCCGCGGCCGTCGAGGAGTTCGACCGGACGGTCGTCGACGTCGTCTCTGCGGTGACGTCGGCGTCCACCCAGCTCGAAGCGGCGGCCCAGACGCTGGCCGCCACGGCCGAGGTGACCCAGGGGAGGTCGGGGACGGTCGCGGCCGCATCCGAGCAGGCCTCGGGCAACGTCCAGGCGGTGGCGGCCGCCACCGATGAGATGACCTCCTCGGTGGAGGAGATCTCCCGGCAGGTCCAGCATTCGATGCAGAAGGCCAATGCCGCCGTGGCCGAAGCCAAGACCACCGACCTCAAGGTGTCGGAGCTGCTGAACGCCGCATCGAAGATCGGTGAGGTCGTGAAACTCATCACCGCGGTCGCCGAGCAAACCAACCTGCTGGCACTCAACGCCACGATCGAGGCGGCGCGGGCTGGCGAGGCCGGCAAAGGCTTTGCGGTGGTCGCCAGCGAGGTCAAGGCTCTCGCGGGTCAGACCGCCCGCGCCACCGAGGCCATCGGCACCCAGATCCAGGCGATGCAGGGCGCGACGCGCGAAGCGGCGGCCTCCATCCAGGCCATCGGCGCGACCATCGTCGATGTCGCGGACATCGCGACCGCCATTGCCGCTGCCGTGGAAGAGCAGGGGGCCGCGACGCGCGAGATCGCGCGGAACGTCCAGGAAGCCGCCCGCGGGACGGTCGAGGTGTCGTCGTCGATCATCGCGGTCAACGAGGGGGCGGTGGCCACCGGACAGTCGGCGGGCCAGGTCCTCGACGCATCGGGCGAACTCTCCTCCCAGGCCTCGCGGCTCAAGCGGCAGGTGGACACGTTCCTCGCCACCGTTCGCCGGGCTTGAGGTCCGATCAGTGTCCCAGCCTAGCACCGGCTCACCTGGGGAGGCGGGCGGGCCCCCGCTCAACTCGTGAACTGCCAGGTGCGTGCGACACGCCACGTCGTCGGTGACGGGAACGCGTGCGCCTCGTGCCGGTCCGTAGGCCAGGCGTTCTCCTGCCCGCCAGATCCCTTCGCACACAGAGTGCGGCTTGATCGCACATCGTGCCGGGCACCACCGTTCCTCGTGGGCGGCAGGCCGGCCCCGAACCGCCCCAGCAAGCTCGGATGACCCATGATGCCGGATGGAAAGCCTGTCACGACCGAGGCGTCGGACATCGTCTTCGTCGACGGCTCCTGGGCCATCTTGATCGCCGAGGACAATCCCGGGTGCCGGGCACGCATCCAGGCCGCCATAGCAGACTATTCCTATCCCACTGAGGTGCAGATCGTCTCCCGAAGCGAGGACCTCCTGCGGGAACTGGCGACGAACGCCTATGATCTCGCATTCGTCGACATAGCGCTCGGGACGTCCTCCGGTCTCGACGCCGTTCGCATCGCGCGCGAGCAGGGCATGGGAACCTTCGTCGTGGTGGTGTCGGGCAGCCAGACGGCGCTCGATCGCGAGGAGGCCCGTGCCCTCGGCGCTTATGACTTCATCAGCAAGCCGGTCTCGATCCTGGATGTTCACCGGTCACTGGACGCGTTTCAGAAGGTGAGGGCGCGCACCACCGCTCTGCTGATCGACGACAGCGGCACTGCGCGCCGTTTGATCAAGCGGATCTTCGACCGTTCGATATTCCGCGTCCACGTCGTCGAAGCCGCCGATGGCGTGGAAGGCATCGAGTGCTTCGCCCGGGCACCCACCGACTTCGTCTTCATCGATCTGCACATGGGCGGCCTGGATGGGCTGGCGACCGCCCGTGTCATCCGGGCGGTGAACCCGGACACGAAGATCGTGATCATATCGGGGGACACGGCCGCCATGACCGCCAACCGCCAATTCGCCACGCTCAGGAAGCCCTTCAGCGCCCGCCAGCTCGACTCGGTCCTGCACGACCTGAACGGACTTCCTCACCCTGTCCTGTAGAAAACCCGGCTCCGACCGACCAGCCGAACCCGGGTTTGACGTTGCAGGCATGCCGCGAGCGGCCGGCCCCCCTGAACCGGGGCGGCAAGGCCGACGTCAGTTCAGGGGCTTGTTCCGGCGCGCCAGGGCGGCCGTGAAGCTGATGGTCCGGCAGGGACTGTTGGCATCCGTGAGGCAGGGCCCCAGCTCGATCTGCTGGGTTGGCCCCACGGCGATCAGATCGACGGAGTCTCTTACCTCGCCGATCGCCCAGGTCGCATATTGCAGGTTGGCGAGCAGGAGATGCTCCATCGCGGCCGAAAAATTCGCGGCGAGCGCCACTTGCAGGTCGTCCGCCATATCGCCGTGAAGGGTCGCCTTGCGCAGGTCGTTCACGTGCTCGATGAGCGAGGCGAAAGTGTGAAGGTTGGTCTTCGACTGCTGGATGATTGCGGCCGTTCGCGGGGTCTTCTTGCCGTGCATCGTTCTGTTTCCCTTTTCTAGGCGAGATCGCTGGAGGCCGCGCGCACGCATTTCGTCGCTTGGTCGATCTCCGCCGTGGATCGCGCGATCGCGTTCATGCTGGCGGAGATCGCGGAGACCCCCTCGGCAGCGACACGCATGTTCTCCGACATCTCCACCGTGACCGAGGACTGCTGCTCAACCGAAGAGGCAATGGATGTCGATATCGCGCTGATCATGGTGATGGTCTCGGCGATTTCGCCGATGGCGTTCACAGCGGCCTGGGTGGCCTTCTGGACGGCGTCGATCTGCAGGCTGATCTCGTCGGTGGCGCGGGCCGTCTGGTTGGCGAGGCTCTTCACCTCCGCGGCCACGACCGCGAAGCCCTTGCCGGCTTCGCCGGCGCGGGCGGCTTCGATGGTCGCGTTCAGCGCGAGGAGGTTGGTCTGATCTGCGATCGAGTTGATCAGCTTCACCACCTCGCCGATTTTCGCCGCCGTCGACGACAGACCTCCCACGATCTGGTTGGTCTCGTTGGATTGCGTCACCGCGCGCCCGGCAATCTCCCGCGCCTGCACGACCTGCCGTCGGATTTCTCCGACCGAGGCCGACAACTCCTCGGCGCCGGCGGCCACCGCCTGAACGTTCGCAGACGTCTGCGTCGAGGCTGCAGCCGCCTCCGTCGCCTCGTGTGAGGCGGATGACACGCTCTCGGATATCCCCTCGAGGTTCCTGTCGATCTCCTGGCCGACGGCGACCCGGCGTTCCTGTTCGGCCACCTGGTCGGAAATGTCGGTGGCGAATTTGACGACCTTGTAGGGGCGACCGTCAGGATCGAGGATCGGATTGTAGCTCGCCTGGATCCACACCGACGCTCCGGTCTTGCCGATGCGGCGGTAGCGTGCAGCCTGGTATTCACCGCGCGCGAGGGCGGCCCAGAAGTGCGCGTAGTCGGGGGTGTTCTGCTCGGCGGCAGCGACAAAGATAGAATGATGCCGGCCGACGATCTCATCGAGCCGGTAGCCGAGGGTCACCAGGAAGTTGGCGTTGGCGGCGAGAATCTTGCCCGTCATGTCGAACTCGATGACGGCCTGAGCCTTGCCGATGGCTGCCAACTGACCCTGCACATCGGCGTCGCGCATCTTTCGCTCGGTAACGTCGCTGGCGATCTTGAAGACTTTGATCGTCCGTCCGTGCCGGTCGAGCACAGGATTGTAGGAACCCTGGATCCAGATTTCGCGGCCGCCCTTGCCGACCCTCTTGAACTCGGCGATGTGCGAACGCCCGGCTCGCAGTTCATCCCAGAAGCGCTGGTACTGGTCGGAGCCGCGGTCGGCCGGTGGCACGAACATCGCGTGGTTCTGACCGACGATATCGTTCAGATCAAAGCCGAGGGTCCGCAGAAACAGGGCGTTCGCCCTGATGATCGTACCGTCCGGGCGGAATTCGATGAAGGCCTGGGATCGTTCGAGAGCGGCCAACTTGGAGCCAGCATCAGACTGGAAGAACATTTGAACCCCCGACATTACGCTGCGTCATTTACACAAGTACTCTGTATAAAGCGAGATGAAGCGCGCATTAACGCACCGCTTCGTAATAATGCGTCCGATCAGGCTTGCATGCGCAGGTCGCCCCGACACGGGTATCGAGTGGAGACTGTGTACAGCTTCAGCCTCTACGACGGCTTGTTTCGGACAGCGGCAGGAAAGCCGGATCGCATAATCTTGCAGCCATCGTCGGGACGCGGGGATGACGGAATTGCGAAAGGCGAGGTCCGGTCGCGAACCCTGACGGCGATGTGGCGATTTTTCGGACGGCCTGCGGGCCGGAAGCGAATGGAGGATCTTCTTGAGGACCGGAGCGGCCCCTCAGCGGATCAAGGCGAGCCTGGCTCGCAGCTCGGCATGGCTATGGAGAACGGCGGCGCCCGCGACGTCGATCAAACTCGGTCTCAGGCCCGCCGCACAGGCGAGCCAGAGTTGCGTGCCTTGGTCGAGCAAGCCGCCCAGGTGCATCACTTTGCGCACCAGTTCGCCAACGTCCGAAACGTGCACGATGCTGATGAGAAGTGCCTTGAGCGCGTCGCGACGCGCGGCTTCGGCCAGGTGGTCCGTTGGGATGGAAGTGCCGAAATAGACCGTCTGCACCCCGGCGCTCGCAGCGAGAAACGCTCCCGCCAGAAGCCCGTGTTCGTGATGCTCGCCTTCGATCGTGGCAAAGCCGATCGGCCCGGCAGAAATGAGCGTCGGGCGCGTCTGGGTGGCGGCTATGATCACGTTCCGCGCTGTGAACGAGAAGATGTGCTCATCGGCGACTGAAAACGTTCCGTCCTCCCACAGCGTGCCGATCTGCTGAAGGCAGAACGAATAGAGACCCGCGGCCTCGATAGGCGGCAGAAGGGCGAACGCGGCGACGAGGTGCCGGTGAAAGCCGGCGCGGTCCCTGAGCCGCATGGCTCGCCGGAGGGCGGACACGAGTTGCCCGAACATGATCGGCTCGGTCTGGGCCGTCGACCGCATCCGCGCGAGATCGTCCGTCGGCAGGGACGCCAGATCGCGGGGACGATGGCCCAGATCGGTGAGTTCCTTGAAAAGGGCGACCCGCTCTGCGTCGTTGTCGCTGTAGAGACGGTGTCCTCCCGCGGATCGCGCCGGGCGAACCAGTTCATACCGTGCCTCCCAAGCGCGGATCGTCGACACGGAGACCCCGGTTCTTCTGGCGAGTGCAGAGATGTCGTGTGCCATGACGGGGCGCCGCTCTTCGCCTCCTAGCCTTCTCCCGACATCTTCTGGAATGTCGTCGCCGCCTTGTAGGACAGCAACTCCGCAGCCAAGGCCTCGGTCCGTTTGATGATGTCCTGGCTTCGCAGCAGGAACTGAATACGCGCTGCGTCATCCTCGCAGTACCAGTCCAGTTGCTGGGCAAACGAGAACATCTCTTTTGCTGAATTGATGAGGAATCGTGCAGGCTGTGGATGGCATGGGCGGGGTTCGCGGAATGGAATGATCATTATGCGTCCTCATGTGAGACCCCATTATTATTCGATGACATCGTGAAAGGATTGCTGGCGGTCGCTTTCGCAGAATGGGCACTATTTGCGTTTTTGTTTTGTTGAATGCGAATGCGAGGCTCCCTATCGTGTCCGTCGACCGAGATGGGGAGGGAAGAATGCTCGAAATCCCTGTCGTCGCCTTCAGCGCGCGTTGCGATTCGCTGGAGGCGGTGGAGGACTTTTTCGTCCGCCAATGGGGCCAGGTGCACCGCCTCGCCAGTCAGGAGAACCTGTCGTTCTGGCATGCGGACTTCTATCATTTCTCCGGTCTGACGCTGCTCAGTGCCCGGTCTGACGGCGCCTACAGCTTCACGACCGAGGTTCCGTCCCAGAACATGCAGATCGTCATTCCCCGATCCGACTGCCATTCCGTCACGCGGGCGGGCCACGACACCTACCATTGCCGCCCCGGTTTCGGGACCGTCATCGACATGCGCCAGGTGACGAGGGGCCAGACAAGCGGGGGCTGGTCCGACGTCCAGCTGTCCATGCCCTATGCGGTGATCGAGCGCGCCGTCTCGCGTAACCTGGGGTACCAGCCGAAGAAGCGGATCGTGTTCGAACCGGCCTTCTCCTTGTCCGACCCGCGCCATAGCTTCTTCGCGTCCTACCTGCAGAGCCTGTTCGACGCGACGGCGCACCTGCCCGAATTCCGTGCCAGCCCGCTGGCGATTGCGAGCACGGCAGACGCCATCATGCAGTATGTCGCCAACTTCCTCCGCCACACCTACTCGGAACACATGCATTCGGCCGCCGCTTCCGCAGACTCATCGAAGCTGATGCGGGCTACGGACTTCATGGCGGCCCACCTCCACGAGCCCATCGTCGTCGAGGACGTCGCAAACGCGGCCGGCGTCAGCATCCGCGCCCTGCAGATGGCATTCCGCGACAAGTTCGACTGCACTCCGATGCAGTATCTGCGGCGGCTGCGCCTGCTCAGGGTGCAGGACGAGGTCGCAGCGATCGGCCCCCATGCGAATGTGAAACGCATCGCCATGCGGTGGGGATTTGCGCATTGGCGACTGTTCAAGACCTATTATCGCAACGAGTTTGGTCGGGATCCGTGAGCCGCTGCGGCCCATGGAGGGTCCGGGAATGTCCGCTATTGTCCCGACTACTCAATTAAGGGCCCGCAACTCGCGACGGCTGCTTCGGCTTCGCGCCGCCAGAGCGGACATGACACATCCGCCCGACAGCGGACTTGCGGCTCTGCTTCCCGGCCAAAGCGGACTCCCCAAGCCGTGTACCGAACAAGAGACGTGGGCCGCCCCGCTCGCCGGACGTTCCGCGCCGGTCGAGCGTCCGTGTCGATCACTGTCGGCTGACAGACCGAGCGTGTATCCCCGATGCGGGCGCCGTCTGCATGGCTGTTGCAAGTTGCCGCTGTGCCAGCTTTTCTGGCGAGCCCAAGCCGGCCCGGTCAGGTGACATGCCAATTGCCACTCTCAAGGTTGAGTCATCCGTTGGCGAGGTCGCGTATCGCCAGATCCGCGCCGACGTCCTGTTCGCGCGCCTGAAGCCCGGCCAGCGCCTGAAACTCGACGGGCTGCGCGACGCCTATGGCGCTAGCGTCTCGACCCTGCGGGAGATCCTCAACCGGCTCGCCTCGGAGGGCCTGGTCCTGGCCGAGGGCCAGAAGGGCTTTGAGGTGGCGCCGGTCTCGGCGGCGGAGCTGCGGGAGGTCGCGGAAATGCGCCTCTTCCTCGAACATCATGCCCTGGAGCTTTCGCTGGCGGCGGGCGATCTCGAGTGGGAGGGCCGGGTGGTCGCGGCCCACCACAAGCTCGCGCGCATCGAACAGCGCCTCCTGGCCGGGCAGGCGGCCGATCCTACCGAGTGGAAGCGCTACGACTGGGAATTCCATCATAGCCTGGTGTCGGCCTGCGGCTCGGCCGAACTGCTCGACATCCATGCCGGCGTCTACGACAAGTACCTGCGCTACCAGATGGTGGTCGGCATTTTCCGGGGCGAGGTGGCCGCCGGTGAACATGCGGACCTGGCAGCAGCGGCGCTGGCCCGTCGCACCGGCGACGCCAAGGCGATCCTCTCCACCCATATCCGGTCCTGCGTCCTTGCCATCGAGGCGCGCAACGTTCTTCCCGAGACCCGGTTCGCGGCATGACGACCGACCTGTTCCCCTCGGCGGGCGAGAGTGCCTACAAGCGCATCCGCACGGACATCATCACCGGGCGGCTCGCCCCCGGAAGCAGGCTGCGGCTGGACGTGCTTCGCCGCAGCTACGAGGCCAGCATCAGCACCCTGCGGGAGACGCTTAACCGCCTCGTATCCGAGAAGCTCGTGGTGGCCGAGGGACAGCGTGGCTTCGAGGTGGGCCCGATCTCGGCCGCCAACCTTCGGGAAATCGCCGCGCTGCGCCAGCTTCTCGAATGCCATGCGCTGCGCCAGTCTTTCGCCCAGGGTGATCTCGAATGGGAAGCGCGGGTGATCGCCGCCCATCATAAGCTCGCCCAGATGGAGGCGCGGATGGCGAGCGGCGACCGCACCGATACCGACCTGTGGAAGCGCTATGACTGGCAGTTCCACCAGGCGCTCGTGTCGGCCTGCGGCTCGCAGAGTCTCATGCATGCCCACGCGGCGATCTTCGAACGCTACCTACGCTACCAGATGATCGCGCTGAGTTATCGGGGGGCGATCGCCGCAGCGGAGCACATGGCGATGAAAGAGGCCGCCCTGCGCCGCGACGCCGATGAGGGATGCGCCCTGCTCGAGCGCCACATCGCCGGCGGCGTGGAGCACGCCCTAGCCACGGAGGCGATCTCCTAGCATCAGATGATTTATTGAATCTCATATGAAATGAGTTATGACTGGTCGCCTTAAAGGTCCCGGCAGGGTTTTAGGGCGTCCCGATGCAGCATGTTCAGCTCGGCCTGATCGGCGACAAGATCCAGGCCTCCCGCTCCCCCGACCTGCACCGCCTCGCCGGCCGGCTCTGCGGGCTTGACGTAAGCTACGATCTGCTCATTCCCCCAGCTCGTGGCGAGACTTTCGACGCTGTCTTCGACCATGGCCGCACCGGCGGCTATCGCGGCATCAACGTCACCTATCCCTACAAGGAGCGGGTGCTGTCGCGTCTCGCCTCGCCCGCGCCCGGCCTCACGGCGCTCGGCGCCTGCAACACCGTCGTCTTCGATGAGGGAGGCCCCCGGGGCGCCAACACCGACTGCACCGGCTTCGCCTCCGCTTTCCGTCACCGTTTCGGTGAGGCCTCGCCCGGCGTGGTCGCGATGGCAGGCGCCGGCGGCGTCGGCAAGGCCATTGCTTTCGCCCTCGTGTCACTCGGGGCGCGCGAAATCAGGCTCTGCGACGCCGATCGCCCCAAGGCGGAGGCCCTCGCCGCCGCCCTTGCGCCAGTTGCCGAGGGCACCCGCATCGTCATTTGCGACAGTGTCGTGGAGGCGGGCGAGCGTGTCGACGGCATCGTCAACGCCACGCCTCTCGGGATGGCGGGCGTCGGAGGCAATGCCATTCCGGATGTGGCGCTCGACGGCGCCGGCTGGGCCTTCGACGCCGTCTACACACCGGAATGGACCGAGTTCCTCACCCGCGCCCGCGAGGGCTGCCTCGACATCCTGAGCGGCTACGAGCTTTTCCTGTTCCAGGGCATCGATGCATTCCGCATCTTCACCGGGCACGACGTCGACGCGGAGGCCTTGCGACGGGAGCTTGCCGGCGACGCGCTGAGGGAGGCTTCGTGATGCGAACCTCCATCGCCACGGTCTCGGTCAGCGGCACGCTGCCGGAGAAGATCGCCGCCATCGCCGCCGCGGGCTTCGACGGGCTGGAGCTCTTCGAACAGGACCTGCTCATCACCGACGAGACGCCGGCGACCGTCCGCCGGATGATCGAAGACCACGGCCTCGCGCTGACGCTGTACCAGCCCTTCCGCGACTTCGAGACCCTCCCGGACCCGTACCGCGCCGCCGCCTTCGACCGGGCCGAGCGCAAGTTCGACCTGATGCAGCAACTCGGCGCCGACCTGATGCTGGTCTGCTCGAGCGTTGCCCCGCAGGCTCTCGGCGGCATCGACCGCGCGGCGGCGGATTTCCGCGAGCTGGGCGAGCGTTCCGCGCGGCGTGGCCTCAGGGTCGGTTACGAGGCGCTGTGCTGGGGCCGCCACGTCAGCGACCATCGCGATGCCTGGGAGATCGTCCGCCGGGCCGACCACCAGGCCATTGGCCTCGTCCTCGACAGCTTCCACTCGCTGGCGAAGGGCATCGATTCCGGGACGATCCGCTCCATTCCCGGCGACCGCATCTTCATCGTGCAACTGGCCGATGCGCCGCTCATCCACATGGACCTGCTGCACTGGAGCCGCCACCTGCGCAACATGCCGGGCGAGGGCGATCTGCCGGTAAAGGACTTCGTCAAGGCGATCTACGCCACGGGCTATGAGGGGTATCTATCGCTCGAGATCTTCAACGACCAGTTCCGCGGCGGATCGGCCCGCGCCGTCGCCAAGGACGGCCATCGCTCCCTCGTCCACCTGATGGACCAGGTGTCCCGCGAGAGCGGCCTTGGACGGGCGCCCGCCCGCCCCCTGCCGGACCGTTCCGTGGTCCACGCGGTCGAGTTCGTCGAATTCGCCGCCGACGAGCGGCGCGCCGCAGCGCTCGGGTCGACGCTGCAGACGCTCGGCTTCCGCAAGGCCGGGCGGCACCGTTCCAAGTCGGTCGACCTCTTCCGGCAGGGCCAGATCAACCTCGTGGTGAACACGGAGCAGGAGGGGCAGGCGCGCTCTGCCTTCCTGGCCCACGGCACTGCGGCCTATGCCATCGGGCTGCAGGTGGACGACGCGCGGGCGACGCTCGCGCGGGCCGTGGCGCTGGGCGCCGAGCCCTTCGACCAGGATCCGAACCCCGGCGACATCCGCCTGCCCGGCATCCGCGGCATCGGCGGAAGCGTCATCTATTTCATCGACCGATCTCCGGACCTCGTCCGGCTCTGGGAGCATGAATTCGTCAACGTCGCCGATGGGGCTGCCCCGACCGATGCGGGCCTGGAGCGGATCGACCATGTCGCCCAGACCATGTTCGTCGACGAGTTGCTGACCTCGCTCCTCTTCTACACGTCGCTCTTCGATGTCCGGAAACTGCCCATGGTCGACGTGGTTGATCCCGGCGGTCTCGTGCGCAGCCAGGTCATCGAGAATGAGCAGGGCGGCTTGCGCCTGACCCTCAACGGCGCCGAGAACCGGCGGACGCTGGCCGGGTTTTTCGTCAGCGAGCTCTTCGGCGCGGGAATCCAGCACCTCGCCTTCGCCACCGGCGACATGAAGCGCACGGCGCAGGCGCTGGCGGCCAACGGTTTCCAGCCGCTGCGCGTATCGGCGAACTACTATGACGATCTCGCCGCGCGCTTCGGCCTGCCGGCCGCCGAGATCGAGGCGCTGAAGGCCGCGGGCATTCTCTATGACCGCGATGCAGGTGGCGAATTCTTCCAGCTCTACGGGCGCACCGGCGAGGACGGCTTCTTCTTCGAGGTGGTCGAGCGCCGCGGCTATACCGGCTATGGCGCCTTCAACGCGCCGTTCCGGATCGCGGCCCAGAAGCGGCATCTGGCGCCGACGACCCTGCCCCGGCCCCTGGCTCGGGAGTGAGCGTATGAGAATTCAGGAATCATCCGATGAAACGGAGACTGTCTGTTGCCTCCGGATGAGGATCGGGCGATAGTGACGAGGACGAGCCCCGAAAGAGGGCCAAGGGAGGACTTGAGGATGAGCATCGATCGTCGACTGTTCATGGCGGGCGCCGCGGCTGCCGGCCTCGCCGGCTCCGCCACGGGCGCCATGGCCCAGGCCAAGCCGAACCTGCGCTTCTCGGCGGTGTTCTCCGAGCAGGACATCCGCGCCGACATGGTCAAGCGCTTTGCCGAGGCCATCAAGAACGACGTCACGCTGCAGCCCTACTACGGCGGAACGCTGTTCCGGCAGGGCACCGAGCTGGTCGCCATGCAGCGCAACAACCTGGAGATGGGCAACATCGCCCCGCAGGACATCTCGAACCAGATCCCGGCCTGGTCCATCGTCACCTCGGCCTATCTCTTCAAGGATGCCGACCATCTCAAGCGCGTCTTCGCCAGCGACGTCGGGCGCGACCTCAAGAAGATGGCCGAGGAGAAGCTGAACATCCGCATCCTCGGGCCGACCTATTTCGGCGCGCGGCAGGTTGGGCTGAAGCCGAAGACGCGGATCACCACGCCCGCCGACATGGCCGGCATCAAGCTGCGCATGCCGGGCGGCGACGCCTGGCAGTTCCTCGGACGCTCGCTCGGCGCCAATCCGACGCCGATGGCCTATGGCGAGGTCTATACCGGCCTGCAGTCGGGCGCCGTCGATGGGCAGGACAATCCGCTGCCGAACGTCCAGAACATGAAGTTCTTCGAGGTCATGTCGCAGATCGTGCTGACCTCGCACCTCGTCGGCTTCGATCTCCTGTGCATCACCAACCGGGCGTGGAACGCCATGAGCGCGCCGCAGCAGGCGGCGTTCCAGCAGGCGGCGGATGCGGCCATCGACTGGAGCACGGCGGAACACGTCAAGCGGGAGGGCGAGCTCGTCGACTTCTTCAAGAAGCAGGGGCTCGAGGTCTATACGCCGAACCTCGCCGCCTTCCGCGACCATGCGCAGAAGATGTACCTCGCGTCCGATCTGGCGAAGTCCTGGGTGTCCGGGATGCTGGAGAAGATCAACGCACTCTGACGCGGCCGCCCGCGACCGATTCCCCCAACCGCATCGCGCGGGCCGGAGGCGCTCCCCGTGAAGTCCACTCTCCACAGCTGGGCGCCCTGGCTCGGGCGGCGCGCCGAGAACGTCGCCGTCGCGATGCTGGCGGCGATGTTCATCGCCTTCCTGATCCAGATCGCCTTCCGCTATCTCTTCAACCTGCCGATCGGCTGGACCCACGAGATCAGCGTCATCCTCTGGCTGTGGCTGGTGCTCTGGGGGGCCGCCTTCGTGCTGACGGAGCGCGAGGAGATCCGCTTCGACTTGCTCCATGCCGCGGTGAGCCCGCGCGCCCGACGGCTCATGGGGGTGGTCACGGCCCTCGCCGTCGTCGTGCTCTACGGTACGGCCCTGCCGGCCATGGTCGACTACGTCACCTTCATGAAGGTGGAACGCACGGCCTACATGAAGCTGCCCTTCTCCTGGGTCTACGCGATCTACATCCTCTTCGCCGTCGCCGCGATCATCCGCTATCTCTGGCTCGGCTTTGCAGCCTTGCGCGGCGACCAACCGAAGGATGTCGATCCCACCAAAATGGGGTCGGGCATATGAGCATCGCCTTCCAGTGCGCGCTGGGCATGATCCTCGCGCTGTCGCTGTTCGGCCTGCCGATCGGCCATGCCATGATCGCGGGCTCGATCCTCTATCTGCTGGTTGCCGGGCAGGACCTCAGCATCGCCGCGGAGCAGCTGCTCAACGGCATGTACACCAACTACGTCATCCTCGCCGTGCCGCTGTTCATCCTCGCAGCCGAGCTGATGAACATCGGCTCGATGACCGAGCGGCTGCTGAAGTTCTGCGACGCGCTGGTCGGGCGCTTCCGGGGCGGCCTCGCCCAGGTCAACATCGTCCAGAGCGTCATCTTCGCGGGCATGTCGGGCTCGGCCATCGCGGACGCCGCCGGCACCGGCCGCATGATGCAGGCCATGATGACCAAGGACGGCAATTATCCTCCGGCCTTCGCCGCTGCGCTGACGGCTGCCTCCTCCGTCATCGGGCCGATCATCCCGCCATCGATCCCGATGGTGCTCTATGCCCTCGTCTCGGACGCCTCGATCGGCTTCCTCTTCCTCGGCGGCGTCGTTCCGGGCCTGCTCCTCGGCCTCGCCCAGATGGGAATCGTCGCGGGAGCGGCGCGGCGGCGGAACTTCCCCGTCGAGGCGCCGGTGCCGGTTCGCGAACTCCCCGGCATCACCTGGCGCGCGCTGCCTGTCATCATGATGCCGGTGGTGCTGCTCGGCGGCATCTATGGCGGTGCGACGACGCCGACGGAGGCCGCAGCGGTGGCCGCGGCCTATGCGCTGGCGATCTCGGTGGTCTTCTATCGCAGCGTCAGCTTCCCCGACCTCTACCGGTCGCTCGCCTACAGCGCCCGCACGACCGCCACCATCGGCATGCTGATCGCCGGTGCGCTCGTCTTCAACTACGTCGTCACCATCGAGAACATCCCCAACGCGCTTCGGGTCGTGCTGACCAGCTGGGATCTCTCGCCGCTCGGCTTCCTCATACTCGTCAACGTGCTGCTGCTGATCCTCGGTTGCCTTCTGGAAGGCACGACGATCCTGCTCATCATCGTGCCGGTGCTGATCCCCACAGCCAAGGCGCTGGGCATCGACATGGTGCATTTCGGCGTGGTGGTGGTGATCAACATCATGCTCGGGCTGATCACGCCGCCCTATGGATTGCTGCTCTTCGTCATGAAGCAGATCGCCGAGGTGCCGCTGCGCGACCTCGTCCGGGAGACGCTACCGTTCCTATGGGCCATGATCGGCGCCCTGGCCATCATCACCTACTTCCCATCAATCGTGCTCTGGCTGCCTCGCCTCATGGGCTACCAGGGCTAGGTCGGCGCGGCAGGGGCCGCGCCGTTTCAGACGTCTGCCAGGACCCTCCCATGACGCTCCGCATCACCATCCTCAACGGCCCGAACCTTAATCTGCTTGGGACTCGCGAGCCGCACATCTACGGCCACACCACGCTCGCGGAGATCGAGGCGAGCTGTGAAGAGCGGGCCCGCGACCTCGGCATCGCCCTGTCCTTCCGCCAGTCCAACCACGAGGGCGTCCTCGTCGACTGGATCCAGGAGGCCCGCGAGACGGCCGACGCGCTGATCATCAACCCGGCAGCGTATTCCTTCCGGTCTGTGGCGCTGATCGACGCTATGAAGGCGCTAGGCAAACCGATCATCGAGCTGCATGTCTCGAACATTCACGCGCGCGACGAACTGCACCGCCATTCGATCACGTCCACCGCCGCAACCGCTGTCATCTGCGGTCTCGGCCCCTACGGATATATCGCCGCCCTAGAGGCGGCGGTCTACCTGACAGGCGGCGGACGATGATGACGGGCCAGGGCTTCCTAGCGATCTGGAGCGACGTGCCTCCAGAGCATGAGACCGATTACCTGCACTGGATGACTCGCGAGCATGCTCAAGAGCGGCTCGCCATTCCAGGGTTCCGCGAGGTTCGGCTGTTCCGAAACACCAACGCCGGTCTCCGGCGCTTCTTCATCCTCTACACTCTGGACTCCGCGGAGGTAATGGCGATCCCTGCCTATCTGGCGCGGCTCAACGATCCATCGCCCTGGTCGCGGCGCATCATGCCCTTGCTAATGAATTTTCGGCGCGGAGGCGGTTGGGTCGCGACCCACGTGGGGGGAGGGCATGGCTCCCTTGTCGCCCCCATCTTCGTCGATGATGGCCTCTGCCCAACGCCGTCTCATCTTACGGAGATCGCGAACCGCGACCGCATCGTCGCGGTCTCGCTGCTTCATGCCGATGCTGCAGCAACGAGTATCCAGACCGACGAAAAGCGGTTGCGATCCCACGATCATGGCTTTGACAAGCTGATGGTCGTTGAGGCTCTTGATGCCGGCGCTCTGGATGGGCTGCTCACCGAAGGGGCACATGTTTTCGAACAGATATTTGCCCAAGACGCGACATCGTCAAATCTCGGATCATTGGATTAGAGCCGGCACGCCGAGAGCGGAAGCTGTCAAAGGCCCGGTTCGGGCCCCGAAGCCGACGACCACAGAAATCCCTCGCTTCGACGCGATGCACCGCAAACAGTGTCGTCGGGCGCCAGCTGGATCGTGATCAGGTCTGGAGCCATTGGTACCGCTAGCAGCCCCAAAAAGGCGGTGGCTCAGGCGTGAGGGCGATTATTCGGGATTTGTGGCAACGAATTTCGCATTTGTGGAACATCAATGAGGCTCCTCACACCCGGGCCGTTCGCGGACCTGCAGGTGTTGACGTTTACGTAAACGTGAGTTAGACGAAAGGCGAAGTCAGTCCACCCTGACGGGAGCCCGATGCCGGTGAACCCCATGGCCGATCAGGACCTCGCCCGAAACGGGGGCGTCACGCTCGCCGAGCTCCTGGCGCGCACCGGCGCGTCGGCCGGCAAGGACACCTTCTCCATTCGCGAGATGACGCGCGAGTTCGGCGTCACCGCCCGCGCCCTGCGCTTCTACGAGGAGAAGGGCCTGCTCGCGCCTGAGCGGCAGGGCCAGGACCGAATCTATTCCCGCCGCGACCGCTCGCGCCTGCGCCTCGTCCTCATGGGCAAGTGCGTCGGGTTCTCGCTCGAGGCGGTCAAGGCCATGCTCGACCTCTACGACCTGGGCGATGGCGGCGTCACACAGATGAAGGTGGCGCGGACCAAGTATCGCGAGCAGATCGGCCGGCTCCAGGCGCAGAAGAGCGACATCGACACGGCCATCGACGAACTCGAACGAGCGATCACCGTCATCGACGGGCGGCTCGCCGGCATCGGCGCATCGGTGTCGAAGGACTGATCCCGCCGCCCCCGGCGGCTTTGCGAAACCGGCGCCCGAACGGGCGTCCCCTCTCGGAGGAGATGAGACATGCCGACCTACAAGGCTCCCATCGAAGACACGATGTTCGTCCTCTACGACGTCCTGAAGATGGACGGCTACGGCAACCTGCCGGGCTTCTCGGACGCGCCGCGCGACCTGGTCGAGGCGATCGTCAGCGAGGGCGCGAAGTTCTGCGAGGAGGTGCTGCAGCCCCTCAACGTGGTGGGCGACCAGATCGGCTGCCGCCGCAACGACGACGGCACCGTGACGACCCCGCCGGGCTTCAAGGAGGCCTACCGGCAGTACCAGGAGGGCGGCTGGATGGGCCTCGCCTTCTCCCCCGACTATGGCGGGCAGGGCCTGCCGGCCACCGTCAACACCGTCGTCGGCGAGTTCATGTCCTCGGCCAACCTCGCCTGGGGCATGTATCCGGGCCTGACCCAGGGTGCCATGGCGGCGCTCAACGTCCATGCCAGCGACGAGATCAAGCAGATCTACCTGCCGAAGATGACGTCTGGCGAGTGGACCGGCACGATGAACCTGACCGAGCCGCATTGCGGCACGGATCTCGGCATGCTGCGCACGAAGGCCGTCCCGAACGGCGACGGCTCCTACCGCATCACCGGTCAGAAGATCTTCATCTCGGCCGGCGAGCACGACATGGCCGAGAACATCATCCACCTCGTCCTCGCCCGCATCGAGGGTGCGCCCGCCGGCACCAAGGGCATCTCGCTCTTCGTCGTGCCGAAGTTCCTGCCGACGGCCGACAACATGCCGGGTGAGCGGAACGGCGTCTCCTGCGGCAAGATCGAGGAGAAGATGGGCATCCACGGCAATGCCACCTGCGTCATGAACTATGACGAGGCCACCGGCTGGCTCGTCGGCCAGGAGCACCGGGGCCTCAACGCCATGTTCGTGATGATGAACGAGGCGCGCCTGTCGGTCGGCGTCCAGGGCCTGTCGCAGTCCGAGGTCGCCTACCAGAACGCGGTCGCCTATGCCAAGGACCGCATCCAGGGCCGCTCGCTCTCCGGCCCGAAGGCGCCGGAAAAGGCCGCCGACCCGATCATCGTCCATCCCGACGTCCGCCGCACGCTGATGACGCTTCGCGCCGTCAACGAGGCCGGCCGCGCGCTGATCCTGTGGACCGCGCTGATGGCCGACGTCTCGCACCGCTCCGAGGACGCCGGCGAGCGGCAGAAGGCGGAGGATCACCTCGGCCTGATGACGCCGATCGTGAAGGGCGTGCTCACCGATCTCGGCTTCGACAACGCCGTGAAGGCCCAGCAGATGTATGGCGGCCACGGCTACATCAACGAATGGGGCATGGGCCAGTTCGTCCGCGATGCCCGGATCGCCATGATCTACGAGGGCGCCAACGGCATCCAGGCGCTCGACCTCGTCGGCCGCAAGCTCGGCGCCAACGGTGGCCGTGCCGTAATGAGCTTCTTCAACGAGGTCGGCACCTTCTGCGCGCAGAGCAAGGACGATGCGACGGTTGGCGCCCATGTCGGCTCGCTGTCCAAGGGCCTGAAGGACCTGCAGGCGGCCACCATGTGGTTCATGCAGAACGCCATGGCCAAGCCCGACAATGCGGGCGCCGGCTCGACGCCGTACATGCACATGTTCGGCCTCGTCGCCATGGGCTACATGTGGGCGAAGATGGCCAAGGTGGCCTCGGAGAAGCTCGCCGAGGGCGCCAACGGCTCCACCGACCGCATGAACGCCAAGCTGGTGACGGCGCGCTTCTTCTTCGAGCAGATGATGCCGGAGACGGGCGCCCATCTCGCCCGCATCCAGGCCGGCGCCGACTCCATGATGGCGCTCGCCGCCGACGCGTTCTGAGGCTGCGTTCGGGTCGTGGGAGGGGGCTCCGCCCCTTCCGTCATGGCCGGGCTTGTCCCGGCCATCCACGACTTGAACACCGCCATGCGAGAGGAATTCGTGGATGCCCGGCACAAGGCCGGGCATGACGCGGGGAGGGACGCTCCCCTCACCAATGACTGCGGGGGAGGCGGCTCCCCCGTAAGGCCCTCTTTAGAGCCGCGCAGGTCGATGGTGTAACTGCACAATCGAGCCTGAAGCGGCCGACGGAACATCCCGGGAGATCCACATGAGCGCCCTCAACCTGCCGAAGCCCGCCTGGCGCACCGAAGAGCACGACATGCTCGCCGAGAGCGCGCGGGCCTTCCTCGCCAAGGAATTCGTGCCCAACCTCGACCGCTGGTCGGAAGAGGGCGTCATGGACCGCGATGCCTGGATCAAGGCGGCCGATGCGGGCCTGCTCTCCGCCTCGATCCCGGAGGAGTATGGCGGGTCGGGCGGCGACTACAGCCACGAGGCCGTCATCGCCCACGAGATCGCGCTGGCCGGCGCGGATTCCTGGGGCTGGGCCATCCACGGGCCGATCGTCGCGCCCTACATCCTCCACTACGGCACCGACGAGCAGAAGAAGACCTGGCTGCCCAAGATGGCGACCGGCGAGCTCATCGCGGCGCTGGCCATGACCGAGCCCGGTGCCGGCTCCGACGTGCAGGGCATCCGCACCAAAGCCGAGCGCTCCGGCAACGGCTGGGTGCTGAACGGCTCGAAGACCTTCATCACCAACGGCCAGCACGCCAACATGGTGGTGGTCGCCGCCAAGACCGACCCGTCCGCGGGCGCCAAGGGCACCTCGCTCTTCGTCGTCGAGACCGAGAACGCGCCGGGCTTCCGTCGCGGCCGCAAGCTGAAGAAGCTCGGGCTCGACTGGGCCGACACCTCGGAGCTGTTCTTCGACGACATGAAGCTGCCGGCCGAGGCGCTGCTCGGCCCCGAGCCGAACCAGGGCTTCTACCAGATGATGCGCGCCCTGCCGCAGGAGCGCCTGACCATCGCGGGGGCCGCGGTCGGCATGATCGAGCGGGCGCTGACCCTGACCATCGACTACGTCAAGGAGCGCGGGGCCTTCGGCAAGAAGGTGATCGACTTCCAGAACACCCAGTTCGAGCTCGCGGACATGAAGACCGAGGCGACCATGGCCAAGGTCTTTTACGAGTACTGCGTGGGCCTCCACCTCGAGGGCAAGTGCGACACCGCCATGGCCTCCATGGCGAAGTACAAGCTCTCGGACCTGCAGAACACCATCGTCGACCGCTGCCTCCAGCTTTTCGGCGGCTACGGCTTCATGGACGAGTATCCGATCTCGCGGATGTACCGGGACGCGCGCATCCAGCGCATCTACGGCGGCACCAACGAGATCATGAAAATTCTCATCGCGCGAACGCTCTGACCCGAGCGGCGCAGGCCAGTCTCCGGCCTGCGCTCTGCGCCCAGCCATCAACCGGGGAGAGGAACCCGCCATGACCGACGTCTTCGTCTACGACCATGTCCGCACGCCGCGCGGCAAGGGCAAGTCCGACGGCTCCCTGCACGAAGTCACCGCCCTCGAGCTGGCGACGACCACGCTGCGGGCCCTCAGGGACCGCAACGGCCTCGACACCAGCCTGGTCGACGACGTCATCCTCGGCTGCGTCGATCCGGTCGGCGAGGCGGGCAGCGACATCGCCCGCGTCGCCGCCCTCAAGGCCGACTATGGCGACGTCGTCCCCGGCATCCAGATCAACCGCTTCTGCGCCTCCGGCCTCGACGCGGTGAATTTCGCCGCGGCGCAGGTCATGGCCGGCCAGCACGACCTCGTCATCGGCGGCGGCGTGGAGAGCATGTCGCGCGTCGGCATGGGCGCCTCGGGCGGCGCCTGGCCGGTCGACCCCTCCATCGCGGTGAAGAGCTACTTCATGCCGCAGGGCATCTCGGCCGACCTCATCGCCACCAAGTACGGCTTCTCCCGCGACGACGTCGACGCCTATGCGGTGGAGAGCCAGAAGCGCGCCGCCAGGTCCTGGGAGGAGGGACGCTTCAAGAACTCCGTCATCCCCGTGAAGGACATGAACGGCCTGACCATCCTCGACCGCGACGAGCACATGCGGCCGACGACGACCATGCAGTCGCTGGCGAGCCTCAACGCCTCCTTCGTCATGATGGGCGAGGCCGGTGGCTTCGACGCCGTGGCGATCCAGGCCCATCCCGAGCTCGAGGGGGTGAATCACGTCCACCACGCGGGCAATTCCTCCGGCATCGTCGATGGCGCCGCCGCCGTGCTCCTTGGCTCGGCCGAGGCCGGCAAGGCCTCGGGCCTGAAGCCGCGCGCGCGTATCCGCGCCTTCGCCAATATCGGCTCCGAGCCGGCGCTGATGCTCACCGGCCCCGTCGACGTGACGCACAAGCTGCTCAAGAAGGCCGGCATGTCGATCGGCGACATCGACCTGTTCGAGCTCAACGAGGCCTTCGCCTCCGTCGTGCTGCGCTACATGCAGGCCTTCGACATCCCGCACGACAAGATCAACGTCTGCGGCGGCGCCATCGCCATGGGCCATCCGCTGGGCGCCACCGGCGCCATGATCCTCGGCACGGTGCTCGACGAGCTCGAGCGCACCGGCAAGTCCACCGCCCTCGTGACGCTGTGCATCGGCGCCGGCATGGGCACCGCCACCATCATCGAGCGCGTGTGAGAGGAGAGACGACCATGGATCTCAAGAACTTCACCTGGTCCGTCGATTCGGACGGCATCGCCCTCCTGACCTGGGACATGCAGGGCAAGTCGATGAACGTCATCGACGAGTCCGTCGGCCATGACCTCAACGCCGCCGTCGACGCGGCCGTCGCCGATGCCGCCGTGAAGGGCGTCGTCATCACCTCGGGCAAGGACACCTTCTCCGGCGGCGCCGACCTCACCATGCTCGAGCGCCTGGGCCAGACCTTCAAGGACGCCATCAAGGCGAAGGGCCCCGAGGCGGCCATGGCCGACTTCTTCGAACAGAGCCGCGCCTATTCGCTGGTGCTGCGCAAGATCGAGACCTGCGGCAAGCCCTTCGTCTGCGCCATCAACGGCATGTGCCTCGGCGGCGCCTTCGAGATCGCGCTGGCCTGCCACGCCCGCGTCGCCTCGGACAATCCGAAGCTGCGCGTCGGCCTGCCCGAGGTGAAGGTGGGCCTGTTCCCCGGCGCCGGCGGAACCCAGCGCGTGCCGCGCATGGCCGACATCCAGTCGGCGCTGCAGATGCTCCTGAAGGGCGACCAGCTCAAGGCCGACCGCGCCAAGGCGATGAACCTGATCGACGAGATCGTCCCCGCCGACAAGCTGGTCGAGGCGGCGAAGGCCAGGCTGAAGGCCGGCGTCGATCCGGTGAAGCCCTGGGACAAGCCGAAGTTCAAGCTCCCGTCCGGCCCGGTCTATTCCGCCGGCGGCATGATGGTCTGGCCGCCCGCCAACGCCATCTACCGCAAGGAGACCTACGACAACTATCCCGGCGCCCGCGCCATCATGAGCGCGGTCTACGAGGGCCTCCTGGTGCCGATGGACACGGCGCTGCGCATCGAGTCGCGCTACTTCGCCTCGGTGCTCCGTACCCCGCAGGCGCAGGCGATGATCCGCTCGCTCTTCGTGTCGATGGGGGCCCTCGGCAAGGGCCTGCGCCGTCCGGCCGGCGTGCCCCCGACGCAGCTCAAGACCGTCGGCGTCATCGGTGCCGGCTTCATGGGCGCCGGCATCGCCTATGTCTCGGCCCAGGCCGGCATGGACGTGGTGCTCATCGACCGCGACGTGGAGGCCGCCGAGAAAGGCAAGGCCTATACCCACAAGCTGATGACCGACCAGGTCAACAAGGGCCGCGCCTCCTCGGCCCAGCGCGAGGCGCTGCTCGCCAAGATCAAGACGAGCGCGGACTATGCCGATCTCAAGGACGTCGACCTCGTCATCGAGGCGGTGTTCGAGGACCCGGCCGTGAAGGCCGACGTGATCAGAAAGGCCGAGGCGGCCATCCGCCCCGACGTGGTCTTCGCCTCCAACACCTCGACGCTGCCGATCACCGGCCTCGCCGAGAATTCGGTGCGTCCCGACCAGTTCATCGGCATCCACTTCTTCTCGCCGGTCGACAAGATGATGCTGGTGGAGACGATTCTCGCCGAGAAGACCGGCGACAAGGCCCTCGCGGTCGCTCTCGACTACGTCAAGGCGATCAAGAAGACGCCGATCGTCGTCAACGACACCCGCGGCTTCTACGTGAACCGCTGCGTCGGCAACTACATCAAGGAAGCCCACCTGATGGTGATGGAGGGCGTGCCCACCGTCATGATCGACAATCTCGCCAAGCAGGCCGGCATGCCGGTCGGTCCGCTGACCCTCAACGACGAGGTCGCCATCGACCTCGGCCTGAAGATCCTGAAGGCCACCAAGGCGCAGGTCGGCGCCCAGGCGGTCGATCCGCAACAGGAGAAGCTCTTGACCTTCATGGTCGAGCAGGAGGGCCGCGTCGGCAAGAAGGCCAAGAAGGGCTTCTACGACTATCCCGACACGGGGAAGAAGACCGCCTGGCCGGGCCTGAAGGCCTTCGTCGGCACCATGCAGGACCCGGACACGATCGACCGCCAGGAGGTCATCGACCGCCTGCTGGTGACGACGGCGCTGGAGGCCTCGCGCTGCGTCGAGGAGGGTGTCGTCACCGATCCGCGGGAAGCGGACGTTGGCTCGATCCTCGGCTTCGGATTCGCGCCCTGGTCCGGCGGAACGCTCAGCTACATCGACATGATCGGCACCAAGGCCTTCGTGAAGAAGTGCGACGCGCTCGCGGCCAAGTACGGCGACCGCTTCACGCCGAACAAGCTGCTGCGCGAGATGGCCCAGACAGGCGAGACCTTCTACGGCCGCATGGCGGGCAACAAGGTCGCGGCCTGAGGCTTGCGGTCATCGCATGAGACGATGCGGGCGGTCCCTCGGGGCCGCCCGTTGCTGTTTCCGCTCCCGCCTACCAGGGCGCCGCGACCACGTCCGTCCGGCTGAAATCATCGCCCTTGAACAGCAGGGGCTCGCCGGTATCCCGGGCCAGCGCATAGGCAATGCAGTCGCCGTAGTTCAGGCCGGCCCTCGCCTGGCCCTTGCCGAACAGGCGGAAGGCGCGGCGGGCGATATCGGCGTGGCGCGGCGTCATGGCCACCACCTCGATCCCCAGCTTCGTGATCATCAGGTCGAGGGCATGGCTCCCTGCATCACCCTTGCGGGCCTGGGCGATGATGCCCGCCTCGAGGACGCTGCCCGCCGACATCAGCCGCGTTCCGTCCGCCGCGATGGCGCGCAGCAGCGCCTCGCCGTCCGGTTCCGACAGGAGGATGGCAAGCAGGGCCGAGGTGTCGATGACCATGGTCAGTGGCCCATGGCATCGAAGCCGAGGATCTCCTCGTCGCTGCGGGCGTCGAGGGTAGGATGCGCGGAGAGACTGCGAGCGATGGCGAGCACGTCGTCGACGAGCATCCCGGCATCGTTGCGCCGTCGCTCCTCCCGCGCCAGCTTCTCCTGTAGCGCGATCACGACGGCACGGGTGATCGATTCGCCGGTGAGGCGAGCCACCTCCCGCGCAAGCCTGTCGGCCTCGGCATCCTTGATGTTGAGCGCCACGGTAATTCCACCTGTCTTCCCATTCGTCTTCCCGTAAAGATAGCACGCGATCCGGGGTGGCGGAACGCGGGTGGTGGATCAGGGTCCCCGCGCCCTCTCTCCATCGCGTCGGGTCCGCCCAGCGCCCAAAACCGTGGAAAGCCTTCTCACCGCGACCTTTGGTGCACAGGCCAACGGCTTTCATGGCGTTGCACCATGAGAATACGTGTGCTACCGGACAGCCGACTTCGGGGGGAAGTCACATCGGCGACATTCCTCCGATGACCAATTTCCCAGTCGAGACAAAGGTTTGTTGCTGCCGGGCGAAAGCGGGGCAGCCAGCGGGACCCGAAGGCCTCGACACGTGAAGCGCGAGAGACGCGGTGGCTGGCGAAGACAAGACCGTTTCCGGCATGGCGGGGCGCTACGCTCTGGCCCTTTTCGAGCTGGCGAACGAAGCGGGGCAGCTTGATCAGGTCCAGGCCGATCTCGCCCGTTTCAGCGCCATGATCGCCGATTCCGAGGACCTGCGCCGGCTCGTGAAGAGCCCGGTCTTCTCCTCCGAGGACCAGGCCAAGGCCGTCGGCGCCATCCTCGACAAGGCCGGCATCACCGGCACCGCCGGCAATCTCATCAAGGTCGTCGCCGCCAACCGCCGCCTTTTCGCGGTGGAGAGCATCATCCGCGGCTACAACGCCATGGTGGCCAAGTCGCGCGGCGAGATCGTCGCCGAGGTGACGGTCGCCGAGGCGCTGTCCCCGACCCATTCCGCCTCCCTCTCCGCCGCCCTCAAGGACGTGCTGGGCAAGGAGCCGAAAATCGACGTGAAGGTGGACCCGGCCATCCTCGGCGGGCTGATCGTGAAGGTCGGCTCGCGGATGGTCGACACGTCCCTTCGCACCAAGCTCAACTCGATTAGAACCGCCATGAAAGAGGTCGGCTGATGGACATCCGCGCCGCTGAAATCTCTGCGATCCTCAAGGACCAGATCAAGAACTTCGGTCAGGAGGCGGAAGTCTCCGAGGTCGGCCAGGTGCTCTCCGTCGGTGACGGCATTGCCCGCGTCTACGGTCTCGACAACGTCCAGGCGGGCGAGATGGTCGAGTTCGACAACGGCATCCGCGGCATGGCCCTGAACCTCGAGACCGACAACGTCGGTATCGTGCTGTTCGGTGCCGACCGCGACATCAAGGAAGGCGATACCGTCAAGCGCACCGGCGCCATCGTGGACGTGCCGGTCGGCAAGGGTCTGCTCGGCCGCGTCGTCGACGCCCTCGGCAACCCGATCGACGGCAAGGGCCCGATCGAGAGCACCGAGCGCCGCCGCGTCGACGTGAAGGCCCCCGGCATCATTCCGCGCAAGTCGGTGCACGAGCCGATGGCGACCGGCCTGAAGTCGATCGACGCGCTGATCCCGATCGGCCGCGGCCAGCGCGAGCTGATCATCGGCGACCGCCAGACCGGCAAGACCGCGATCGCGCTCGACACCATCCTGAACCAGAAGCCGCTGAACGTCGCCGGCGCCGACGAGATGCAGAAGCTCTACTGCGTCTATGTCGCCATCGGCCAGAAGCGCTCCACGGTCGCCCAGTTCGTGAAGGCGCTCGAGGAGAACGGCGCGCTGGAGTACTCGATCGTCATCGCCGCCACCGCCTCGGATCCGGCCCCGATGCAGTTCCTGGCGCCCTTCTCGGGCTGCGCCATGGGCGAGTTCTTCCGCGACAACGGCATGCACGCCGTCATCATCTACGACGACCTCTCCAAGCAGGCCGTCGCCTACCGCCAGATGTCGCTGCTGCTGCGCCGCCCGCCGGGCCGCGAGGCCTATCCGGGCGACGTGTTCTATCTCCACTCCCGCCTGCTCGAGCGCGCGGCGAAGATGGGTGACGATGCCGGCAAGGGCTCGCTGACGGCGCTCCCGGTCATCGAGACGCAGGCCAACGACGTGTCGGCCTACATCCCGACCAACGTCATCTCCATCACCGACGGCCAGATCTTCCTCGAGACCGACCTGTTCTTCCAGGGCATCCGCCCGGCGGTGAACGTCGGCCTCTCGGTGTCGCGCGTCGGCTCCTCGGCGCAGACCAAGGCGATGAAGAAGGTCGCCGGCAAGATCAAGGGCGAGCTCGCCCAGTATCGCGAGATGGCCGCCTTCGCCCAGTTCGGCTCGGACCTCGACGCGACGACGCAGCGCCTGCTCAACCGCGGCGCCCGTCTGACCGAGCTCCTCAAGCAGAACCAGTACTCGCCGCTGAAGATGGAAGAGCAGGTCGCCGTCATCTGGGCCGGCACCAACGGCTATCTCGACAAGCTGCCGCTCAACCGCGTGAAGGCCTTCGAAGAGGGTCTGCTCGGCAAGCTGCGTTCGGAGGGCACGGTCCTGGAGACGATCCGTTCGTCCAAGGACCTCGCCGACGACACCGCAGCCAAGCTGAAGGCCACGGTCGAGAGCTTCGCGGCCTCGTTCAGCTGATCGGGGCGCGGTGAGCTACGTCAGCGACAGCCTGGGCCCGGGTGAGGAGATCATCCACGAGGCGACGATCCACTGGGTCGTCTACTTCTGGCCCATGGTCGCCGTCGTCGTCGGTCTCGCCGCGGCGGTTCTGATCTGGCCCTGGGGACTCGTTGCCCTCGGCCTCGCGTCGCTCTGGCTCCTGGTCGCCTGGTTCATGAGCCGGACGACCGAACTGGCGGTGACGTCGCGCAAGGTGGTGGCGAAGTGGGGCTTCATCGCCCGCTCCACCATCGAGCAGCGGCTCGAAAAGGTCGACTCGGTCGCCGTCGACCAGACTTTCCTCGGCCGCGTTCTCAATTTCGGGAACGTGACCGTGCACGGGACGGGCATCAACGCCACGCCCATCAAGATGATTGCGGATCCGCTGGCCTTCCGCCGCAAGGTGGAACAGGCCATCGAAGCCAGAAGGGACGTCGGCTGATGCCGAGCTTGAAGGATCTCAGGAACCGCATCGCCTCCGTGAAGGCGACGCAGAAGATCACCAAGGCCATGCAGATGGTGGCCGCGGCGAAGCTGAAGCGCGCGCAGAACGCCGCCGAGGCCGCCCGCCCCTATGCCGAGAAGATGGAGGCGGTGCTCGCCAACCTCACGGGCGCCGTCACCGGCTCGGACGCGCCGCTGCTGCTCAGCGGCACCGGCCGCGACGACGTGCATCTCCTCGTCGTCGCCACGGCCGAGCGCGGCCTGTGCGGCGCCTTCAACACGTCCATCGTGCGCCTCGCCCGCGAGCGGGCCCTGGCGCTGCAGGCCGAGGGCAAGACGGTCAAGTTCTTCTGCGTCGGCCGCAAGGGCTACGACCTGATCCGCCGCCAGTTCGAGAAGCAGATCGTCGGCTACATCGAGTTCCGGGCGGTCAAGCAGCTCTCCTACGCCCAGGCCGAGGAGGTCGGCACGCAGGTCCTGAAGCTGTTCGCAGAGGGTCAGTTCGACGTCGCGACGCTGTTCTTCTCCAAGTTCAAGTCGGTGATCGCCCAGATCCCGACCGCCCAGCAGATCATCCCGGCGCAGGTCTCCGGCGGCGCCGCCGCTGCCGGCGCCGACAACGCCCCTTACGAGTTCGAGCCGGGCGAGGCCGAGATCCTCGCCGACCTGCTCCCCCGCAACGTGACCATCCAGATCTTCAAGGCGATCCTCGAGAACGCCGCCTCCGAGCAGGGTGCCCGCATGTCCTCCATGGACAATGCGACGCGCAATGCCGGCGAGATGATCAAGAAGCAGACGCTCAAGTACAACCGTGCGCGTCAGGCGATGATCACCAAGGAACTCATCGAAATCATCTCGGGCGCCGAGGCGCTCTGAGCTCACGACATCAAGCGAGGACCCCATCATGGCAAAGACAGCGACCAATGCGCCGGCGGGTACCGGCCGGATCAGCCAGGTCATCGGCGCCGTTGTCGACGTGCAGTTCGACGGCCACCTGCCGGAAATCCTGAACGCGCTCGAGACCAGCAACAACGGCAACCGCATGGTTCTCGAGGTCGCCCAGCACCTCGGCGAGAACACCGTGCGCTGCATCGCCATGGACACCTCCGAGGGACTGGTCCGCGGCCAGGAGGTGAAGGACACCGGCCAGCCGATCGCCGTTCCCGTCGGTGACGAGACCCTCGGCCGCATCCTCAACGTCGTCGGCGAGCCGATCGACGAGGCCGGCCCGATGAAGACGACGCTGACCCGCGCCATCCACCAGCCGGCCCCGACCTTCGCCGAGCAGTCGACGGAAGCCGAGATCCTCGTCACGGGCATCAAGGTCGTCGACCTCCTCGCTCCCTACGCCAAGGGCGGCAAGATCGGCCTGTTCGGCGGCGCCGGCGTCGGCAAGACCGTGCTCATCCAGGAGCTGATCAACAACGTCGCCAAGGCCCACGGCGGCTATTCGGTGTTCGCCGGCGTCGGCGAGCGCACCCGCGAGGGCAACGACCTCTATCACGAGTTCATCGAATCGGGCGTCAACAAGAAGGGCGGCGGCGAAGGCTCCAAGTGCGCCCTCGTGTTCGGCCAGATGAACGAGCCGCCGGGCGCCCGCGCCCGCGTCGCCCTCTCGGGCCTGACCATCGCCGAGCATTTCCGCGACCAGGGCCAGGACGTGCTGTTCTTCGTCGACAACATCTTCCGCTTCACCCAGGCGGGTTCGGAAGTGTCGGCGCTTCTCGGCCGCATCCCCTCGGCGGTGGGCTATCAGCCGACGCTCGCCACCGACATGGGCGCCCTCCAGGAGCGCATCACCACCACCCAGAAGGGCTCGATCACCTCGGTGCAGGCGATCTACGTGCCCGCCGACGACTTGACCGACCCGGCGCCGGCCACCTCCTTCGCCCACCTCGACGCGACGACCGTGCTCAACCGCTCGATCGCCGAGAAGGGCATCTACCCGGCCGTCGACCCGCTCGACTCGACCTCGCGCATGCTCGACCCCCGCGTCATCGGCGACGAGCACTACGCGGTGGCCCGCAAGGTCCAGCAGACCCTGCAGCGCTACAAGTCGCTCCAGGACATCATCGCCATTCTCGGCATGGACGAGCTGTCTGAAGAGGACAAGCTGACGGTGGCCCGCGCCCGCAAGGTCGAGCGCTTCCTGTCGCAGCCCTTCTTCGTCGCCGAGGTCTTCACCGGCGCGCCGGGCAAGTTCGTCGACCTGAAGGACACCGTGAAGGGCTTCAGCGACCTGGTCGACGGCAAGTACGACCACCTCCCGGAGGCCGCCTTCTACATGGTCGGCACCATCGAGGAAGCCGTCGAGAAGGGCCGCAAGCTCGCTGCCGAGGCGGCCTGATCGGCCTGACAGAGGGGATCGCACGACATGGCGACCTTCCATTTCGAACTGGTCTCGCCCGAGCGGCAGCTCTTTTCCGGAGCCGTCGAGCAGGTGGTGGTGCCGGGCTCGGAGGGTGACTTCGGCGTTCTCGCCGGTCACGCGCCCTTCGTCTCGACGCTGCGCCCGGGCATCCTGACCATCCATGCCGACGGCCAGCCGAAGCGCCTCTACGTGCGCGGCGGCTTCGCCGAGATCTCGGCCGGCGGGCTCACCATCCTCGCCGAGCGGGCGACCGCGGTCGAGGATCTCCACGTCGACCAGATCGACCGCGAGATCCGCGAGGCGCAGGAAGACATGGCCGACGCCAAGGACGACGCGCTGAAGATCAAGGCCTCCGAGCGGCTCGATCAGCTTCTCGGCGTCAAGGCGGCTCTCGCGACCGCCGGTTCGACCCACTGAGGCGATCCGCACCGCATCTCTTCAAAGGCCGCCTCCGGGCGGCCTTTTTGCTGTCCGGGGGTGGCAGGAGCAGTGCGGTGAAGGTTGCTGTTCGTCCAATTCGCGCCTGAGCCCTGCTTCAGCGAAGTGCGTCCTTCGAGGCTCGCCACCGGGCGATGCTGACGCATCGCCGGGGCTCGCACCTCAGGATGAGGGTGGTTGAGACTGGCATCGGGGTCGGTTGATGGGAGACCGGTCGCAACCCTGCTGGAGACTGCAGGTCACCACCCTCCTCATCCTGAGGTGCGAGCGACAGCGAGCCTCGAAGGACGCACTCGGCCGATGCAAGAGGGTTATGGGCCGACTGGCCCGTGGCATTGTGCGCAGCACTGGAACCTGCCCGATCATCTACCACCGAGCGTGACGCTGGTCAAGGACAAAAATCCTATTCGGCCATCGGGGCGGATCCGATCGCGCCCCGCCCTCACCCGAGATCGGCCACCTTGATTCGCTTCACCCCGAGCGCCGCCATGTCGGCCCAGGCCTTGTCGAGCGAGCCGCCGAGATCGATGGCGCGGCAGGCCTCCTCGACCACATAGGTCTCGAGCCCCGCCTTGGCGGCGTCCTGCGCCGTCCAGTTGACGCAGAAGTCGGTGGCGAGGCCGACGACCACGGCGCGGGTGACGCCGCGCTCCTTCAGATAGCCGCCGAGCCCCGTCGGGGTCTTGCGGTCGGCCTCGAGGAAGCCGGAATAGCTGTCGACCTCTTTCCGGTAGCCCTTGCGGACGATGGTCTGGGCGTGGGGGATGTCGAGGCTGTCGTGGAACTCGGCGCCGGCGGAATCCCAGGTGCAGTGGTCGGGCCAGAGGACCTGCGGCCCATAGGGCATCTGCACCACATCGAAGGGTTTCTTGCCGGCATGGCTGGAGGCGAAGGAGGAATGGCCCTCCGGGTGCCAGTCCTGCGTGAAGACGACGTTCTGGAACCGCCTGCCGATGGTGTTGCAGACGGCGACGACCTCGTCGCCCTTCGGGACCGCAAGGCGGCCGCCGGGGCAGAAGTCATTCTGCACGTCGACGACGACGAGGGCGGTCTGGGCGTCGATTGCCGGGCGGCCTTGCGCCGCGGCGCCGCGGACGGCGGCCGCGGTGAACAATGTGGCGCCGGCGATGGCGGCCCGGCGGTCGAGGGTGAAGCGATCGGTCATGGCGGCCTCCGTGGTGGACCCGAACCCAAGGCTACGCCGCCCGGCGGATTGTGCGATGCGGAAGAGTGCGGATGCCGGCGCGTCAGACCGGATGCGCGAAGGGCGCGAAGGCCTCGACCACCTTGTGGTAGACGCCGCGCTTGAAGGGGATGATCAGGCCGGGCGTTGCCGCCAGCGGCTCCCAGCGCCAGGCGTCGAATTCCGGCTTGTGGCCGCCGCCGGGATGTAGGACGTCGATCTCGCTCTCCTCGCCGTCGAAGCGGAAGGCGAACCACTTCTGCGTCTGGCCGCGATACTTGCCCTTCCAGGCCTGTCCGGCGACGTCCTGCGGCAGGTCGTAGGCGAACCACTCCGGCGCCTCGGCGAGGAACGTGACCGAGCGGATGTTCGTCTCCTCGTAGAGTTCGCGCCGGGCGGTGGCGAGCGGGTCCTCGCCGGGGTCGATGCCGCCCTGCGGCATCTGCCAGGCGTGGACGGCGTCGACATGTTCGGGCGCGGGTCCCTTGCGGCGTCCGACGAAGACGAGGCCCTGGCGATTGAACAGGGCGACGCCGACGCAGGGCCGGTAGGGCAGGTCTTCGAAGCGGGGCATGGAGTGGATCCGGGGCGGGAAGGGCAGCCTAGCCGCTCGGCTGCCGCCGCGCGACTCCGTTGGATACCGGGACCAGCACGAAGCCGCGGTTCTCCAGGGTGCGGGCCCAGCGGGCGACGCGGTCGATCGTGACCGGCAGCGCCGAGCCGACGCCGAGGGCGAAGCCGCGCTCGCGGGCCCTCGCCTCGAGGCGGGTCAGCTGGGCGTCGACCTCCGTCGGGGTGGGCACGCGGTCGAGGTGGACGTCGCCCCGCACCACCGGCTGCTGCAGGCCCGTGGCGATCTGCGGAATGAGGCTGCGGGCGCTGGTGCCGTCGTCGACCATCATCAGGCCGCGGCGGTTGGCCTCGCGGAGGATCGGCGCCACGGCACTCTCCGACGCCGTGAACTTGGCGCCCATGTAGTTGACGAGACCGGCATAGCCCTGGAACCGCGCCATCGACCAGTGCAGGCGCTCTGTGTTGCGTTCGACGGAGAGCGTGGTCAGCAACGTCTTCGGGCCAGGGTCGTTCTCCGGATAGTCCATGGGCTCCATGGGGATCTGCAGGAAGGCTTCGTGGCCCTCGGCACGGGCCCGGGCGACGATGCGCTCGAGATCGCTGGCATAGGGGGCAAAGGCCAGGGACACGGCGCCGGGGAGCTTGGAGATGGCTTCGCCGGTGCTCTGCTGGCTGATGCCGAGCCCGCCGATGAGGATGGCGATGCGGGGGGCGTTGGCGTCGGCGCCGGCGGGCAGGCGGAAGGTGCGGGCATAGACCTCGCGTGGCTTCGAGCCATCCGAGGCGACGCGGGGAAGGACGCCGAGGGGCGTGCGCTCGCCGAGGCGTGGGTCGAGGCCCGAGGAGGCCTCCGGGGCGGCCGGCGCGACGCGGACGGCGCGGGCCGTGCCCGACATGCCGTCGATGATGTTGATGGTGTTGCCGTCCGGAGCCTCCGTCGGCGCCGTCGCCGGTGCGGCGGGTGCTGCCGGCTGCGTCACCGGCTCCGCGGTGCGCGGCGGCGGCATGGCGATGGCGGTGACGACGCGCGGCTCGCCGCCGAGCGGATTGTGGATGAAGGCGATGGCGCCGGCGATGCCGAGGATGAGGGCGCCGACGACGCCGGCGGCGATCGGAAGCAGCGGCAGGGCCGGCAGCCGCCGCTTCGTCTCCTGCTGGCTGTCCACCCCGAGCGGGGCGTTGAGATCGTCGGTCATGGCGCCTGCGCTGGCGCGGTCGAATACCGCTCCTCTAGATCAGGCGCGAACCGTTAAACCGCGGTTAACCAAACCCGCCAAAGGACGGAGGATCGCGCCGATCCCGCGTGATTTTACCTGTTCGGGCCGCCGTGCTAGGCAAGTCGGCTCGGGAGGAAACGATGTCCGCGGCTCACAGCGCGATCGGCGACGAGGCCAGCACCGAAGAGGTGATGCTGGAGATGGGCCGCCGCGCCAAGGCGGCGGCGCGCCGTCTCGCCCTCGCCACCCCGGCCCAGAAGAACGCCGCGCTCACCGCCATGGCGCAGGCGATCCGCGCCCGTACCGCCCTCATCTGCGAGGCCAATGCCGAGGACGTCGCCGCGGCGCGGCAGGAGGGCATGAGCGCCTCCTTCATCGATCGCCTGGCGCTCGACCCGGCCCGCATCGCGGCAATCGCCGCGGGCGTCGAACTGGTGCGCGACCTCGCCGACCCCGTCGGCGCGGTGATGGAGGCCTGGGACCGGCCGAACGGCCTCAGGATCGAGCGGGTGCGCGTGCCGCTCGGCGTCATCGGCGTCATCTACGAGAGCCGCCCCAACGTGACGGTGGACGCCGCGGCGCTCTGCCTCAAGTCCGGCAACGCCGCCATCCTGCGCGGCGGCTCCGACAGTTTTCGTTCGTCCCGTGCCCTGCACCAGGCCATCGCCCTCGGGCTCGACCAGGCGGGCCTGCCGGCGGCTGCGATCGGCCTCGTGCCGACCCGCGACCGCGCCGCGGTCGGGTTCATGCTGCAGGGGCTGGGGGGTAACCTCGACGTCATCATCCCGCGCGGCGGCAAGAGCCTGGTGGCGCGGGTGCAGGCAGAGGCGCGGGTGCCGGTCTTCGCCCATCTCGACGGCAACTGTCACGTCTATGTCCACGGGGCCGCGCCGCTCGCCATGGCGCGGGAGATCGTCCTCAACGCCAAGATGCGGCGCACCAGCGTCTGCGGCGCGGCGGAGACCCTGCTGGTGGACGAGGCCTGCGCCGGCACGCATCTGCGGCCGCTGGTCGCCGCCCTGCTGGATGCGGGCTGCGAGGTCCGCGGCGACAGCCTGTCCCGTATCGTCGATCCCCGGGTCAAGCCGGCGAGCGAGGAGGACTGGGGCACGGAGTTCAGCGACGCCATCATCGCCGTGAAAGTGGTGAGCGGCCTCGGCGAGGCCATCGCCCACATCGAGCGCCATGGTTCGCACCATACCGACGCCATCGTCACCACCGACCAGGCGGCCGCCGACCGGTTCCTCGCCGAGGTCGACAGCGCCATCGTGCTGCACAACGCCTCCACCCAGTTCGCCGACGGCGGCGAGTTCGGCTTCGGCGCCGAGATCGGCATCGCCACGGGCCGCATGCATGCCCGCGGCCCGGTCGGCCTCGAGCAGCTGACGACCTTCAAATACCGCGTCCGCGGCACGGGACAGACGCGTCCGTGAGGCCTGCCGGCAGCCGCATCGCCTCGCGCCGGCCGCGCGCCGGCCTGCGCCCCGTCATGCCGCCGCATGCGCCGGGGATGAAGATCGGCCTGTTCGGCGGCTCCTTCAATCCGCCGCACGACGCCCACAGGCTGGTGGCGCTCACCGCGCTGAAACGGCTCGGCCTCGACGCGGTCTGGTGGCTGGTCAGCCCCGGCAATCCGCTGAAGGTCGGCCGCGGACTGGCGCCGCTCGACGAGCGGATCGCGGCGGCACGCCGGCTCGCCGGCCATCCGCGCATCCACGTCACCGGGATCGAGGCGGCGCTCGGCACACGCTTCACCTTCGACACCATCGCCCAGCTGAAGGCGCGCTGCCGCGGCGTGCGCTTCGTCTGGATCATGGGGGCGGACAACCTCGCCCAGTTCCACCTCTGGCAGAACTGGCGCGGCATCGCCGCCATGCTGCCCATGGCGGTGGTCGACCGGCCGGGCGCGAGCCTGAAGGCGGCAGCGGGCGTCGCGGCGCAGAGCCTGTCCCGTCACCGGCTCAGCGAGGGGGAGGGGCCGCTGCTCGCGACCACCCCGGCGCCGGCCTGGATCTTCCTGCATGGGATCAAGTCGCCGCTGTCCTCGACGGCGCTGCGCGCAAAAATGCAACTTCACTCAAATTGACTCGATTGGCTTAGCCGCGGTTCAAGGCGGCCCCCCTAGTGTCCCCGGCAGTGGTGACTGGGTGGGTGTTGAAGCCATGAACGGCCTGATCTCGAAAAAGGCGGAGCAACTGCTGTCGAGCGTCGACGTGCTGATCGTCGACGACAACCAGTTCATGCGGAAGGTTGTCCGCAACATCCTGATGAACATCGGGATCAAGACCGTGCACGAGGCCGCCGACGGCCTCGCCGGCCTCGAGCACATCCGCGTCCATGCGCCGGACATCGTCATCCTCGACTGGGAAATGCCGATGCTGAACGGCGCGGAGATGCTGCGCATCGTCCGCAATCCCAAGAGCTTCCCCGTGCCGGACGTGCCGATCATCATGCTCACCTCGCATCTCGAGCGCTGGCGGGTGATGGAGGCGACGCGCCTCGGCGTGCACGAATTCGTCGCCAAGCCGATCTCCGGCAAGGCGCTGCTCGAACGCATCATCTCGATCATCGTCAAGCCGCGGCCCATGGTGCATCTCGACGGCTATTACGGCCCCGAGCCGCGCAAGCTGCTGGTCGAGCCGCGCCTCAGGGCCCGGGGAATCAGCGCGCCCGCCAACGTCGCCTGACGGCGCGGGAGGGTCGCGGCCGCGCCTCTTGTCAGGCGCCGCCGATCCGGCTTCCCTGTCTCCTTCGAACCGTTCGAAGGAGCCTTCCCATGACCGCCGCCACCACCGCACCGGCTGCGCCCCCGGCCCATCCCGCCGGCCTCTCGATGATCGAGAAGCGGCGGATCGAGGCCGAGATCCTCAAGCACGTCTACGATCAGCTGAAGGAGAGCCACGGCGTCGAGGTGGCGCGCTCCACCATCGGCGAGGCAGTGCGCCGCTCGGCGCTCGAACAGGCGGCGCGCTTCGCCGCCCAGTCGCCGGAAGGCCCCTCGCTCGCCGGCTTCATCGCGATGCAGCCGCTGTGGACGGCGGAGGGCGCGTTGACGGTCGAGGAGATCGGCCGTACCGAGACCACCTACGCCTTCAACGTCGTGCGCTGCCGCTATTCGGAAATGTACAAGGCGATGGGCCTCGGCGAGATCGGCGCGCTGCTCTCCTGCCAGCGCGACGGCACGTTCTGCGAGGGCTACGACCCGAAGCTCAAGCTCGAGCGCACCCAGACGATCATGCAGGGCGCCTCGCACTGCGACTTTCGCTTCACCTACGAGGCCGACAAGCCGGCGGCCTGAGGGTCGGGGTTCCCGGTGGTTGCATGCCCCTCATCCTGACCCTCTCCCCGCAAGCGGGGAGAGGGGGCTTCGGCCGGCAGCTCCCCCGGTTTGCCGCGGTGCCGGGCACGACCTTCGTCATCGGGCCTCGCCGGGGATGACGGTGAGTGCCCGGCAGTGTCGGCAACTCCCCTCGGGAACGACCCATCCACGCTGCCGCCATATCCGGGGTGGCGTCGAATCCGCGGCATCGCCATAAGGGCGCCATGGCGGAGACGATTCAGGGCCCCGGGCGGCTGGTGGATGAGGGAGCGGCGCCGCTCTGCGGCCGCGTCACGCGGCTGGCGCTGTCGCGGTTCCGCAGCTATCGGGCCGCGACCCTGGAGCCGGACGCGAAGCTCGTCGCCCTCATCGGCCAGAACGGTGCCGGCAAGACGAATATCCTCGAAGCCCTGTCCTTCCTAACTCCCGGCCGCGGCCTGAGGCGCGCGACGCTCGCGGAAGCGGCCTTCGACCAGGGCGACGGCGGCTGGGCGGTGAGCGCTGCCGTCGAGGGCCCCTATGACGAGGCCCTGCTCGGCACCGGCATCGACGGCGGCGACCCGGACGTGCGCTCGCGCCAGTGCCGCATCGACCGCGCCCCGGTGGGCTCGGCCACCGCCTTCGCCGACCATGTGCGCGTCGTCTGGCTCACCCCCGCCATGGACGGCCTGTTCCTCGGTTCTGCGGGCGATCGTCGTCGCTTCCTCGACCGGCTGGTGCTGGCGGTGGATGCCGAGCACGGCAGCCGCGTCAACGCGCTGGAGCGGTCGCTGCGCTCGCGCAACCGCCTGCTGGAGGAGGTTTCGCCGGATCCGACCTGGCTCGACGCTGTCGAGCACGAGACGGCGGAGCTCGCCGTCGCCGTGGCGGCGGCGCGGGCCGAGGCGGTTCGCCGCCTCGCCGGGCTGATCGCCGCCACCAAGGACCCCGCCTCGCCCTTCCCCTGGGCGCTGCTGGCGCTCGACGGCACGCTGGAGGCGGGTGTCCTGGAGCGCCCCGCCCTCGCCGTGGAGGACGACTACCGCGCCGTCCTGCGCGACAACCGCCATCGCGACCGCGCCGCCGGCCGCACCACGGTTGGCCCGCACCTCACCGACCTCCTCGCCGTGCACGGTCCCTCGGGCGCGCCGGCGGAGCGCTGCTCGACCGGCCAGCAGAAGGCGCTGCTCATCGGGCTCGTGCTGGCCCATGCGCGGCTGGTGGCAGAGATGGCGGGGTTCACGCCCGTCGTGCTGCTGGACGAGGTGGCGGCCCATCTCGACCCCGAGCGGCGGGCGGCGCTCTATGACGCGCTGGAGGCGCTCGGTGCCCAGGTCTGGATGACGGGGGCCGACCCGCACGCCTTCGCCGCGCTCGGCGGCCGTGCCGACCTCTTCACCGTCGCCGCAGGCGCCGTCACCCGCGCCTGACCCCTCAAAACGACGATGCCCGCCACGAGGGCGGGCATCGGGATCTCTCGGCCGTGTAGGCGTTCAGTGCGTCGCGGCGGCTTCGTCGCGACGCTTGCGCAGGATGTAGCCCAGCGCGAGCACGATGATGGCGCCGATCACCGCCGACCCGTAATGGGCGAGGGCGACCGGTTTCAATCCGGCCGGATAGACCTGGGTGACCTCGACGGGGGTGACGAGGCCGGTGCCCCAGGCCACGAGCTGGCGCAGAACGACCGGGTCGCTGAGAAGCATCTCGCCGGCGATCCAGCCGAGCAGGGCGGCGCCGGCCCAGACGAAGATCGGGTAGCGCTCGATGATGCCGAGGATCAGCGTCGAGCCGAAGATGATCAGCGGGATGGTGAGGGCGAGGCCGAAGATGAACAGCCAGACGTTGCCGTGCGATGCGGCGGCGATGGCGATGACGTTGTCGAGGCTCATGACCGCGTCGGCGATGGCCACCGTGCGGACCGCCTTCCACAGGTTGTCGCTTTCCTCGATGCCGCCGTGGTCGCCGCCTTCCTCACCGACGATCAGCTTCGTGGCGATCCAGAACAGCAGGAGGCCGCCGACCAGCTTCAGGAAGGGGACCGCGAGGAGATAGGTGATGATCAGCGCAAAGATGATGCGAAGGCCGACCGCCGCGCCGGCGCCGAGCAGGATGCCCCACTTGCGCTGCTTCTCGGGCAGGCCGCGGCAGGCCAGCGCGATCACCACCGCGTTGTCGCCGGAGAGCAGAAGGTCGATCCAGATGATCTGGAGAAGGCCGATCCAGAATTGATTGTCCATGCCGCTTCCGTCCGATGCGGCCGCCGCAGGGCAGCCGGGGGTGGTGCGACATATTACGTAATTGTGCCGATGTCAGCAGGCTTCTTCGAACTTTTTCCGGCGGGCCTCAGGCGGCCGCCGCGGCGCGGGTCCTCCTGATCCAGTAGGCGAGGGCGATGACGAAGGCGGCCCCCACGAACTCTGCCGGCAATTCGAGGCGATGCACCGCCTCGCCGCCGATCTGGCCGCGGATGAAGGGGTCGTTGAGCATCATGTCGCCGGCGAGCCAGCCGAGCAGTCCGGCGCCCGCCCAGACGAGGATCGGCAGGCGTTCCAGCAGCTTCATGATGAGCGAGGCGCCGGCGACGATCAGCGGGATCGAGACGACGAGACCGATCACCAGCATGGCCTTGCTGTCGCGCGCCACCGCGGCGATGGCGAGCACGTTGTCGAGGCTCATCACCGCGTCGGCGATGGCGACGGTCTTCACCGCATGGAACAGCTTGTCGGAGGACTGGACGTTGCCCTCGCCGTCGCCCTCGTCGGTGACCAGTTTCACCGCGATCCAGAAGAGCAGGAGGCCGCCCGCGAGGCGGAGGAAGGGCATGTCGAGGAGCGCAGCGACGAAGAGCGTGAAGATCACCCGCAGGGCGATGGCGACGCCGGCGCCGAGAACCATGCCGATCAGGCGCTGGCGGTCGGGCAGGCCGCGGCAGGCCAGCGCGATGACCACGGCGTTGTCGCCGGAAAGGATGATGTTGATCCAGATGACCTGAAGCAGGCCGATCCAGGTCAGAGTCGAGAAGTCCATTGTCGCGCCCCAGATTTCGGGCGCGAAGCTAGGCTTCGGCGTGCAGGATGGACATACGCATTTGTGGGTAGAAACAGGCGATTGCTGGCGCGGAGGCCAACGAAAACTACGTACGGGAAAAGCTATACGTACGTGGTTTCAATGATGGCGCTCCTTCCATCACCCGCTCCCGCCGGTAGGGAGCGGGTGAGGGGCCGTTCATGACCGGAGTGGGAGAGGGCGATGCCGCCTCGCCTCCCATGGATGTCCGTCACGCTAGCGCGTCGGCGACCGCCTTGCCGCAGGCGACCGTGTCGGCGGTGCCGCCGAGGTCGCGGGTGCGGTATTCCGGCGTCGCCAGAACCTCCTCGATGGCGCGGACGATGGCGGCCGCCGCCTCCGGCTCGCCGAGATGGTCGAGCATCATCGCCGCCGACCAGATCTGGCCGATGGGATTGGCGATGCCCTTGCCGGCGATGTCAGGGGCGGAGCCGTGGACCGGCTCGAAGAGCGAGGGGAACTTGCGGTCCGGGTTGATGTTGCCCGACGGCGCGATGCCGATGGTGCCGGTGCAGGCGGGACCGAGATCTGAGAGGATGTCGCCGAAGAGGTTGGAGGCGACGACGACGTCGAAGCGGTCCGGGTTCAGCACGAAATGGGCGGTCAGGATGTCGATGTGGTACTGGTCCACGGCGACGTCCGGATAGGACTTCTTCATCTCGGCCACGCGCTCGTCCCAGTAGGGCATCGAAATGGAGATGCCGTTGGACTTGGTGGCGCTGGTGAGCTTGCGGCGCGGGCGCTTCATGGCCAGCTCGAAGGCGTATTTCAGGATGCGGTCGACGCCGACCCGCGTCATCACCGTCTCCTGAAGGACGATCTCGCGGTCGGTGCCCGGGAACATGCGGCCGCCGACCGAGGAGTACTCGCCCTCGGTGTTCTCGCGCACCACGAAGAAGTCGATGTCGCCGGGCTTGCGGTTGGCGAGAGGCGAGGGGACGCCCGGCATCAGCTTGACCGGGCGCAGGTTGACGTACTGGTCGAACTCCCGGCGCATCAGCAGCAGCGAGCCCCAGAGCGAGACATGATCGGCGATCTTGTCGGGCATGCCGACGGCGCCGAAGAAGATGGCGTCGGAGCCGCCGATCTTCGCCTTCCAGTCCTCGGGCATCATGCGGCCGTGCTTCTCGTAGTAGGCCCAGGACGAGAAGTCGTGGTGGTCGAGGTCGACCGAGAAGCGGTACTTGGCTGCGGCGCGCTCCAGCACGCGCAGGCCCTCAGGCATCACCTCGGTGCCGATGCCGTCGCCGGGGATGACGGCGAGCTTGTAGGTGTTCGAACGGGCCATGGGGGTCTCCAGCTCCTGGGGGCGCTATCGAACGCGCCGCGTTGCTCACGTCATGCCCGGCCTTGTGCCGGGCATCCACGACTTTCTCTCAGCGCGTCATGGTCCAGTCGTGGATGGCCGGGACAAGCCCGGCCATGCCGCGAAGAGCGATCACTTCCGCCGCTCGCCGGGGCATAGACGGGACGGTAGCGGCCTGCCAGAGCCCGTCCCGACGACCTGCTATTCGTTGTCGGCCTTGATGGCGGCGATGACCGCATCGGTCACCTGCCGCGTCGTCGCCTTGCCGCCGAGGTCCGGCGTGTGCAGGGCTTGGTCGGCGGTGACGCGCTCGATGGCGCGCATCAGCCGGGCGCCAGCCGTCGGCTCTCCGAGATGGTCGAGCATCATCGAGGCCGACCAGAAGGTGCCGACCGGATTGGCGACGCCCTTTCCCATGATGTCGAAGGCCGAGCCGTGGATGGGCTCGAACATGGACGGGAACTCGCGCTCCGGGTTGAGGTTGGCGGTCGGCGCGATGCCGAGCGAGCCGGCGAGCGCCGCGGCAAGGTCGGAGAGGATGTCGGCGTGCAGGTTGGTCGCCACCACCGTGTCGATGGTCTCCGGCTTCAGCGTCATGCGCATGGTCATGGCGTCGACGATCGCCTTGTCCCAGGTCACGTCGGGGAATTCCTTCGCCACCTCGACGGCGATCTCGTCCCACATGACCATGGCGTAGCGCTGGGCATTGGACTTGGTGACGACGGTGAGGAGCTTCCTCGGCCGCGACTGCGCCAGCTTGAACGCGAAGCGCATGATGCGGGTGACGCCGGCGCGGGTCATCATCGAGACGTCTGTGGCCGCCTCGATCGGCAGGCCCTGGTGGACCCGGCCGCCGACGCCGGCATATTCGCCCTCGGAGTTCTCGCGGACGATGACCCAGTCGAGCTCCGGCCCGGTGACATGGCGCAACGGCGAGGTGATGCCCGGCAGGATGCGGGTGGGGCGCACGTTGGCGTACTGATCGAAGGGCTGGCAGATGGCGAGCCTCAGCCCCCACAGCGTGATGTGGTCGGGGATGTCCGGGTGGCCGGCCGAGCCGAAGAGGATGGCGTCGTGGTGGCGGATCTGCTCACGGCCATCCTCCGGCATCATGCGGCCGTGGCGCTTGTAGTAGTCGCCGCCCCAGTCGAAATGATCGAAGGCCATGGCGAAGCCGCCGTCCCGGGCGGCGAGCGCCTCGAGCACTTCGACGCCGGCCGAGACGACCTCCGTCCCGATGCCGTCGCCGGGGATGGCGGCGATGCGATAGGTCTTCATGGGCAGCCCCTCCTGTTTCATCGCCCAATGCTCCGCCGCAAGCCCGCTGTCAACATTCCATTGCACCTTCCATGGAAGATGTTATGGATGAAAAGGTGAGCGAGGGCGCGATGACGGCAGCAGGCGAAGCCATGGCGGAGAGGAGGCCCTCGCGGGTCGACGACGCCTATGCCGCCGTGAAGGCCGCGATCCGCGACGGCACCTTCGCGCCGGGCTATCAGGCCTCCGCGCAGGAGATCGCGCTCCGCCTCGGCGTCAGCCGCACGCCCGTCCACGAGGCGGTGCTGAAGCTGCAGGAGGAGGGCCTCGTCCGCATCGTGCCGAAGCGCGGCATCGTCATCTGTGCGCTGGCACCGGACGACGTGCGCGAGATCTACGACGTGATGATCGCCATCGAGGGCCGCGCCGCCGAGCTTGCGGCAGCGCGCCCGGCCACCGAGCGTGCCGGGATCGTGGCGCGGCTCAAAGCGCACAATGCCCGCATGGCGGACGCGCTCGCCCGCGGCGACATGCGCGCCTGGGGCGAGGCCGACGACCTCTTCCATCGCGACCTCGTCGACAGCGCCGGCAACGGGCGGATCAGCCGCATCGCCCGCACGGTGGGCGACCAGATGCACCGCGCGCGGATGCTCACGCTGCACCTGCGCGGCAATCTCGGGGCCTCCGCCGGCGAGCACGAAGCGGTCATCGCCGCCATCGGCGACGGCGACGGGCCCGCGGCCGATGCCGCGGCGCGACGCCATCGCCAGCGCACGCAAGCCGAGCTCCTGCCGCTGCTGGCGGCCTGGGGCCTGAAACATCTCTGAAACCGCGGGGGCAGCCGGGCCAACCGGCGTCCCTTCACAGGAGGAACGACCATGAATCGCCTGACCCGACGCGTGATCCTCGGCCTCGCCGCCGTCGCCGGCCTCGCCGCCACCTCCGCGTCACACGCCCAGACCTTCCCTGACCGGCCCCTCACCCTCATCGTGCCTTTCGCGGCCGGCGGTCCGACCGACATCATCGCCCGCATCATGGCGGAGCACATGAGCCGCACGCTCGGCCAGTCCATCGTGGTGGAGAACGCGGCGGGCGCCGGGGGCACCACCGGCTCCACCCGCGTCGCGCGGGCGACGCCCGACGGCTACACGATCATGATGGGCAATCTCGGCACCCATTCGGCCTCGGTCGGCCTCTATCCGCGCCTCGCCTACGATCCGCGCACCGACTTCGAACCGGTCATCAACGCGGCGGGCACGCCGATGCTGATCTCGGCGCACAAGGATTTCCCGGCCAACACGCTGCAGGAGATGATCGCGCTGATCCGCGCCAATCCCGGCCGCTTCAACTACGGCCATGGCGGCGTCGGCTCGACCTCGCACCTGACCTGCGTGTTCTTCCACCATCTTGTCGGCGCGCCGGTGCAGCACGTGCCGTTCCGCGGCTCGGGCCCGGCCATGGCGGCGCTGCTCGGCAAGCAGCTCGACTATGTCTGCGACCAGACCGTCGGCATCGTGCCGCAGCTCGCCAACCTCAAGACCTTCGTGGTGGCGACGCCGTCGCGGCTGCCGACGGCACCCGACGTGCCGACCAGCGCCGAGGCCGGCCTGCCCGCCTTCCAGGCGGTCGGCTGGAACGCCATCTTCGCGCCCAAGGGCACCCCGCGGGAGATCGTCGACCGGCTGAACGCCGCCGGCCGCGCTGCCCTCGCCGACGAGAGCGTGCGCAAGCGGCTGCTCGAGCTCGGCTGCGAGATCCCCGATGCGGCCGGCCAGACCCCCGAGGCCCTGCGCGCCCATGTGGCGGCGGAAGTCGACAAGTGGACGCCGGTGATCAAGGCGGCCGGCGTCACCGCAAACTGAGGCCAGCGTTCACCCCCTCGTGATGGCGTCACGGCGCAGGGCCGTAACGCCGTCGCGGCCCCCTGCGTATCCCCGTCTGAACACAACGGGGAGCGCGGTGATGGCACCGGTACGCCTGATGATCGGCTTCGCCCTGACGGCGATGAGCCTCCTGACCAATCCCGCGGCGGCGCAGACGGCGCCGTCCCGGCCGATCACCGTGATCGTGCCCTTCGCGGCCGGCGGCCCGACCGACGTCATCGGCCGCATCGTTGCCGACAGCCTGAGCCGTACCCTCGGCGTCGCGGTGGTCGTCGAGAACGTCGCCGGCAACTCCGGGGTCACCGGAGCGACGCGGGCGGCACGGGCCACCCCCGACGGCACCACCATCGTCGTCGGCAACATGGGCACCCATGCCGCGGCGGTGACGCTGCAGGCGAACCTGCCCTATGACCCGGTCCGCGATTTCGCCCCCGTCGGCCTGATCGCCTCCACGCCCATGCTGCTGCTGGCGAGCCCCAAGGTGCCCGCCCGCGATCTCCCTGCCTTCATCGCCCATGTGAAGGCCAACGCGAACCGGCTGAATTTCGGCACGGCCGGCGTCGGCGCCACCTCTCATCTCGCCTGCGCCATGTTCAATGCGCTGATCGGCGTGGAGGTCACCCACATCCCCTATCGCGGCACCGCGCCGGTGTTGAACGCGCTGATCTCCGGCGAGATCGACTATGGCTGCGACCAGACCGCTGGCGCCCTGCCGCAGGTGCTCGCGGGCACCGTCAGGGGTCTCGCCATCGCCACCCGCACGCGGTCGCCGGCCGCACCGGACCTGCCGACCTCGGTCGAGGGCGGGCTGCCGGATTTCCAGGCGACGGCGTGGAACGCCCTGTTCGCGCCGCGCGGCACGCCGCCCGACGTCGTGGCGAGGCTCGCCGCCGCGCTGCAGACGGCGCTGGCCGATCCCGCCGTCAGCGCCCGTCTCATGCAACTCGGCGCCGAGCTGCCCGCCCCCGCGGACCGGGATCCGGCGGCCCTGACCGCCCTGGTGCGCAGCGAGATCGACAAATGGGGCGGCATCATCCGGGAAGCCGGCATCGCCCCCGCGCCCTGATCTCAGGTGAAGAAGGCCTCGAACTCGTCCGCGACCGCGTCGGGAAGCTCCTCGGCCAGGTAGTGCCCGCCGTGCAGGGCGCGGCCGGAGACGTCCGCGGCGCGCCGGCGCCAGAGGGCGAGCGCGTCGAAGCAGCTTTCGATGACGCCCTTCTGGCCCCACAAGACCCTCAGCGGGCATTCCAGCTTGCGATCGCCGTCGGCATCGTCATGGGCGATGTCGATGGCGGCGGCGGCGCGATAGTCCTCGCAGCTCGCATGGATCACGGCGGGATCGCGGAAGCAGCGGAGATACTCGGCCAGGGCCTCGGGCGAGAAGGGCGACAGCCCTGCCGAGCCCGAGCCGCACTTCTTCAGCCAGTAGGCATCCGGGTCGGCGCCGATCATGCGCTCCGGGAACGGCGCGGGGGTGATGAGGAAGAACCAGTGCCAATAGGCCCTGGCGAAGGCATCGGTCGTCCCGGCATACATCTCGCGGGTCGGCGCGATGTCGAGCACGGCGAGTTTGGCGACCCGGTCGGCATGGTCGACGGCGAGGCGGTGGGCGACCCGTCCGCCGCGGTCGTGGCCGGCGAGGAAGAAGCGCTCGTGACCAAGGGCGGTCATCACTTCCGCCATGTCCAAGGCCATGGCGCGCTTGGAATAGGAGGCGTGGTCGGCGGTGGTCGCGGGCTTGCCGCTGTCGCCGTAGCCGCGCAGGTCGGCGACGACCACGGTGAAGCGCTCCGCGAGACGCGGGGCGATCTTGTGCCAGAGCACATGGGTCTGCGGATAGCCGTGGAGCAGCAGCAGGGCAGGGCCCGACCCGCCGGTGCGCAGCCGGATGGTCGTGCCGGAGGTTGCGACGTCCAGCATCCTGAAGCCGGGAAAAAGACGGTCCGTCACCACATGCTCGATCATCGATCCTCCCCGGCACCACACCGGGATGCCGTCTCCTTGCCGCGAAGCGTCGCAGCACTAGCTCCTTACTATCCAAGCCCGGGGGAATTGGGTATGGCGTGGAGCAACCGGGCAGCACAGGACCCGGATGCGGAATTTCCAGAGTTCAGGAGGACCTTCATGAATCGTCGACACATCATCGCCGCAACCGCAGCCGCCGTCATGGCCGGCGTCGTTCCGGCCGCTGCGCAGACCTATCCGACCCGCCCCATCACCATGATCATCCCCTTCGCCGCCGGCGGCCCGACCGATGTGGTCGCCCGCATCGTCGCGGAGGCCATGTCGAAGAACCTCGGCCAGAGCGTGGTGATCGAGAACGTCGCCGGCGCCGGCGGCACCACGGGCGCGACCCGTCTCACCCAGCAGCAGCCCGACGGCTACTCCATCATGATCGGCCACACCGGCACCCACGCCGCCTCCGTCGCGCTCTACCCGAACCTGCGCTACAACCCGGTTACGGATTTCGCCCAGATCGGCCTCGTCAACACCAACGCCATCCTGATCACCGCCAAGAAGGCGCTGCCGCCGAACAACCTCTCCGAGTTCGTCGCCTGGCTGAAGGCCAACGAGCGCACCGCCAACAACGCCCATGCCGGCATCGGCTCGGTCAGCCACACGACCTGCCTGCTGCTCCACGCGATCATCGGCGTGAAGCCGCAGTCCGTGCCCTATCGCGGCACCGGCCCGGCCATGAACGATCTCGTCGCCGGCCAGGTGGACTATCTCTGCGACCAGGTGGTCAACGTCGCCCCGCAGGTCCGCGCCGGCACCATCAAGGCCTTCGCCGTCGCGCAGGCCGCGCGCAACGCCGCCCTGCCGGACGTGCCCACGACGGCCGAGGCCGGCCTGCCCGCCTACCAGGTGGTGGTGTGGAACGCCATGCTGGCGCCGAAGGGCACGCCGGAGCCGATCGTCACCCGTCTCAACCAGGCTCTCGTGGCCGCGCTGAACGACGACGGCGTCAAGGCCCGCCTCGCCGAGCTCGGCGCCGACCTGCCCACCGGCAACCTCGCCACCCCCGCCGGCCTGCGCGCCTTCCTGGAGGCCGAGATCGCCAAGTGGACGCCGGTCATCAAGGCGGCGGGCGTGACCGCCAGCAACTGACGCTGTGGAGAGGGGCGGCGGCGCCGCCCCGTTCCGCGACGACAGGCCCCGTCGCCCGCAAGGCGGCGGGGTCTTTCATTGTGTCCGTGTCGGGAGAGCTTGCCGGCGGCTCAGCGCGATCCCGGCAGGCGGCCGTCGAAGCGGCGCGACCATTCCGCGAGGATGCGGTCGCGGTTCTGCGCCATCCAGGAGAAGTCGTTGCGCAGCATGCGCTCCTCGGCGTGGGGCGGGTAGTTGGGCGGCCGGTTCGTCACGTCGCGATGGGCGACCACCGCATAGAACTGCGCATAGAGCTCGTTGGCCCGGCGGCTCGCCGCCCAGTCGGCAATGCGGCGGGCGGCCTCGGCCTGGTGCTTGGGCCGGTCGCGGACCAGCGCAAAGGCCTCCATTTCCCAGCCGGCGCCGTCCTCGGGCACGATGACCTCGATGGGCGCGCCCATGCTCTTCTCGCGAGCGCCGCGCATGTCGAAGGACAGGCCCAGCACCCTTTCGCCGCGCGCCGCCTGGACGCAGGGCGCGCTGCCCGAGTGCGTGTAGAGCGCGACGCTCTCATGCAACTGCTCCATGAAGGCCCAGGCGGCCTCCTCGCCCATGATCTGGATCCAGCCGGCGACGAGCAGGAACCCGGTGCCGGAGGAGGCGGGATGGGGCATGACGATGCGCTGGCGCAGCGTGGGGTGGAGCAGTTCGCGCCAGCGGGTGGGAGCGGGGGCGCCGACCTTGCGCGCCTCGTCGCGGTTGAAGCAGATCGCCGAGACATAGGCGTCCATGCCCGTCCAGCGGTGGCGGGCCGATGAATCGCGGAAGGCCGGCTTGATCTCCTCGGCGTTGCGCGGCTTGTAGGGCTCCAGCATGTCGGCGGAGGCGAAGAGCAAGAGGCTCGTCGCGGCGAGGCCGAAGATCATGTCGGCCCGCGGGTTCGCCCGCTCGGCCAGCACGCGGGCGGTGATGACGCCGGTGGAATCGCGCACCCACCGGACCTCGATGTCCGGCAGATCCTTCTCGATCGCCTCCTTGAACGCCGCGAGCTGGTCAGTCTCGACCGAGGTGTAGAGCGTGACCTGCGTGCGCGCCTGCGCCTGCGCCTCGCCGCCGCCCAGCGTGAGCAACGCGAGGGCAAGGCCGATCCCCGCACGAACCCAGGTCATCGTCATCTCTGATCCCCCTCATGCCGGCCCGCGACCCATCCCCGCGGCCGCGACGCCGGAGAGTATCATTGTACAAGGATCGCCCGGAAATCGTTGACGTTGGTGTGTGACGGTCCTGTGACAACGAGGCCGTCCAGAGCAGCGAAAAATCCGAATCCGTCGTGGTGGTCGAGGAAGGCGCGGGGCGAGAGGCCCCGGGCTTCCGCAGCGGCGAGGATCTCCGGCGTCACCAGCGCCCCGGCATTGGCCTCGATGCCGTCGATGCCGTCGGTGTCGAGGGCGATGGCGTGGATGCGGTTCCGCAGTGTCGGCGACAATGGCTGGATGGCGGCGGCGAAGGCGAGGGCGAATTCGGAGTTGCGTCCCCCGCGTCCGATGGCGCGGTCCTTCGGCAAGGTCACGGTGGTCTCGCCGCCCGACAGGATCAGAAGCGGCGGCGCTGCGGGCAGGCCATGTTCCAGCACCGAGCGGGCGAGGGCGGCATGGACCTGCGCCACGTCGCGGGCCTCGCCCTCGATGGTGTCGCCGAGAATGAGGGTCGGCAGGCCCGCCGCCTCGGCGATGCGGGCGGCGGCGCGCAGGCTCTCCACAGGCCGGGCGATGAGGCGCACGTCGACGCCGGCTGTGAAGGCGGGATGGTCCGGCTTGACGCTCTCGCAGGCCGGGCTCTGGAGGTGCGCCATGACGGCGGCCGGCAGGTCCATGCGGTAGCGGGCGACGATGGCGAGGGCTTCCTCGCGTGTCGTCGGATCGGGCACCGTGGGTCCAGAGGCGATGACCGCAGGATCGTCCCCCGGCACGTCGGAAATGGCGATGGTGACGAGGCGGGCGGGATGGGCCGCCGCCGCCAGCCGGCCGCCGGCGATGGCCGAGACGTGCTTCCTGACGCAGTTCATGGCGGTGATGTCGGCGCCGGAGGCGAGGAGGGCGGCATTGACCGCCTTGAGGTCCTCGAGGGTCAGGTCGCCTCCGGGCAGGGCGAGCAGTGCCGAGCCGCCGCCGGAGATGAGGGCGACGACGAGGTCGTCGGCTGTGAGGCCCTCCAGCCGGGCGAGGATGGCGCGGGTGGCGTTGAGCCCGGCCGCGTCGGGCACCGGGTGGGAGGCCTCCAGGACGGCGATCCGCTTGCACGGGACGGCATGACCGTAGCGGGTGACGACCGTGCCCTCGAGCGGCGCCGGCCAGAGCTTCTCGAAGGCCTGGGCCATGCTGGCCGCGGCCTTGCCGGCACCGACCACGACGGTGCGGCCGGCGGGCACGTCGGGGAGGTGGTCGGCCATGCGGTCGGGCAGGGCGGCGGCGATGGCGGCGCGGCCGAGCGAGAGGAGAAAGGCACGGGGGTCTGCGGCGTAGGTCATGGGGCATGATTAGCGGGTGGAAGGGTTTTCGTCATGCCCTGCCACGGCAGGCGCGAACCGCACTCCGCCGTCCGGACACGCGCCTTGGCAGGATGGGGCATCCTCCCCTTCCCCCCACCCCCGTTTCGCCGGATTGCCGCCCTCGCGCACCTCCCCTAAGAGCTCAGGGCCATCGGAGACCGCCATGCTGTTCGAACTCACCGAGGAAGAGCTTCTCATCCGCGACACCGCGCGGAAGATGGCGGGGGAGATCGCCGCGCCGCTCGCCGCCGTCCTCGACCGGGGCGAGGGGCGCCCGCAGTTCCTCGAAAATCTGAAGGCCTTCGCCGAGGCCGGCTTCATGGCGGTGAACGTGCGCTCCGAGTTTGGTGGGACGGAAGCCGGCACGGCGGCCTTTGCTCTCGCCATCGAGGAGCTCGGCTATGCCTGCGCGGCGACCGGCGTCACCGCCTCCGTCACCAACATGGTGGCCGAGGTCATCCAGGCGGTGGGGTCGGAGGCGCAGAAGCGCGCCTATATCCCGAAGATCGCCGACGGCACCTATGCAGCGGCCGGCTTCTGCCTGACCGAATCCGGCGCCGGTTCCGATCCCGCCGGCATGAAGACCCGCGCCCGCCGCGACGGCGACCATTTCGTGCTCGACGGCGAGAAGATCTACATCACCTCTGCCGAGTATGCGGGCCTCTTCGTCGTCTGGGCGGTGACCAATCCGGAGGCGCCGAAGGGCAAGGGCATTTCCTGCTTCCTCGTGGAAGCGGGTACGCCCGGCCTCGTCATCGGCAAGGCGGAGAGGAAGCTCGGCCAGCACGGCTCGGCCACCAATACGGTGCATTTCGACGGCTGCCGCGTGCCGGCATCGGCGCTGATGGGCAAGCTCGACGACGGGTTCCGCATCGCGGTCGGGGAGCTTGCCGGCGGGCGCATCGGCGTCGCCGCGCTGTCGCTGGGCATCGCCCGCGCCGCCATGGACGCGGCCAAGGCCTACGTGAAGGAACGCCGCCAGTTCGGCCAGGCCATCGCCGATTTCCAGGGGATCCAGTGGATGGTGGCCGATCGCGAGACCGAGCTCGAGGCGGCGCGGCTCCTCATCCTCTCGGCGGCGGCGAAGAAGGACCGCGGCGAGCCCTTCGGCCGCGAGGCCTCCATGGCCAAGCTCTTCGCCTCCGAGGCGGCGGGGCGGGCCACCGACACCGCGCTGCAGCTCCACGGCGGCGCCGGCTATTGCGCCGACTATCCCGTCGAACGGCATGTGAGGGATGCGCGGATCACCCGCATCTACGAGGGGACGAGCGAGGTGCAGCGGCTTATCATCGCGCGGGAATCCTTCCGCCAATGAGGCCCGCATGAGCATCACCATCTACGGCATCGCCAAGTCGCGCGCGATCCGCAACCTCTGGGCCTGCGAGGAGCTCGGCCTCGCCTACACGCACGTGCCCGTGGTCTATGGTCCCGCGGGCTCGCGCAAGCCCGACTTCCTCGCCATCAACCCCAACGGCCGGGTGCCCGCGGCCGATGTCGACGGCGTCATCCTGTGGGAGTCCCTCGCCATCAACCTGCACCTCGCCCGCAAGGCCGGCGGGCCGCTCGCCCCGGAATCGGTGGACGAGGACGGGCTCATGACCATGTGGTCCATGTGGGCGGTGACGGAGGTGGAGGCGGCGGCGCTGGCGCTGATGCAGCACGAGACGCTGAAGCCCGAGGCCGAACGCGACCCGGGGGTGGTGGCGAAGAGCACGGAGACGCTGAAGGCTCCGCTCGCCGTGCTGGAGGGCCATCTCGCGAGCCATGGCGGCCACCTCGTCGGCAACCGCTTCACCATCGCCGACCTGAACGTGGCGTGCTGCGTCTTCTACCTGCGCTTCTCGCAGCTCCTCGCCGACAAGCCGGCGATCAGGGGCTGGTACGAGGCGGCCATGGCGCGGCCGGCGGCAAGGAAGGCGTTTGCGCTCAGAGGGGATTGAGGGGCCTCTTCTGGAGCGACGGCTGATCCGGCGGGCTTGTTCCGGCCCCCCACCCCTGACCCCTCCATGCCCGCGATCTTCGCCAGCTCTCTCGCACTCTGTGCATCCGCCCCGCATTTCCGGCGCTTCCCGCCCCGCGTCGCTGCCGCTAAGGTCCGCGCCGAACCAGGCTGCGGGCGAACGCGGCCGGAAGCGATCCGAGGACCTCATCCATGCGCGCTGAAACCGTCACCCGCACCGGCGGCCAGATTCTGGTGGACCAGCTCGTCGCCCAGGGCTGCGACCACGTCTTCTGCGTGCCGGGCGAGAGCTATCTCGCGGTGCTCGACGCGTTGCACGACGCGAAGTCCGCCGTCACCATCTGCCGGCAGGAGGGCGGCGCCGCCATGATGGCGGAGGCCTATGGCAAGCTGACCGGCCGCCCCGGCATCTGCATGGTCACGCGCGGCCCCGGCGCCACCAATGCCTCGCCCGGCCTGCACATCGCCCAGCAGGATTCGACGCCGATGATCCTCTTCGTCGGCCAGATCGAGCGCGGCATGCGCGGCCGCGACGCCTTCCAGGAGATGGACTACACCCAGTTCTTCGGCGGCATGTGCAAGTGGGTCGCCGAGATCGACGACTGCGCCCGCATCCCCGAGATGATCGCCCGCGCCTATGCCACGGCGATGCAGGGCCGCCCGGGCCCGGTGGTGCTGGTGCTGCCCGAGGACATGCTGACCGAGAGCGCGGCCGTCGTCGACGCGCCCTATGTCGAGGCCGCCGAGACCTGGCCGGGCCTCACGGACATGGCGAAGTTCCAGAAGCTCTTGTGGGCGGCGAAGAAGCCTGTGCTGCTGCTTGGCGGTTCGCGCTGGTCGGAGAAGGCGGTGTCCTCGGTGACGCGCTTCGCCGAGCGCTTCGACCTGCCGGTGATCTGCCAGTTCCGCCGGCAGATGCTGTTCGACCACACCCATCCGAACTATGCCGGCGACCTCGGCCTCGGCGGCAATCCGGACATGCTGAAGCTGATCAAGGAGAGCGATCTCCTCATCGCGATCGGCGGCCGGCTCTCCGAGATCGCCTCGCAGAGCTACACGCTCCTCGACATTCCCCAGCCGCAGATGACCTTCGTCCATGTCCATCCGGGCGCGGAGGAGGTCGGCCGCGTCTACCAGGCGCATCTGCCGATCCACGCGAGCCCGACGGCCTTCGCGGCCTCGCTCGAGGGCGTGCAGCCGCCCCAGGTCATCGCCTGGGCCGGCGCCGCCAAGGCGGCCCACGAGAGCTATCTCGCCTGGACCGGCAATCCGGCGCGCCTGCCGGGCACCTTCCAGTACGGCGAGGTCATGGCCTGGCTGCGCGACCGCCTGCCGGACGATGCCATCGTCTGCAACGGCGCCGGCAACTACGCCACCTGGGTCCATCGCTTTCTGCGCTTCCGCAAGTACGGCTCGCAGCTCGCCCCGACGTCGGGCTCCATGGGCTACGGCACGCCCGCCGCGGTCGGCGCCAAGCGCATGCACCCGGACAAGACCGTCATCGCCTTCGCCGGCGACGGCTGTTTCATGATGAACGGGCAGGAGTTCGCCACGGCCTGCCAGTATGACCTGCCGATCATCGTCGTCGTGGTCGACAACGGCATGTACGGCACGATCCGCATGCACCAGGAGCGCGACTATCCGACCCGCATCTCGGCGACGACGCTGAAGAACCCGGATTTCGCGGCGCTCGCCCGCGCCTATGGCGGCCACGGCGAGACGGTGCGCGAGACGGCGGAATTCGGCCCCGCCTTCGAGCGGGCGCTGGCCTCGGGCAAGCCGGCGATCATCCACTGCTTCCTCGACCAGCAGGCGATCACGCCGACGACGACCATCGAGGCCATTCGCGCCAAGGCGCTGGCGGGCAAGGCCTGAACCATGGCGCGCCTCTCCACCGTCGACATCCTGGGCAAGCTCGTCGCCTTCGACACGACGAGCCGCAACTCCAACCTGCCGCTCCTCGACTGGGTGGAGGACTATCTCGCAGGCTTCGGGATCACCGGCGAGCGCGTCTATGACGAGACGGGGCAGAAGGCGAACCTCTGGGTCACCATCGGCCCGAAGGACGTCGCCGGCTACGTGCTCTCCGGCCATGTCGACGTGGTGCCGGTGGACGGGCAGGACTGGTCGACCGATCCCTTCACGCTGGTGGAGAAGGACGGGCGCTATTTCGGCCGTGGCACCTGCGACATGAAGGGCTTCGTCGCCTCGTCGCTGGCGGCCGTGCCGGCCATGGCGGCGGCGCCGCTGAGGAAGCCCATTCACCTCGCCATCTCCTATGACGAGGAGGTCGGCTGCCGCGGCGTGCGCACCCTGCTCGCCGTGCTGAAGGACCGGCCTCTGAAGCCCGAGGCCTGTTTCGTCGGCGAGCCGACCAACATGCAGGTGGTCATCGCCCACAAGACCGGGCGGCCGATGCGCGTGACGGTGCGCGGGCTCGAGGCGCATTCCTCTCTCAGGCATCACGGCGTCAACGCCATCGAGGAGGCGGCGAAGCTCATCGTCAAGATCAACGCAATCGGCCAGAGGCTCGCCGCCCGCACCGATCTCGACCCGCTCTATTCCGTGCCGGTCTCCACGACCTCGGTCGGCGTCATCCGCGGCGGCACGGTGCGCAACATCGTCGCGGGAGAATGCGTCGTCGACTTCGACCTGCGCTGCGTCGCGGGCGACGACCCGCACGCCATCGTCGCGGAGATCGAGGCCTATGCCTACGAGGTGCTGGAGCCGCCGATGAAGGCGATCGCGCCGGAGGCCGGCTTCACCTTCCAGGAACTGGCGCTGGTGCCGGGCCTCGACACGGCGGCGGATGCCCCCGTTACCGTCCTCGCCAAGCGCCTGGCGGGCCGAAACGACCACGCCAAGGTCGCCTATGGCACCGAAGCGGGACTTTTCCAGCAGATCGGCATTCCCAGCGCCATCGTCGGGCCGGGCTCGATCGAGCAGGCCCACAAGCCCGACGAGTATGTGGAAGCCGCCGAGCTCGCCAAGGCCGACGCCTTCATGGAGCGGCTCATCGCCCATGCCGGCGGCGGCAATTGATCCGGATCAAGGCGCCCCCAATCCTCCCGCGACATGATGAGCCCACATCGTATCGGGCTCCATCCATTCGGGGGAACGGTGGAACCTGAGAAACCGGGCGGTCGCAGCGATGCGGCCGCCCGGCGCTTTTCGGGGCCATTTCGCCCGTTTTTCTTGGACCTCGCGGCCCCGATGGGGTAGAGACCCGTCCCGCCCTTCCGGCGGCGAGCGGAAGACATGAAGTTCCTCGATCAGGCCAAGGTCTATGTGAAGGCGGGCGCCGGCGGTGCCGGTTCCGTGTCGTTCCATCGCGCCAAGTTCATCGAGTTCGGCGGTCCGGACGGCGGAGACGGCGGCCGCGGCGGCGACGTGGTCGTCGAATGCGTCGACGGCCTCAACACGCTCATCGACTACCGCTACCAGCAGCATTTCAAGGCCAAGATCGGCATGCACGGCATGGGCCGCAACCGCGCCGGCGCGCGCGGCGCCGACGTGGTGCTGAAAGTGCCGGCCGGCACGCAGATCTTCGCCGAGGACGGCGAGATGCTGATCGCCGACATCACCACGGTCGGCCAGCGCTTCGTACTGCTGGAGGGCGGCAACGGCGGCTTCGGCAACGCCCATTTCAAGAGCGCCACCAACCAGTCGCCGCGCTACGCCAATCCGGGCCAGCCGGCGAAGGAAGCGACCATCATCCTCCGGCTGAAGCTGATCGCCGATGCGGGCCTCGTCGGCATGCCGAATGCCGGCAAGTCGACCTTCCTCGCCGCCACCACTTCCGCCAAGCCGAAGATCGCCGACTATCCCTTCACCACGCTGCATCCCGGTCTCGGCGTGGTGCGGGCGCGGGGCCGCGAGTTCGTGCTCGCCGACATTCCCGGCCTCATCGAGGGCGCCCACGACGGCGTCGGGCTCGGCGACCGGTTCCTCGGCCACGTGGAGCGCTGCCGTGTGCTGCTGCATCTCGTCGACGGCACGTCCGAGCATGCCGGCAAGGCCTACAAGATGGTGCGCAAGGAGATCGAGGCCTATGGCCACGGGCTCGCCGAGAAGCCGGAGATCGTGGCGCTCGCCAAGGTGGACGCCCTCGACCCCGAGACGCGCAAGGACCAGATGGCGCGCCTGAAGCGGGCAGCGAAGAGGACGCCGCTGGCGCTTTCGGCGACGTCGGGCGAGGGCGTGGAACAGGCGCTGGTCTCCCTGCTCGCCATCATCGACGAGGCCCGCGCCACCGAGCCGAAGCCGCCGGCGCCCGAGGACGACGTGCCGATGGAGACCGGCTGGCGGCCGTGAGCGCCTGAAGGCCGGCGCGAGAACGCACCAGACCTCATTGCCTCGTCATGCCCGGGCTCGTCCCGGGCATCCACGACTTGTCTTGAAAGGTGTCGTAGTCAAGTCGTGGATGGCCGGTAAAAGCCCGGCCATGACGGCCGAGGGCGCGCCTTGCCCGGTCGCCGTTCCGATGGTGGTGCGGTCCAACGGCCTCCCGATCCGTCCCCCGAAGGTCACCCCTTTTCCCGCCACGGTCACCGACTAAAGTCTGCGCCCCATCGCATGGAGGCGCGCCATGGCCCACGACCGCCGGATCCAGACCCTGTTCGGCATCGATCTGCCCATCCTGCAGGCGCCCATGGCGGGGGCCCAGGGGTCGGCCATGGCCGTGGCCGTGTCCGAGGCGGGCGGCCTCGGCGCGCTGCCGGGCGCGCTCCTCGGCGTCGAGGCCATGCGGACCGAACTCGCGCTGATCCGCCAGCGCACGGCGAAGCCGGTCAATCTCAACTTCTTCTGCCACACGCCGCCCGCCCCCGATGCGGCGCGGGAGGCGGCCTGGCGGGCGCGGCTCGCGCCCTACTACGCGGAACTCGGCATCGACCCGGCGGCGCCGATTCCCGCCTCCAACCGTGCGCCGTTCGACGAGGCCTTCTGCGCCGTCGTCGAGGAGTTCCGGCCGGAAGTCGTCAGCTTCCATTTCGGCCTTCCCGCCGCTTCCCTCCTCGAGCGGGTGAAGGCGACGGGCGCGAAGGTCGTCTCCTCCGCCACCACGGCCGACGAGGCGCGCTGGCTGGAAGACCACGGGGCCGACGCCATCGTCGCCCAGGGCTATGAGGCCGGCGGCCATCGCGGCATCTTCCTCACCGAGGATCTCGCCAACCAGCCTGGGCTCTTCGCGCTGCTGCCGCAGGTGGTCGATGCGGTGGAGGTGCCGGTGATCGCCGCAGGCGGCATCGCCGACGGGCGCGGCATCGTCGCGGCCTTCGCGCTGGGGGCGGCGGCGGTGCAGGTCGGCACGGCCTATCTGTTCACGCCGGAAGCCACCATCACGCCGATGCACCGCGAGGCGCTGCGGCATGCCAAGGACGACGGCACGGCGCTGACCAACCTCTTCACCGGCCGCCCGGCGCGCGGCCTCGTCAACCGGCTGATGCGGGAGGCAGGAGCCCTCTCGGCCGAAGCGCCGGCCTTTCCCACGGCCGGCGGCGCGCTGATGCCGCTCAAGGCGAAGGCGGAAGCCGGCGGGAGCGCGGATTTCTCCTCGCTGTGGGCGGGTCAGGCGGCGTCCCTCGGACGGGAGATGGGTGCGGGCGACCTGACGCGGACGCTGTGGAGCGAAGCGCGCGAGCGCATGCGGTCCTGACGGCGCCTACTCGTTCCCCATGGCCGACCGCGTAAACCGCTGGCGGATCCGCTGCAGCAACATGTCGCGCACCTGGCGATAGGCGTCGAGCCGCTGCTCGCGCGAGCCCTGCGCCAGGGTGGGGTCGGGGGTGGGCCAGTACTCGACGTCCATGTCGTTGGTGCGGGTGAGGTCGAGGGCGGTGTGGTGGGCGTCAGGGGCGAGGGTCACGACGAGGTCGAAGTTCAGACCTTCCCACTCTTCCAGCTCCTCCAGCGTCTTCGGCTTCGTCTTGCGGGTGTCGATGCCGATCTCGTCCATCACCGCGTCGACGAAGGGGTCGTGCTCGCCCTTGTGGACGCCGGCGCTCTCGACGAAGACGCGGCTGCCGTGGAAATGCTGCATGATGGCGGCGGCCATGGGCGAGCGCACCTGATTCATGCCGCAGGCGAAGAGCACGGCCTGGGGGTTCTTGCGCCGATCGGAGACCACCTCAGCCCTTCCAGTGCAGGACCGAGATCAGCGTGAACAGGCGCCGCGCGGTGTCGAAGTCGAAATCGAGCTTGTCCTTCAGCCGCTCGCGCAGGGTTTCCGACCCCTCGTTGTGGAGCCCGCGGCGGGCCATGTCGATGGTCTCGATCTGCGCCGGCGTGGCGGTGCGGATCGCGTCGTAATAGCTGTCGCAGATCATGAAGTAGTCCTTCACGATCCGCCGGAACGGCGTCAGCGACAGGATGTGCGTCACCACCTGCCGGCCGTCCTGATGCTTGACGTCGAGGACAAGCTTGCCCTCGGCCAGCGAGATGTGGAGCGTGAAGGGGCCGGTCTCCACGCCGACCGGGCAGAAGCTGTTCTCCTCGATCAGGTCGTAGATGGCGACCGCCCGTTCGTGCTCGATGTCGGCGGAGGAGCGGCCGATCGAGGCCTCGTCGATCGAGACCGCCACCAGGCGCCGGCCCATGATCACCGGGTCGTTGCGGTCCTTGGCCTCCCGATCGGTCATGGTGGTCCCTTCCTGGCGAGACGGTCAGTCGGAGCCACCGAGATTGAGGCGGATGGAGACGGAGCGGGCATGGGCGGCGAGACCCTCCGCCTGGCCGAGGGCGATGGCGGCGGGCCCGAGCGCCCGCAGCTGCTCCGGGCCGCATTTCAGCAGCGACGTGCGCTTCATGAAGTCGAGCACGCCGAGGCCGGAGGAGAAGCGCGCCGAGCGCGCCGTCGGCAGCACGTGGTTGGAGCCGCCGACATAGTCGCCGATCGCCTCGGGCGTATGGCCGCCGAGGAAGATGGCGCCGGCATTGCGGATCTGCGCGGCGAGGCCCTCGGCATCGGCGGTGATGATCTCGAGGTGCTCGGCCGCGAGACGGTCGGCGAGCGGCACGGCCTCGTCGATCGTGTCGACCACGATGACCGCGCCGTAGTCGCGCCAGCTCGCGCCGGCGATTTCGGCCCTCGGCAGGGTGGCGAGCTGCCGCGTCACCGCCGCCTCCACCGCGTCGGCGAGGGCGCCGTCGTCGGTGATCAGGAGGGACTGTGCCGCGGTGTCGTGCTCGGCCTGGGCGAGGAGATCGGCGGCGATCCAGTCGGGATTGGCGGTGCCGTCGGCGATGACCAGCACCTCGGACGGTCCGGCGATCATGTCGATGCCGACCTTGCCGAAGACCTGGCGCTTGGCGGCGGCGACATAGGCGTTGCCGGGGCCCATGATCTTGGCGACCGGACGGATCGTCTCGGTGCCGTGGGCCAGCGCAAAGACGGCCTGGGCACCGCCAACCCGGTAGAGTTCGTCGACGCCCGCCAGGTGGGCCGCCGCAAGCACCAGGGGGTTGAGCGTGCCGCCGGGGGCCGGAACCACCATCACCACCCGCGGGCAGCCGGCCACCTTGGCGGGAATGGCGTTCATCAGCACGGACGAGGGATAGGCCGCGGTGCCCCCGGGGACGTAGAGGCCGACAGCCTCGATGGCGGTCCAGCGATAGCCGAGCTCGACGCCGAGGGCGTCGGTGAAGCGGTCGTCCTGCGGTTTCTGGCGGGCGTGGTAGGCGCGGATGCGCTCGGCTGCGAGGCGCAGGGCGTCGAGCGTCGCCGGGTCGCAGGCGGCGATCGCCGCCTCGATCTGTCCCTCGGTGACGCGCAGGGTCGCCGGGGTCAGCATCAGCTTGTCGAACTTGGCGGTGTATTCGATGAGGGCTGCGTCGCCGCGCTGCGCGACGTCCTGGCCAATGGCGCGAACGACGTCGTTCACCTCTTCCGACACCTCGCGTTTCATGGCGAGGAGGCCGGCGAAGCGGGATTCGAAATCGACGGCGCTGGTCGAGAGGCGCAGGGGCATGATGGGCCTTTCCGGTCGATGCGAGGCATGGGCGAGGCTCCGCGTCGCGTCAAGTCCTGCGTCGGGTGCCGGGCTGCCGGCCGGGGCGCGAAGGGTCTTGATCGCCCGCCGGCCCGTCGTCATGGTGCCGCGCCAGGAGACAGCTATGGATACCAAGTCACAGCCGGGCGCCATGCCGGGCAACATCCCGGAGAACGCGCCGCAGCCGGCGGATTTCAAGCCGCTGGAATGGGCGAGAGACCTCCTGAGGACCATCCGCACCGCCGCGCTCGGGACGATCGACCGCAACACGGGCCATCCCGTGACGACGCTGACGACGGTGGCCACCGACACGGACGGGGCGCCGGTGATCCTCATCTCCAACCTGTCGAGCCACACGGCCAACCTGAAGGCGGATCGGCGCGCATCGGTTCTGCTCGCCCGCCACGGCAAGGGGGACCCGCTGGCCCATCCGCGCCTGACGGTGCTCGGCGCCTTCTCGCGGGTGGAGGACGAGGCGGAGGTGAAGCGGCTGAAGGCGCGGTTCCTCGCGCGCAACCCGAAGGCGCAGATCTACATCGACTTCCCCGACTTCAGCGTCTGGCGGATGGCCGTGGCGGCGGGCCATCTCAACGGCGGGTTCGCCCGCGCGGCCGACATCGCCGGTGCCGACCTGCTCATCGATGTGAATGACGCTGAGGGTTTGATCGCCGCCGAGCCGGGCGCCATCGCCCACATGAACGCCGACCATGCGGACGCCGTGTCGGTCTACGCCACGGCGCTGGCTGGCGAGGAGCCGGGTCCGTGGAAGATGTCCGGCGCGGATCCGGAAGGCTTCGACCTCGTCGCCGGCGACCGGACGGCGCGGGTGCTGTTTCCCCGGCGGGTGACCACCGGCGAGGACCTGCACAAGGTGCTGGTGCAGATGGTGCGCGAGGCCCGCGGCAAGGCGGCGTGAGGCGAGTGCAGCCGAGCGCTACGCCAGGTAGCCGCCGAGCACCTGGGCGACGATCTCCTCCGCCAGGGTCTCGCGATGGGCGCGGGTCTCGCCGGGGCGGGGCGAATACCAGACCGCCACCCAGTTGATGGCACCCAGGAGGGTGCGCATGGCCAGGGAGGGATCGAGGGCCTTCATGGAGCCGTCGGCAGCCCCCGCCGCGAAGGTGCGGCGGAAGGCGTCCTCGTAGCCGCGCCGGAGATTCATCAACTCCTCGAGGGTCGCCTTGTGCTCTTCGCTGGTCTCGCCGAAGCGGTAGAGGTCGACGCCGAGGGTCAGGTTCCGCTGGAAGGCCTGGGTCTCCATCATGCAGAGGATGTGGGCGCGGGACATGCGCCGGAGCCGGTCGGCGGCCGTGCCCGCGCCGGTCTCATGCACGCCCGCCTCGCGGATGAGGATGAAGATCGCCCGCCGGAAGACCTCGAAGAAGAGCTCCGGCTTGGAGCGGAAGTGGTGATAGACGCGCCCCTTGGTGGCGCCGAGCATGTCGGCGACGTCGTCCATCGAGGTCGCCTCGTAGCCGCGCCGCATGAAACATTCGGCGGCGGCGGCGAGCACCTCCTCGCGCCGGTCCGGTGAGACGAGATCGTTGGCGGCCGTGGGCTGCATGTCAGCCGGCATCCTCCCGAGCGGCACCGTTCCGGTGTCCGGTTGTTTCCCCGACCGGGTGTTAGCGCCGATCGCCCTCTGCCGGAAGGGGGAGATCCGGCATGCCGCCCGCGCCGGCCGGGGGGCTCGACAAGGGCCGGACAGGCGAACATACTCCGCAGTATGTCCTCGCGCGAGCGGGGCCGTCAACGATGCAACGATCGGCGGCCCGCCCATCGCGAGGTCGCCGCGGGAGGATGTTCATGGACGCCCTCGACGCCTTTCGGCGCGAGACACGCGCGTGGCTCGACGCCAACTGCCCCCCTGAGATGCGCACGCCGGTCGCCGGCGACGACGACATCTGCTGGGGCGGCCGCAACTGGACCTTCAAGTCCGAGGCCCAGAAGGTCTGGCTCACGCGCATGGCGGCGCGCGGCTGGACCGTGCCGGGCTGGCCGAAGGACTACGGCGGGGGCGGCCTCTCCCACGAGGAGGTGAAGATCCTCAAGGAGGAGATGCGGGCCATCGGCGCGCGCTCGCCGCTGGAGAGCTTCGGCATCTGGATGCTGGGCCCGGCCCTTCTCGCCTTCGGCTCCGAGGAGCAGAAGAAGGAGCACCTTCCGCGCATTGCCCGCGGCGAAATCCGCTGGTGCCAGGGCTATTCCGAACCCAATGCCGGCTCCGACCTCGCCTCGCTCCAGACCCGGGCCGACGACGGCGGCGACCATTTCGTCGTCACCGGCTCGAAGATCTGGACGAGCTATGCCGACAAGGCGGACATGATCTTCTGCCTGGTGCGGACGGATTTCGCCGCGCCAAAGCACCTCGGCATCTCGTTCCTGCTGTTCGACATGACCTGGCCGGGCGTCTCGACCAAGCCGATCCTGCTGATCTCCGGCAAGTCGCCGTTCTGCGAGACCTTCTTCGACGGCGTGAAGGTGCCAAAGGCGAACCTCGTCGGCACGCTGAACCGCGGCTGGGACATCGCCAAATATCTCCTCACCCACGAGCGTGAGATGATCGGTGGCGGGGGCGGAGGCCTCCTCGGCGGGCGCTCGCCGGGACAGGTGGCGGCGAGTGAGATCGGCACCGACGGCGAGGGCCGGCTCGCCGCCCCGTTCCTGCGGGCCGATGCGGCGCGGGCCGAGGTGGACGCGCTCGCCTTCGCGGCGACCATGACGCGCTACAAGGACGAGGCGGCCGCGGGCGGCAAGGGCGTCGGCGACAAGTCCTCGGTGCTGAAATATTACGGGACCGAGCTGAACAAGCGCCGCTACGAGCTGCTCATGCGCGCCGCCGGCCACGAGGGGCTCGAATGGGAGGGCGCCCGCACCAACGACGGCGAGCGACCGCGCGGCTGGCTGCGCACCAAGGCCAATTCGATCGAGGGCGGCACGTCCGAGGTGATGCTCGACATCGTCGCCAAGCGCCTCCTGCAACTGCCGTCCGCCTGAGGCCGCCATGCTTGTCCTGAACGACGACCAGGTGATGCTGCAGGATGCCGCCCGCGGCTTCGTCTCCGAGAAGGCGCCGGTGGCGGCGCTGCGCAGGATCCGCGATGAGAAGATCGCCGACGGCTTCGACCGCGGCCTCTGGCGCGCCATGGCCGAGATGGGCTGGACCGGCGTGCTCGTCCCGGAGGACCAGGGCGGCCTCGGCTTCGGCTTCGTGGGTGCCGGAATCATCTGCGAGGAGATGGGCCGCACGCTCACCGCCTCGCCCTTCCTCTCCACCGCCATGATGGCGGCCACCGCGCTGTCGCGGGCGGGATCGCCGGCCCAGAAGGAGCGCTGGCTCCCCGCCATCGTCGCTGGCGAAGCGGTGATCGCCACGGCCGTCGACGAGGGCCGCCGGCATGATCCCTCCGGCATCGCCATGCGGGCCGAGCGCCACGGCAACGGCTTCCGCCTCACCGGCACCAAAAGCTACGTGGTGGACGGCCAGGCGGCCGATGCGGTGCTCGTCGCCGCGCGCACCGGCGGCGCGGCCGGGGAGGCGGAGGGCATCAGCCTCTTCCTCGTCGATGCCAAGGCACGGAACCTCGCATCGGAGCGGCTCTCGACCCTCGATTCGCGCGGCGCTGCCGAACTCACCTTCGACGGCGTCGAGGTGACGGCCGACGACGTGGTCGGCGAGGTGGACGATGGCCACGGCCTCCTCGAGGTCGTGCTCGGCGCGGGACGCGCGGGCCTTGCCGCCGAGCTCTCCGGCAATGCCCAGGAGAGCTTTTCGCGCACCATGGCCTATCTGAAGGAGCGCAAGCAGTTCGGCCGCACCATCGGCGCCTTCCAGGCGCTGCAGCACCGGGCGGCCCATCTCTTCTGCGAGGTGGAGATCGCGAAGTCCGCGGTGCTCGCCGCGCTGCAGGCGCTCGATGCCGATCCGACCGGCGCCGCGCTCGCCGTCTCCGTCGCCAAGTCGAAGGCGTCGTCGGTGGCGCGCCTGGCGGCCCAGGAGGCGGTGCAGATGCACGGCGGCATCGGCATGACGGATGCCATCGACATCGGCCTCTTCATGAAGCGGATGCAGGTAGCCTCCACCCTCTACGGCGACGCCGATTTCCACGCCGACCGCGTCGCGCTGGCGCGCGGCTTCTGACCAGACGACGAGACGAGGACAGCATGGCAGAGCAGGTGACCATCGAGGAGCTGAAGGGCCGCGTCGGCCAGGAGGTCGGCGTGTCGAAGTGGTTCGACATTCCGCAGAGCGCCATCGACGCCTTCGCCGACCTCACCCACGACCACCAGTTCATCCACATCGACGTGGAGAAGGCGAAGGCCACGCCCTTCGGTGGCACCATCGCCCACGGCTTCCTCACTGTCTCGATGCTGTCCGCCATGGCCTATGACGCGCTGCCGGACATCGCCGGGCGCACCATGGGCGTCAATTACGGCTTCGACCGGCTGCGCATGATGAGCCCGGTCAAGGCGGGCGCGCGCATCCGCGGCCGCTTCGTGCTGAAGGCGCTGGAGTCCAAGTCAGCCCAGCAGCACCAGCTCACCCATGCCGTGACCGTCGAGATCGAGGGTGCCGAGAAGCCGGCGCTCGCCGCCGACTGGGTCACGCTCGCCTTCACGAACTGAGGACTTCCGCATGACCATTCGCTTCGACGGACGCGTCGCCATCGTCACCGGCGCCGGCAACGGCCTCGGACGCTCCCATGCCCTGGGGCTCGCCGCCCGCGGCGCCAAGGTGGTGATCGTCGATTTCGGCGGTGCCCGCGACGGCACCGGCGGCTCCTCCGCGGCGGCCGAGAAGGTCGTCGCCGAGATCAAGGCAGCCGGCGGCGAGGCCATGGCGCACGGCGCCAACGTCGCCGACTTCGCCCAGGTGCAGGACATGGTGAAGAAGACCATGGATGCCTGGGGCCGGATCGACATCCTGATCAACAATGCCGGCATCCTGCGCGACAAGACCTTCACCAAGATGGAGCTCGCCGACTTCGAGGCGGTGGTGGACGTGCACCTGATGGGCACGGTCAACTGCACCAAGGCGGTGTGGGACATCATGCGTGCCCAGAACTACGGCCGCATCGTCTTCACCTCGTCGTCCTCGGGCCTCTACGGCAATTTCGGCCAGTCCAACTACGGAGCCGCCAAGGCGGCCATGGTCGGCCTGATGAACGTGTTGCACCAGGAGGGCGCGAAGAACGACATCCGAGTCAACACGCTGGCGCCGACGGCCGCCACCCGGATGACGGAAGAGCTGATGACGCCGGAGACGCTGGCTCTGCTGACGCCGGAATCGATCACCCCCGGCGTGCTCTTCCTCGTCAGCGAGAAGGGGCCGTCGCGGACGATCCTCTGCGCCGGGGCGGGGGCCTTCGCCCGCACCATCATCTACGAGACCGACGGCATCTGGCTGGACGAGGCCGAGCGCACCCCCGAGACGGTCGCCGCACGGTTCGAGGACATCTCGAATCCGTCGGGCCAGAAGGCGCTGCAGGGCGCCTTCGAGCAGACCACCAAGTTCGCCATGAAGGCCGCGGCGGGCAAGGGCATCACCCTGCCGCCCCGCGGCTGAGCCAACCCCTTTTCAGGACCACGTCAGGAGAGACCCATGCGTGAAGCCGTCATCGTATCCACAGCCCGCACGGGCCTGGCGAAGTCCTGGAAGGGCGCGCTCAACAACACCCACGGCGCGGCCATGGGCGGCCATGCGACGAAGCACGCCATCGAGCGCGCCGGCATCGATCCCGGCGAGGTCGAGGACGTGATCGTCGGCTGCGCCACGCCTGAGGGCGCGACGGGCGGCAACATCGCCCGGCAGATCGCGCTCTCGGCCGGCTGCCCGATCACCACCTCGGGCATGACGATCAACCGCTTCTGCTCGTCGGGCCTGCAGACCATCGCCACGGCGGCGCAGAACATCATCGCGGGCGAGGCCGACATCTACGTCGCCGGCGGTGTGGAATCGATCTCGCTGGTGCAGAACCAGGCGAACAAGTCGAACTTCCAGGATCCGGGGCTGAAGGCGAAGAAGCCGGAAATCTACTGGTCGATGCTGCAGACGGCGGAGACTGTGGCCAAGCGCTACGGCATCTCGCGCGAGCGGCAGGACGAGTACGGCGTCGAGAGCCAGCTGCGCGCCGCCGCCGCCCGCCAGGGCCGCAAGTTCGACCAGGAGATCGTTCCCTTCACCACGAAGATGCTGAAGGCCGAAATGAACGACAAGAAGGAGGTCGTGCGCACCTGGGAGGAGGAGGTGACCCTCACCGAGGACGAGGGCATCCGCGCCGACACGACCTATGAGGGCGTCGCCAAGATCCGCCCGGCCCTCGAGGGCGGTGTCATCTCGGCCGGCAATGCCAGCCAGTTCTCCGACGGCGCCTCCATGGCGGTGGTGATGGAGGCGAAGCTCGCGGAGAAGCGCGGCCTCACCCCGCTCGGCATCTTCAAGGGCTTTGCGGTTGCCGGCTGCGAGCCGGACGAGATGGGCATCGGCCCCGTCTTCGCGGTGCCGAAGCTGCTCAAGCGCGCCGGTATGAAGGTCGAGGACATCGACCTCTGGGAGCTGAACGAGGCCTTCGCCGTGCAGGTCCTCTATTGCCGCGACACCCTCGGCATCCCGCACGACCGCCTGAACGTCAATGGCGGCGCCATCGCGGTCGGCCACCCCTACGGCGTCTCGGGCGCCCGCCTCACCGGCCATGCGCTGATCGAGGGCAAGCGCCGCGGCGCCAAGCACGTGGTCGTCACCATGTGCATCGGCGGCGGCATGGGCGCCGCCGGCCTGTTTGAGGTCGTCTGACCCGGACGATCCGCCGTCGTCCGTCCGTCGGAGATTACGGGCGGTGCGGCGGCGTGGCAGACTTCCCGTGCCGCAGCCATGCGGCACGGCGACGGCATGCGCCTGCCGATCAGCATTGCGAGGAGTTCTGCCTTGGCCACGCCAGCGGCGACGTCTGCCATGACCATCGACGAAGCGGCGCTCGGCGCCTATCTCGAGGCCCACTGGACGGGCTTCCACGGGCCGGTCAGGGCCGAGAAGTTCGCCGGTGGCCAGTCCAACCCGACCTTCATGCTGACCCATGCCGGCGGCCGCGCCGTGCTGCGCAAGAAGCCGCCGGGGCAGCTGTTGAAATCGGCCCATGCGGTGGACCGCGAGTACCGGGTGATGAAGGCGCTCGGCGCCACGCCCGTGCCGGTGCCGCGCATGCACGTGCTGTGCGAGGACGAGAGCGTCATCGGCACCGCCTTCTACGTGATGGAGTTCGTCGACGGTCGCATCATCTGGGATCCGGCGATCCCGGAGGTCTCGCTCAGCGACCGCACCGCCATCTACGACGCCATGAACGCGGCGCTGGCAGCCCTCCACACGGTCGATCCCGCGGCGGTCGGCCTCGCCGACTTCGGCCGGCCTGGCAACTACTTCGCCCGGCAGCTGTCGCGCTGGACCGAGCAGTACCGCGCCTCCGAGACCGAGCACCTGCCGGACATCGACCAGGTCATCACCTGGCTGGAGCAGAACCTGCCCGCCGACGACGGGCGCTCCTCGCTCGTCCACGGCGACTACCGCATCGACAACATGATCTTCGCCAAGGACCGGCCGGAGCTTCTCGCCATCCTGGACTGGGAACTCTCCACGATCGGCCACCCCTTCGCCGACATCGCGTATCAGTGCATGCACTGGCGGCTGCCGCATGCGGGTTCCTTCCGGGGCCTCGCCGGCATCGACCGCAAGGCGGTGGGCATCCCGACCGAGGCCGAATATGTCGCGCGCTACTGCGAGCGGACCGGCATCGACGGTATTCCCCGCTGGGACTTCTACCTCGCCTTCTCGCTGTTCCGCATGGCGGCGATCCTGCAGGGCGTGCTGAAGCGGGCGCTGTCGGGCAATGCCTCCAACCCCGAGCGCGCCATGCAGGTGAAGGACAACATCCCGATCCTCGCACGCATGGCCGTCGACGTCATCGAGAAGGGACCGTGATGACCGCTGTTCGCCGCTACGAGGGCAAGGCCGTCCTCATCACGGGCGCCGCGAGCGGCTTCGGGCGGCGCGCGGCGGTGCGTTTCGCCGAGGAGGGTGCCAACCTCGTCCTCGGCGACGTGCAGGAGGCTGGCCTCGCCGAGACCGCGCGGCTGGTGGAGGCGGCTGGCGGAAAGGTCGTCACGCGCTTGACCGATGTCGGCAAAGGGGACGCCGTCGCGGCTCTCGTGGCGGCGGGTACCGACGCCTTCGGCAGGCTCGACGTGGCGCTCAACAATGCCGGCGTCGCGCACGGCACGATGAAGCTCGTCGATACCGACGAGGCGGTGATGCGCCGCATGTTCGACGTCAACGTCATGGGCGTCTTCCACGGCATGAAGGCCGAGATCCCGGTGATGGAGCGGCAGGGCGGCGGGGTCATCCTCAACACCGCCTCGGTGGCCGGCGTCACCGGTGCGCCGCTCCTCGCAGCCTATGCCGCGGCCAAGCACGCGGTGATCGGCCTGACCAAGACGGCGGCCGCCGAAACCGCCCGCAAGGGCATCCGCGTCAATGCGATCTGCCCCGCCTTCGCCGACACGCCGATGCTGACGGAATCCCTCGCCCAGCCCGGCCGCACCCAGGAGGAGATGGTCTCGCGGCTCGTCCAGACTATGCCGATGCGGCGGGCCGGGACGGCCGACGAGATCGTCCAGGCCATGCTGTGGATCTGCTCGCCGGAGAACAGCTTCATGACCGGCCATGCCCTCGTGGTAGACGGCGGCCTGACGGCTCTGTGAACTGACCCGCGCCGTCCCTTCTGTCATATATGCTGTCTGACAGGACGCTGCGGAGGCCCCCACCGCCATGACGTTCGAGTTCGTGTTGCTGATCGCCGTTGGCTTCTTCGCCCAGCTGGTGGACGGGGCCCTCGGGATGGCGTTCGGTCTGATCGCCACGACCGCGATGCTGTCCCTCGGCCTGCCGCCGGCGCAGGCCAGCGCGGCGACCCATACGGCCGAGGTCTTCACCACCGGCGTGTCGGGTCTCTCGCATCTCTATTTCCGCAATATCGACAAGCGCCTGTTCCTGACCTTGAGCGTCGCCGGCGTCGTCGGCGGCGTACTCGGCGCCTATGTCCTGTCGAACATCGACGGGAAGGCCATCCGCCCCTTCATTGCCGCCTACCTCCTGGTCCTCGGTCTCCTCATCCTGATGAAGGCCTTCCGCCTGAGCCCGACCTCCGAGGACGCGAAAACCGCCCATGCCGCGCCGCTGGGCCTCGTCGGCGGCTTCCTCGACGCCATCGGCGGCGGCGGCTGGGGGCCGATGGTGACCTCGACGCTCATCGGCTCGGGCCATGCGCCGCGCCGGGTCATCGGGTCGGTCAACGCGGCGGAATTCTTCGTGACCGTGGCGGTGTCGACGACCTTCTTCATCGAGATCGGCCTCAGCCACCTGTCGCATATCGTTGCGCTGGTCATCGGCGGGGCGCTGGCGGCGCCCTTCGGCGGCTATATCGTCCGCCGGCTGAGGCCGCACATCCTGATGGCGATCGTCGGTCTGCTCGTCTCGGGCCTCGCCCTCGTCCAACTCGTCCGGGCCCTCGCTCCGTCCGTCAGTTGACGGTGCGGTTGGCGAAGGGGCTGTCGAGGGAGAAGGGAGGGATCTCGGCCTGGAAGGTCTCGTTGCGCTCGGAGATCATCAGGTAGTGCCCGGCCATGATGCCGGTCGGCGTCGTCAGCGGGCAGCCGGAGGTGTATTCGAAGGCCGCGCCCGGCTCGATGACCGGCTGCTCGCCGACGACGCCGGGGCCCCGCACCTCCTGCACCCGTCCATGCTCGTCGGTGATGCGCCAGTAGCGGGCGCGCAATTGCACCCTCTCGCCCGAGAGATTGAGAACCTCGACGTGATAGGTCCAGAAGAACTGGCCTTCGTCCGGCTCCGAACGCTCCGGTACGAATTCCGGGGTGACCGTGACCTGGATGCCCCGCGTCAGCGCGCGATACATCGTTTTCTCCCTCGGCGTGTGGGACAGGCTCGCCGCCGCCGCGGGCGCTGTCAACCGGCCCTCAGTCCGCGAGGGTGGGGAAGAGATGGGCGCCGTTTGCGCCCATCGGCAGCGGCTTCACCCAGCGCACGGCGCTCATCGGCAGGTCGCCATAGAGGTGGGGGAAGAGGGCGCCGCCGCGCGAGGGCTCGAAGACGAGGGCCGCGCCGAGCGCCGCACCATCCACCGCGACCAGGACGAGATCGGCGGCACCGGCGAAGTGCTTCGCCGCGGTCTCGCGCACCTGGGCGGCGGTGGAGAAGTGGATGAACCCGTCCGCGAGGTCGACGGGCGCCCCGGTGAAGCGCCCGGCGCTCTCGGCGCGCTGCCACGCGTCGCGGGGGGAGATCTTGTAAATGGTGGTCATAGCGGGTCCCAAAACGGAAGACGCCAGCCTAGCGGAGATTGACAGGAAGAACAAAGGCCAATAATCCTAGAAACGGACGACGTTCCTTAAGCTTTGATGCGCGGAGTCGGTGCCTGCCGGACCCGCGGGAGTTTGCCATGTTCTCCCATGCCGATATCTGGGCCGCCATCGATCGTCTCGCCGAGACCAACGGCCTCTCCGCCTCGGGTCTCGCCAAGCGCGCGGGGCTCGACGCCACGACCTTCAACAAGTCCAAGCGCGTGATGCTGGACGGCCGCGAGCGCTGGCCCTCCACCGAATCCGTCGCCAAGGCCCTCAACGCCACCGGCACCAGCTTCGGCGAATTCGTCGCGCTCGTCGGAGGTGCCAGGATGAGCATCAGGCCGTTGCCCATACTCGGCTTCGCCCAGGCCGGCGCGGGCGGCTATTTCGACGCGGGCGGCTTTCCCGCCGGCAACGGCTGGGACGAGGTTTCCTTCCCCGACATGCCGGAGGAGGCGATCTACGCGCTGGAGATCCAGGGCGACTCGATGTTGCCGGTCTATCGCGACGGCGACCGCATCGTCATCTCGCCGACGGCGCCGATCCGCCGGGGCGACCGGGTGGTGGTGCAGACCGCCGAGGGCGAGATCATGGCGAAGGAACTGAAGCGCCAGACCAACCGGACGATCGAACTCACCTCGCTCAACCAGGACCACGCCGACCGGAGCTTCACGGTGTCGGAGATCGCCTGGATGGCGCGGATCATGTGGGTGAGTCAGTAAGGGGGCAGTCGGCTCTGGAGGCGTCTCGATCCGTCACCCCCGGCGAGCCCGAATGGCGAGGGAAGGGGGTCCAGAGTTTCGACCGGTACGCCTTACGAACGGGGAGGGGCCTTCGTGCCGCTAAAGCCGAAAGTCGTTCTGGTTGTCGGGCCTGAGGTCGAAGACCATCTTCAGGCCTTTGTCACCCGCTGTCTCGACGAAGGTGTGCAGTTGATCTGCGTTGTCGGTCCGCGTTGCGCTCTCATTGAGGACCTGATCGACGAATGGGTCATCGATATCAGCCACCGTTCCGGCCGGGAACTGCGCGTTGTGATCACAACATCGCATCCCGAAGAACCGCTCGATGAAGTGATAGCTTTTGCCCGCGCCATCTCGGATTGGCCCGGTACTCCAGAGATCGTCAAGCTTTGAGGAGACTGCCCGCGTGGGGCAGCCTTCGCGGGCCACCTGGACTCCCTTTCCTCGGCCAACGGCCTCGCCGGGGGTGACGGTGAGGGGTCGCCTCCTGTGTCTGCCCTGGAACTCTCCGCGTCATGCCCGGCCTCGTGCCGGGCATCCACGAATTCTCGAAGGGCGGTGGTCAAGTCGTGGATGGCCGGGACAGGCCCGGCCATGACGGGGAGGGAAGCGTCTGCCTACCCGAAGGCGGCTTGGCCCCGCCCCATCACCCCTTCACGAACTCGCCTGCCAGCGCCTTGCGGATGAGGGTGCGGGTCTCGTCGAGGCCGTAGAGCACGGCGAAGGAGCCGAAGCGCGGGCCCTTCTCCTGTCCGAGCAGCACCTTGTAGATCGCCGAGAACCATTCCGCCGAGACGCCGGGCTTTTCCGGGGTCGCGCCCTTGGCCTTCAGGTCCTGGTAGCGCGGGATGGCGCGGCCGACGTCGTAGACGGCGCCCTGCACGTCCTCGGCGCTGGCGTCCTTCGGAAGCGCCATGATGGCGGCGGCGAGCGCCTCCAGCGCCTCGCGCTCGACGGCGTCGGCCTCCTTGTAGACCTTGGTCGGCTTCACGAAGTCGTGGAAGTAGCGCACGGCGTAGCCGGCGAGCTCGTCGAGCTTCGGGTTCTTCTCCGGCGAGGCGTCGGGGGCATAGCGACGGATGAAGCCCCAGAGCACGCTGGTCTCCGGTGCGTTGGACACCGAGACGAGGTTCATCAACATGGAGAAGGAGATCGGCACCTCGACCTTTGGCGGCGTGCCGGAATGGATGTGCCAGGCCGGGTTCATCAGCCGGGTCTTCTCGTCCTGGCCGGGGAACTTCTCGACGAAGGTCAGGTAGTCGTCGACATTGCGCGGGATGACGTCGAAATAGAGCCGCTTGGCGCTCCGCGGATTCTGGTACATGAACAGCGACAGGCTCTCCGGCGAGGCATAGGCCAGCCAGTCCTCGATGGTCAGGCCATTGCCCTTCGACTTCGAGATCTTCTGCCCGCTGTCGTCGAGGAAGAGCTCGTAGTTGAAGCCCTCGGGGGGCGTGCCGCCGAGCGCCCGGCAGATCTTTCCCGACTGGGTGACGGAATCGATCAGGTCCTTGCCGGCCATTTCGTAGTCGACGCCGAGCGCCGTCCACCGCATGGCCCAGTCCGGCTTCCACTGCATCTTGGCGTGGCCGCCGGTGACGGGGGTCTCGTAGCGCGTGCCCGAGGCGGGGTCGCGCCAGACGATGGTGCCCTTCGAAACGTTGCGCTCCTCCACCGGCACCTGCATGACGACGCCCGATTCCGGGTGGATCGGCAGGAAGGGCGAATAGGTGGCACGGCGCTCCTCGCCGAGCGTCGGCAGCATGATCGCCTGGATGGCGTCGAAGCGCTCGAGGGCGGTCAGCAGAGTCTGGTCGAAGGCGCCGGACCGGTACATGGCCGTCGAGGAGACGAATTCGTAGTCGAAGCCGAACTGGTCGAGGAAGCCGCGCAGGCGGGCATTGTTGTGGGCACCGAAACTGTCGTGGGTGCCGAAGGGATCGGGCACGGCGGTGAGCGCACGGCCGAGATGCTGGGTCAGCAGCTCCTTGTTCGGCACGTTGTCCGGCACCTTCCTGAGGCCGTCGAGGTCGTCGGAGAAGGCGACGAGGCGCGTCGGCACCTTGTCCTCGGTCAGGAGGCGAAAGGCATTGCGCACCATGGTGGTACGCGCGACCTCGCCGAAGGTGCCGATATGCGGGAGCCCCGAGGGCCCATAGCCGGTCTCGAAGATGATGGCCCCGTCCCTCGGCGTCTTCTCGAGGCGCGCCACGAGTTTCTTCGCTTCCTCGAACGGCCAGGCGGTGGAGACGCGGGCGGCCTCCAGGAGGGCAGGCGTGATCGACAGGGCGGGAAGCATGGCGGGGTCCGGACGGAGACGAGCGAAAGCGGTGGGTTGCAATAGGGCGGGGGGCCGGCAAGGTCAATGAATGCGCTGTTGCCGCGACGTCGGCAGGGCGCTCTGCTAGGCTTCCGCCATGACCGGTCTCATCCTTTTCGACACCGCGCTCGGCGCCGTCGGCCTCGCCTGGGGCGAGCGGGGGCTCGTCGCCGTACGCCTGCCGGCGGCGACGCCCGCGGCGACGCGGGCGAGCCTGCTCGCCCGCCATCCGGATGCGGTGGAGGCCGAGCCGCCGCCTGCCATCCGCGCGGTTATCGACGGCATCGTGGCGCTCGCCAGCGGCGAGCGGGTCGACCTTTCGGCAGCGCCCCTCGATTGCGACGGTCTCGCCGACTTCCAGGCCCGCGTCACCGACGTGACGCTCGCCATTCCCGCCGGGGAGACGCTGACCTATGGCGAGGTCGCCCGCCGCATCGGCGAGCCGGGCGCGGCGCAGGCGGTGGGACGGGCGCTCGGCGCCAATCCCTGGCCGATCGTCGTGCCCTGCCACCGGGTGCTGGCGGCGAGCGGCAAGACCGGCGGCTTCTCGGCGCCGGGCGGCGTCGACACGAAACTGAAGCTGCTCTCCATCGAGCGGGCGCGCACGTCGCCTGCGCCGACCCTGTTCGACGACGATCCCGCCTTCGGCCTCAGGGCGCGCCCTGGCCGATGACGTGGCCGAGCGCCGCGCGGTTCGCCGCGAAGGCGCGGTCGTATTCGATCACGGCCGCGACCTCGTCCCGCGCCGCCTCGCCATAGAGGCGGCCGACGAGATAGAGCGTCGTGTCGATGGTGAGCGACACGCCGCCGCCGGTGACGATGCCGCGATCCTCCACGACGGCCGCCGTGACCGGCGTCGCGCCCGAGGCCATGCCGCCGATGAGGGTGAGGGGCGCCTGTGTCTCCGCTCCCACGGCGCTGCGCCGGGTGGTGATCGTGTGCCCGTCGAGAACACCCGCCGCGGCGAGGATCAGCGCTCCCGTGCAGACCGAGGCGAGGCGGTCGGGGGCAAGGGCTCGCACGAAGGCGAGCATGGCCTCGTCCTTCACCTGCTGGCGCCAGCCCGGGCCGCCGGTGACGATGTAGACGTCGCAGGGCGGTGCGGTGGTGAAGCCCTCGTCGGCGATGATGGTGAGGCCGCCGGCGAGGACCACCGGGCCGGCGCTCTCCGCGATGGTGAGGGAGGCGATGTTGGGCAGGATGCGGCTCGCCATGGAGACGACCCCGACCGTGCCGCCGATGTCGATGGGCTCCACCCCGCCGTAGACGACGACGCCGATCATGGCCGCTGCCTGCCTGTCACGCGTCATCGTCTTTCTCCCTGCTTTCGGCCGAGCCATGCAACGGACGGGCCGCCGCGCGCGGCTGCCGCAGGGCTCGATGGCATGGTGGTTGCGAGCCCTCACCCTGGGGAAGAACCGCGATGGCCGCGGCGGACCCCCCCCGGGAGGTTGTCGCATGAAACGCCGAGACATGTTGAAGTCCACGGGCGCTGCCCTGCTGGCCAGTTCCGCCGTCGCAGCCCCCGCCATCGCCCAGTCGCTGCCGACCATCCGCTGGCGCGCGACGTCGAGCTTCCCCAAGAGCCTGGACGTGACCTACGGGGCGGCCGAGCAGTTCTGCCGCCATGTCGGCGAACTCACCGAGGGTCGCTTCACCATCCAGCAGTTCGCCGCCGGCGAGATCGTGCCCGGTCTTCAGGCACTCGATGCCGTCTCCAACGGCACGGTGGAGGCCGCCTATACCGGCATGCTGTTCTACGTGGGCAAGGACCCGACCTTTGCGCTCACCGCTTCGGTGCCCTTCCTGATGAACCCGCGGCAGCAGCACGCCTGGTACTATCACGGCGGCGGGCTCGCCATGACCAACGAGTTCTTCAGGAAGCACAACGTCTACGGGCTGCCCTGCGGCAATACGGGCATGCAGTGGGGCGGCTGGTTCCGCAAGGAGATCAAGACCGTCGCCGACCTGTCGGGGCTGAAGATGCGCATCGCCGGTCTGGCGGGAACGATCGCCGCGCGTGTCGGCGTGGTTCCGCAGCAGATCGCGCCGGGCGACATCTATCCCGCCCTCGAGCGCGGCACGATCGATGCGGTCGAATACATCGGCCCCTACGACGACGAGAAGCTCGGTTTCAACAAGGTGGCGCAGCGCTATTACGCGCCCGGCTGGCAGGAAGGCGGCACCGTGTTCCATGGCGTGTTCAACCTCGCCAAATGGAACGAACTGCCGCCGCTCTACAAGAAGGCGGTGGAGGTGGCGGCGCAGGCGGCGACCACCGACATGCTCGCCCACTACGACCAGAAGAACCCGGAGGCGCTGATCCGCCTTGTCAGCCAGGGTGTGCAGGTCTCGCTGTTTCCGCAGGAGGTGCTGGAGCGCCTCTATGTGGAGGCCGAGGCCTACTACAAGGAGATCACCGCCACCAATCCGGAATTCGCCAAGATCTTCAATCACCAGCGCGAGTTCCAGCGGAAGGGGAACATCTATCACCAGGTGGCGGACTTCCAGTACGATCTGATGATGCTCAGGCTCCGGCGCGGCTGATGCCGCCCCGCCCCCCGACGGAGACGCGCCGATGACGATCCACACCCTGCCGGAGGCGGATGCCGCCTTCGATCCCGAGGCGGTGAGCTATGTCGGCTCCATCGCGGAGGTGCGCGCGCGCCATCCCGAGCCCATGTCGCGCGCCACCGACAAGGTCATCACCCGCCTCGACAGGCACTGCCGGGCGATCATCGCGCGCTCGACCTTCGTCATCGTCGGCACGCATGGGTCGAAGGGGGCCGACGTGTCGCCGCGCGGCGACCCCGCCGGCTTCGTGCGCGTGCTCGACGACCGGCACCTGCTGCTGCCGGACCGGATCGGCAACAACCGGTTCGATTCGCTCGAGAACATCTTCGAGACGGGGCTGGTCGGCATGCTGTTCGTGGTGCCGGGCATGGCCGAGGTGCTGCGCGTCAACGGCCGCGCCCGCATCACCGACGACGCCGCGCTGCTGGCGGGCTCGGCCGTGCAGGGCCGGCCGCCGAAGATCGGCGTGCTCGTCACCGTGGTGGAGGCCTATCTGCACTGCGCAAAGGCGGTGAACCGGGCCGCGCTCTGGGATCCCGCGCGCTACATCGACCGCAACGACCTGCCGAGCTACGGCGCGATGCTCGTCGATCACTGCGAAGGACTCACCCAGGAGGAGAGCGAGCGCCAGGGCGCCGAGATGGCGCGGCGGGGCATGTACTGAGCCGTCTCAGTAGATGCCCGCCGGGAAGGCCTTGAGGTAGAGCTCGGCGTAGGTGCCCTTTTCCCACAGCCGCTGCAGCGCGTGGTTGATCGCACGCCGCAGCGGGTCGTTGCCGCGCCTCATGACGATGGCGAGACCCTCGCCGAAATAACGGCTTTCGGTGAAGGCTCCGCCGAGGAAGCTGCAGCAGCCGGCGGAGGCCTCGCCAGCGAGCCAGAAACCGCTCGCGGCACCGTCGGCGAAGAGCACGTCCACGTCACGCTCGAGCAGGGCGCGTCGCGCCGCCTCGATGTCCGGATAGCTGCGCCGGGCCGAGAGGCGAAAGAACTGGGTGACATAGGCCTCGTGTGCGGAGCCCTGGACGGTGGCGATGGAGCGCCCGGCGAGGGCCTCCGGCGTCGCCTCGGTGAGGCGGGTGTCGCGGCGGATCAGGAAGCGGGCAGGGGTCTCGAGATAGCGGTCCGACACTTCGTAGCGGCGGCGAATATCGGGGCTGATGGCGAGGGAGGCGATGACCGCGTCCCCCGCGTTGCGGTCGAGGCTCTCGGTCAGCAGGTCGAAGCGGCGGACCTGGATGGTGCACGGCACGCCCAGCTCCTCGCAGATGGCGCGGGCGATGTCGACGTTGAAGCCGACGGGCCGGCCGTCTGGGCCGGCGAAGTTGAAGGGCGGGAAGTCGTCCTCGGTGAGGAAGCGGATCTGTGGCACGCGGGTAAGGTCGACCCGCTCGCTGCGGCGGCGGGGGTCCCAGTAGCTTGGAATGGTCACCTGCGAGGGCGTCGCACCCTCGGCGCCGGCCAGGGGCGCCTGCCCTCGGGCCGGCAGCATCGCCAGCAGGGCGGCCGTCGCAACCAGGAATAACATTCTCGCGGTCACGCACGCCATCCGGGTTCGTCCGACTGATGCCGGCTCCATGCCGCCTTATAGCCTGCCGAAGGGGCGTCCGGGAGGGGTCGGACGCGGGATCGGGCGGCCGACCATGCGGCTTGGGGAGTATCGGGCGCGTTTCGCCGAGCGGCTGGGCTCACGTCCGGCGGCGCCGTCGCTCCGCCCTCGGGCCCACAGGCACGCCGGGGCGCCGCCGCCTCGCCTCGTCGACGAACTGGTCGAGCCGTTGAAGCGCGTGCGCGTCGGCTATCTCGCGGGGCTGTGGGGGGTGCCGCCGCTGGAGGTCGCCCTCGCCCTCGGCCTGACGACGGAGGAGGCCGTGGCCGAGGCTCTCGCCGCCCGCATCGGAGGCGAGCCCGTGCCCGCCGACCTCGCCCCGACGATTGCCGCCGATCCGCAATCCTGGCGGGCGGTGCTGGCGCGCCGCGCGGTCGGGATCGTGCGGCCTGTCGGCGGCATGGCCCTGCTC